>NZ_AP022606.1:3197103-3836524 GCF_010728725.1 Mycobacterium branderi
GAGCTACGGCGTGCTGCGCTATTTGAACCCCGATGTCCAGTTGGACGCGGCCGACCCACCGATCGGGTTCAACTATCTGGGGCGTCTTGGTGCCGCGGGAGCCGACAGGTCCGGCGATGGCTGGCGGGTCTGCCAGGACGGCGCGGCGATCACCGGCGCCGCCACGGCGGTACCCATGGCGTTGGCGCACACGGTAGAACTCAACGCCGGCACGGTCGACACCGACTCGGGCCCGCAGCTGCACGCCGATTGGATGTGGGCGCCCTCGGCGCTCGACGGCGCCCAAGCTAACCGGTTGAGCCAGTTGTGGTTTGAGGCACTGGCCGGGATCTGCGCGCATGTGCGAGACGGCGGGGGCGGGCTGACCCCGTCGGACATCGTTCCTGCCCGTCTTAGCCAGCAGCAGATCGACGAGTTAGCGCGGCGATACCCAATCGCCGATGTGTTGCCGCTGACCCCTTTGCAGCAGGGGCTGCTTTTCCACGCCAGTGCAGCGCAAGGCAGCGATGACGATGTGTATGCGGTGCAGCTCGATTTCACGTTCACCGGCCCGCTGGACCCCGACCGCCTGCGCGACGCGGTGCACGCGGTGGTCAACCGGTATCCCAACCTGGCGGCCCGATTCTGCGCACACTACGACGAACCGGTACAGATCATCCCCCGAGATCCCGTGGCGCCGTGGCGATACGTCGAGCTCGACGGCGGCGACATCGAGGAACAGATCCAGCGCCTGTGCGCCGCCGAACGTGCCGCGGTCTATGACCTCGCCGATCAGCCGGCCTTCCGAGCGGCGCTGGTCCGAACCGCACCAGATCGGCACCGGTTTGTGCTGACCAATCACCACATCCTGGCGGATGGCTGGTCGATGCCGATCCTGCTCTGGGAGATATTCGCCGGCTACTTCGGGCAGCGACTGTCCGCCGCTGCGCCATATCGCCGCTTTGTCACCTGGCTGGCCGATCGGGATCGGGCTGCCGCCCAAGCGGTTTGGCGTGATGTGCTGGCCGGTTTCGGCACGCCGACATTGGTGGGGCCACCGGATCGGTTGGGGCTGGGGCCACGAGCCATTGCATCGTTTCAGGTATCGGCGGAAACCACGCAGGCGATCAACGACCTGGCCCGCTCGTCACACACCACCGTCAACACGCTGCTGCAGGCCGCCTGGGCTGCGGTGTTGATGTGGCTGACCGGTCAGCGCGACGTGGCGTTCGGTGCCGTGGTCTCGGGGCGGCCGGCCGAGGTGGTCGGCGCGGAATCGATGGTGGGGCTGTTGATCAACACGGTGCCGGTGCGGGCGACCATCACCGCGGAGACCACCACCACCGACTTGCTGGATCAGCTGCAGCGCACGCACAACGACACATTCGAGCACCAGCATCTCGGGCTGAGCGACATTCACCGACTCACCGGCCAGGAAAGACTGTTCGACACCGTTTTGGTTTACGAGAATTATCCGATCGACACCCCGGCATTAGCAGAGAACCTCGAGACGACGATCGCCCAGTTCACCGTTCGCGACTATTACCACTACCCGCTGGCCCTGCAGGCCGTGCCGGGCAGCGAACTGGACCTGCGCGTGCAATACCGCACCGACGTGTTCGACGAGGTAAGCATCGAGGTGTTGATGGAGCGGTTCACAACCGTGTTGATGGCCATGACCGCCGACCCGGCACGGCCGTTGTCGTCACTGGACCTGCTTGACGGAAGTGGGCGTCCCCAGTTGATCTCGGCGGCGCCGGCACTCCAAAAGCGCGGCAACGGCAACGGTTATCGCAATCCGGCTAACCTCGTCGAGCAGATCCTGGCCGACATCTACGCCCAGGTGCTGGGAGTCGACCATGTCGGGGTCGACGAGTCGTTTTTCGATCTGGGCGGCGACTCGCTGTCGGCGATGCGGGTGATCGCCGCGATCAACTCGGCCCTTGATACCCGGCTTGCGGTCTCGGCCTTGGTCGACGCGCCGACCGTCAGAGGCTTGAGCCAGGCGGTGGCGGACGTCTCTGCTGCGAGTCCGGCCAGCGATTCATAATTCGTCTAGTCGATCGTGCCGGTCAGGTCGAACTCAGCCAGCGTGCGCGCCGCTAATTCGCGCAACGCGGACTTGGTATTTTCCGCGCCCGGTTGATAGGCGTTGACCGTGAGGTAAACCCGGGCCCCTCCAGTCCGCCAGGATTGCAGCGTCATTTGGCCGCCCACCCGCTCGAGCCACCCTCGGCTGAATCGCTGCCCCGTTGCTCGTGTCATGACGAGTTCCCCGTCGGTGCCGTCGAGGCGGCACACCAACGGACCGAGGTCGCCGAGATTAGAACACAGCACGGGAACGTCGGGGTCGCTGAAACCCGCGTCCACCATCCGCTTCAAGGCTCCCTTCGGCGTGAACGAAATCAGCGAACGCAACAGCAACGACTCGTCCGGCGTCTCGCGGACAGTTCTCAGCGCCTGCTTGATGGCAGCGCGGGCATCGCGCAGGTCCGTCGCGACCCGGGTCGGGTCGACGCTGACAATCGCAATGGACATCGCGTTCGCACGGGTGTCACCCTCGGTGCGTTCGTTGATGGGCAGGTGCAACGTGACGGTGCCGTCACCGTCACGCCGGCGCCCCAGGCGCTCAGCCAGTTTCGCGGCGAACCCGGCGACCAGCGTATGACCCGTTCCGCCGAGAGCTTGCGCGCGGGCATCCCACGCATCCGAATCGACGTGAATCGAGACGGCAGGTACGACGACGATGTCCTCACCGTCGCCGCCGGACAGAGCAAGGGGTCGCGCCGTCGGTCGGGCGCTATCGCGCCGCGCACGGGCCTGCCTTCGCGCCAGCCTTGCCGCCGCGAAAAACGCTCGGGCAACGTCGGGCACATCCTGCGCTGTCTGCCGGATGTCCTGAACTACCGCGCGTCGTCGAGTGCGGGAACACGGCGGCGGGTAGCCAAGGTCGCGCGTGTTGCCAAGTGCCGCATCAGCGATCGTGAGGGCCAGACCGAGGCCGTCGACCAAGTAGTGAGAAAGCACCAGACTGACCGCGGTCGAGCCATCCGTAAGAGGAAGGACGCCGAGGTGCCAGCCGGGCCCGCATTCCGCGTCGATAGGCAGCTGTGAACGTTCGTCGGCCCAGTCGCTGAGTTCAGCCCGCGGGCGGGCACACTCGGCGATATCGATATCGGCCGGCCCCCGATCCAAGACCCAGCGGGGTCGGCCGAACGGCAACGGCGAGCGCTCGATGCGTCGCCCCAACAATGTGTCACCGAGATTGTGGTGAAAACGCTTGAGCCCGTCGAAGTCTATGCCGTGTTGATACACCCATACGCATTGGATGACCAGGTTCAGGCCGGCCGCTCGATGTCCCGCAAACAAGGCTTGGTCCACCAACGCGAGCCGATTGTCCAGTCGCGCAGCACCATTGGATGTGCTGCTGTGGGGAGACGCGCCCGCGCGTCGTGTCCGGAGCGGCACCGATCAACTCCGGCGGCGGAGGGCGGCACTGGGTGTGACGGCGTCGGCGTCCTCGACATTCATGAACCGTAGAGTAGCCGGATATCCGAATATCGGTGATCCAATCCGGAACTGTGCACTATGGTGCATGTATGAGCTACAGCCTGTGGCCTGCCGTCGAGCGCGCCGCAGTCGCTTGTTCATACCGACGGTACCGGTCCGGCCTTGTGCCGGACCATTTTTTGGGGGAAGAGGTCTCGCGCAGGGGGTCGAACACCGAGCTCTGGTGGTGAGCCCCGCCGCGGACCGGGGGCCTGCTGCCCGACCGGTCGCCCTGTTCGTGATGGGGGTGAACCGGTCCGGAACGTCGGCGCTCACGCGGGTCCTCTCGCTGTGTGGCGGTGCGCTCCCGGCCGGGCTGGCCGGGGCCAACTCGGGCAATCCGCTTGGCTATTGGGAACCGCGCGCGGCACACCGCATCAACTACAGAATCTTGCGCCGCCACCGTAGCGTGTGGTTCGACCCGACGTTGCGTTTGCAAGAGCAGGATGCGTTCGACGGCGAGGAGAAGGCTGCCTACGTCGCCGAGATCGGGGAGTTTCTCGCCACGCTGCCGGCCGCGCCGCTCGTAGTCATCAAGGACCTGAACATCACCGCGCTGGCCGGCCTGTGGTTCGAGGCGGCACGCCAGCTCGGATTCGGCATCGTGACAGTGATAACCGTGCGCCACCCGCAGGAGGTCGCCGCGTCGCTCGCGGCGTTGAATCGAACCTCGCCGCAACTCGCGAGCGCTTTGTGGCTGAAATACACCCTGCTCGCCGAGAGGAACACGCGCGGCATGCCGCGCGTGTTCGTCGATTACGCCAACCTTCTCGATGATTGGCGCCGTGAAGTGAAGCGGATCTCGGCGGCGCTCGCAATCGATCTCGACGCCCGGGATGAAGACGCAATCGATGAATTTCTCAGACCGGAGTTGCACCGCCAGCGATTCGCCGGCCAGGTGACAGAGCCGTTCGGCTCGAACTGGATTTCCGTTGTGTACGAGGCGCTGTGCGCGGCCGCGCGCGACGAGGCATGGGATGAGTCTGCACTCGATCGCGTTTTCGACGCGTATCAGGCGAGCGAACGTGGTTTCCGGACGGCAGCGGAGGATTTTCACCGCCTGCACCGGTTCAACTGGCTCGTCCGCCCGACCATCCTGAACCTGCTCTATGAGGTGCTCGCGATCGCGCACCGGCGCAGGGGACCCTGGGCCTAACCGGCAGGCGGCTTCAGAGTATGCCCAGGCCTTTGCTTAACTGAAGGAACCCGACCACTACCAGGATCGCTATCACGACCTGCCGGCGGCGTGCCAGCGCCCAGTCGTGCAGTGGGCGCAGCAGCGCTTGGGTTTTGGCCGGCGCAACCAGGTAGGTGACCAGGGTGATCTCGATAACCGCGAACATCCCAATGACAAACACGATGGCCGCGACGAATTGTGTGCCGATCGGAGCTCCCGAAGCCACGATCATCGTGTCGACGAACAGCACCAAGAGGGGTGGTGGCAAACCGCCGATGCCGAAAACGAACGCGACCCATAACGAGCCGTTCTCCCAGGCAGTTTGGAGGCGGCCGAGCAGCCGCCGCAACGGCGACCCGCCCTCCGCCGCCGCGTCCTGCGGGAGGCCCAACGGTGAGAACTCGGTCGGTCGATCCGAATCGAGTACCAAGACCGACGTGTTGCCGCCCGGTGTCGCCAGCCGCGCCCGCTGACGCGACGCGGAGCGCATTGCCATCACGGCTGCGATCGATAGCGCGACCACACCTATGCCGAGCTGAATGTGCCGGACTGTGGAGCTCGCGGCGCTGGCCGGAATGGTCGAATCATGCGCGAAAGAGGTGAACGTCGGTGTCGAGTGCAGCACGACCAGCGGAACCAGCACACACACAAGATTGACGATCAGGCCGCCGACCAAGTAGGCCAGCAGGTTTTGCAGGGTCCGCGGCCGGGAGACCATCAGAAGGATGACCGCGAGCAGCACCGGGTTGAACCCCACCAGCAACGCCAGCCCGAGCAGTGAGCCCCACACGGCCGGAACCCTATAGCACGCTGCGCCCAGACCGGCCAGACTTGCAGATTTCAGGTCGAAAGTAATCGATATCGAGTTATGCTGCCGGGCGGCTGAGGCGCGGAATGCGAGGCCGCGGTTTTCATTTCGCAGAACGCGCACGGGAAGCGAGAGGCCGGGATCCGCGATGAAGTTTGTGCTGGCAAGCTATGGAACTCGCGGCGACGTCGAACCCTGTGTCGCTGTCGGCCGTGAGCTGCTGCGTCGCGGCCACGACGTCCGCATGGCCGTCCCGCCCGACCTGGTTGGCTTCGCCGAGTCGGCAGGGCTTACGGCGGTCCCCTACGGACTGGACATGCAGGAGCCGTGGGAAGTGACGCGCAACTTCTGGGCGTACTTTTTCCACAACTTCTGGAAGATCCGGGATCTGATCCGGCTGTGGCGCGAGGGTTGGGAGCTGTTCGCCCGGTGTTCGCGGGAGACGAGCACCACGCTGAAGTCACTGGCGGATGGGGCGGACTTGCTGTTCACCGGCCCGGGTTTCGAAAACGTCGCTGCCAATATCGCGGAGTACTACAACATTCCGTTGGCGACGTTGCACTGGTTTCCGCTGCGGGCCAACGGTCAGCTGGTTCCGGTCCTGCCGGCCACGCTGGCGCGGTCGGTGATGACGGTGTATGAGTGGCTGGCCTGGCGCCTGAACAAGAGGCTCGAGGACGCGCAGCGCAGCGACTTGGGCCTGCCGAAGGCTAAGGCTCCCGCGTCACGACGGATAGCTGAACGCGGATCGCTGGAAATCCAGGCCTACGACGAAGCTTGCTTTCCCGGGCTGGCAGCAGAATGGGCTAAAGAAAATGGCCGACGGCCCTTTGTCGGCACGCTGACAATCGAGTTGCCGACGGATGTCGATGACGAGGTCACCTCGTGGATTAAGGCGGGCAGCCCGCCGATTTTCTTCGGCTTCGGCAGCACAACGGTCGAATCCCCGGCCGAGACGCTCGCGACAATCAGCGGGGCGTGCGCGCAGTTGGGTGAGCGGGCGTTGGTGTGTGCCGGCTGGAGCGACTTCAGTGACGTGCCCGACGTCGAGCACGTCAAGGTCGTCAGCGAGATGAACTACGCCGCTACCTTTCCGGCCTGCCGCGCCGTCGTGCACCACGGTGGGACGGGCACTACCGCCGCCGGCCTGCGTGCCGGAGTTCCTACGCTGATCCTCTGGATGTTGCCGGATCAGCGGATCTGGGCAGGCGCGGTCAGCCGACTGAAAGTCGGTACCGCCCGGCGCTTTTCGAGCACTACCCCCGAATCGTTGGTTGCTGACCTGCGCCGGATCTTGGCGGCGGACTACGCCACCCGGGCCCGTGACATTGCGGCCCGGATGACCAAACCCGCCGAAAGCATCGCAGTAGCCGCCGATCTCGTGGAAAACTCCGCCCGCCTCGGACGCGTCGGCTGACGGCGAAGTTGCCTCCAAGGGGTCGAAGTATGGTGAGGCAATGGACAACCTGCTCGACCCGCTCGACCAGACCATGTTCGATCTTGGCCGGGCAACAGGAGTAACCGGGCTGATCCAGGCTGTTTGGGTGTACAACCGTGCTGTCGATATCGAGGGTCTGCGGAAGTTTCACGGCCATCTTCAGCGGGGGCGGTTGTCTCGCCGTATCGAACGTTCACCGTTGCCGTTCGGTCGGCACCGCTGGGTCGCGCCCAACGGGTCGCCCACACTCGAGGTGGTCTCATCCGCGCGGCCGCGCGAGGAATTCGACGCGTGGCTGACCGAGCAGGCCAGGATCCCGCTGGATTGCGAGCGGGGACCGGGATGGCATCTGGCGGTGCTGCCGTTCACCGATGGCGGCGCCGGGGTGAGCCTGCTCGTGCCGCACTCCATCACCGATGGTCTGGGGCTGTTCGAGGCGCTGGCCGATGCCGCGCTGGGCCGCGACGACCCGATCAGGTGGCCTGCGGCCGGATCGCGCCGGCGGTGGCAGGCCGTGCGCGAGGATGCTCGCCAAACCGCGCGCGATGCCCGCGCGATCGGCCGCGGCGTCGCCGCCACGGTAAGGGCGGCGCGGCGTGCCCGTGATACCGCCCCACCCTTGGCCACCAACGCAGCTGCGCCTGCTGGTACCGACGATCCCATCATGCTTCCGACAGCGACGGTGTTCGTGGATGCCCGTGAGTGGGACGCCCGCGCCCACGCACTCGGCGGGACCAGCAATGCGCTGCTCGTCGGACTAGCCGCCCGGCTTGCCGAGCTGCGGGGGCGGCTCACAGCGGATGGCATGGTCGCCATGAGGATTCCGGTCAGCGACCGCACCGTCGGCGACAGGCGCGGCAATGCCGTCAGCAATGTCGACGTCAGGGTCGACCCCGCCGCCGCGACGACGGATCTGCGGGAGATTCGGGCCGCGGTCAAACAGGCGCTGACGCGCCACCGGGAGGTGCCCGACGACGAACGGGTGATGCTGTCGCTCGTTCCGCTGTTGCCTCAGGGCCTCCTCAGGGTCACGGGCAGCGCGACCAGCGTCATCGCCACCAACCTCGGTATGGCCGACCCTGCCGTCACCCGGGCAGACGGCCGCGACGCCGACTACTTCGCCGCGAGGCTTCTCTACCAGGGCGTGAGCACCGCACTGATGCATCGGTTGGGCGGACTGCAGGTTTTGCCCTCGGGACGAGCACACGGGCAGGTCTTTGTCTCGGCCATCGCCTATCAGCCGGGCGGCCCCAACTCGAATGACGGCCTACGGCACGACCTTTCGATTGTTCTGAAAGACTTCTCGCTGACCGGCACACATCTGTGAAGCTGTTGAATTGTCCCTCATCGAGGGACCAGGTGCTAGCATCCGGTCCGTGTCTGGACGCGCGGCCCCGGTGCGGATCGGCGTCCTTGGCGCAGCTCGCATCGCCCCGTTGGCTCTGATCAATCCCGCGCGGGGACACTCCGAGGTTGTGGTGGCTGCGGTGGCGGCACGCGACGTGTCCCGTGGTCAAGCCTTTGCCGCCAAGCACGATATCGGTCAGGTGCATGACAGCTACGAGGCGCTGATCGCCGATCCGGACCTCGATGCCGTGTACAACCCGCTGCCGAACGGCTTGCACGGCAGGTGGACCCGTAAGGCGGTTATCGCCGGCAAGCACGTGTTGTGCGAAAAGCCGTTTACCGCCAATGCCGTCGAGGCCCGCGAGATCGCCGAACTGGCCGCGAAGTCGGACCGGGTTGTGATGGAGGGGTTCCATTATCGCTATCATCCGTTGACTTTGCGCGCCGAGGAGATCATGGCCTCGGGGGAGTTGGGCAAGCTGCAGCGGGTAGAGGCGGCGATGTGCTTTCCGCTGCCGAAGTTTTCCGATATCCGCTACGACTACTCGCTTGCCGGTGGTGCCCTGATGGATGCCGGCTGCTATGCGGTTCACATGGTTCGCACATTCGGCGGCTCGACCCCGGAAGTTGTTTCGGCACAGGCGAAGTTGCGCGATTCCAAGATCGACCGCGCGATGACGGCGCAGTTGAGTTTCGTCGGCGGGCACACCGGCCAGGTCCGCTGCTCGCTGTGGTCGTCGAGCCTGCTGCGGTTCAGCGCGAAGGTAGTCGGCGATCGCGGGGAGCTGCGTATGCCCAATCCTGTGGCACCCCAGGTGTTCAATCGGCTCACGGTCCGAACGGCCGACGGCAAGCGGGTAGAGCGCTTCCCGCGCCGCGCCTCGTATGCGTATCAGCTTGACGCATTCGCCGGGGCTGTATTGCGTGGCGAGCCGGTGAAGACATCGCCGCAGGACTCGGTCGAGAACATGGCCGTCATCGATGCGATCTATCGCGCTGCCGGGCTTCCGCTGCGTGAGCCGGCCTGAGACCCGATCAGGTGGCGAACTGCACTTGGTCGATGTGGTCGGCAACCCGCAGGGCGTTGGCTGCGATCGTCAGACTGGGGTTCAATCCGGTGCTGGACGGGAAAAACGAGGCGTCCACCACGTAGAGGTTGTCGACCTCGTGTGCCCGATTGTGTGGGTCGAGCACACTGGATTTGGGATCGTCGCCGAAGCGGCACGTGCCGCACGCGTGCGCCAGGTTCTGGTTGTTCTTGGCGGTCGGGAACGTGATTTTTCGAAGCGGCTCCAGCGTTTCCTTCAGCTGCCGCAGAAATGCTGCCCGGCGCTCCATTTCGCTTGCGTGGCAACGATATTGAATCCGCACCCGCGGGTTGCCGTCCCCGCCCGGCAGGACGCGGTTGTCCAGATACGGCAGGTCCTCCATGATCGCTGCCAGCACCAGCCCGCCGTTGAAGTACTCGTAGATGCGGCGCGTCGCCGGGCTCATCAGGCGCAGCGCCTTCGGCCGCCAGCCGGGCTGGTTGGTCATCACGTCCACGGGCGGCATCGAGCCAGCCGACTGCAGGGTGCCGTACTTCTGCCCGTCCCGAAAATAGAAATCGTTCAGCCCGATCTGCTTGCTGGGTGCAGTGACCTTGCGGCCGGGCTGCGGCCAGACGGCGATGTAGTCGATCAGGTGACGCATCAGGTTGCGCCCCACCCAGTCTGAGCTGTTGGCCAATCCGTGCGGCCAATCACCCGAACGGGAATTGAGCAACAGCACGGGAGTGGCCAGCGCGCCGGCGGCCAGCACCACCACCTTGGCCTTCAGGGCAAGCGCGCCGTAGCGATGCTCGCAGATCACCTGCCGGACGTGAGTGCGGTCCGCGTCGAGGCGCACGGCCCGACATTGGGCCAGCAGTCGGGCGCCGTACTCGGTAATGGCCGGCAGCAGGCAATTGCGCGCGGCGTCATTCTTGCACGACTGGTCACAGAGATAGCCGTCACAGGTGGTGCACCCGTCGGTGTAGTCACATGCCATCGGCAGGTGGTACGGATGCAAGCCGCGGCCTGCCAGGTGGTCGAACAGCGGCTGGTTGTCTGCCGAAAACGGCGGTGGTGCAGGCAAACCCGCGTCGGCTGCCTCCGGCCGGAGCGGATCGGGCTGGCCGCGAACCCCCAGCAGCCTCTCGGCAGCCGAGTACCACGGTCGCATTTGCTCGTAGGTGACCGGCCAGGCCTCCGGCACCGTGGATTCGCCGGGGTCAGGGAAGTCCTGCCGCGGACTGAAGTCGCGAGCGAAGAATCGTTCACAGACCATGCCATAGATGGCCGACGAGCCTCCTGTTCCGCTGCCCATCAACGGCACAAACCGCCGCGGGAAGCGCCCGCTGATGTCTTCGGCTTCGTCGGTCGAGCGTCCGGCGCGAGCCAACGCATCGCGATAGGTCTTTGCGGAGCGACACGCCAGCGGCTCGGCCAGTTCGGGCATCGAAGAGCGAATCGTTCCGGGCACCCAAGGGAGTGTCGAGCGGCCCTTCTCGACGAACAGCACTCTGCGCCCTGAGCGGGCCAGCGAATAGCCGAGCATCGCGCCACCCATGCCGGTGCCCACGACAACGACGTCCCACACAACGTCTTCTGCCTCGCGAGAATTCAACTCGCCGTCAGCCAAATCGACTTCCTAGCGGAGGGGCCCAAGCTTTGCCCGGTTCGGGCGAATCACGAACGTACCATTCGTTGCCACGCGCAGATGCGTTTTCGGCATTCTGAATTCCCTTCGCCGCGAACTACTCCCAGCAACGAAACGCACACCTCGAAAGAATGTCATGCCTTTGATGCTGCTATGGTTCCCGCCATGGCAATCGGGCGGCCGCTTAGGGCTCGCCTCGCGCAGTGGGCGGTGCGCGCTCCGTTGCGCGCTCCGTACCGGCTTACGCGTGTTGTTTTACCCGGTGCCTACGCGAGCGACGGGCTGATCAGTATTCACCGCCACGCGTTCCTCGACGACCCCGCGTTCCAGCGTGCTTACCAGCGAGGCGTGCGCGCTCTTGGCGGCAAGGACTTTTATCAGTGGCAGTGGCGCGTGCACATCGGGCTATGGGCAGCGGCCAACGCCAGCCGGCTTGATGGTGATTTCGTCGAATGCGGGGTCAGTTACGGGTTTTTGAGCAGCGCCGTGATGGAATTCCTCGATTGGGATCGCCTGGGCAAAACGTTCTACCTGTTGGACACGTTCGCCGGACTGGACCCGCGCTACATCACCGCCGCCGAACGCCCGGCCAAGACGCTGAGGAAAAGTCGGCGATGGCTGCGCAACGGTTTCTATGCGAGCTCGGCCGACAGCGTCCGCGCCAATTTCGCGCAGTGGCGTAACAAGCGGATCGTCGTCGGGGCGGTTCCGGAGACGCTCGGCCAGGTCGACGCGAATGCGGTGGCGTTCCTCCATATCGACATGAACTGTGCCGCACCCGAAGTCGACGCTCTGCGCTTTTTCTGGCCGCGCCTGTCTCCCGGTGCTTTCGTGCTGCTGGACGACTACGCGTTTCTCGGAGCAGATGAGCAGCGACTCGCCATGGATGAATTGGCGAGCGAATTGGGCGTGCCGATCTGCGCATTGCCAACGGGCCAGGGCCTTCTCACCAAGCCCGCAGGATAAGACGCGGAGCGCAGTTCAGATGCTGCCGATGCCGTTGACCACCAGCGAGACGCCGCCCACAGCGAAGATGCCGATGAGGACGTGCTGACGGTGGGCCAACGCCCAGTCGTGCAAGCGTCGCAGTACCGCTTCGGTTTTCGCCGGCGCGATCAGATAGCTGAGAAGGGCGAGTTCGGCAATCGCAAGCACCCCGACGACGAATGCGATCGCGGCGCCCACCTGTGTGCCGATCGCAGCTCCAGAGGCAACGATGATCGTGAGGACAAATACCAGCAGCTCGGGCGCCACCCCTCCGAGCGCAATGCCGATCACGAATGCGACCCACAAGGACCCGTTTTCCCACGCGGTGTGGACGCGGCCGAGCAGTCGCCGGAACGGCGAGCCGCCCTCCGTCGCAGCGTCTTGCGTGCGGCCCAGCAGCCGCGAGAGTAGGTCCGGCGGATTCGACTCCCGCCCAGCCGTCGGCGCGTCGCCGGCTGGTGCCATCGCATAGGCTCGCCGCTGCGCCCGCAGGCGCACCGTCATCACCGCAGCGATCGCCAATGCGACCACACCGATACCGAGCTGAACGTGGCGGACGGTGGAGCTCGTGGCCAGGTGGTCCGCAAAAGATCTGAACGTCGGCGTGACGTGCAGCAGTGTCAGCGGAATCCCCACCGCGGGGATGAACGTCGTCACGCAGCCGGCCCAGTAGGCGAGCAGGTTTTGCGTGGGCCGTGGCCGGGAGATCACGAGAAGGGTGATGGCGAGACGCAGCGGATCAAGACCAACCACCAGCCCCAGCACAAGTACGGAGCCCCACATGGGCCGGAACACTACCCTGTGGGTTTCCCAGGTAGTAAGTGGCACCTGAGGCGGCTGAGACCGCTGACGACTAAGTGGACGTCGCAAATGTTGCCGCGGCCGCGACGCCTCCGCACATTCGCATGACTTTCGAGGTGAAACAGGTCGTCAGCGAACGTTACGGCAGTATCGTGCGCCAATGAGCAACGTGCTGGACCCGCGCGATCAGGTCTGGTTCGACTACGGGCGAGCCACCGGAGTCAGCACCCTGGGGCAGTGGGTCTGGGTGTACAACCGTCCGATCCACCTAGACGGTCTGCGACGGTTCCACGACCATCTTCAGCGCGGACGCTTATCTCGCCGCATCGAACGGTCGCCGTTGCCGTTCGGCCGCCACCGCTGGGTATCAGCCGACGGGTCCTCCGACATCGAGTTGGTCGCCACGGCCCGCCCGCGAGAAGAATTCGACGCCTGGCTCAGTGAGCAGGCCAAGTCCCCGCTGGATTGCGAGCACGGACCCGGATGGCGCCTCGCTGTGCTTCCGTTTACCGACGGCGGCACCGGACTGAGCTTGCTGACCTCACATTGCCTCACTGATGGCCCCGGCCTCTGTGAAGCGTTGGCGGATGCCGCGGTTGGCTGCGACGACCCGATCAGCTGGCCTGCCGCCGCATCGCGGCGGCGGTGGCGGGCGCTGCACGAGGATGCGCGCCAAGCGGTGCGCGACACTCCCGCTGTCGGCCGCGCCGTCGTCGCCGCCGTACGGTTGGCCCGGCGCAGCCGCGGTGATACCGGGGCGGCGATGACGTCAACGCCACTCATGGTGCCCGCCGGCGGCGACGAACCCGTCACGCTCCCCACGGCGATGATCTTCATCGATGCCGACGAGTGGGACGCCCGCGCACACTCACTCGGCGGGAACAGCACCGCGCTGCTTGCGGGAGTGGCGGCTCGCCTCGCCCAACGAGTGGGGAGGGTCACCGCAGACGGCTCGGTCAGCTTGGTGATGCCAGTCAACGAACGCGCCGCCGGCGATACTCGCGCCAACGCCTTCAGCGACGTCAACATCAGGGTCGACCCTGCATCTGCCACGACGGACCTGCGTGAGATCCGCGCCGCAATCAAGCAAGCCCTGATGCGCTACCGGGAGTTAGCCGACGAACAGCGGGCGCTCTTCGCTGTCATTCCCTTGCTACCCAAGCGACTCTTCAAGGTCGCCGGCACCGCGACAAGCGTCGTCTCATCCAACCTCGGAGTGATCGGCCCGGCCGCCAGTCGGCCAGATGGCACAGACGCCGACTACTCCGCTGTGCAGAATTCGTACCGGGGTATGACCGAGGCGATGCTGCACCGGTTGGGTGGACTGCAGGCTTTGGTCTCGGGAAGAGCCTGCGGACGCGTCTTTGTCTCGGTCATGGCTTATCAGCCGGGTCGTCTCAGCTCGAATGACGGCTTAAGGCATGAGCTTTCGAGCGTTCTGGAGGACTTTTCGCTCACCGGAACGTATCTGGGCGAGTCCTCGAATCAGCCACCATCGAGGAAATCACCACGCCGAATCGACGACACAGGCGCTCGATCCGCTCCACGGGGGTTTCGGCATCATTCGGCTCGGCCCGCGTCACCGCCAATTCAGTAGCGCGTGATTTTTAGCGGTGCTCGTGTGCTGATACTCGTGCAGGAGCACGGCAGGGCATGGCACTCTGTGAAAGTGTTTGGAGCGGGGGGCCTGACGAGTTAGGCGGGCGATGCCTGAAGGCGTGTTCGGACGTAGCGACGCTGAGATCGACCTCTTGGTCCGTGGCAAGCAGTCAGGGATCGCAGTTGTGGGCTTCGGCTACATCGGCACAGTGATCGGGGCCGTGCTGGCTTCTCGCGGTTGGCCCGTCACGGGAATCGACGTGAGACAGAGCGTCGTCGACGAAATCAACCTCGGCAAGACCACTGTGCCAGAACCAGGGCTCGATGAGCTCGTCGCCAACAGCGTACGAGTCGGGCGGCTCCACGCCACAACCGATTTCGGCGTCCTCGCGGACAACGACTTCGTCATTGTCAACGTCGGTACGCCGCTTGACGACTTCGAACCCGTCGTCGACCACATCAAGGCAGCGGCGCGGTCTGTGGGAGAGCATCTACATGCCGGTCACCTGGTCATCCTCAAAAGCACGGTGCCACCCGACACCACCCAGAATCTCGTCCAGCCGATCCTCGAAGAGGTCTCAGGACTGCAAGCTGGGGTCGACTTCGGGTTGGCGTTTTGTCCTGAGCGATTGGCCGAGGGCCGAGCCATCTACGAACTGACGTCGATCCCGATCGTCGTCGGCGCCATCGACGAGCGCAGCGCCCGTGCATGCGCCACACTGTGGCGCCACACCCTGGGCGTGGACTCCGTTGTCGTCGACGATCCGCGGACCGCAGAGATGGTCAAACTGGCGGACAACCTCTGGATCGACCTCAACGTCGCACTGGCGAACGAGCTGGCCAAGGTATGCGACCGGATCGGGATGGACGTCCTTCAAGTCATCGACGCGGCCAACACGATGCCGAAAGGCAGCCACGACGTGAACATCTTGATGCCGAGCATGGGCGTAGGCGGCTACTGCCTGACGAAGGATCCATGGTTCGTCCACCACTTAGGCCAAACCGTGGGCTTGGACCTCGCGATTCCGCGGACGTCGAGGACCGTCAACGACACGATGCCCGCCTACACCTACGAGCTGCTCGAGCAGCTCCTCGCCGATCAAGGCAAGGCGATCGAGACGAGCAAGATCGCGGTGCTGGGCATTGCGTTCAAGAACAACACCGGCGACTGCCGCCTCACGCCGACCAAGCACTTCGTCGCCCTGCTCGAGGAGAGCGGCTGCGAGCTTTCGGTCCATGATCCGTGGGTGACCGACGACGAGGCCGCCACGGTGACAAGGATCCCGCTGACCGCAGACATCGAGTCGGCGGTCGAAGATGCCGATGCCTTGGCGGTCCTCGCTGCCCATCGAGACTTCCACCAGGTTCCGTTGGTCCGGCTCGCGGATTTGGTGAGCACCAACTGCGTGTTCCTCGACGGACGCAACAGCTTCGACCCGGCAGCAGTGCGTGCCGCGGGCTTCGTCTACAAGGGCATCGGTCGATAGTGTCCAACGTCCTGGTGACAGGCGGCTACGGCTTCATCGGATCACATTTGGTCTCCGCACTGCTGCGCCGCGGCGACACCGTCACGGTTTTCGACCTTGCAAAGGACACCCGCGACAGCGCTGTCGACTTCGACCGCCATGCCAACTTCCGGTTCGTGCGCGGCGATGTCACTGATTTGTCTGCCCTGGAAAAAGCACTGATACCCGGCGTCGACACCGTCTTTCACCTAGCCGCCGTCGTCGGCGTCAAAAGATACCTCGAAGACCCGCTTCAGGTTATCGACGTCAACGTGACCGGCACTCGCAACGTCCTCGAGCTGAGCCAGCGGCATGGAGCTCATGTGGTGTTGGCCAGCACGTCTGAGGTATTCGGCAAAAACCCGAACCCACCGTTCGCCGAGGATGACGACCGTGTGCTCGGTTCGACGAGGACGGCGCGGTGGAGTTATAGCACGAGCAAGGCGATGGCCGAGCATCTCGCTTTCGCGATGCACACCACCTACGGACTGCGGGTGACGGTGGTCCGCTACTTCAATGTCTACGGCCCGCGGCAGCATCCGATCTTCGTGATCTCCCGGACCATCCACCGGATTCTCAATAATCGCCGACCGTTGCTCTACGACGCAGGCGAGCAGACTCGTTGCTTCACTTACGTGGACGACGCCATCGCCGGCACCTTGCTTGCGTCGGAGAGCAAAGCGGCGGTCGGCCAGGCATTCAACATTGGCAGCATGACCGAGACGACGGTGCGCGATGTGGTCGCATTGGCGATCAAGATCGCGAACGTCGACTCGGTGTCCAGCGCCGAATCTATTGATACTGCAGCACATTACGGGGCTCGCTACGAGGACATCCCTCGTCGTATCCCGGATTCGACCAAGGCGCAGCGGGAGCTGGGATGGCGCCTGGAGGTCGATCTCGAGGAAGGGATCCGTCGCACCATCGATTGGGCGCGGGCCAACCCGTGGTACCTGTTGTGACCCGACCGGGATCCTGTTGCGATCGCCGGATACATTTCGCAGCACGCGCACGGTAGATGAAGGGCTAAGGATCCGCGATGAAGTTTGCGCTGGCGTTCTATGGAACTCGCGGCGATGTCGAGCCGGGCGTTGCCGCAGGGCGCGAGCTGCTGCGCCGCGGGCACGACGTGCGCTTGGCCGTTCCGCCAGAACTGGTTGGGTTCGCCGAATCGGCCGGGGTTGCGGCGGTGCCATACGGGCCGGACGCGCGGATGTGGCAGGACTTGCACCGCGACTTCTTGACGTGTTTGTTCCGTAACCCTTGGCGGCTTCGGGATCTGAAAACGCTGTGGCGCCAGGATCGGGGACTGCTTGCCCAGTGCTGGGAGGAGACCAACGCGACGTTGAAGTCGTTGGCGGACGGGGCCGACCTGGTCTTTACCAGCGTGCTTGGCGAGGAGCCCGCTGCCAATGTCGCGGAGTATTACGGCATTCCATTGGCCACGCTGCATGCTTTCCCGTTGCGGCCCAATGGGCAGCTCGCTGCGATTCCGGCGCCGTTGGCGCGCTCAGCGATGAAGCTGTCCGAGGGGTTCGGTCGGCCGTTGACGAAAAAGCTCGAGGACACCCAGCGCCGTGAACTGGGCTTGCCGAAGGCTACGGGCCTGCCGTCGCGGCGAATCAGCGAACGGGGAGCGCTGGAGATCCAGGCTTACGACGAGGTTTGTTTTCCCGGGCTGGCGGACGAGTGGGCATCGGTGGATGGCCGACGGCCGTTTGTCGGCACGCTGACGCTGGAGATGGCGACGGACGCCGATGACGAGGTCGCATCGTGGATCGCCGCGGGAACGCCGCCGATCTTCTTCGGCTTCGGCAGCACTCCGGCCAAATCTCCGGCCGAGACGATCACGATGATCGGAGCGGCGTGTGCGCAGTTGGGTGAGCGGGCGTTGGTGTGCGCCGGCGGGACGGACTTCAGCGGGGTGTCCACTGCCGAGCACGTCAAGGTGGTGGGCGAAATGAACTACGCGGCGGCCTTTCCGGCCTGCCGCGCAGTGGTCCACCACGGTGGTACGGGCACCACGGCCGCGGGTCTGCGGGCCGGCGTGCCCACGTTGATCCTGTCGACGTGGGGCGACCAAACGATTTGGGGTGCTGTGGTCAAGCGACTGAAAGTCGGTACCACGCGGCGCTTTTCGAGCACTAGCCAGAATTCGCTGGTCACAGACCTGGGCCGGATCCTGGACCCGCAGTATGTCGCCCGGGCCCGTGAGCTCGCCACCCGGATGACCAAAGCCGACCAAAGCGTTGCGGCCACCGCTGATCTTGTCGAGAACTTCGCCGCACGGAAAGTGAAGGGCCCGCGATGAAATTTGCGCTGGCAAGCTACGGAAGCCGCGGCGATGTGGAACCGTGCGTCGCCATCGGCCGCGAGCTGGTGCGCCGCGGGCATGACGTGCACATGGCCGTCCCGCCTGACCTGGTGGGCTTCGCCGAGGCGGCCGGGCCTGCGACGGTCGCTTTCGGGCCCGAAGTGCAACCCATCTTGGACGCGCATCGCAGCTTCTGGACCTACTTCTTCGGCAACTTCTGGCGGATACGGGATCTGATCAGGTTGCGGCGCGAAATCGCCCAGCCGGTCATCGAGCGCTGGGAAGAGATCTGCGCGACGCTGACGTCGCTTGCGAACGGCGCTGACCTGCTTGTCACCGGCCTGAATTTCGAGCAGCCCGCTGCCAACGTCGCCGAGTACTACGGCATTCCGTTGGCGAGCGTGCACATTTTCCCGGTGCGGGCCAGCGGCCAGTTCTTGCGGTTCGTGCCGTCGTGGCTGGGCCGCTCCGCCATGAGGGTCTTTTGGTGGCTTTCGTGGCGGCTGGCCAAACGGGTTGAGGACACGCAGCGTCGCGCGCTAGGCCTGTCGAAGGCCACGAGTTCTGTGCCGCAGCGCATGGCCAAGAACGGATGGCTGGAAATCCAAGCCTACGACGAGGTTTGCTTCCCGAGGCTGGCTGCCGAATGGGCGACGCTCGATTGCCGGCGGCCGTTTGTGGGCGCGCTGACGATGGAGTTGCCCACCGACGCCGACGAAGAAATCGCGTCATGGATCGCGGCCGGGACACCGCCGATCTACTTCGGCTTTGGCAGTGTCCCGGTCGAATCTCCGGCCGCGACGCTCGGCATGATCAGCGCGGTGTGCGCGCAGTTGGGCGAGCGAGCGTTGGTGTGCGCCGGCTGGAGCGACTTCAGCGACGTCCCCCATTTCGAGCACGTCAAATTGGTCGGCGCGGCGAATCTCGCGGCCGTCTTTCCGACGTGCCGCGCGGTCGTGCATCACGGCGGCACCGGCACGACCGCCACCGGCCTACGCGCCGGAGTGCCCACGTTGATCCTCTCGACGGACATCGACCAGACGGTGTGGGGAAGTCGGGTCAAACGACTGAAGGTCGGCACCTCCCGACGCTTTTCGACCACCACCGAGAAAACGTTGGTCGCGGACCTGCGGCGGATCCTGGCTCCGGATTACGTCAGCCGTGCCCGCGAGATCGCCACCCGGATGACCAAAGCGACCGAAAGCGTCGTGGCGGCTGCTGATCTCGTGGAGGAATTCGCTCGGCGTAATGGTCGATGACGTGAAAGCCTGTCTCTTGCGCCGACGAATTCTCTAATCAAACTCCAATAATTCTCCAATAAGCCATCCTTGCCGCTACGACACCTCGACTTGCTGTTGCCGGGCAGCACCGGGAGCGCCGCTCACGCCTTTGTGAGGCAGGTCACATTCCGGGAACCTGGAAGCTTTTACAAAAAAGCGGACCAAAGCTGTGGCCTCCAGTATGGTTCGTTCGACGCGTGTCGACTAGACGTCTGGAGAGCTGGTGAGCATCGATCTGACCGAACAGCTGGACCGATATATGACAGAAGAGTCTGGGGGGACGTTGGCTGGGGGCGGGCTTTCACACCGTAAGTGGTGAAAGCCTCGATGGCACTTGATGATCGTGCATTGCCGCTTACGCGGAGCCAGCTCGACATCTGGCTTGCGCAGGAAACGGGCACCTTAGACGCCAAGTGGCAGCTGGGCATGCTCGGGCGAATCGAGGGCGTCCTCGACCCCGAGTTGCTTGCCAAGGCGGTCCGTCAAGTGGTGGCCGAGGCCGAACCGCTCAGAGCTACCTTTTTCGAGGTTGATGGCCGCGTTTTCCAAAAGGCCGTTGATTATCCGGACGTCGAGCTCGCTCGCTACGACCTCACGGGCTCGCACGACCCCGCGCGAGACGCATATCGGCTGGCGTATTCGATTCAGCGCACGCTGATGCCGCTGACCGGGCCGCTATTCAAATTTGCGCTGTTCCAAACCGCGATCGATGAATTCTATTTGTTCGTGTGCTGCCATCATTTGGTGATAGACGGGATCGGCATTGGCCTTATTTCGCATCGGATTGCGACCGTCTATTCTGCGATGGCCTCGGGGACGCCGGTTCCGCCCGCCTTTTTCGGGTCGCTGAGAAGCTTGGTCGAATGCGAGTCGGACTACGAGGCCTCGGCCGATTACCTCGCTGACAAGACCTATTGGGCCAACAACCTTCCGCCTGAAAGCCAACCGCGTTACCAGCCGGCGCGTACGGCCGGCGGGCGCGACGCCGGCGAGTCCTCTGCGCCCGTTCAATTGGGCCCCGACGTCGTTGCGGAGATCACCCAATTGTCGCGGGCGCTGGGGGTGCGTCGAGCCTCGGTGATCACCGCGGCCTGCGCGCTGCTGGTGCGAGGGTGCGACGTCGAGGGCTCGGAGGTGGTGTTCGACTTTCCGGTGAGCAGACGGGTGCTTCCGGAAACCACCACGGTGCCCGGGATGGTTTCCGGGGTTGTACCACTGGTTTTGAAGGCTTCCCCATGGCAGGCGGTGGCCGCTTTTTGCGAACACGTCGATGCGCGAATGCAGGAGGCGCTGGAGCATCAGCGTTTCCCAGTGCGTGTTCTCGAGAACAGGTCGCGGCCGCGCGGCTCCCAGCAGCCGTCGAATCGGGTTCTCCTGAATTTCATTCCGACCACGCGCCTAGCGGATTTCGGCGGTGCGGCTGGATCTGGAGCCGTCACCCATTCTGGCTTCGAGGATCAGCTCGAGCTGTGGTTTATCCGCGCCGAGGATCAACTTTTTCTCGACACCGCCGGGCCGGGACAATTGCTTGCCGATTGTGATGTCCACGGTCTAGTGGGCCGGCTGGAACGGGTCATGCTCGCGATGACCGCCGACCCGGCGCGAGCGCTGTCGTCAATCGAGGTAGTGGATGCCGGTGAGCGCGCCCGACTGCACGGGTGGGGCAACGAGGCGGTGTTGACTGCGCCGCCGACTGCGCCGTCGTCGATTCCGGCCCTGTTTGCCGCGCAGGTCGCCCGCGTTCCCGATGCGGTGGCGGTGACCTTCGAGGGCCTGTCGATGACATACCGGCAACTCGATGAGGCGTCGAACAGGTTGGCGCACCTGCTGACCCACCACGGTGTGGGCCCCGGCCAGTGCGTCGCGCTGCTGTTGCCTCGCTCCGCTGAAGCGGTCGCGGCGATTTTGGCGGTCCTGAAGACGGGGGCGGCCTATGTGCCGATCGATCCGGCGGTCCCGGCGGCCCGGGTCGAGTTCGTCGTACGCGATGCCGCGCCCGTCGCAGCAATCACCACTGCCCGGTTAGCCGATCGGCTGGATGGTTTCGACGTACACGTCATCGATGTCGATGACCCGGCGATGAGTGCGCAGCCCAGTTCTGCTTTGCCGGTGGCGACTGCTGATGACGTCGCGTACGTCATCTACACCTCGGGCACCACGGGCGTGCCCAAAGGAGTGGCCGTCACCCACTCCAACGTGACTCACCTGCTGGAATCCGTCGACGACGACGTGGAGCGCACCGCGGTGTGGTCGCAGTGGCATTCGTTGGCTTTTGACGTCTCGGTGTGGGAAATCTTCGGTGCGCTGCTGAGCGGTGGGCGACTGGTGGTGGTGCCCGAGGTGGTGGCCCGCTCGCCGGAAGACTTCCATGCCTTGCTTGTCGCCGAACAAGTCAACGTATTGAGCCAGACGCCGTCGGCGTTTTATGCGTTGCAGACTGCTGATGCGCTGGCACCGGAATTGGGTCGTCAGCTCAAGCTCGAGACGGTGGTGTTTGCCGGGGAAGCGCTTGAGCCGCAACGTCTTCGGACGTGGAGCGACAACCACCCGGGATTGCCGCGTCTGATCAACATGTACGGCACCACCGAGACCACGGTGCATGCATCGTTGCGCGAAATCACTCCTGGCGACATCGACAGTCCCGCCAGCCCGGTGGGGGTCCCGTTGGCCCACCTCGGGTTTTTCGTGCTGGACGGATGGTTGCGTCCGGTGCCCGCCGGTGTCGTCGGCGAGCTGTATGTGGCCGGTGCCGGGCTGGCATATGGCTATGTGCGCCGCGCGGGGTTGACGTCGTCGCGGTTTGTGGCGTGCCCGTTCGGGGCGCCGGGGCAGCGGATGTATCGCACCGGGGATCTGGTGCGTTGGGATGCTGATGGGCAGTTGAGCTATTTGGGGCGCGCCGACGAGCAGGTCAAGATCCGCGGATATCGCATCGAACTCGGCGAGGTGCAGGCCGCGCTGAGTGCGCTTGAGGGAGTAGATCAGGCCGCGGTGATAGCCCGCGAGGACCGCCCAGGTGACAAGCGGTTGGTGGGATACGTGACCGGCACCGTCGACCCGGTGACCGCGCGTGCCGCACTGGCCGAACGGTTGCCCGCCTATATGGTGCCGGCGGCCATTGTGGCGCTTGACGTTATCCCGTTGACGGTCAACGGGAAACTCGACAAGCGGGCGCTGCCGGCACCGGAATACGCCGACGCCGATCGCTACCGCGCCCCGGCCAACGCCATCGAAGAACTGCTGGCCGGCATCTACGCCAAAGTCCTCGGGCTCGAGCGAGTCGGCGTCGACGACTCCTTCTTCGAACTCGGCGGCGATTCCATCTTGTCGATGCAGGTGGCCTCGCAGGCACGCGCCGCCGGTCTGTTGTGTCGGCCGCGTGATGTGTTCGTCGAGCAGACCGTGGCCCGGCTGGCCCGGGTGACCCGGGTGGCCGACGCCGCTGGCGGCCCCGTCGACGAGGGCATCGGACAGGTGCTGGCCACCCCGATCATGCGCTGGCTGGCCGGCGTGCCCGGCCCGGTGGATCAGTTCAACCAAACGATGCTCTTGCAGGCCCCGCCGGGGGTGAGCGAGGCCGATGTGGTGACGCTGTTGCAGGCGCTGCTGGATCGGCACGCCATGTTGCGGGCGCGCGTCACGGATGGCGGCGACGGGGATTGGTCACTGTGGGTGCCCGACGCCGGGTCTGTGCAGGCTGGCGACTGCCTGCACTCGGTGGACGTGTTGTCGGTACAGGCGGTGACGGCGGCGCGATCCCGGTTGAACCCGGCCGCCGGGGTGATGCTCAGCGCGCTGTGGGTGGCCTCGGCGGGCCAGCTGGCGTTGATCATTCATCATCTCGCCGTCGACGGGGTGTCGTGGCGAATCCTGTTGGAAGACCTCAACACTGCCTGGACCCAGCACCGGGCGGGCCAGCCGATCGCGTTGCCGACTCCGGAGACGTCGTTTGCGCGGTGGTCATCGCTGCTCGCCGAGTACGCGTGCCACCCGGATGCGCTGGCACAGGTCGAGGCGTGGCGGCAGGCGGCGACGGCGCCTGCGGTGCTGCCGGCGGTGCGCCCGGAGGTCGATACCTATGAAAGCGCCGGGCACCTGTCGACGGAGCTGGATGTGGAAACCACCCGCATGCTGCTGGCCGAGGTGCCGGCGGCGTTTCACGCCGGGGTGCACGACATCCTGCTGATCGCGTTCGGGTTGGCGTTGACGGAGTTCTTCCGCGCTGGTGGGGCGCCGATCGGCGTCGACGTGGAGGGTCATGGCAGGCACGAGGAACTCGCTGCCGATGTCGACCTGTCGCGCACGGTGGGCTGGTTCACCACCAAATATCCGGTGTCGCTGAATCTGACGGGGCTGTCCTGGGGGCAGGTGGTGGCCGGCGAGGCCGGGCTGGGAGCCGTACTCAAAGACGTCAAGGAGCAGCTGCGCGCCCTGCCTAACGAGCTGACCTACGGTGTGCTGCGTTACCTGAACACCGAGGTCGACTTGGCCGGCTCGGACCCGCCGATCGGCTTCAACTACCTTGGGCGGCTCGGTCTTTCGGCCGCCGAGGCCGACGATCTTTGGCGAATCAGCGAGGAAGGCGTGTCGCTCACCGGCGCCGCATCCGCGGTGCCCATGCCGCTGATGCACACCGTGGAGCTCAACGCCGCCACGGTGGACACCGATTCCGGTCCGCAGCTGCACGCCGACTGGATCTGGGCGTCCTCGGTATTGGATGAGGCGCAAATCGGTGAGTTGAGCCGGTTGTGGTTCGACGCACTCGCGGGGATCTGCGCGCATGTGCGCCGCGGCGGAGGCGGGCTGACGCCCTCGGATATCGCCCCCGCCCGCCTGAGCCAGCACGAGATCGACGAACTGCAGCGGCACTACCGGATCGCCGATGTGTTGCCGCTGACCCCGATGCAACAGGGCCTGCTGTTTCATGCCAGCACCGCGCAGGGCAACGACGACGTCTACGCGATGCAGCTGGAGATCACGTTGAGCGGCCCGCTCGACCAGCAGCGGCTGCGCGACGCCGTGCACACCGTGGTGACCCGGCATCCCAACTTGGCCGCCCGATTCCGCCAACAATTCGACGAACCGGTGCAACTCATTCCCGCCGATCCCGAGATGCCATGGCGCTACCTGGAACTCGACGCCGACATCGACGAGCAGATCCGGCAGGTGCGTGCGGCCGAACGCGCCGCGGTATGCGAGTTCGCCGACCAGCCGGCGTTTCGGGCCGCGCTGCTTCGCACCGCCGAAGATCGGCACCTGCTTGTGCTGAGCTATCACCACATCGTGCTGGACGGGTGGTCGCTGCCGATCCTGGTGCAGGAAATATTCGCCGGCTATCACCAGCAGCGGCTCGCCCCCGCAGTGCCGTACCGCCGCTTCGTCACCTGGCTGGCCGAGCGCGACGTTGCCAGCGCCCAAGCGTTGTGGCGCAACGTGTTTGCCGGTTTTGACACCCCCACCTTGGTCGGCCCGCCAGATCGGCTGGAGCCGGGGCGGCGCGCCGTCGCCACCTTCGGGGTACCCGAGCCGATCACGCGCGCCCTCGCTGAGCTGGCGCGGGCGCATCACACCACCGTCAACACCGTGCTGCAGGGCGGCTGGGCGTTGCTGCTGACCACGCTGACCGGACAGCACGACGTCGCCTTCGGTATCGCGGTCTCTGGCAGGCCAGCCGAGATCGCCGGCGCGGATTCGATGGTGGGCCTGTTCATCAACACGGTGCCGGTCCGCGCGCAGATCACGTCTGCAACCACTACCGCAGATCTGTTGGGACGGCTGCAAGCTGCGTACAACGACACACTCGAGCATCAGCATCTGGGACTCGGCGACATTCACCGCGTCACGGGCCACGACCAGCTGTTCGACACCCTATTCGTGTTCGAGAACTATCCGATCGACACGGGCGCCTTGTCGGGCGCCGACGGGTTGACCATCACCGAATTCAGCAACCACGAGTACAACCACTACCCGCTTGCGGTGCAGGCCCTGCCCGGCGAGCAACTAAGCCTGCGCGTCGAATACGACACCGACCTGTTCGGCCAGGCCGGCATCCAGACACTGATCGAGCGGCTGCAGCGCACACTGGTCGCGATGACCGTCGACCCGGCCCGGCGGCTCTCGGCGATGGATGTCTTGGATGCCGGTGAGCATGCCCGGCTGCGTGAGTGGGGCAACCGGACCGTGTTGACCCGGCCCGCACCGCACGCAGCATCGGTTCCGGAGTTGTTCACCGAACAGGTCGCGCGCACTCCGCAGGCAGTGGCGGTCAGCTACGAGGGCCGTTCCATGACCTACCGCGAGCTCGACGAGACGTCGAACCGGTTGGCGCACCTGCTGGCCGACCACGGCGTAGGCCCGGGACAGTATGTGGCACTGCTATTTTCGCGGTCGGCAGAGGCCGTCGTCGCCATCCTGGCAGTGCTGAAGACCGGGGCGGCCTACCTGCCGATCGACCCGGCGTTGCCGCTGGCGCGCATCCTGTTCATGGTGGCCGATGCCGCACCGATCGTCGCGCTCAGCACAACCGGGCTGCGATCCCGGCTGGACGGATGCGACCTGCGAGTCATCGATATCGATGATCCCGCACTGGAGGCCCAGCCCGTCACCGCGCTGCCGGCGCCGGCCCCCGACGACGTCGCCTACCTGATCTACACCTCGGGTACCACCGGCGTGCCCAAAGGGGTTGCCATCACTCACCACAACGTGGCTCGACTGTTCGACACCGTGGACGCCGACCTGCAGGCATCGGGCGTGTGGTCGCAGTGGCACTCGTACAGCTTCGACGTCTCGGTGTGGGAGATCTTCGGCGCGCTGCTACACGGCGGGCGACTCGTGGTGGTCCCCGAGCCGGTGGCCGGCTCGCCGGATGACTTGCACGCCTTGCTGATTGACGAACGAGTCGACGTTTTATGCCAGACGCCTTCGGCAGCGGGGATGCTCTCGCCGCAGGGTTTGGAGTCGGCGGCGTTGGTGGTGGCCGGAGAGGCCTGCCCACCCGAGCTGGTGGATCGGTGGGCTTCGGCGCGGATGATGATCAACGCCTACGGTCCCACCGAGACCACCGTGTACGCGGCGATCAGTGCGCCGCTGACAGCCGGCTCGGGAGTCGTGCCTATCGGTGCGCCGGTAGCAGGAGCGGCGCTGTTCGTGCTCGACGGTTGGCTGCGCCCGGTGCCGCCCGGTGCAGTCGGGGAGCTGTACGTGGCCGGCGCCGGCGTGGGATGTGGCTACGTGCGGCGACCCGGGTTGACCGCGTCGCGGTTTGTGGCCTGCCCATTCGATGGGTTCGGTGAGCGGATGTATCGCACCGGCGATCTGGTGCGGTGGCGTACCGATGGCCAGCTGGATTATCTGGGCCGTGCCGATGAGCAGGTCAAGATCCGTGGGTATCGCATCGAACTCGGTGAGGTGCAGGCGGCGCTGAACGCGCTCGACGGCGTGGACCAGGCGGTGGTGATCACCCGCGAGGATCGCCCCGGCGACAAACGGCTGGTTGGCTACATCACCGGCACCGCGGACCCGGCCGGCACACGCGAGAAGCTGTCCGAGCGGCTGCCAAGCTACATGGTGCCCGCCGCAGTGGTGGCGATCGAGACGCTGCCTTTGACGGTGAACGGCAAGCTCGACAAACGGGCCCTGCCGGCCCCCGACTACAACCGCGGTGACTATCGCGCGCCGGCCAACGCGGTCGAGGAGATCCTCACCGGCATCTATGCCCGAGTTCTCGGGCTCGAGCGGGTCGGGCGCGACGACTCCTTCTTCGAACTCGGCGGGGATTCGCTGTCCGCAATGCGTCTGGTTGCCGCAATCAACAAATCTCTGGGTGCCGGGCTTGCGGTGCGTGCCGTGTTCGACGCGCCCACGGTCGCCCAGCTGGCGCTGCACATTGGTGACGGCGCGAGGCGGCTGGAGCCGTTGGCAGCTATGCCGCGACCGGCGGTGGTGCCCTTGTCGTTTGCCCAATCCCGGCTCTGGGTTCTGGACCAGGTGCAGGGGCCGTCCCCGGCCTACAACATGACGACAGCATTGCGGCTGCGGGGACCGCTGGATGTCGACGCCTTGGGTGACGCGCTACGCGATGCGGTGAGCCGCCACGAAAGCCTGCGGACAGTGTTTTCGGCGCGCGACGGAATACCCCAGCAGGTGGTCCTGCCTGTCGAGCAGGCCGATTTTGGCTGGGACGTCGTCGACGCCACCGGGTGGCCGGACAGCCGGCTGCAAGAGGCCATCGACGAAACGGCACGGCACACCTTCGACTTGACCGCTGAAATTCCTTTGCGGGCGAGGCTTTTGCGTCTTGACGAGGATGAGCATGTGTTGGTGGCGGTGGTGCACCACATCGCCGCCGACGGCTGGTCGATCACTCCGCTGGTGCGTGATCTGGGTGCGGCCTATGCCAGCCGGCGGGCGGGCCGGGTGCCCGAGTGGGCGCCGTTGCCCGTGCAGTACGTCGACTACACGCTTTGGCAGCGCGCGCAATTCGGCGATCTGGACGACAGCGGGAGTCCGATCGCCGCACAGCTGGCCTACTGGCAGGACGTCCTGGCCGGCCTGCCGGAGCGGCTGCAGTTGCCCACCGATCGGCCCTATCCGCCGGTGGCCGATCACCGTGGCGCCGGCGTGGCGGTGGACTGGCCGGCCGAGTTGCAGCAGCGGGTGGCGCGGGTGGCCCGGGAGCACAATGCGACGAGCTTCATGGTGGTGCAGGCCGCGTTGGTCGTGCTGCTGGCCAAGCTCAGCGCGAGTCCTGATGTGGCGGTGGGTTTCCCGATCGCCGGGCGCCGCGACCCCGCCCTCGACGAGTTGGTCGGGTTTTTCGTCAACACGCTGGTGCTGCGGATCGACATGTCCGAAGACCGCAGTGTCGCTGAGCTTTTGGTTCAGGTGCGACAGCGCGCCCTGGCTGCCTACGAACACCAAGACGTGCCGTTCGAGGTGCTGGTCGAGCGGCTCAACCCCGCGCGAAGCCTGTCCCATCATCCGCTGGTGCAGGTGGCGTTGGCATGGCAGAACCAGCCGGCACAGCTGACCTTGGCCGATCTGGAGGCCACGCCGGTTCCTGTGGAAACCCGTTCTGCCCGCATGGATTTGGTGTTCTCCCTGACCGAGCGCTGGACCGAGGCCGGTGCGCCCGCCGGGATCGGCGGGGAGGTGGAGTTCCGAACTGACGCGTTCGGCGCGGCCAGCGTCGAGAAGCTGGCCGCGCGGCTGCGGCGTGTGCTGGAAGCCATCACCGCCGATCCGGGGGCGATGTGGTCGTCGGTGGATCTGCTCGACGAGAGGGAGCGTGCCCGGCTGGATGCGGTGGCCAACCGGGCGGTGCTGACCCGGCCCGAACCGTCGGCGCCGTCGATTCCCGAGTTGTTCGCAGCATGGGTGGCCCGCGCACCGGAGGCAGTGGCAATTCGCTGCCAAGGTCAGTCGATGACCTACCGCGAGCTCGACGAGGCGTCGAACCGGTTGGCGCACATGCTTGTTGCCGAAGGCGCGGGATCGGGGCAGTGTGTGGCACTGCTATTGTCGCGGTCCGTCGAGGCGGTCGTGGCGATCCTGGCGGTACTGAAAACCGGGGCAGCATATCTGCCGATCGACCCCACCGTGCCGGCGGCCCGCATCGGGTTCGTGGTTGGCGATGCCACACCGGTCGCCGCCGTCACCACCGCGGATTTGGCGGAACGGCTGGCCGGGTTCGACATGCCGGTCGTCGACGTCGACGACCCCTGCATTGGCGCGCAGCCCGCCACAGCACTGCCTGCGCCAGCCGCAGACGACATTGCCTACCTGATTTACACCTCGGGGACCACCGGAGTTCCGAAAGGCGTTGCGGTCACCCACCGCAACGTCACCCGTTTGCTGGGGTCGTTGGATGCGGGTCTGCCGGCGACGGGGGTGTGGTTGCACGCTCACTCCCTGGCGTTCGACGTGTCGGTGTGGGAGATCTTTGGCGCGTTGTTGCGTGGCGGTCGGGTGGTGGTGGCGCCCGAGGCGGTGACCGGTTCCCCGGAAGAGTTGCGCGCCCTGCTGATTGACGAACAGGTCGACGTGCTGACGCAGACTCCGTCGGCCCTGCACGTGCTTTCGCCTGAGGACTTCGACTCCGTGGCACTGGTGACGGTCGGTGAGGCATGTTCGGCCGAGGTGGTGGACCGGTGGGCGTCGGGGCGGTTGATGGTCAACGCCTACGGCCCCACGGAGACCACGATGTGTGTCGCGATCAGTGCCCCGCTGACGCCGGGGTCCGGGGCGCCGCCGATCGGTTCGCCGGTGCCGGGTGCGGCGTTGTTCGTGCTCGATGGCTGGCTGCGGCCGGCGCCGGTCGGTGTGGTCGGCGAGTTGTATGTGGCCGGCGCCGGGGTGACCGCCGGGTATGCGGGACGTAGTGCGTTGACGGCGTCGCGGTTCGTGGCGTGCCCGTTCGGCGGTGCGGGGGCGCGCATGTATCGGACCGGCGATTTGGTGCGTTGGCGCGCAGATGGGCAGCTGGATTATCTGGGCCGCGTCGACGAGCAGGTCAAGATCCGCGGTTATCGCATCGAGCTGGGCGAAATCCAGGCCGCGCTAATCGCTTTGGACGGCGTCGAGCAGGCGGCGGTGATCGCGCGCGAGGACCGCCCGGGTGACAAGCGCCTGGTCGGCTACATCACCGGCACCGCCGACCCGACCGACATCCGCGCCCAACTCGGTGAGCGGCTGCCGGCGTACATGGTGCCGGTCGCGATCATGGCGCTGGACAGTTGGCCGTTGACACCCAACGGCAAACTCGACACCCGCGCCCTGCCGGCCCCCGAATACACCACCGGCGACCGGTACCGCGCCCCGGCCACGATGGTCGAGGAGGTCCTGGCCGGCATTTACGCCCGAGTGCTCGGGCTGGAGCGCGTCGGCGTCGACGACTCCTTCTTCGATTTGGGCGGGGACAGCATCTCGGCGATGCAGGTGGTGGCGCGAGCGCGGGCCGCGGGTCTGCTGTTCCGGCCGCGCGATGTGTTCGTCGAGCAGACTGTGGCCCACCTGGCACGGGTGGCCGACACAGCCGGTGCCGGCGGCCCGGTCGACGAGGGCGTAGGCGAGGTCATCCCAACCCCGATCATGCGCTGGCTGAACAGCATTGACGGCCCGGTGGATCAGTTCAATCAAACCGTGCTGATCCAGGCCCCGCCAGACGCATGCGAAGCGGATGCAGTGCTGCTGTTGCAGGCGTTGCTGGATCGGCACGCCATGCTGCGCGCGCGCATCGACGACGGCGGCTGGGTGCTGACAGTGCCCGAGGCCGGATCGGTGGACGCACACGCTTGCCTGCACACCGTCGACGCATTGTCCGACGAGGGGCTCGTCGAGGCGCGGTCGCGTTTGAACCCTTCCGCCGGGGTGATGCTCAGCGCGCTGTGGGTGGCCTCGACGAGCCAGCTGGCATTGATCGTTCACCACCTGGCAGTCGACGGGGTGTCGTGGCGAATTCTGTTGGGAGACCTGAACATTGCGTGGGCCCAGCATCGCAGTGGGAAACCGGTGGCGCTGCCGGCCAGCGGAACGTCATTTGCCAGGTGGGCGAAGCTTCTCAGCGAGCACGCCCACGCTCCGGACGTCGTCGCCCACGCGGAAGTCTGGAAACAGGTGGTGGCGACCCCGCCGGCACTGCCAGCGGTTCAGCCGGACGTGGATACCTATGCGAGCGCCGGCCATCTGTCAGTCTCGCTGGATGCCCAGACGACAACGATGCTGCTCGGTGACGTAGCGGCGGCGTTTCACGCCGGGGTGCAGGACATCCTGCTGATCGCATTCGGGTTGGCGTTGACGGAGTTTCTGGGCACTGGTGACGCACCGATCGGCATCGACGTCGAGGGCCATGGCCGCCACGAAGATCTGGCACCCGACGTCGACCTGTCGCGCACCGTCGGGTGGTTCACCACCAAGTACCCGGTGGCGCTGAAACTGGGCGGACTGCGCTGGAGCCAAGTGATCGCCGGTGAGGCGGCGCTCGGGGCGGTGATCAAAGACGCCAAAGAGCAACTGCACGCTCTCCCGGACGGCCTGACCTACGGCGTGCTGCGTTATCTGAACAGCGATGTCGACCTGGCGCAGCCCGAGCCGCCGATAGGATTCAACTACTTCGGGCGTCTTGGCGCCGGTATCGCCTCCCGCGAAGTTTGGCGGATCTGCCAGGAAGGCCTGTTGTTCGCGGGCTCGAGCGCGGCGATACCGATGCCGTTGGCGCATACCGTGGAGCTCAACGCGGGCACCGTCGATACCGACGCCGGCCCGCACCTGCACGCCGACTTAGCTTGGGCGCCATCGTGTTTCACTGAAACTCAGGCCAGCCGGCTGAGCCGGCTGTGGGTCGACGCCCTGTCCGGAATCTGTGCGCACGTGCGGGCCGGTGGCGGCGGCCTCACCCCGTCGGATATCGCCCCGGCCCGCCTGAGCCAGCCGCAGATCGACGAGCTCGAGCGCCACTATCCCATCGTGGACGTATTACCGCTGACGCCCTTGCAGCAGGGCCTGCTCTTTCACGCCCGCAGTGGGCACGACCGCGATCTCTATGCGGTGCAACTGGATATCACCTTGAGCGGCCGGCTCGATCATCAACGGCTACGCGATGCGGTGCACGCGGTGATCAACCGCCATCCGCAACTGGCGGCCCGATTCTGCGAACAGTTCGACCCGCCGGTGCAGCTCATCCCGGCCAATCCCGAAGCCCCTTGGCGATACGTCGATCTTGAGAATAACGCCGCCCCCGACGAACAAATCGAACAGCTCTGCGCCGCCGAACGCGCCGCGGTCTGCGACCTGGCCAATCCGCCGGCTTTTCGGGTCGCGTTGATCCGCACCGCGCCGGAACGGCACCGCTTCGTGCTGACCAATCACCACATCGTGCTCGATGGTTGGTCGCTGCCAATCCTGCTGCAGGAAATCTTTGCCGGCTATCACGGACAACGGCTGCCCGCCGCGGTGCCATTCCGCAGGTTCATCACGTGGCTGGCCGAGCGTGACCATGAAGGTGCCCGCACTGCCTGGCGCGAAGTGCTGGCGGGATTTGACACCCCCACTCTGGTCGGCCCGCCGCAAAACCCAAAGCCGGCGCAGCGAGGCGTCCTCTCATATCGACTGCCCGAGAACATCACTGGCTCGCTCAACGAACTGGCCCGCGCACACCACACCACGCTCAACACCGTGCTGCAGGCCGGCTGGGCGCAGCTGCTGACGTGGCTGACCGGCCAGCACGATGTCGCATTCGGCACCACGGTCTCCGGCCGGCCCGCCGAGGTGCCCGGCGCGGACTCGATGGTCGGTTTGCTGATCAACACGATACCGATGCGGGCGCGCATCACCGCCGAAACCACAACCGTCGAACTGCTCGACCAACTGCAGCGAGTCCACGCCAACACCCTTGAGCACCAACATCTATCGCTGAACGAGATTCACCGCATCACCGGCCACGACCAACTGTTCGACACCCTGATGGTGTTCGAGAACTACCCCATCGAAACCAGCGCAATGTCGGGGGTCGACGGGCCGGCCATCACCGGGTTCACCAGCCGCGAATCGACCGACTACCCGCTGACAATGCAAGCCATCCCCGGTCACGAACTTGGCCTGCGTGTCGAATACGACACCGAGGTGTTCGACCCCGAATACATCGAATCACTCGTCGGCCGGTTGGAGCGGGTGCTGGCGGCGATGACCGCGAACCCGACCCGAGCGCTCTCGTCGATGGATCTGCTCGATGCTGACGAGCACGCCCGGCTGGACGGCTGGGGTAATCGGGCAGTGCTGAACCGGCCTACGTCCGGAGCGACGATTCCGGTGTTGTTCGCCGAACAGGTGACCCGCACACCGGATGCGGTGGCACTGAGCTGCCAGGGTCGCTCGTTGACGTATCGGGAGCTGGATGAGGCCGCGAATCGGTTGGCGCACTTGCTCGCTGAGCGAGGTGTAGGTCCGGGCGAGCGGGTGGCGCTGCTGTTTACCCGATCGGCCGAGGCGGTCGTCGCAATTCTGGCGGTGCTCAAGTCCGGTGCGGCCTATCTGCCGATCGACCCAGCGGTACCGCCGGCCCGCATCCGGTTCATGATCGACGACGCCGAACCGATCGTCGCGATCACCACCGCTGAGCTCGCCGGGCGACTCGACGGCTGTGAGATACAGGTTGTCGATGTTGATGATGCTGGGCTTGGTGGGCAGCCTGTTACGGCGCTGCCGGCACCAGCGCCCGACGACCTCGCCCACATCATCTACACATCGGGCACTACCGGTGTCCCTAAAGGCGTTGCCGTCACCCACCACAACGTCACCCGACTGTTCGACTCGTTCGACGCCGGCCTGCACCCACACGCCGGACAGGTGTGGACACAGTTCCATTCGTATGCGTTCGACTTTTCGGTGTGGGAGATCTGGGGCGCACTGTTCTTCGGTGGCCGGCTGGTGGTGGTCCCCGATTCGGTGACACGCTCAGCAAAAGACTTCCACGACTTACTCGTCACAGAGCGCGTCAGCGTCCTGACGCAGACTCCGTCGGCGCTGAGTGCGTTGTCGCCGCAGGGTTTGGAGTCGGCGGCATTGGTGGTCGGAGCTGAGCCGTGTCCCACCGCATTGGTGGATCGCTGGGCGCCGGGGCGGGTGGTGCTCAACGTCTACGGCCCCACCGAAACAACCGTGTTCGCAACGGCCAGTGTGCCATTGGCACCAGGGGCGGGGACGCCGCCGATCGGTTCATGCGTGCCAGGCGCGGCGTTGTTTGTGTTGGATGGGTGGTTGCGGCGGGTGCCGGTGGGGGTGGTGGGGGAGTTGTATGTGGCTGGTTTGGGGTGGGGGTTGGGTATTGGGGGCGGGCTGGGTTGTCTGCGGCTCGGTTTGTGGCGTGTCCGTTTGGTGGGGTTGGGCAGCGGATGTATCGCACGGGGGATTTGGTGCGGTGGCGTGGTGATGGGCAGTTGGAGTATGTGGGGCGGGTTGATGAGCAGGTCAAGGTTCGTGGGTATCGGATTGAGTTGGGGGGAGGTTCAGGCTGCGTTAAGTGGTTGTGCGGGGGTGGATTCGGCGGTGGTGGTGGTTCGTGAGGACCGTGCTGGTGATCGGCGGTTGGTGGGTTATTTCACTGGTGATGCGGATTCGGGTGGGTTGCGTGAGCAGTTGGCGGCGCGGTTGCCGGGGTGGATGGTGCCTGCGGCGGTGGTGGCCCTTGATGCGATCCCGTTGACGGTTAACGGCAAGCTTGATGTTCGGGCGTTGCCGGCGCCGGATTACCGTGGGCAGGTGTATCGGGCTCCGGCCGGCCCGACCGAGGAGATCTTGGCCGGTATCTACGCCCAGGTGCTCGGGCTCGACAGGGTCGGCGTCGACGACTCCTTCTTCGATTTGGGTGGGGACAGCATTTCGGCGATGCGTTTGGTGGCGGCGGTTAATGCTGTTTTGGGTGTTGATGTTTCGGTGCGTGTGGTGTTTGAGGCGCCGACGGTGGCGCGGTTGGTGCCGCGTCTTGGTGAGGGTGGGGGTGGGTTGGCGCCGTTGACGGCGGTGCAGCGGCCGGCGGTGGTGCCGTTGTCGTTTGCGCAGTCTCGGTTGTGGTTTGTCGATCAGTTGCAGGGGCCTTCGCCGGTTTACAACATGGCGGTGGTGTTGCGGCTGGTTGGGCGGGCTGATGTGGGGGCGTTGGGTGCGGCGTTGGCCGATGTGGTGGGTCGTCATGAGAGTTTGCGGACGGTGTTCCCGGTGGTTGGCGGTGTTGCCCGGCAGTTGGTGGTGCCGGTGGAGCGGGCTGATTTCGGTTGGCAGGTTGTTGATGCGACTGGGTGGCCGGTAGGCCGGTTGCAGGAGGCGGTCGAGGCGACGGCGGGGCATTGTTTTGATTTGGCTGTCGAGATTCCGTTGCGGGCGCGGCTTTTCCGTGTTGGCGATGACGAGCATGTGTTGGTGGCGGTGGTGCACCATATCGCTGCTGATGGGTGGTCGGTTACTCCGTTGGTGCGTGATTTGGGGGTGGCGTATGCCGCTCGGTGTGCGGGGCGGGCGCCGGGGTGGGCGCCGTTGGCGGTGCAGTATGCCGATTACACGTTGTGGCAGCGCGCCCAGTTCGGTGATTTGGATGATCCGGACAGTGTGATTGGTGCGCAGTTGGCGTATTGGCAGGATGCGTTGGCGGGTATGGCTGAACGTGTTGATCTGCCTACGGATCGGCCGTATCCGGCGGTGGCTGATCAGCGTGGTGCCCGGGTGGAGGTGGATTGGTCGGCGCAGTTGCAGCAGCGGGTGGCGCGGGTGGCCCGGGAGCACAATGCGACCAGTTTCATGGTGGTGCAGGCGGCGTTGGCGGTGTTGTTGGCCAAGCTGAGCGCGAGTTGCGATGTGGCGGTTGGTTTCCCGATTGCCGGGCGGCGTGATCCGGCTTTGGATGAGTTGGTCGGGTTTTTTGTCAATACGTTGGTGTTGCGGGTCGATGTGGCCGGCGATCCGAGTGTTGCTGAGGTTTTGGGGCAGGTGCGGGCGCGCAGCCTGGCCGCTTATGAGCATCAGGATGTGCCGTTCGAGGTGTTGGTGGAGCGGCTCAATCCGGCTCGGAGCTTGGCGCATCATCCGCTGGTGCAGGTGATGTTGGGTTGGCAGAACGTGCCCGGGGGTGGCGGGGATGCTGTTGGCGGGTTGGCGTTGGGTGATATGCAGGTCAGCGAGGTGCCGATCGACACTCATACCGCCCGCATGGATCTGTCGTTTTCGTTGGCCGAACGTTTCACCGACTCCGGTGAGCCCGCCGGGATTTGCGGGATGGTGGAGTTTCGCACCGATGTGTTTGACGCCGCCAGTGTTCGGTTGTTGGTGGAGCGCTTGGAGCGGGTGCTGGCGGCGATGGCCGCGGACCCGACCCGAGCGCTCTCGTCGGTGGATGTGCTGGGTGAGGCTGAGCATGCCGGGTTGGATGTGGTGGGTAATCGGGCGGTGTTGAGCCGGCCGGTGACGGCGGTGTCGGTTCCGGTGTTGGTGGCCGAGCATGTGGTGCGCGCTCCGGAGGCGGTGGCGATCAGCTGTGGTGCGGTGTCGTTGACGTATCGGGAGCTGGATGAGGCCGCGAATCGGTTGGCGCATCTGTTGGTTGGCCGTGGGGTGGGTGCGGGGCAGTGTGTGGCGCTGCTGTTGGAGCGCTCCGCGCAGGCGGTGGTGGCGATGCTGGCGGTGCTCAAGTCTGGTGCGGCTTATCTGCCGATCGATGCGGCATTGCCTGATGCGCGGGTCGAGTTCATGCTCAGCGATGCCGCGCCGGTCGCGGTGATCACCACGGCCGCGTTGGCGCAGCGGGTGGCCGGGTATGGGGTGGCGGTTGTCGATGTTGATGATGTTGGGCTTGGTGGGCAGCCTGTTACGGCGCTGCCGGCGCCGGGCGCCGACGATATTGCGTATCTGATTTACACCTCGGGCACGACCGGGGTGCCCAAAGGGGTGGCGGTCACCCACCGCAACCTGGCTCACTTGGCGCGGTCGATGCCCCCGGATCTGCCGGCGGCGCAGGTGTGGACGCAGTGTCATTCGTATGCGTTCGACTTTTCGGTGTGGGAGATCTGGGCTGCCCTGCTTGGCGGTCACCGGCTGGTGGTGGTGCCCGAGTCGGTGACAGCTTCTCCAGATGAGTTTCACGACTTGCTGATTGGTGAACAGGTCAATGTGTTGACGCAGACTCCGTCGGCGGTGGGTGCGTTGTCGCCGCAGGGTTTGGAGTCGGTGGCGTTGCTGCTCGGTGGTGAGCCGTGCCCGGCCGAGGTGGTCGATCGCTGGGCGCCGGGGCGGGTGGTGATCAACGCCTACGGGCCCACCGAGGCCACCGTGTATGCCTCGATGAGCACCCCGTTGCCGGTCGGCGCCGATGTGGTGCCCATCGGTGCGCCGGCATCGACCGCGGCGTTGTTTGTGTTGGATGGGTGGTTGCGGCGGGTGCCGGTGGGGGTGGTGGGGGAGTTGTATGTGGCTGGTTTGGGGGTGGGGGTTGGGTATTGGGGGCGGGCTGGGTTGTCTGCGGCTCGGTTTGTGGCGTGTCCGTTTGGTGGGGTTGGGCAGCGGATGTATCGCACGGGGGATTTGGTGCGGTGGCGTGGTGATGGGCAGTTGGAGTATGTGGGGCGGGTTGATGAGCAGGTCAAGGTTCGTGGGTATCGGATTGAGTTGGGGGAGGTTCAGGCTGCGTTAAGTGGTTGTGCGGGGGTGGATTCGGCGGTGGTGGTGGTTCGTGAGGACCGTGCTGGTGATCGGCGGTTGGTGGGTTATTTCACTGGTGATGCGGATTCGGGTGGGTTGCGTGAGCAGTTGGCGGCGCGGTTGCCGGGGTGGATGGTGCCTGCGGCGGTGGTGGCCCTTGATGCGATCCCGTTGACGGTTAACGGCAAGCTTGATGTTCGGGCGTTGCCGGCGCCGGATTACCGTGGGCAGGTGTATCGGGCTCCGGCCGGCCCGACCGAGGAGATCTTGGCCGGTATCTACGCCCAGGTGCTCGGGCTCGACAGGGTCGGCGTCGACGACTCCTTCTTCGATTTGGGTGGGGACAGCATTTCGGCGATGCGTTTGGTGGCGGCGGTTAATGCTGTTTTGGGTGTTGATGTTTCGGTGCGTGTGGTGTTTGAGGCGCCGACGGTGGCGCGGTTGGTGCCGCGTCTTGGTGAGGGGTGGGGGTGGGTTGGCGCCGTTGACGGCGGTGCAGCGGCCGGCGGTGGTGCCGTTGTCGTTTGCGCAGTCTCGGTTGTGGTTTGTCGATCAGTTGCAGGGGCCTTCGCCGGTTTACAACATGGCGGTGGTGTTGCGGCTGGTTGGGCGGGCTGATGTGGGGGCGTTGGGTGCGGCGTTGGCCGATGTGGTGGGTCGTCATGAGAGTTTGCGGACGGTGTTCCCGGTGGTTGGCGGTGTTGCCCGGCAGTTGGTGGTGCCGGTGGAGCGGGCTGATTTCGGTTGGCAGGTTGTTGATGCGACTGGGTGGCCGGTAGGCCGGTTGCAGGAGGCGGTCGAGGCGACGGCGGGGCATTGTTTTGATTTGGCTGTCGAGATTCCGTTGCGGGCGCGGCTTTTCCGTGTTGGCGATGACGAGCATGTGTTGGTGGCGGTGGTGCACCATATCGCTGCTGATGGGTGGTCGGTTACTCCGTTGGTGCGTGATTTGGGGGTGGCGTATGCCGCTCGGTGTGCGGGGCGGGCGCCGGGGTGGGCGCCGTTGGCGGTGCAGTATGCCGATTACACGTTGTGGCAGCGCGCCCAGTTCGGTGATTTGGATGATCCGGACAGTGTGATTGGTGCGCAGTTGGCGTATTGGCAGGATGCGTTGGCGGGTATGGCTGAACGTGTTGATCTGCCTACGGATCGGCCGTATCCGGCGGTGGCTGATCAGCGTGGTGCCCGGGTGGAGGTGGATTGGTCGGCGCAGTTGCAGCAGCGGGTGGCGCGGGTGGCCCGGGAGCACAATGCGACCAGTTTCATGGTGGTGCAGGCGGCGTTGGCGGTGTTGTTGGCCAAGCTGAGCGCGAGTTGCGATGTGGCGGTTGGTTTCCCGATTGCCGGGCGGCGTGATCCGGCTTTGGATGAGTTGGTCGGGTTTTTTTTGTCAATACGTTGGTGTTGCGGGTCGATGTGGCCGGCGATCCGAGTGTTGCTGAGGTTTTGGGGCAGGTGCGGGCGCGCAGCCTGGCCGCTTATGAGCATCAGGATGTGCCGTTCGAGGTGTTGGTGGAGCGGCTCAATCCGGCTCGGAGCTTGGCGCATCATCCGCTGGTGCAGGTGATGTTGGGTTGGCAGAACGTGCCCGGGGGTGGCGGGGATGCTGTTGGCGGGTTGGCGTTGGGTGATATGCAGGTCAGCGAGGTGCCGATCGACACTCATACCGCCCGCATGGATCTGTCGTTTTCGTTGGCCGAACGTTTCACCGACTCCGGTGAGCCCGCCGGGATTTGCGGGATGGTGGAGTTTCGCACCGATGTGTTTGACGCCGCCAGTGTTCGGTTGTTGGTGGAGCGCTTGGAGCGGGTGCTGGCGGCGATGGCCGCGGACCCGACCCGAGCGCTCTCGTCGGTGGATGTGCTGGGTGAGGCTGAGCATGCCGGGTTGGATGTGGTGGGTAATCGGGCGGTGTTGAGCCGGCCGGTGACGGCGGTGTCGGTTCCGGTGTTGGTGGCCGAGCATGTGGTGCGCGCTCCGGAGGCGGTGGCGATCAGCTGTGGTGCGGTGTCGTTGACGTATCGGGAGCTGGATGAGGCCGCGAATCGGTTGGCGCATCTGTTGGTTGGCCGTGGGGTGGGTGCGGGGCAGTGTGTGGCGCTGCTGTTGGAGCGCTCCGCGCAGGCGGTGGTGGCGATGCTGGCGGTGCTCAAGTCTGGTGCGGCTTATCTGCCGATCGATGCGGCATTGCCTGATGCGCGGGTCGAGTTCATGCTCAGCGATGCCGCGCCGGTCGCGGTGATCACCACGGCCGCGTTGGCGCAGCGGGTGGCCGGGTATGGGGTGGCGGTTGTCGATGTTGATGATGTTGGGCTTGGTGGGCAGCCTGTTACGGCGCTGCCGGCGCCGGGCGCCGACGATATTGCGTATCTGATTTACACCTCGGGCACGACCGGGGTGCCCAAAGGGGTGGCGGTCACCCACCGCAACCTGGCTCACTTGGCGCGGTCGATGCCCCCGGATCTGCCGGCGGCGCAGGTGTGGACGCAGTGTCATTCGTATGCGTTCGACTTTTCGGTGTGGGAGATCTGGGCTGCCCTGCTTGGCGGTCACCGGCTGGTGGTGGTGCCCGAGTCGGTGACAGCTTCTCCAGATGAGTTTCACGACTTGCTGATTGGTGAACAGGTCAATGTGTTGACGCAGACTCCGTCGGCGGTGGGTGCGTTGTCGCCGCAGGGTTTGGAGTCGGTGGCGTTGCTGCTCGGTGGTGAGCCGTGCCCGGCCGAGGTGGTCGATCGCTGGGCGCCGGGGCGGGTGGTGATCAACGCCTACGGGCCCACCGAGGCCACCGTGTATGCCTCGATGAGCACCCGTTGCCGGTCGGCGCCGATGTGGTGCCCATCGGTGCGCCGGCATCGACCGCGGCGTTGTTTGTGTTGGATGGGTGGTTGCGGCGGGTGCCGGTGGGGTGGTGGGGAGTTGTATGTGGCTGGTTTGGGGTGGGGGTTGGGTATTGGGGGCGGGCTGGGTTGTCTGCGGCTCGGTTTGTGGCGTGTCCGTTTGGTGGGGTTGGGCAGCGGATGTATCGCACGGGGGATTTGGTGCGGTGGCGTGGTGATGGGCAGTTGGAGTATGTGGGGCGGGTTGATGAGCAGGTCAAGGTTCGTGGGTATCGGATTGAGTTGGGGGAGGTTCAGGCTGCGTTAAGTGGTTGTGCGGGGGTGGATTCGGCGGTGGTGGTGGTTCGTGAGGACCGTGCTGGTGATCGGCGGTTGGTGGGTTATTTCACTGGTGATGCGGATTCGGGTGGGTTGCGTGAGCAGTTGGCGGCGCGGTTGCCGGGGTGGATGGTGCCTGCGGCGGTGGTGGCCCTTGATGCGATCCCGTTGACGGTTAACGGCAAGCTTGATGTTCGGGCGTTGCCGGCGCCGGATTACCGTGGGCAGGTGTATCGGGCTCCGGCCGGCCCGACCGAGGAGATCTTGGCCGGTATCTACGCCCAGGTGCTCGGGCTCGACAGGGTCGGCGTCGACGACTCCTTCTTCGATCTCGGCGGCGACAGCATCCTGTCCATGCAGGTCGTGGCGCGGGCTCGTGCCGCCGGACTGATATGCAAGCCACGCGACATCTTCGTCGAGCAGACCGTCGCCCGGCTGGCCCAGGTGGCCGTCGTCGCCGACAGCGGCGATGTATCGGTTGACGAAGGCGTGGGCGAGGTCGTCGCTACTCCAATCATGCGATGGCTCAACAGCATCGGCGGCCCGGTTGAGCAGTTCAACCAGACGATGGTGGTGCAGACCCCGAAGGGGATCAGCCAAGCCGACGTCGTCGTCGTCCTGCAGGCCCTGCTGGATCGGCATCCCATGCTGCGGCTGCGCGTCGACGATGACGGCGCCGCGTGGTCATTGCAAGTGCCCGAGGCGGGTTCGGTGGACGCCGCTGAGCGCCTGCATCCGGTGGAGGCGCTATCCGACGAGGCGCTGATCCAGGCGCGGGCCCGGCTGAATCCCGCCGCCGGGGCGATGCTCAGCGCGCTGTGGGCGCCCGACACCGCACAGCTGGTCTTGATCATCCACCACCTGGCCGTCGACGGAGTGTCGTGGCGAATCCTGTTGGAGGACCTCAACATCGCGTGGGCGCAGCATCGCGCCGGGCAGGAGGTGCGATTGCCGGTGACCGGCACGTCGTTTGCCCGGTGGGCTGCACTGCTGGCCGAGCACGCCTATGCCGCCGAAGTCGTTGAGCAGGCTGAGGTTTGGCGAACAGTGACGGCCGCCCCCGCCGCGCTGCCACCCGCGTGCCCCGACGCGGATACCCACGCGAGCGCCGGGCACCTGTCGGCGGCGCTGGAGGACGTGGAGATCACCCGCATGCTGCTCACAGAGGTGCCGGCGGCGTTTCGTGCCGGAATCCAAGACATCCTGTTGATCGCATTCGGGTTGGCGGTGGCGGAGTTTCTCGCCACAGGTGGCGCGCCCGTCGGCATCGACGTCGAGGGCCACGGACGCCACGAGGACCTGGGCCCCGATGTTGACCTGTCGCGTACCGTGGGATGGTTTACCACCAAATATCCGGTGTCGCTCAATGTGGGTGGGCTGCGCTGGGCGCAAGTGACCGCCGGCGAGGCGGCGCTGGGGACGGTGGTCAAAGACGCCAAGGAACAGCTGCGCGCCCTGCCGGACCCGTTGACGTATGGCCTGCTTCGGTACCTGAACACCGACGTCGACCTGGACGGGTCCGATCCGCCAATCGGATTCAATTATCTCGGGCGGCTAGGCGCAGCAGCGACCGACGTGTCCGGCGACCTGTGGCGCATCAGCCCAGAGGGCTTGTCTCTCACCGGAGTTGCCGGCGCGGTGCCGATGCCGCTGGGGCACACCCTGGAACTCAATGCCGTCACTGTCGACACCGACGCCGGCCCGCACTTGCACGCCAACTGGACGTGGGCAGCCTCGGTTCTGGGCGAAGCACAGGTAAACCGCCTGAGCCGGTTGTGGTTTGACGCCCTGACCGGTATCTGCACGCACGTGCGATCCGGCGGCGGCGGGCTGACGCCATCGGATGTCGCGCTCGCCGGGCTCAGCCAACAACAGATCAACGAGCTCGAGAGGCAATATGCAGATCGCTGACGTGTTGCCGCTAACCCCCCTACAGCGGGGGCTGCTGTTCCATGCCAGGGCCGCGCAGGGCAACGACGACGATGTCTACGCGATGCAGCTGGACATCACCGTGACCGGACCGCTTGACGCCCAACGGCTGCACGACGCCATGAACAATGTGGCCAGCCGCCACCCCAACCTGGCGGCACGCTTCTCCGAAAAGTTCGACACACCAGTGCAAATCATCCCGGCTGATTCGGTGGTGCCCTGGCGGTATCTCGAGCTGGACGGCCAAAACCCCGACGTCGAGGACCAGGTGCAGCGGACCTGCGCCACCGAACGCGCCGCGGTCTGCGACCTGGCCGACCAGCCCGCCTTCCGGGCGGCGTTGATCCGCGTCGCACCCGATCGGTACCGGTTTGTGCTCACCGCTCACCACATCGTGATCGATGGCTGGTCGCTGCCGATCCTGCTCCGCGAAATATTCGCCAGCTACTACGGCCAGCGCCTGCCACCGGCCGTCCCGTACCGCAGATTCGTTACCTGGCTCGCCGATCGAGACCTCGACGCTGCCCACGCGGCGTGGCGCGAGGTGCTCGACGGTTTCGACACCCCAACGTTGGTCGGGCCGCCGGACCGGCTGGGGGCAGGGCGGCGACACTTCGCTTCGTTCCGGCTGTCCGAGGAGACCACCCGCGCCGTCAGCGAGTTGGCGCGCGCATGCCACACGACGGTCAACACCGTGCTGCAGGGCGCCTTCGCGCAGCTGCTGATGTGGTTGACCGGCCAGCACGACGTCGTCTTCGGTGTCGCGGTCTCGGGTCGGCCGGCCGAGGTGTTCGGCGCGGAATCGATTGTCGGGCTGTTGATCAACACCGTGCCGGTGCGGGTGCGCTTCACCCCCGCAACCACGACCACCGACCTGCTCGACCAGTTGCAGAGCGCCCACCACAAGACGCTCGAACATCAACACTTGGCGCTCAGCGAAATTCACCGCGTCACCGGCCACGACCAACTGTTCGACAGCCTCTTCGTGTTCGAAAACTATCCCGTCGACACCGCGGCGCTGTCCAGCGTCGACGGGCTGGCCATCACGGAGGTCAACAACCGCGAATACAACCACTACCCGCTTACCGTGCAAGCCCGCCCAGGCGACGAACTGCACCTCCGAGTCGAATTCGACGCGGATGTGTTTGGTGTGGGGGGTGTTGGGGTGTTGGTGGGGCGGTTGGAGCGGGTGTTGGTGGCGATGGCGGCTGATCGGGGTGGGCGGTTGTCGTTGGTTGATGTGTTGGATGTGGGTGAGCGCGGTTTTTTGGGTGGGGTTGGTAATTGGGGGGTGTTGGGGGGTTCTGGGGGGCCGGGGGTGTCGGTGCCGGTGTTGTTTGCCGAGCAGGTGGCTCGTGCGCCGGAGGCGGTGGCGATCAGCTGCCAGGGTCGCTCGGTGACGTATCGGGAGCTGGATGAGGCGTCGAATCGGTTGGCGCATTTGTTGGTTGGTCGTGGGGTGGGTGCGGGGCGGTGTGTGGCGCTGTTGTTGCCGCGGTCGGTTGAGGCGGTGGTGGCGGTGTTGGCGGTGCTTAAGGCGGGGGCGGCGTATGTGCCGGTTGATCCGGGGGTTCCGGTGGCGCGGTTGCGGTTTGTGCTCGGTGATGCCGGCCCGGTCGCCGCCATCACCACCGCTGAGTTGGCGGGGCGGCTTGATGGCTGCGGTGTGGCGGTGATCGATGTTGATGATCCGGGGCTTGGGGCGCAGCCGGGTTGGGCGCCCGCGGCGCCGGGGGCCGATGAGGTGGCGTATGTGATTTACACCTCGGGCACGACGGGGGTGCCGAAGGGGGTGGCGGTTACCCATCGCAGTGTGGTGGGGCTGTTGGAGTCGATCGGCGGCGAGTTGGAGCTGTCGGCGGGTCAGGTGTGGTCGCAGTGTCATTCGTTGGCGTTTGACTTTTCGGTGTGGGAGATCTTTGGCGCGTTGTTGCATGGTGGGCGGTTGGTGGTGGTGCCCGATGCGGTGGTGCGTTCGCCTGAAGAGTTGCATGCGGTGCTGGTTGGCGAGCAGGTCAATGTGTTGAGTCAGACGCCGTCGGCGTTTTATGCGTTGCAGGCAGTCGATGCGCTGCAGCCGGAGTTGGGGGCTCAGTTCAAGCTTGAGACGGTGGTGTTTGGTGGGGAAGCCCTTGAGCCGCAGCGTCTTCGGACGTGGCTGGGTGCTCATCCGGGGTTGCCGCGGCTGATCAACATGTATGGGATTACCGAGACGACGGTGCATGCGTCGTTTCGGGAGATCGTGGCCGCTGATGTGCAGGGCAGCGTCAGCCCGATTGGGGTGCCGTTGGCTCATCTGGGGTTTTTTGTGCTTGATGGGTGGTTGCGTGCGGTGCCGGCCGGTGTGGTCGGTGAGTTGTATGTGGCCGGTGACGGGGTGGCGTGTGGGTATGTGGGCCGGGCGGGTTTGACTGCGGCGCGGTTTGTGGCGTGTCCGTTCGGCGGGGTCGGGGCTCGGATGTATCGCAGCGGGGATTTGGTGCGCTGGCGCGCCGATGGGCAGTTGGAGTATGTGGGGCGCGCCGATGAGCAGGTCAAGATCCGCGGGTATCGCATCGAGCTCGGCGAGGTCCAGGCCGCGCTGGCCGAGTGCGACGGGGTAGCGCAGGCGGTGGTGATCGCCCGCGAGGACCGTCCCGGTGATAAGCGTCTGGTCGGGTATGTGACCGGTCGTGTCGATGCGGGCGGGTTGCGTGCCCGACTGGCCGAGCGGTTACCGGGCTACATGGTGCCCGCGGCGGTGGTGGTCCTTGACGCGTTGCCGTTGACGGTCAACGGCAAACTCGACAAACGGGCCCTGCCCGCACCCGAATACAGCGACACCGACCGCTACCGCCCCCCGGCCACCCCCACCGAAGAGATCCTGGCCGGCATCTACGCCCAAGTCCTAGGCCTCGACCGCGTCGGAGCCGACGACTCCTTCTTCGACCTCGGCGGCAATTCGTTGTCGGCCATGCGGTTGGTCGCCGCGATCAACACCGGCCTGGCCGCCGGCCTTTCGGTGCGCGCAGTGTTCGAAGCACCCACAGTGGCCCAGTTGGCTCCCCGAATCGGCGGGGATACGGGTCGGCTGGAGCCGCTGGCAGCTGTCGAACGACCGGCCGTGGTGCCGTTGTCCTTTGCCCAGCAGCGACTGTGGTTCATCGACCAATTGCACGGCCCCTCACCGGTGTACAACATCGCCGTGGGTCTGCGGCTCTGCGGGCGACTGGATGTCGACGCCCTAGCGACAGCGCTGGCCGATGTGGTGGGCCGCCACGAGAGCCTGCGCACACTGTTCTTGGCGCCCAAGGGAATACCCCAGCAAGTGATCGTCCCCGTCGAGCAGGCCGAGTTTGGTTGCGACGTCGTCGATGCCACCGCATGGCCGGTAAGCCGACTACAGCAGGCCATCGAGGAGACGACCCGGCACAGTTTCGATTTGGCGGTCGAGATCCCGCTGAGGACAAGACTTTTCGCCGTTTCCGGCGATGAACACGTACTGGTGGTTGTGGTGCACCACATCGCGGCGGATGGCTGGTCGATCGTCCCGTTCGTGCGCGATCTCGGGGTGGCCTACGCCAGCAGGTGCGCGGGGCAGGCCCCCGACTGGGCGCCGTTGGCGGTGCAGTATGCCGACTACACGTTGTGGCAGCGCGCCCAGCTTGGCGATCTCGACGACAAGAACAGCCGCATCGCCACGCAGCTGGCCTACTGGGAGGACGCGTTGGCCGGCATGCCCGAGCGGCTGCAGCTTCCCACCGATCGCCCTTACCCGGCCGTTGCCGATTACCGCGGCGCCAGGGTGGCGGTGGAGTGGTCGGCCGAGCTGCAACAGCAGGTGGCGCGGGTGGCCCGGGAGAACAACGCGACCAGCTTCATGGTGGTGCAAGCCGCGCTGGCGGTGCTGCTGGCCAAGCTCACTGCGAGTTCCGATGTGGCCATTGGGTTTCCGATCGCCGGGCGCCGCGACCCCGCACTTGACGAGTTGGTCGGGTTTTTCGTCAACACCTTGGTGCTGCGGGTTGATCTGACCGGAGACCCCACCGTCGCAGAACTACTCGCCCAGGTGCGACAGCGCAGCCTGGCCGCCTACGAGCACCAGGACGCGCCGTTCGAGGTGCTGGTCGAGCGGCTCAACCCGGCCCGATCGCTGGCCCATCACCCCCTCGTGCAGGTGATGTTGGCCTGGCAGAACCTACCCGGAATCACCGGCGACGCCGCCGCCACGCTGGGTTCGGGTGATCTGCACGTCACCCAGATACCAATCGAAACCCACACCGCCCGCATGGATCTGACGTTCTTTCTGGCCGAACGCTGGAGCGAGGACGGAGAGCCCGCCGGTATCGGCGGGATCGTCGAATTCCGCACCGATGTGTTTGGTGTGGGGGGTGTTGGGGTGTTGGTGGGGCGGTTGGAGCGGGTGTTGGTGGCGATGGCGGCTGATCGGGGTGGGCGGTTGTCGTTGGTTGATGTGTTGGATGTGGGTGAGCGCGGTTTTTTGGGTGGGGTTGGTAATTGGGGGGTGTTGGGGGGTTCTGGGGGGCCCGGGGTGTCGGTGCCGGTGTTGTTTGCCGAGCAGGTGGCTCGTGCGCCGGAGGCGGTGGCGATCAGCTGCCAGGGTCGCTCGGTGACGTATCGGGAGCTGGATGAGGCGTCGAATCGGTTGGCGCATTTGTTGGTTGGTCGTGGGGTGGGTGCGGGGCGGTGTGTGGCGCTGTTGTTGCCGCGGTCGGTTGAGGCGGTGGTGGCGGTGTTGGCGGTGCTTAAGGCGGGGGCGGCGTATGTGCCGGTTGATCCGGGGGTTCCGGTGGCGCGGTTGCGGTTTGTGCTCGGTGATGCCGGCCCGGTCGCCGCCATCACCACCGCTGAGTTGGCGGGGCGGCTTGATGGCTGCGGTGTGGCGGTGATCGATGTTGATGATCCGGGGCTTGGGGCGCAGCCGGGTTGGGCGCCCGCGGCGCCGGGGGCCGATGAGGTGGCGTATGTGATTTACACCTCGGGCACGACGGGGGTGCCGAAGGGGGTGGCGGTTACCCATCGCAGTGTGGTGGGGCTGTTGGAGTCGATCGGCGGCGAGTTGGAGCTGTCGGCGGGTCAGGTGTGGTCGCAGTGTCATTCGTTGGCGTTTGACTTTTCGGTGTGGGAGATCTTTGGCGCGTTGTTGCATGGTGGGCGGTTGGTGGTGGTGCCCGATGCGGTGGTGCGTTCGCCTGAAGAGTTGCATGCGGTGCTGGTTGGCGAGCAGGTCAATGTGTTGAGTCAGACGCCGTCGGCGTTTTATGCGTTGCAGGCAGTCGATGCGCTGCAGCCGGAGTTGGGGCTCAGTTCAAGCTTGAGACGGTGGTGTTTGGTGGGAAGCCCTTGAGCCGCAGCGTCTTCGGACGTGGCTGGGTGCTCATCCGGGGTTGCCGCGGCTGATCAACATGTATGGGATTACCGAGACGACGGTGCATGCGTCGTTTCGGGAGATCGTGGCCGCTGATGTGCAGGGCAGCGTCAGCCCGATTGGGGTGCCGTTGGCTCATCTGGGGTTTTTTGTGCTTGATGGGTGGTTGCGTGCGGTGCCGGCCGGTGTGGTCGGTGAGTTGTATGTGGCCGGTGACGGGGTGGCGTGTGGGTATGTGGGCCGGGCGGGTTTGACTGCGGCGCGGTTTGTGGCGTGTCCGTTCGGCGGGGTCGGGGCTCGGATGTATCGCAGCGGGGATTTGGTGCGCTGGCGCGCCGATGGGCAGTTGGAGTATGTGGGGCGCGCCGATGAGCAGGTCAAGATCCGCGGGTATCGCATCGAGCTCGGCGAGGTCCAGGCCGCGCTGGCCGAGTGCGACGGGGTAGCGCAGGCGGTGGTGATCGCCCGCGAGGACCGTCCCGGTGATAAGCGTCTGGTCGGGTATGTGACCGGTCGTGTCGATGCGGGCGGGTTGCGTGCCCGACTGGCCGAGCGGTTACCGGGCTACATGGTGCCCGCGGCGGTGGTGGTCCTTGACGCGTTGCCGTTGACGGTCAACGGCAAACTCGACAAACGGGCCCTGCCCGCACCCGAATACAGCGACACCGACCGCTACCGCCCCCCGGCCACCCCCACCGAAGAGATCCTGGCCGGCATCTACGCCCAAGTCCTAGGCCTCGACCGCGTCGGAGCCGACGACTCCTTCTTCGACCTCGGCGGAGACAGCATTTTGTCGATGCAGGTGGTGGCGTTGGCCTTTGCCGCCGGAGTGGTCTGCCGACCGCGCGACATCTTCGTCGAGCAGACCGTGGCGAGGCTGGCCCGGGTGGTCACCGTGGGTGGCGGCGCGGGTGGCCCGGTCGACGACGGCACCGGGCAGCTGCCCGCGACCCCGATCATGTGTTGGTTGCGCGGCCAGCAGGGCCCGATCGAGCAGTTCAACCAGACGGTGGTTTTGCAGGCACCCGAAGGAGTGACCGAGGCCGACGTGGTGGTCGTGCTTCAGGCCCTGTTGGATCGCCACGCCATGTTGCGGCTGCGCGCCGAGGACGACGGCGCCGGCGGCTGGTCGTTACAGGTGCCCGAGGCGGGCACGGTGGATGCGGGCGCTTGCCTGCAGTCGGTGGACGTGCTCTCCGAAGAGGCAGTGGTAGCGGCGCGGTTGCGGCTCGACCCGGGTGCCGGGGTGATGCTCAGCGCGTTGTGGGTGGCCACCACTGGCCAGCTGGTGGTGATCGCTCACCACCTTGCGGTCGACGGGGTGTCGTGGCGGATTCTGTTGGAAGACCTCAACATTGCCTGGGCCCAGCATCGCGGCGGGCGCCAGGTGACATTGCCGGTGACGGGAACCTCGTTCGCGCGGTGGGCATCACTGCTGGCCGAGCAGGCGCGCCGCCCCGAGATCGTCGACCAGGCGCAGGCATGGCGGCAGGTGGCGGCAACCCCGGCTGCGGTGCCGTCGGTGCGCCCGGAGGTCGACATGTTCGCCACTGCCGGACACCTGGCGGAGTCGTTGGATGTCGAGACCACCCAGATGCTGTTGGCCGAGGTGCCGGCGGCGTTTCACGCCGGGATACACGACATTCTGTTGATCGCGTTCGCGTTGGCCTGGGCGCAGTTCTTGGGCAAGCCCGGCGACCCGCTCGGCATCGACGTCGAAAGCCACGGGCGTGACGAGCACCTGGCCGCCGATGTCGACTTGTCGCACACCGTGGGGTGGTTCACGACGAAGTATCCGGTGGCGCTCACCGTCGGTGAGCTGTCCTGGGCGCAGGTGGTGGCCGGCGAGGCGGAGCTGGGAGCGGTGATCAAGGACGCTAAGGAGCAGCTTCGCGCCTCTCCGGACCCGGTGACCTATGGTCTGCTGCGGTATCTGAACCCCGACGTCGAGCTGACCGGGTCCGAGCCGCCAATCGGGTTCAACTATCTGGGGCGCCTCGGTGCGCCGGCAGCTTACGCCTCCGGTGACGTGTGGCGGTTCAGTCAGGAGGACCTCTCGCCGGCCGGCGCCGCGACGGCCATCCCGATGCCATTGATACATACGGTGCTGCTCAACGCCGGGACCATCGACGACGCCGAGGCCGGACCGCAGCTGCAAGCCAACTGGGTGTGGGCGCCCTCGGCCCTGGATCGGGGCGCGGTCACCCGGTTGAGCCGCTTGTGGTTCGAGGCTCTGGCCGGCATGTGTGCGCATGTACGGCGCGGCGGCGGCGGGTTGACGCCGTCGGATATCGCGCCCGCACGCCTCAACCAGCAGCAGCTCGACGAGCTGCAACGGCAATACCGGATCGACGATGTGTTGCCGCTGACCCCGCTGCAGCAGGGGCTGCTCTTTCATGCCGGCGTCGCGCAGGGCATCGACGACGTGTACGCGGTGCAGCTGGACATCACGCTGCACGGCCCGCTCGATCCCCATCGGCTGCACGACGCGATGCACACGGTGGTCAGCCGTCATCCGCACCTGGCGGCCCGATTCTGCGCAGAATTCGACGAGCCGGTGCAGATCATCCCGGCCGATCCCGTCGTGCCTTGGCGCTATGCGGAATTGGATGCCCAGGATGCCGATATCGACGAGCAGATCCAGCGGCTGTGCGCGGCCGAACGCGCCGCCGTGTGCGACCTTGCCCACTTGCCGGCCATCCGAGCGGCGTTGATCCGCACCGCGGCAGACCAGCACCGGTTCGTGCTCACCAATCACCACATCGTGCTCGACGGCTGGTCGACGCCGATCCTGCTGAGCGAAATATTCGCCGCTTACAGCGGGGAGCCCCTGCACTCGGCCGCGCCGTATCGTCGGTTTGTCGCCTGGTTGGCCGGTCGGGATCATGCTGGCGCCCAAGCTGTTTGGGGCAAGGTGTTGGCCGGTTTCGACACACCGACACTGGTGGGTCCACCGGATCGGCTGGGGCTGGGGCCGCGAAGCGTTGCCACGTTCCACGTGCCGGAGACGACCACACGTGCCGTCAGCAAACTGGCCCGCTCATGCCACACCACCGTCAACACCGTGCTGCAGGCCGCCTGGGCAGTGCTGCTGAGCTCGCTGACCGGTCAGCGTGACGTCGCCTTCGGCGCCGTGGTCTCCGGTAGGCCGGCGGACGTGGCCGGCGCGGAATCGATGGTGGGCCTGTTGATCAACACCGTCCCGGTGCGGGCGAACCTCGCCGCGGCGACCACGCCCGCAGACCTGCTGGCCCAGCTGCGCGACACCAACAACGACACGCTCGAGCATCAGCACTTGGCGCTCAACGAGATTCACCGCCTTACCGGTCTGCCCAGACTGTTCGACACCGTGTTCGTCTTCGAGAACTACCCGATAGATACTCCCCTGCTGGCGCACAAACTCGAAACGACCATCACCGAGTTCAGCGTCCGCGACTACTACCACTACCCGCTGGCAGTGCAGGCCGGGCCCGGCAAAGAATTGGAGCTTCGCGTCCAATTCCGCACCGATGTGTTCGACGTGGCCAGCATCGCGGCGCTGATGGAGCGGTACACGCAGGCGTTGGCGACCATGACCGCAGACCCGACGCGGCCGTGGACGTCGATGGATCTGTTCGACGAGGGTGAGCGGCGCTATCGGGCGGCGCCGACCCCCGTCGAAAACCGCGACGCCCGTTGTGATTATCGCGCGCCGGCTACCCGTGTCGAGCAGATCCTGGCTGACATCTACGCCCGAGTGCTGGGCCTGGACCGGGTCGGGGTCGACGAGTCGTTTTTCGACCTTGGCGGGGACTCGCTCTCGGCGATGCGCGTAATCGCCGCGGTCAACTCGGTCCTTCAGACGCGCCTGGCGGTGTCCGCCTTGTTCGATGCGCCGACCATTACCAGCTTGAGCCGGTTATTGGCTGAAGTTCCTGCCGCGAACCCGCCCGGCAATCAGTAACATTGCGGCGGCCGCTACCACATACACGGCACCAGGCGATAGCGGACTTTCTGTGCGTACTCGCGGTATCCCGCCAACTCTTCCCGGAGCATCTTTTCTTCGTCGCGGATGCGCAAGGCCAGCACAAAAAGGCCGGCGAGGACGCCGAGAAGTCCCCAGTAGGAACCGAGCGCAAGGGGAATAGCGACCATCATGATCACATTGCCGGTGTACATGGGGTGGCGCACCAGCCCATACAGGCCGGTGGAGACCACTTTCTGACCGTCCTCCACGCGGACCGTCGCGGCAGCGTGGCTGTTTTGGACGACCACCAGCATCACCACGACGAGGGCAACCGCGACCAGCGCATCACCAAGCAAGCAGACCGGCGTCGGCACCACCGACCAGCCGAAGCGATGGTCGAGGGCGCTGAGCACGAATATGGCCGCCAGCGACGAGAACCAGCCGGCGCTGATGACCTTCTGCGCCATTCGGGTCTCCGCGCCCGGGCCGGCCCGCATTCGCCGCTGGAGCGCAACGGGATTCGTACGCAGCAAGTAGACGCCCGGAATCCACATCGAAAGAGTGAACACCGCCAGGAAAACCCACGCTTGCCAGTAATGGAATGTGCCTGCCGCGAGAAAAATCAACAAGCCGAACGCCGCGGGCTCAACGAGCCCGAATACCAACGTTTTAGGAAGGGTCTTCACCGAGCCTCCTTACCGTCCATCCGGTTCTGCACGCTAACAGTGCGCGTGGGGAGCCGGAAAGGCGCTATACCCGCCGGCTCGATTGCCGCCACCGCAACAGTGTTGCAAGGATGAAAATACCGGTAGCCGCGCGCAGGATTTGCGTGAATCGTTCAGGTCGTCGCGGCGGTGAACCGTTGTCCGGCAACAAACTTAGCGTCCAGGTGTTTGCCAGCGTGTGTCGGAGGCCGGACGGCGATGGCGAACCGGTTGACGAACGACTGGTCGATGGGGTAGAGCGCAACGAGGTGGGCGCATTACAGCTCACCGGGCCGGCAATTTCCGCGCGAGGTAGCGAGCGTCGTCTGTGTCGCCTGCGGCGTGTCTCCGTTGACAAAGTGGCACTAAAGCAGACAACGAAACACCACAAAGCCAAACCGTTGCGCGCGGCGGGGGAGCGAAAGCAGGCAGCGCGCAAGCGGGTGTCGCGTATCAATTTCATGCGACATCGGGAGCCACACCAGGGACTTTGCCGAAACACCGGACCGACCCTCTGGGACTTCAGTACAGTTTGGAACGGTTACACTCATGTCGACTAGGCGCTCTGGAGAGCCGGTGAGCATCAATCCGTTTGACGACGACAATGGCAGCTTTTTTGTCTTGGTCAACGACGAAGAGCAACACAGTCTGTGGCCGACCTTCGCCGATGTACCCGCCGGTTGGCGGGTCGTTTACGGAGAAGCGGACCGTGCTGCGTGTCTGGACTACATCGAGCAGAACTGGACTGATATACGGCCCAAGAGTCTGCGCGACAGGCTGGCAGAAGGTCGAGCTTTTGTTCAGTAAATCCGTGGGGGGAGCCGAATGGAACTTGGTGACCGCGTCTTCCCGCTGACGCGGGAACAACTGGATATCTGGCTTGCGCAGGAAACAGGTCAGTCCAGTACGGGGTGGCAGCTAGGCCTGTTAGGGCTGGTCGAGGGCACGATCGAGCCTGATTTGCTCGAGTGGGCGATCCGGCGGACGGTGCGCGAGGCCGAACCGCTTAGAGCGTCCTTTTTCCAGGTGGACGGCCAGGTCTTCCAAAAATTAGTTGACGACCCACACGTCGAGCTTGCTCGCTACGATCTCACCGCGTCCGAGGATCCGGTCGCAGAAGTCCATCGGATAGCCTCGTCAATCCAACGCATCCCGATGCCGCTCAGCGGGCCGCTGTTCAAATTTGCCTTATTGCAGACACGGGCCGATGAGTTCTATTTGTTCGCGTGCTGCCATCACATCGTTGTCGACGGAATCGGTCTCGGGCTTATTTGCCATCGGTTCGCGGCCGTATATTCTGCCATTGCCTCGGGGGCGTCGATTCCGCCGGCTTTTTTCGGGTCGCTGAATGATCTGATTGATTGCGAAACAGAATATGAAGCCTCCGCCGACTATCGCAACGATGAGGCGTATTGGGCCGAGAACCTGCCGCCGGAAAGCGAGCAGGATTATCGGTTGGCGGGTACCGAGGCAGACGCGCGTCAGCCGGATGAATCTTCACCACCGGTTCGATTGAATCCATCCGTCGTTGCCGCTGTCGACGAGTTGGCGCAAAGGTTGGGGGTGGATCGGCCGTCGGTGATGACGGCGGCGTGCGCCCTTTTGGTGCGCGGCTGGAGCCTCGACGGTTCGGAGGTTGTGCTCGATTTTCCGGTGAGCAGGCGGGTGCGTCCGGAGACGAAGACGGTGCCCGGGATGGTGTCCGGGATCGTGCCGTTGGTGTTGAAAGCCTCGCCGGGATCTGCGGTCTCCCACTTTTGCGAACATGTGCACGCGCGAATGCAAGAAGCGCTGCAGCATCAGCGGTTCCCGGTGCACGTTCTCGAGAACAAGATGCGTCGCGGCTCTGGGCAACCGTCGAATCGGGTCGTGGTCAATTTCATTCCGACCACACGCATGGGGCAGTTCGGTGGCGCGCCGGCATCGGCCACACTGACCCATGCCGGGCTGGCGGACCAGTTTGGAATGTTCTTTTTCGGCTCGGGCGATCAGCTATTCCTCAGCACGCCGGGAGCCGGCCGGTTGCTTCCCGACTGTGATGTCAGCGATTTAGCCGAGCAATTGGAGCGGGTGTTGGTGGCGATGACCGCCGACCCGCAGCGGCCGCTGTCGTCGGTGAATCTGCTCGACGAGCGACAGATCACCCGGTTGGACGACATTGGTCATCGGGCGGTGCTGAGCCGGCCCGCGACCAAGGTGTCGATTCCGGCGTTGTTCGCCGCGCAGGCGAGCCGGACACCGGAAGCCGTGGCGCTGGTGTGCGGCGACCGCTCGTGGACCTATCGCGAGCTTGAGGAGGACGCCAACCGGTTGGCGCACCTGCTTGCCGAGCGGGGTGCGGGTCCGGGGCAGTGCGTCGCGCTGCTGTTGGGTCGCTCGGCCGAGGCCGTCGTGGCGATCCTCGCGGCGCTCAAGACCGGTGCGTCCTACATGCCCATCGACCCGGCGCACCCGCAGGCGCGGATCGAGTTCATGCTCGCCGACGCCGCGCCGATCGTCGCGATCACCAGCGCGCGGCTGGTCGACCGGCTGGCCGGGTGCGACATGCCGGTCATCGATGTCGATGACCCCGTTGTCCGCCACCACCCCGCAACGGCGCTGCCGGAGCCGGACCCGGACACCGTCGCGTACGTCATCTACACCTCGGGCACCACAGGTGTTCCCAAGGGTGTGGCGGTGGCCCACCACAACGTCACGCAGCTGCTGGAGACGCTCGATGCCGGTCTGCCGCGGCCAGGCGTGTGGACGCAATGGCACTCCCTGGCGTTCGACGTGTCGGTGTGGGAGATCTTCGGCGCGCTGCTGCGCGGTGGACGGCTGGTGGTGGTGCCGGAGTCCGTGGCGCGCTCCGCGGACGACTTTCATGACTTGCTGGTTGCCGAGCACGTCGACGTCTTGAGCCAGACTCCCTCGGCGGTGGCGGTGTTGTCGCCGCAGGGCCTGGAGTCGACGGCGTTGGTGGTGGCGGGTGAGGCCTGTCCGGCCGAAGTGGTGGACCGCTGGGCACCCGGACGGGTGATGATCAACGCCTACGGCCCCACCGAGACGTTCTATCCGGCGATGACCGCGCCGTTGGCCCTGGGCTCAGGAGTGCCGCCGATCGGTTCGCCCGTGGCGGGGGCGGCGTTGTTCGTGCTCGATGGCTGGTTGCGTCCAGTACCTGCCGGCGTGGTCGGCGAGTTGTATCTGGCCGGCCGGGGCGTGAGCTATGGGTATGTGCGCCGGGCCGGGCTGACCGCGTCGCGGTTTGTCGCCTGCCCGTTCGGCGGTGCCGGGGCTCGGATGTATCGCACCGGGGACCTGGTGCATTGGCGCACCGACGGGCAGCTGCAGTACGTGGGGCGCGCCGACGAGCAGGTCAAGATCCGCGGGCATCGCGTCGAACTCGGTGAAGTCCAAGCGGCCCTGACGGGGCTGGACGGGGTCGAGCAGGCGGCGGTGATTGCCCGCGAGGAGCGCCCCGGCGACAAACGCCTGGTGGGTTATGTGACCGGCACGGCGGATCCTGCCGAGCTACGAGCCGCGCTCGCCGAGCGGCTGCCGGCCTACATGGTGCCGGCCGCGGTGGTGGTGTTGGAGGAGCTGCCGCTGACGGTCAACGGCAAACTCGACAAGCGGGCTCTGCCGGCACCGGAGTACACCGCCGGCGGATATCGAGCGCCGGGCAACCCGGTCGAGGAGATTCTGGCGGGCATCTACGCGCGGGTGCTGGGCGTGGAGCGGGTCGGGGTCGACGACTCGTTCTTCGACCTGGGCGGGGATTCACTGTCGGCGATGCGGATGGTGGCCGCCGTCAACAGCAGCCTGGACGCCGACCTCGCGGTGCGCACCGTGTTCGAGACGCCCACGGTTGCCCAGTTGGCATCGCGGATCGAAGTGGGTGCCAGCCGGCTGCCGCGGCTGACGGCCGCCCAGCGGCCCGCGGTGATTCCGTTGTCGTACGCCCAGAGCCGGTTGTGGTTCATCAACCAATTGCAAGGACCGTCAGCGGTTTACAACATGGCAGCGGCGTTGCGGCTGCGCGGGCGACTTGACGTCGACGCGCTGGGTGCGGCGATGGGCGACGTGGTGGGCCGACACGAGAGCCTGCGTACGCTGTTCCCGGCGGTCGACGGCACACCGCAACAAGTGGTCATCCCCGCCGAGCAGGCCGACCTGGACTGGCAGATCATCGATGCCAGTGGCTGGCCGACAAGCCGGCTGGACGAGGCCGTCGGCGCCGTGGTCCGGCACACATTCGACCTGGCCACCGAAATCCCTTTGCAAGCAAGGCTTTTCCGCGTCAGCGATGACGAACATGTGCTGGTGGCCGTGGCGCACCACATCGCCGCCGACGGGTGGTCGATCACCCCGATGGTGCGGGACCTGGGTGCCGCCTACGCCAGCCGGTGCGCCGGACAGGCCCCGCAGTGGGCCGCGTTGCCGGTCCAGTACGTCGACTACACGCTGTGGCAGCGAGAGATCCTCGGTGACCTGGCAGACGGCGACAGCCCGCTGGCCGAGCAGCTGGCCTACTGGGAGGAAGCGCTGGCCGGCATGCCGGAGCGGCTGGAACTGCCCACCGATCGGCCTTACCCCGCGGTTGCCGATCAGCGCGGGGCCACCGTATCGGTGGACTGGCCCGCCGAGTTGCAGCAACAGATTGCCCGGGTAGCCCGCGAGCACAACGCCAGCAGTTTCATGGTCCTGCAGGCCGCGCTGGCGGTGTTGCTGTCGAAACTCAGCTCGAGTTCCGATGTGGCCGTTGGGTTTCCGATCGCCGGGCGCCGCGATCCGGCACTGGATGACCTGGTCGGGTTCTTCGTCAACACGCTGGTTCTGCGGGTCGACCTGACCGGTGATCCCAGCGTGGCCGAGCTGCTGGCTCAGGTGCGCCAGCGCAACCTGGCCGGCTACGAAAACCAAGACGTGCCCTTCGAGCTGCTGGTCGAGCGGCTCAATCCCGTTCGGAGCCTGGCCCATCACCCGCTGGTGCAGGTGGTGTTGGCCTGGCAGAACTTCCCCGGGCACGCCAACGAACCCACCGGCGGGTTGGCGTTGGGTGATCTGGAGGCCACGCGGCTGCCGGTGGACACCCGCACCGCCCGCATGGACGTGACGTTCTCGCTGGCCGAGCGCTGGAGCGACTCCGGCGAGCCGGCGGGCATCGGTGGGGACGTCGAGTTTCGCACCGACGTGTTCGACGCCGACACCATCCGGGCGCTGATCGGGCGGTTCGAACGGGTATTGACAGCGATGACCGCCGACCCTGCGCGGCGGCTGTCGTCGGTGGATCTGCTCGACGGCCCCGAGCACGTCCGCTTGGAGGAGTGGGGCAACTGGGCGGCGCTGACTCGGCCGGTGACCGCGGTGTCGGTTCCCGCACTGTTCGCTGCGCAGGTGGGGCGGACGCCGGATGCGGTGGCGCTGCGCTGCGACGGCCGGTCACTGTCCTACCGCGAGCTTGACGAAGCGGCTAATCGGTTGGCGCACTTGCTGGTTGACCATGGTGCGCGCCCGGGCGCATGCGTGGCGCTGCTGTTGCCCCGTTCGGCCGAGGCGATCGTGTCGATGCTGGCGGTGCTCAAAACCGGTGCGACGTATCTACCGCTCGACCCGGAACATCCGCAGGGGCGGATCGAGTTCGTGCTCGCCGACGCCGCACCGGTGGCGGTGATCACCACCGCCGGTCTTGCCGAGCGGGTAGCCGGGCATGACGGGGTGGTCGTCGATGTGGACGACCCTGCGATCGGCACCCAGCCTTGCAGCGCACTGCCCGGACCGGTCCCCGCCGACATCGCCTACATCATCTACACCTCCGGCACGACCGGAGTCCCCAAAGGGGTAGCGGTCGGCCATCACAACGTCGCCCAAATACTTCCCCCCGTCGACTTTGGCTTCAACCCTGGGCCGGGTCAGGTGTGGAGCCAGTGTTTTTCGCACGCCTTCGACTTCTCGGCATTGGAGATCTTCGGCTCGCTGTTACACGGCGGACGGCTGGTGGTGATACCGGACTCGGTGACGCGTTCCCCCGCCGATTTGCACGATGTGCTGGTTGCCGAGCGCGTCAACGTCATTGGTCAAACCCCTTCTGCCGCAGCGATATTGTCCCCGCAGGGGCTGGATTCAGCGGCGTTGATTGTCGGCGGTGAGCCATGTCCGCCCGAGGTGGTGGACCGGTGGGCGCGCGGGCGGGTGATGATCAACGGTTACGGTCCCACCGAGACCACGGTGTATGTGGCCGTCAGTGCGCCGTTGACACCAGGGTCGGGCGGGCCGCCGATCGGCTCGCCGGTGGCGGGTGCGGCGTTGTTCGTGCTGGATCGCTGGTTGCGCCCGGTGCCCGCCGGAGTGGTCGGTGAGCTCTACGTGGCCGGTGCCAGGGTGGCGGTTGGGTATTGGCGCCGGGCCGGCTTGACGGCGTCGCGATTTGTGGCTTGCCCGTTCGGAGGCGCGGCAGCGCCGGGAACACGTATGTATCGCACCGGGGATCTGGTGCGCTGGCTCCGTGATGGTCAGCTCGACTATGTGGGCCGGGCCGACGAGCAGGTCAAGATCCGCGGGTATCGCATCGAGCTCGGTGAAATCCAAACGGCCATGGCCGCCTGCGACGGGGTGGATCAGGCCGTGGTGCTCGCCCGCCAGGACCGCCCAGGCGACAAGCGCCTGGTGGGTTATTTCACCGGCACGGCAGACCCAGCCGATATCCGCGCGGCGCTGGCCGAGCGGCTCCCGACCTACATGGTTCCGGCCGCGGTGATGGTGTTGGGGGAGCTGCCGTTGACGCGCAACGGCAAAGTCGATACGCGCGCCCTGCCCGCACCCGAGTACAGCGCCGCCGGGTATCGCGCGCCGAGCACCCCTGTCGAAGAGATCCTGGCCGGTATTTGCGCAGACGTGCTCGGCGTGGAGCGAGTGGGGGTCGACGACTCGTTTTTCGACCTGGGCGGGGATTCGCTGTCGGCGATGCGCCTGATTGCCGCGATCAACGCCAGTCTGGACGCCGATCTTGCGGTGCGTGCCGTGTTCGAGGCACCTACGGTCGCCCAGTTGGCGTCGCGCATCGAAGTCGGCGCCGGCCGGCCGCGGTTGGTGCCCGCGCAGCGGCCCGCGGTGGTTCCGCTGTCCTATGCGCAGCAGCGGTTGTGGTTCATCGACCAACTGCAGGGGCCGTCGGCGATCTACAACATGGCGGCGGGGTTGCGCCTGCGCGGTCAACTGGACGCCGACGCACTGAGGGCGGCGCTGGCCGATGTGGTGGGCCGGCACGAAAGCCTGCGCACGCTGTTCCGGGCGGTCGACGGAACACCCAGGCAGGTGGTTATCCCTTGCGACGACGCCGATTTCGGGTGGGAGGTCGTCGACGCGAGCGGCTGGCCGGCAAGCCGGCTGGACGATGCCATCGAGGCAGCAGCATGCCTGACGTTCGACTTGACAAGCGAAATCCCTTTGCGGGCAAGGCTTTTCCGCGTCACCGACGAGGAACACGTGCTGGTGATCGTGGTGCACCACATCGCCGCGGACGGCTCGTCGCTGAAACCGCTGGCCGCCGACCTGGGCATGGCGTACGCCAGCCGGTCGGCGGGGCATGCCCCCGGCTGGTTCGAATTGGCAGTGCAGTATGTCGATTACACGCTGTGGCAGCGTGCCCACCTCGGTGACCTGCAGGATCCGCACAGCCCGATCGCCGCCCAGCTGGCGTACTGGGAGCAGGCGCTGGCCGGCATGCCTGAGCGACTTGATCTGCCGACCGACCGGCCCTACCCGCCGGTTGCCGATCAGCGCGGCGCCAGCGTGGTGCTGGAGTGGTCCGCAGAGCTGCAGCAGCGGGTCGCCCGAGTGGCTCGCGAGCACAACGCGACCAGCTTCATGGTGATCCAGGCGGCGCTGGCGGTACTGCTGTCGCGGCTCAGCGCCAGCAGCGACGTCGCGGTGGGCTTCGCGGTCGCCGGCCGCGACGATCCGGCCCTTGACGACCTGGTCGGGTTTTTCGTCAACACCTTGGTGCTGCGGGTGCAAGTCCCGGGTGATGGCACCTTCACCGAACTCTTGGGCCAGGTTCGGGCACGCAGTTTGGAGGCGTACGAACACCAAGACGTGCCTTTCGAATTGCTGGTGGAGCGGCTCAATCCGTCCCGGTCGTTGGCTCATCATCCCCTGATTCAGGTGATGGTGGCCTGGCAGAATTTCGCCGGCCACACGGACCCGGCTGCCGGTTTGGTGTTGGATGGCCTCGACGTCACGCCGATGCCGGTGGACACCCACAGCGCCCGGATCGATTTGGCGTTTTCGGTCGGCGAGCGTTTCACCGAGGCCGGGGAGCCCGCCGGTATCGGCGGGGCGGTGGAATTTCGCACCGACGTGTTCGACGCGGAAAGCATCGAAACGCTGATCGAGCGGTTGGAGCGGGTGCTGGTGGCCATGACCGCCGATGCCACCCGGCAGTTGGCCTCGGTCGACCTGCTCGACGAGCCCGAGCACGCCCGGCTGGACGAGCTCGGCCACCGGGCCGTGTTGACTGCGGCCGCGTCGTCGCCGGCGTCGATCCCGGTGTTGTTCGCCGCCCAAGCGGCGCGGACTCCGGATGCGGTGGCCATCAGCTGTGAAGGCCGCTCGCTGACCTACCGCGAGGTGGACGAGGCGGCTAACCGTTTCGCGCACCTGTTGGCCAGCCGTGATGTGGGGCCGGGGCGCGTGGTGGGGTTGCTGGCGGAGCGGTCGGCCCAGGCCGTCGTCGCGATCCTGGCGGCGCTGAAGACCGGCGCGGCCTACCTTCCCATCGATCCGGCGCACCCGCGGGCGCGGATCGCGTTGATGCTCGCCGACGCCGCGCCGGCGGCGGTGATTGCCACCGCCGAACTGGCCGGGCGCCTGGAAGGTCACGACGTGCTCGTCGTCGACCTCGACGATCCCGCCGCTGCGACGCAGCCCAGCACCCCATTACCGGCCCCGCGCCCCGACGACATCGCCTACATCATCTACACCTCGGGCACCACCGGGGTGCCCAAGGGCGTGGCCGTCACTCACCGCAACGTCACCCAGCTGGTGGAGTGGTCGGAGCCACCGCTGCCGACTGGCGCGGCACGGGTGTGGGCGCAATGCCATTCCTATGCCTTCGACCCGTCCGTCGAGGAGATCTGGGGCACGCTGCTGCACGGCGGCCGGCTGGTGGTGGTGCCCGAACCGGTGACGCGCTCGCCGGACGACTTCCACGCCCTGCTGGCCGCCGAACAGATCACCGTGTTGAGCCAAACCGCGTCCGCGGTAGCGATGCTGTCCCCGCAGGGCCTGGATTCCCTGGCATTGATCGTGGGCGGTGAGCCCAGCCCGGCCGAGGTGGTGGACCGCTGGGCGCCCGGGCGGGTGATGGTCAACGCCTACGGCCCGACCGAGACCACGGTGTGTGCATCCCGGAGCGCGCCGTTGGCGCCGGGGTCCGGGGTGCCGCCGATCGGCTCGCCGGTCGCGGGGGCGGCGCTGTTCGTGCTCGACGCCTGGTTGCGGCCGGTGCCCGCCGGGGTGGTCGGCGAGTTGTACGTGGCCGGTCGCGGCGTGGCCTGCGGCTATTGGCGGCGGGCCGGGTTGACCGGGTCGCGGTTCGTGGCCTGCCCGTTCGGGGCGCCGGGAGCCCGGATGTATCGCACCGGCGACCTGGTGCGTTGGCGTGCCGACGGTCAACTCGACTATGTGGGCCGCGCCGACGAGCAGGTCAAGATCCGCGGATATCGCATCGAACTCGGCGAAATCCAGGCCGCCCTGCTCGGCCTGGTTGGGGTGGAGCAGGCGGCGGTGATCGCCCGCGAAGACCGCCCAGGCGACAAGCGGCTGGTCGGTTACGTCACCGGCACCGCGGACCCGGTCGACGTCCGCGCCGCGCTCGCCGAGCGGCTGCCGGCCTACATGGTTCCCGCCGCGGTGGTGGCGATGGAGGCGCTGCCCCTGACCGTCAACGGCAAACTCGACACACGTGCCCTGCCCGCGCCCGAATACACCGATGTCGAGCGATACCGCGCACCCAGCAGCGCGGTCGAGGAGATCCTGGCCGGCATCTACGCCCAGGTGCTCGGCGTCGAGCGCGTCGGCGTTGACGACTCCTTCTTCGACGCGGGCGGCGACAGCATTTTGGCGATGCAGGTGGTGGCGCGCGCCCGCGCCGCGGGCCTGATGTGCCGGCCCCGTGATGTTTTCGTCGAACAGACCGTAGCCCGGCTCGCCCGCGTGGTCACCGCCGCCGACGGCGAGCCCGGCGCGGTCGACGAGGGCGTCGGGCCGGTGATCCCGACGCCAATCATGCGCTGGCTCAACAGCATTGACGGTCCCGTGGATCAGTTCAACCAGACGATGCTGGTGCAGGCCCCGGCCGGGGTCACCGAGGCCGACGTCGTGGTGCTGTTGCAGGCGCTGCTGGATCGGCACGCCATGCTGCGGGCGCGCGTCGACGACGGCGGGGGCGACTGGTCGCTGACCGTGCCCGAGCCGGGTTCGGTGGATGCGCGCGATTGCCTGCAGTCGGTCGATGCGTTGTCCGACGAGGCAGTGGTCAAGTCGCGGTCCCGGTTGAACCCGGCCGACGGCATGATGCTCAGCGCGCTCTGGGTGGCCGACAGCAGTCAACTGATGCTGATCATTCATCACCTGGCGGTCGACGCGGTGTCGTGGCGGGTGCTGTTGGAGGACCTCAACACGGCCTGGGCCCAGCACCGCGGCGGGCAGCCAGTGGTGTTGCCGCCGTGGGGGACTTCGTTTGCCCGGTGGGCGGCGCTGCTGAGTGAGCACGCGCATGCCCCGGAGGTGGTGGAGCAGGCCGACGCCTGGACACAGGTGGCGGCGGCCCCGGCCGTGCTGCCCGCGGTACGCCCAGACGTGGACACGCTGGAAAGCGCCGGGCTCCTGTCCGTGTCGCTGGATCCCGAAACCACCGCCACGCTGCTCGGCGAGGTGTCGGCCGCGTTTCACGCCGGGGTGCACGAAATCCTGTTGATCGCATTGGCTTTGGCCGCGGCGGAGTTCGTCGGCAACGGCGGCGCCCCGATCGGCATCGACGTGGAGGGTCACGGGCGTCACGAGGAGTTGGGCGCGGACATCGACTTGTCCCGCACCGTCGGCTGGTTCACCACCAAGTACCCGGTGTCGTTGACGGTCGGCCGGCTGGACTGGCAGCAGGTGGCCGCCGGCCAGCCCGTGCTGGGAGCGCTGGTCAAGGACGCCAAGGAGCAGCTGCGGGCCCTGCCGCACCCGTTGACCTACGGTCTGCTGCGCTACCTGAATCCCGATGTCGACCTGGGCGGGTCCGATCCGCTGATCGGGTTCAACTATCTGGGGCGGCTGGGCGCCGCGGCGGGCGAGGGCTTCGACGAGCTGTGGCGGATCTCCCCGGACGGATGGGCGCTGACCGGCGTCGCCGCGGCTGTTCCCATGCCGCTGGTGCACACCGTGGCGGTCAATGCCGGCACCGTCGACACCGGCACCGGCCCGCAGCTGCACGCCGACTGGAGGTGGGCGCCGTCGGCGCTCGACGAGGCTCAGGTCAGCCGGCTGAGCAGGCTGTGGTTCGACGCCCTGGCCGGTATCTGCGCGCACGTGCGCAGCGGCGGCGGCGGGCTGACACCGTCGGACATCGCGCCCGCGCGGTTGACCCAGTCGCAGATCGACGAACTGCAGCGGCAGTACCAGATCGCCGACGTGTTGCCGCTGACCCCGCTGCAGCAGGGCCTACTGTTCCTCGCCGGCACCGCCCAGGGCGGCGACGACGTGTACGCGGTCCAGTTGGCGATCACGTTGAGCGGCCCGCTCGACCCTGATCGCCTGCGCCACGCGGTGCAAACGGTGGTCAACCGGCACTCCAACCTGGTGGCCCGATTCTGCGACCAGTTCGACGAGCCGGTGCAGATCATCCCGGCCGATCCCGTCGCGCCGTGGCGCCATGTCGAGCTGGACGGCGGCGACGTCGAGGACCGGGTGCAGCAGGTGTGCGCCGAAGAGCGTTCCGCCGTTTGCGATCTGACCGGCCAGCCGGCCTTCCGGGCGGCGTTGATCCGCGTCGCACCCGATCAGCACCGGTTTGTGCTGACCAATCACCACATCGTGTCCGACGGCTGGTCACTGCCCGTGCTGTTGCGGGAGATTTTCGCCGGCTTCAGCGGGCAGCGACTGCCCGCGGCCGGGTCCTATCGCAGCTTCCTCGCCTGGCTGGCCGATCGTGACCTCGACGCCGCCCGCGCCGCGTGGGGCGATGTGCTCGCCGGTTTCGACACGCCCACTCTGGTGGGCCCGGCGCACAAGATGGGGTTGGGGAGCCGAGGGGTCAAGTCGTTCACGGCGGCCGAGGAGACCACGCGGGCGGTCAACGATCTGGCGCGGTCTTGCCACACCACCGTCAACGTCGTGCTGCAGGCCGCCTGGGCGCAGCTGCTGATGTGGCTGACCGGCCAGCACGACGTCGCCTTCGGCACCACGGTCTCGGGCCGGCCGACCGAACTGGCCGGCGCGGACTCGATGGTCGGCCTGTTCATCAACACCGTGCCGGTGCGGGCGCGCATCACGGCGGCCACCACCACCGCAGAGCTACTCGACCAACTGCAACACGCCCACAACCACACACTCGAGCACCAGCACTTGGCGCTCAACGAGATTCACCGCATCACCGGCCACGACCAACTGTTCGACACCATCTACGCCTGCGAGAACTACCCGATCGACACCGGCGCATTGGCGGGCGAACACGAGTTGGCCGTCACCGGCTTCACCAGCCGCGAATTCAACCACTATCCGCTGACGATGCAAGCCCTGCCTGGCCGCGAACTGGCCTTCCGGCTGGAATACGACACCGACGTGTTCGACGCGGCGAGCATCGAGGCGCTGCTCGGCCGGTTGCAGCGGGTGTTGGCGGCCATGACCGCCGACCCTGAGCGGCGGCTGTCGTCGATGGATCTGCTCGACGACGGTGAGCGCGCGCGCTTGAATGACTGGGGCAACCGGGCGGCGTTGGCCCGGCTTGCGACCGGGACGTCGGTTCCCGAGTTGTTCGCCGCGCAGGTGACCCGTAATCCCGACGCGGTGGCGATCAGCTGCCAAGGCCGCACGATGACCTATCGCGAGCTCGATGAGGCGTCTAATCGGTTGGCGCACTTGATGATCGGCCATGGTGCGGTTACTGGCGCGTGCGTGGGCCTGCTGTTGTCGCGGTCCGCTGAGGCGATCGTGGCGATGTTGGCGACGCTCAAGACTGGGGCGGCATATCTGCCGATCGATCCCGGGCATCCACCGACCCGCATCGGTTTCATGATCGATGACGCCGCGCCGGCGGCGGTGATCACCACCGCGGAGCTTGCCGACCGGCTGCACGGGTTCGATGTTGCGGTCGTCGACGTCAACGACGTTGGTGTCCAACCGAATACAGCGCCGCCGTTGCCGGCGCCCGATGACGTCGCTTACCTGATCTACACCTCAGGTACCACCGGGGTGCCCAAAGGCGTTGCCATCACTCACCGCAACGTCACCCAGCTGCTGTCGTCGCTGGATGCGGGACTGCCGGCGGCAGGCGTGTGGTCGCACGCCCACTCCCTGGCCTTCGACGTGTCGGTGTGGGAGATCTTCGGCGCACTGCTGCGCGGCGGGCGCGTGGTCGTGGTGCCCGACGCCGTGGTCGGCTCGCCAGATGACTTGTGCGCCTTGGTGACTGGTGAACAGGTCGATGTCCTGACCCAGACCCCGTCGGCCGTGCGGGTGCTGAACCCCGAGGCGCTGGACTCTGTGGCGGTGGTGACAGTGGGTGAGGCCTGCCCGGCCGAGGTGGTGGACCAATGGGCACCCGGGCGGGTGATGGTCAATGCTTACGGGCCGACCGAGACCACAATGTGCGTGGCCATCAGCGCGCCGCTGACACCCGGCTCCGGTGTGCCGCCAATCGGGTCGCCGGTGGCCGGGGCAGCGCTGTTCGTGCTCGACGCGTGGTTGCGCCCGGTGGCGGCTGGGGTGGTCGGCGAGTTGTATGTCGGCGGCGCCGGAGTGGCAGCCGGCTACGTGCGGCGGCCAGGGTTGACGGCATCTCGTTTCGTGGCCTGCCCGTTCGGCGGTACCGGCGGGGCGCGGATGTATCGCACCGGGGACTTGGTGCGCTGGCGCTTTGACGGCCAGTTGGATTATCTGGGCCGCGTCGACGAGCAGGTCAAGATCCGCGGATACCGCATCGAACTCGGCGAAGTCCAAGCCGCGCTGGCCAAGCTGGACGGCGTCGAGCAGGCGGTGGTGATCGCCCGCGAGGACCGCCCCGATGACAAGCGGCTGGTCGCCTACATCACCGGCATCGCAGATCCGGTCGAGCTCCGCGCACAGTTGGGTGAACGCTTGCCGGCCTACATGGTTCCGGCCGCGGTGGTCGTACTCGACGCAATGCCGTTGACGCCCAACGGCAAACTCGACACCCGCGCCCTGCCGGCACCCGAATACAGCGCCGGCCGGTACCGCGCTCCGGCTAACGCGGTCGAGGACGTGCTGGCCGGCATCTACGCCCAGGTGCTCGGCCTCGAGCGGGTCGGCGTCGACGACTCCTTCTTCGACCTTGGCGGGGACAGCATTTCGTCGATGCAAGTGGCGGCGCGGGCGCGTGCCGCGGGGTTGATATGCCGGCCGCGCGATGTGTTCGTCGAGCAGACCGTGGCCCGGCTGGCCCGGGTGGTCGCCACGGCCGAAGCGCATAGCGGTCCGGTCGACGACGGTGTCGGCGAGGTCGCTGCGACCCCAATCATGCACTGGCTGAACAGCATTGACGGCCCGGTCGATCAGTTCAACCAGACGATGCTGGTGCAGGCCCCCGTGGGGGCCACCGAAGCCGACGTCGTGGTGCTGGTGCAGGCGCTGCTGGATCGGCACGCGATGCTGCGTGCACGCGCGGGTGACGGGATGCTGACCGTGCCCGAACCGGGGTCGGTCGATGCGCGCGATTGCCTGCAGACCGTCGACGTGCTCTCCGACGAGGCGCTCATCGGCGCACGGTCGCGGCTGAACCCCGCCGACGGGGTGATGCTTCGCGCGCTGTGGGTCAGTTCGACCAGCCGGCTCGCGCTGGTCGTTCACCACCTGGTCATCGACGCGGTGTCGTGGCGAATCGTGTTGGAGGACCTCAACATTGCGTGGGCCCAGCACCGTGGCGGGCAGCAGGTGGCGTTGCCGGCCTGGGGAACCTCGTTCGCCCGCTGGGCATCGCTGCTCACCGAATACGCGCACCGGCCCGACGTGGTGGAGCAAGCCGATGCCTGGAAGCAGGTGGCGGCGGCCCCGAGCGCGCTGCCCGGCGTCAGACCGGACGTCGACACCTACGAGAGCGCCGGACATTTGTCGCTGTCGGTCGATGCCGACACCACCGAGATGCTGCTCGACGATGTGTCGGCGGCGTTTCACGCCGGCGTGCATGAAATCCTTTTGATCGCACTGGCTTTGGCGGTAGCGGAATTCGTCGGCAACGGCAGCGCGCCGATCGGCATCGACGTGGAAGGCCACGGGCGTCACGAAGAGCTGGGCGCCGACGTCGACCTATCGCGCACGGTGGGGTGGTTCACCACCAAATACCCGGTGTCGCTAACGGTCGGCGGGCTGTCCTGGGCCCAGGTCGCGGCCGGTGAGGCGGCACTGGGGGCACTGATCAAGGACGCCAAAGAGCAGCTTCGCGCCCTGCCACACCCGTTGACCTATGGCGTGCTTCGCTATCTGAACGACGACGTCGACCTGGACGGGTCGGATCCGCCGATCGGGTTCAACTACCTGGGCCGCCTGAACTCCGCCGGCGACGCGGTCGGGGAGGGCTGGCTGCCCTGCCAGGACGCGTTGTCGTCCATCGGCGCCAGCGCGGCGATACCGATGGCGCTGGCCCACACCGTGGAGCTCAACGCCGGCACGCTCGACACCGATGGCGGCCCCCGGCTGCACGCCGACTGGCGTTGGGCGCCTTCGGCTCTCGACCAGGAAGCGATCGGCGAACTCAGCGGCCTGTGGCTGCAGGCCCTGGCCGGCATCTGCGCCCACGTGCGAGCCGGCGGCGGCGGGCTGACCCCGTCGGACGTCGCACCGGCGCCGGTAACCCAGCAGCAGATCGACCTGCTGCAGCGGCAATACGACATCGCCGACCTGTTGCCGCTGACCCCGGTGCAGCACGGCCTGCTCTTCCACGCGAGTACCGGGCACCACAGCGACGACGACGTCTACGCGCTGCAGCTGGATTTCACCGTCGTCGGCCCGCTCGACCCGCACCGGCTGCACGAGTCCCTGCAAACGGTGGTCAACCGGCATCCCAACCTGGTTGCGCGATTCTGCGACGAGTTCGACGAGCCGGTGCAGGTCATCCCCGCGAATCCCGTTGCGCCGTGGCGCTATGTCGAGCTGGACGGCGGCGATGTCGAGGACAAGATGGAGCAGCTGCGCGCCGCCGAACGCGCCGCGGTATGCGAAGTGCACGGCGGTCCGGTGTTCCGGGCGGCGCTGGTCCGCACCGCAGAAGATCGGCACCGGTTCGTGCTGACCAATCACCACATCGTGCTCGACGGCTGGTCGATACAGATCCTGCTGCGGGAGATGTTCGTTTGCTACTACGGCCAGCCGCTGCCTGCACCCGCGCCGTATCGCAGCTTCCTTACCTGGCTGGCCGGCCGTGACCTCGACGCCGCGCGCGCCGCATGGCGTGACGTGTTCGCCGGCTTCGACACCCCCACACTGGTCGGGCCCGCGCAACGGTTGGAGCTGGGCACTCGGGGCGTCAAGTCGTTCCAGATCGCCGAGGACACCACGCGGGCCGTCAGCGAGCTGGCACGCTCCTGCCACACCACCGTCAACGTCGTGCTGCAAGCAGCATGGGCGCAACTGCTCTGCTCGCTGACCGGTCAGCACGACGTCGCATTCGGCACCACGGTCGCGGGCCGGCCCGCCGATGTCGCCGGTGCGGAGTCGATGGTGGGCCTGTTCATCAACACCGTGCCGGTACGGGCCCGCATCACCGCGACCACCAGCGCCGCCGACCTGCTGGACCAACTGCAACGCGCCCACAACCACACGATCGACCACGAGCACCTGGCGCTCAGCGAGATCCACCGGGTCACCGGCCAGGAGCAAATGTTCGACACCCTGCTGGGCTACGAAAACTACCCCCTGGACGCGGCCGCGCTGTCCGGGGACTACGAACTGGCCGTCACCGAGATCACCAGCCGCGACTACAACCACTATCCGATCGCGATCCGGGCCATGCCGGGCCGCGAACTCGGGCTGCGCGTCCAATTCGACACCGACGTGTTCGACCCGAACAGCATCGAGGCGTTGCTCGGTCGGTTGCAGCGAGTGTTGGTGGCGATGACCGAGAACCCCACGCGGGCACTGTCGTTGGTGGATCTGCTCGATGCCGACGAGCACGCCCGGTTGGACGGCTGGGGTAACCGGGCGGTGCTGACCCGGCCCGCGACCGGAGCGTCGGTTCCTGAGCTGTTTGCCGCCCAGGTGGCGCGCACCCCGGACACGGTGGCGCTGTGCTGCGAAGGCCGCACGATGACCTACCGCGAGCTCGACGAGGCCGCGAACCGCTTGGCGCACTTGTTGACCGAGCAGGGTGCGGGCCCGGGACAGCGTGTGGCACTGCTGTTTTCCCGGTCGGCCGAGGCGATCGTGGCGATGCTGGCGGTGCTCAAGACCGGCGCGGCGTACCTGCCGATCGACCCGGCGCTGCCCGCGGCGCGGATCGGGTTCATGCTCGGCGACGCCGCGCCGATCGCCGCGGTCACCACCGCCGAGTTCGCCGGGCGACTCGACGGCGCAGACATGGCGATCATCGACGTCGCCGACGCTCGAATCCAGACCTATCCGACCACCGCTCCGCCGACGCCGGCCCCCGACGACATCGCCTACGTCATCTACACCTCGGGCACCACCGGTGTGCCCAAAGGCGTTGCGGTTACCCATCACAACGTCACGCAGCTGATGGCGGCACTGGATGCGAGCATGACCGCGCCGGGACCGGCGAAGGTTTCGACGCAGTGGCACTCCTACGTTTTCGACGCCTCGGTCCGGGAAATCTGGGGTGCGCTGCTGCACGGCGGACGACTTATCGTGGTGCCCGAGTCGGTGACACGCTCGCCGGACGACTTCCACGCTCTGCTGGTCACGGAACACGTCGACGTCGTCAGCCAAACCCCGTCTGCGGTGGCGGTGCTGTCGCCCGAGGGCTTGGGATCGGCGGCATTGCTGGTCGGCGGCGAGGCCTGCCCGGCCGAGCTAGTCGACCGGTGGGCGCCCGGGCGGGTGATGATCAATGCCTACGGCCCCACCGAGACCACGGTGGACGTGACCGTCAGTACGCCGCTGACGCCGGGCTCGGGTACGCCGCCGATCGGCGCGCCGGTGCCGGGGGCGGCGTTGTTCGTGCTCGACGGGTGGCTGCGGCCGGTGCCGGCCGGTGTGGTCGGCGAGTTGTACGTGGCCGGCCGCGGCGTCGCCTGTGGCTACCTGAATCGAACGGGCTTGACCGCATCGCGGTTCGTGGCCTGCCCGTTCGGCAGCCCGGGAACACGGATGTATCGCACCGGCGATCTGGTGCGCTGGCGCGACGACGGCCAGCTGGATTACCTGGGCCGCGCCGACGAGCAGGTCAAGATCCGCGGGTACCGCATCGAACTCGGCGAAATCCAAGTGGCACTGGCGAATTGCGACGGTGTGGAGCAGGCGGCGGTGATCGCCCGCGAAGACCGCCCCGGCGACAAGCGCCTGGTGGGTTACGTCACCGGGACGGCAGACCCGGCTGTGCTGCGCGGCCAGCTGGCCGACCGCCTGCCCGAGTACATGGTCCCCGCCGCGGTGGTGGCACTGGAGCAGCTGCCGCGGACGGTCAACGGCAAACTCGACATTCGCGCGTTGCCGGCGCCGGAGTATCTGGACACCGATCGTCACCGCGCCCCGGCCAACGCGGTCGAGGAGATCCTGGCGAGCATCTACGGCCGGGTCCTGGGTGTCGAGCACGTCGGCGTGGACCAGTCGTTCTTCGACCTGGGCGGGGATTCGCTGTCCGCGATGCGGATGGTCGCCACGATCAACTCCAGCCTGAACGTCCGCCTGTCGGTGCGCACGGTGTTCGAGGCGCCGACGGTCGCCGAGTTGGCGCTGCGGGTCGGTGGCGACGAGGGCCGGCTCGAGCCGTTGGTGGCGGTGGAGCGCCCGGCGGTGATTCCGTTGTCGTACGCGCAGAGCCGGTTGTGGTTCCTGGACCAGTTGCACGGGCCGTCCCCGGTGTACAACATGTCGGCCGCCTTGCGCCTGCGCGGGCCGCTGGATGCCGATGCATTCGGCGCGGCGCTCGCCGACGTGGTGGGCCGCCACGAAACCCTGCGCACGCGGTTCGCGGCGCCCGACGGGATACCTCAGCAGCTGGTGGTACCCGCCGAGCAGGTCGACTTGGACTGGCAGGTCATCGATGCCGGCGGCTGGCCGGCGGACCGGCTGAGTGAGGCCATGGAAGCCGCGGCCCGTCACCCGTTTGATTTGGCAACCGAGATCCCGTTCCTGGCAAGGCTTTTCCGTATCGCCGACCACGAGCACGTGCTGGTGGCCGTCGTGCACCACATCGCCGCCGACGGCTGGTCGATCACTCCGCTGGTGCGTGACCTGGGTGTGGCCTATGCCAGCCGGCGGGCGGGACGGGCGCCCGCGTGGGCGCCGCTGCCCGTGCAGTACGCCGACTACACGCTGTGGCAGCGCGCGCAGTTCGGTGATCTCGACGACACCGACGGCCCGCTGGCCGCGCAGCTGGCCTACTGGGAGGACATCCTGGCCGGGATGCCTGAGCGGCTGCAGCTGCCCACCGATCGGCCTTACCCGCCGGTTGCCGATCAGCGCGGTGCGATCGCGATGGTGGATTGGCCGGCCGAGCTTCAGCAGCGGGTGCGTGCGGTGGCCCGCGAGCACAATGCGACCAGCTTCATGGTTATCCAGGCCGCCTTTGCGGCGCTGCTGTCGAAGATCTGCGCCACCAGCGATGTGGCCGTCGGGTTCCCGATCGCCGGGCGGCGCGACGCGGCGCTCGACGAATTGGTGGGCTTTTTCGTCAACACCTTGGTGCTACGCGTCGACCTGACTGGTGATCCGACCGTCGCCGAACTGCTGGCCCGGGTGAGGCGGCGCAGCCTGGCCGCCTACGAGCATCAGGACGTGCCTTTCGAGGCGCTTGTCGAGCGGCTCAACCCGACCCGAAGCCTGACCCATCATCCGCTGGTCCAGGTGTCGTTGGCCTGGCAGAACCTGCCCTGGCATGCCGGTGGCGCCGAGGCCGGGCTGACGCTGGGTGACCTGGAGGTCACGCCGCTGCCGACGAACGCCGACACCGCGCGGATGGACCTGACGTTCTCTCTGGCCGAACGCTGGACCGACGCCGGTGAGCCGGCCGGGATCAGCGGGGCGGTCGAATTTCGCACCGACGTGTTCGATGCGGCCAGCATCGAGTCGCTGATCTGGCGGTTCGAGCGGGTGTTGGCGGCGATGACCGCCGACCCGGGGCGGCGGTTGTCGTCGGTGGATCTGGTCGACGAGGCCGAGCAGGCCCGGCTGCACGGCTGGGGTAACCGGGCGGTGCTCTCCCAGCCTGTGACTGCCGTGTCGGTCCCGGAGTTGTTCGCCGCGCAGGTGACCCGCGCGCCGGAGGCGGTGGCGATCAGCGGTGCGGGCCGCACGATGACCTATCGCGAACTCGACGAGGCGTCAAACTGCTTGGCGCACTTGCTGATTGGGCAGGGTATTGGTCCGGCTTCATGCGTCGGATTGCTGTTGCCCCGGTCGGTCGAGGCCATCGTGGCAATCCTGGCGGTACTGAAGAGCGGGGCTGCCTATCTGCCGATCGACCCGGTGATGCCGGCGGCCCGGATCGGGTTCATGCTCGACGACGCCGCACCTGCCGTGGTGATCACCACAGCCGATCTGGCCGACCGGCTCGACGGGTTTGACGTGACGGTCGTCGACGTCAACGACGTTGGTGCCCAACTGAATACGGCACTGCCGCTGCCGGATCCCGACGCCATCGCCTACCTGATCTACACCTCGGGTACCACTGGGGTGCCCAAAGGCGTTGCCATCAGCCACCGCAACGTCACCCAGCTACTGGGGTCCCTGGATGCCGGCCTGCCGGCGGCGGGAGTGTGGTCGCACTCGCACTCGCTGGCGTTCGACGTGTCGGTGTGGGAGATCTTCGGTGCGCTGCTGCGCGGTGGCCGGGTGGTGGTGGTGCCCGAGTCGGTGGTGGCTTCGCCCGAGGACTTCCACGACCTGCTGGTCACCGAACGGGTCAGCATGCTGACCCAAACCCCGTCGGCGGTGAAAGCACTTGCCCCCGAGGGGTTGGAGTCGGTGGCGCTGGCGACAGTCGGCGAGGCGTGTCCGGCCGAGGTGGTGGACCGCTGGGCGCCGGGGCGGGTGATGGTCAACGCCTACGGCCCCACCGAGACCACGATGTGCGTGGCGATCAGCGCGCCGCTGGCAGCGGGATCCGGTGCGCCGCCGATCGGCTCGCCGGTGCCCGGGGCCGCGTTGTTCGTCCTGGACGGGTCGTTGCGGCCGGTGCCGGCCGGCGTCGTCGGCGAGTTGTACGTGGCCGGCCGCGGCCTCTCGTATGGGTACGTGGGCCGCGCCAGTTTGACGGGGTCGCGGTTTGTGGCTTGCCCGTTCGGCGAGCCCGGGGCCCGGATGTATCGCACCGGGGACTTGGTGCGCTGGCGCGCCGACGGGCAGCTGGATTATCTGGGCCGGGCCGACGAGCAGGTCAAGGTCCGCGGGTATCGCATCGAGCTCGGTGAAATCCAGGCCGCCCTAACCGCTTTGGACGGGGTCGAGCAGGCGGTGGTGATCGCCCGCGAGGACCGCACCGGCGACAAGCGTCTGGTGGGCTACGTGACCGGCACCGCCGACACTGCGGTGCTACGCGCTCAGCTGGCCGAGCGGCTGCCGGCCTACATGGTGCCGGCCGCCGTCGTCGCACTCGACGCAATGCCCTTGACACCCAACGGCAAACTCGACACCCGCGCCCTGCCGGCGCCGGAATACCTCGACGGCGAGCATTACCGGCCCCCGTCCAACGCCATCGAGGAAATTGTGGCCGGCATTTACGCCGAGGCGCTCGGACTCGAACGCGTGGGCGTCGACGACTCGTTCTTCGACCTGGGTGGGGACTCGATGTCCGCGGTGCGGGTGATCGCCGCGATCAACAAAGCCTTCGACATTCACCTCACCGTGCGTGCCCTGTTCGACGCGCCGTCCGTGAGCACCCTGAGCCGGCTGCTGGTGCGCAAGCCCAAGGCCAACGGGCCCAGCTTTGCCTCAGTGCATGGCTCGGCGAACGCCACCGAGGTGCACGCCCGCGACTTGACGCTGGACAAGTTCATCGACGCCGCCACACTGTCCGCGGCCCCGGCGCTGCCGGGCCCCAGCCCCGAGGTGCGGACGGTCCTGCTGACCGGGGCGACCGGTTTCCTGGGCCGCTACCTGGCGCTGGAATGGCTGGAGCGGATGGAGTTGGTGGACGGCACGCTGATCTGCCTGGTACGGGCGAAAACTGATGAAGATGCCAGGGCCCGTCTGGACAAGACCTTCGACAGCGGAGACCCCGAACTGCTGCTGCACTACCAGGAACTGGCCGAGGACCACCTCGAGGTCATCGCCGGCGACAAGGACGACGTCAACCTCGGCCTGGACCAGCGGACCTGGCAGCGGCTGGCCGACACCGTCGACCTGATCGTCGATCCCGCCGCCCTGGTGAGCGGCGTGCTGCCGTACAGCGAGCTGTTCGGTCCCAACGTCGTGGGCACCGCTGAGCTGATCCGGCTCGCGCTGACCACCAAACTGAAGTCCTACACCTATGTGTCGACCGCCAATGTCGGTGACCAGATCGAGCCCGGCAAGTTCACCGAGGAAGCCGACATCCGGGTCGTCAGCCCCACCCGCACCGTCGACGACACCCGCGCCAACGGGTACGGCAACAGCAAGTGGGCCGGCGAGGTGCTGCTGCGGGAGGCCAACGATCTGTGCGGGCTGCCGGTCGCGGTGTTCCGCTGCGACATGATCTTGGCCGACCCCACCTACGCCGGTCAGCTCAACGTCGCCGACCTGTTCAGCCGGATGGCGCTGAGTCTGGTCGCCACCGGCATCGCGCCCGCCTCCTTCTACCGGCTCGACGCCGACGGCAACCGGCAGCGCGCGCACTTCGACGGGCTGCCAGTGGGATTCGTCGCGGAAGCGATCGCCACACTGGGCGCCCAGGTGTTCGACGGGTTCGAGACCTACCACGTGATGAACCCGCACGACGACGGGATCGGGCTCGACGAGTACGTCGACTGGCTGATCGAGGCCGGTTACCCGATCGAGCGCGTCGCCGACTTCGGGGAGTGGTTGCGGCGGTTCGAGGCCGCTCTGCGAAACCTGCCCGAACGGCAGCGCGAGCACTCGGTGCTGCAGACGGTGCAGACCGTGTTGCGCAATTACGCGGACGTGCAGCCGCCCGAGCCGACGAACGGTCCTCTGGCGCCCGCCGACCGGTTCCGTGCTGCCGTGCAAGAAGCGAAAGTCGGCCCTGACAACGACATTCCGCACGTTTCGGCGCCGGTCATCGTCAAATACGTCACCGACTTGCAACTGCTCGGACTGATCTGATCAAGGAGGGTGGAGCGTGACCGATACGCAGACACGGACCCTGCCGCGCGTCATGTCACCGGAGCACATCGGGCAGGACCTGCTGCGATGGCTCACCGACAGCCGCGAGACGTGGGAACCCGCGTTGCGCGACAGTGGCGCCCTGCTGTTTCGCGGCTTCGGGGTGGACAGCCCCGAGGCGCTGCGCAGCTGCATCGAGGCGACTTCCACGGAGTGGGCGAGCTATCGCGAGCGTGCCACCCCGCGGACCGCCGTCGGGGACAACATCTTCACCTCGACGGAGTATCCGGCCAAAGAAGTTATCCCGTTGCACAACGAGAACTCCCACTGCACGTCGTGGCCGCAGAAGCTGTACTTCTGCTGCGTGACGCCGGCCGCCACGGGCGGGGAGACACCGCTCGCCGACTGTCGAGACGTACTCGCCGCGATCCCGGCGGCAATCCGCGACGAGTTCGCCGAGCGGGGATGGCGGTACCGGCGGCACTTCGGGCTCCTCGGATTCAGTTGGCAGGACGTGTTCGGTTCGAGCGAGCGCGATCAGGTGGAGGCCTATTGCCGGGAGAACGCGATGGACGTCGAATGGGGTGCCGACGACTCGCTGACAGTCACCTACGTACGCCCAGCCATCCACGAACACCCGATCACCGGAGAGCAGCTGTGGTTCAACCACGGGCTGTTCTTCAACCCGTTCTCGCTGGATCCCGAAATACGTGAGGTGCTCATCGATTCCGTCGGGGTCGAAGGCCTGCCCTACAACACCACCTACGGCGACGGGGAGACCGTGCCCGAGCCCGTGCTGCAGGAAATCGCCCAGGCGTACCGCGCCCACACCCGAACCTTTCCGTGGCAGCGCGGGGACTTGTTGCTCGTCGACAACATGCTCGTTGCGCACGGGCGCCGGCCGTTCACCGGGGACCGGCGCATCCTGGTCGGCATGGCCGACCCCTGGCCGCCCGACGTCCGGTCCGCGTAAAGCACACGGCGTCAGGCGCATTCAGCCCGCGGATGGTGGCCGATGGCGGTGACGTCGGCGGGATTGACTCTAGGAGCCACAATGCCGGGGGCCCGACCGGCTCAGACGGGTTGTCGAATCGAGGTAACGACGACGGTCCGGCGAGGCGCTCGTCAATAGTGGTATCGGGCTTTGAGGACCTTGACTTCGTCTTCGTCTGCTCGGTACACGAGCCGATGCTCGTCGTCGATCCGCCGGGACCAGTACCCGGAGAGTTCGCCCTTAAATGGTTCTGGCTTTCCAATCCCCTTGAATGGGTCGCGCTGTATTTCTCCGATGAGTCGGGTAATCCGACGGGACAGCACTGTGTGCCTCGAATTCGGGGCCCTCAAAGGCTTCCGCGCCTGGCCAGCCAGACACTTGGGAAGCGAAGATCGGTCTTTTCTGCGAGGGTGTCGTAGTCGTGGTCGTAGTGCAGCACACCAACACTGTGCCGATCCGCGAGCGCGGCGATGATGAGATCGACGGGCGGCAGGCGATGGTGCCCAGCCCGGGCGAGTTGGCGCTGTGCGTCGATCGCACGCCGCTCGACCTCGGTGTCGATGTGCAGCATCGGCAGTGCCATCAACTCGTTCAGCAGTTCACCGTGATCGGTCGCGTTGCGCGCCGAGTACCCGGCTTCGAGCAGGAACGGCAGGCAGACGCCGATCAGGCGCTGCTCGAGCGCGTCGGCGATCTCCTGTGCCCGGCGCTCCGCCAGCGCTGGCGATGCGAGGCGGACGAAAGCTGAATTGTCCAGCAGCAACTCGACGCTCAACCGCGGGCCCATCCGGTGCGACGTGCCATCTTTGCGGCATCGACGTCGACCGGAAGGCTGCGCGACCGTACTCGGTCAGCCAGTCGTCGCCGAAGCTTTGCGTCGCTATCGCGCTCGGAGCGGATCGATGCGAGCTTTACAGCGGCGCCAAGGACGACAAGCTCGCTGAGTTCGACGCGATCCGTGCCCAACTCACGACGAAGTTCGTCCAGGGCCGCCTCTACAGGCGGTGTCTCGGTGATCGCATGACGGCGACGTTTTGTAGGCACAGTACGAGTGTAACACCAGTGCGACACCGAACGAGCGTGGTCGAGATCGGGTCAGCTGTCACCACATGCACGGCACGAGGCGGTAGCGAACCTTCTGCGTGTACTCGCGGTAACCGTCCAACTCCTCGTGGAGCAGCTTTTCTTCGTCGCGGATACGCAAGGCAAGCGCCACAACGCCGGGGATGACGAAGAGGAGACCCCAGTAGGAACCAAGCGCAAGGGGGATACCGATCATCATGATCACGTTGGCGGTGTACATGGGATGCCGCACCAACCCATACAGACCAGTGGACACCACCTGCTGGCCCGACTCGACGCGGACTGTTGCGGACGCGTAGCTGTTCTGAATGATCACCAGCATCGTCACACCGAGTCCGACCGCCACCAAAAGATCTCCGGCCAAACAGATCGCCATCGGTACTGCGGACCACCCGAAGCGGTGGTCAAGCGGGCTGACTATGAACATCGCCGCCAGCGACAACCAGGCAACGCCCATGCTAAGCCGTTGAGCCATCCGGGTCTCCGCCCTTGGCCCACCACGCATTCGGCGTTGCAGCGTCTCGGGTTTCGCGCGCAGCAAGTAAATACTGAACGCCGATGTCGAGCCGACGAACACCACGACGAACACCCACGCCTGCCAGTAGCTGAGCGTGCCGGCAAGCAAAAACAACAGCAAGCTCAACCCGACCAGCCGAAGAAGCGCGAATAGCAACGTCTTAGAGGTAGCGCTCACGCATTATCCTTCCCGCCGCTCGCCATCATTGACGGCACGCTAGCAGGTCAGCTCGCTTACGCCGGCGCGAGCTTTTCGCGCAACAGTTCTGCCAGGCCGCGAATGGTGCCGATGGAGGTGAGGTCGGCGGGGTTGATGCGTATGCCGGTTTCCGATTCGATGCGGGTACGCAGTTCGAGAGCGCCCAGCGAGTCCAGGCCGTACTCGGGTAGCGGACGGTCTGGGTCGATGCTGCGGCGCAGGATCAGGCTGACCTGATCGGAGATCATGCGCCGCAGTCGGGTGGGCCATTCGTCTGGGGGTAGCTCGTCGAGTTCGGCGAGGAATTTGCTTGTGCCCGCGGCGTTTTGACCCGTCGAACGGAACGCTTCGGCGAACGGGCTGCGTTCGGCGAACGCGGCCAACCATGGTGCGCCGGTGACGGGCGCGTAGCCGCTGTACGCGCGGTCGTGGCGCAGCAGCGCCTCCAGCGCGTAGGCGCCCTCCTCGGGAGCGATGGCCATGCCGGCACCGCCCTCCGCCAGGTCGGTGGCGCGCCCGATCTCGGCCCAGGCACCCCAGGCGATCGCGGTCGCCGGCAGGCCCTGAGCCCGGCGCCAGCGGGTGAAGGCGTCCAGCCAGCTGTTGGCCGCGGCGTAGGCGCCCTGCCCCGGCGAGCCCACCAGCGCGGCCGCCGAGGAGAACGAGCAGAACCAGTCCAGCGGCTGCTGGGCGGTGGCGGTGTGCAAGTTCCACGCGCCGTAAACCTTTGGCGCCCAGTCACGTTCGACGAGTTCGTCGGTGATGTTGGTCAGGGTGGCGTCCTCGATCACCGCCGCCAGATGCAGCACACCGCGCACCGGCAGCCCGGTAGCGGTCGCGGCCGCGACCAACCGCTGCGCCGTCTCGGCCTGCGCGATGTCGCCGTTCTCCACCACCACATCGGCACCGAGTGCGCGGATGCGCTCGATGGTGTGCGCCGCCTCGGGTGTGGGCTGCGAGCGCGACGACAACACGATGCGTCCGCAGCCGGACGCGGCCATCTTCTCGGCCAGGAACAAGCCCAGGCCGCCGAGCCCGCCGGTGACGATGTAGGCGCCGTCGCCGCGGAACACCGGCACTTGCGCTGGCGGCACCACCACCCGGCTGTGCCCGGTGTGCGCGATGTCGAGCACCAGTTTCCCGGTGTGTTCGGCGGCGCTCATCACCCGAATAGCCATGGGCGCCTCGGCCAGCGGGTAGTGCGTGCTCTGTGGCATCGGCAACGTGCCGTCGGCGGTGAGCCGGTACACCTTCTCCAGCACTTCGCGCAGCCGGTCCGGGTGGGTGACGGTCATCAGCGCCAGGTCGACGCCGTAGAACGCGAGGTTGCGCCGGAACGGGAAAAGCCCCAGCCGGGTGTCGCCGTAGATGTCGCGCTTGCCGATCTCGATGAACCGGCCCCCGTAGGCCAGCAGTTCCAGGCCCGCGCGTTGCGCGGCGCCGGTGACCGAGTTGAGCACGATATCCACGCCGTAACCCCCGGTATCGCGGCGAATGCCGTCGGCGAACTCCAGGCTCCGCGAGTCGTAAACATGCTCAATCCCCATGTCGCGCAACAATTGCCGGCGCTGCTGGCTGCCCGCGGTGGCGAAGATCTCGGCACCGGCGGCGCGCGCGATCGCGATGGCCGCCTGGCCCACCCCGCCCGTTGCGGAGTGGATCAACACTTTGTCGCCGCCGTTGATGCGGGCCAGATCGTGCAGGCCGTACCAGGCGGTGGCGTGCGCGGTGGTCACCGCCGCCGCCTGGGCGTCGGATAGCCGGGCGGGCAGCGGTACGGCCAGGCGCGCGTCGCAGGTGACGAAGGTGCCCCAGCAGCCGTCGGGGGACAGACCCCCGACATGGTCGCCCACCTTGTGGTCGGTCACGTCCGGCCCGACCGCCGTCACCACCCCGGCGAAGTCGGTGCCCAGCTGCGGCAAATGCCCCTCGATGGCGGGGTAGCGGCCGAACGCCACCAGCACGTCGGCGAAGTTGATGCTCGAGCAGTTGACCGCGACCTCGATCTTCCCGGGGCCAGGCGGAACCCGGTCGCGCGCAACGAGTTCCATCGATTCCAGATCGCCGGGCGTGCGGATCTGCAAATGCATTGCGTCGCTTTCGTGGTTGGCGACGGTGGTTTTGCGGTCCTCGGGCAGCAGCGGAGCCGCGGACAACCGCGCCGTGTACCACGCGCCGTTGCGCCAGGCGGTTTCGTCCTCGTCGGAGTCGACCAGCAGTTGGCGTGCCAACTGCTCGGCGTCGACGGCGTCGTCCACGTCGATCTGGCTGGCGCGCAAGTGCGGATGCTCGGTGCCGATCACCCGCATCAAACCGCGCAGCCCGGCCTGCTCCAGGTTGGGCTGGTCGCCGGCCAGCACCACTTGCGCGTTGCGGGTCACCAGGTAGACCCGCGGCGACTCGCCGGGAGCCTCCGGCAGTTCGCGGGCGATCCGCACCAGATGCTGTACATACTCGCGGCCCAGCTGCGGGGAGTGGTCCAAGGCGTCACCGTTTTTCGGTCCCGTCAGGATCACCACGCCGGTGAAGCCACCGGGACTCAACTGGTTTTCCAGCTGTTTGCGGTTGGATTCATGGTCGGCATGCGGCGGCCAGCACATCGTGGTGCATTGCGCACCAAGGTTTTTCAGGGCATCGGTCAACCTGGTGGCCACCACGTCGGCGGTGGCAGTGGTGCTGATCAGCAGCCAGCTGCTGGCATGGTCCTGGTCGGCCTCGGGCAACTCGCGGAGCCGCCATTCCAGGCTCAGCAGCCGCTCGTTCAAAGTCCGTTCTTTCTGGGCGCTTCCCGAGACCCGGGCACCCCATCGCGCCCCCTGCAGGGTGAGAAGGACTGCGCCGTTTTCGTCGAGCAGTTCGAAGTCGGCCTCGACGCCGGTCGAATCGGCTTTGTTCACGCGGGTGTAGCAGTAGCGGGCATTGCGAACCGGACCGTAGACGCGTATCCGCCGGGCACCTTGCGGCAATCCCAGCACTTCTTCGCTCAGAGCCTTGACCCCCGGGTGCGACTCGATGCACTGGAAGCAGGTGTCCAGCAGTGCCGGGTGCACGCCGTATGCGTCTTGCTGCGAACGGATTTGACGCGGCAGCGCGACTTCCGCGAGCACGGTGTCGGCCCCCTCGTCGCCGGTGTGCACGACGCCCAGAGCGGCGAACGCGGGACCGAACTGAACACCACGCTGGTCCAGACGCGCGCGCACGTCGGCGCCGTCTTCGCGACCAGGGTGCGCGGCAAGCAGCGCCGGGATATCCCGCGCGGGCGGCTGCTCGTCGTCAACGGCATGCAGGGCCGCGGTGGCGTGTCGCACCTGTTGACCGCCGGGGTTCGTCTCCACGGTGAAGTCGAGCACGCCCGGCGACGAAACCGACGCCGAGGCGCCGACCGTGGTCTGCTCGTCCAGCCGCAGCGCCGCCTCGAAGCGGATGTCGCGGACCTCTGCGGCCTCGCCCAGCACCTCGCGCGCGGCCGCCAGCGCCATCTCGCAGTACGCGGCGCCCGGCATTACCGCGATATCGCGGATCCGGTGATCGCCCAGCCATGGCTGGGCGCCGGTACCGACCTCGCCTTGCCACACGTGGCGCTCCGGCTCCTCGTGCAGGCGCACGTGCGGACCCAGTAGCGGATGCACGGAAACAGTGCAGCCGCCGTGTATTTGGGTTTCCTGACCGTCGCGGCTCCACATCAGCGGACGGTGCGTCCAGGTCGGCAGCGGCGCGTCCACCAGGCGCCCACCGGGATACAGCACCGAAAAGTCCACTGCGGCACCAGCACTGTGCAGGTCGGCCACGAAGCTGCGCAGGCCGTGCGGCAGCGTCTGCTCGCGGCGCATACCGGCGAGCGCGGCCAGCGGCATGTCGAGGCTTTGGGCGGTCTGCTGGAGAGCGTGGGTCAGCAGGGGGTGCGGCGCCACCTCGGCGAAGACCCGGTAGCCGTCCTCCAAAGCGGCCTGTACAGCCGCCGAGAACCGCACCATGCGGCGCATGTTGCTGGCCCAGTAGCGGGCATCGCAGACCGGTTCTTCTCGCGGGTCGAACAGGGTCGCGGAGTAGAACGGAACTTCCGGGGTCATGGGGTTGAGGTCTGCCAGTGCCTGGGTCAGATCATCGAGGATCGGGTCGACTTGCGGCGAGTGGAAGGCGACGTCGGTGGGGACCTCGCGGGCCATCACATCACGCTGCTCCCAGGCCGCGACCAGGTCGCGAACCGTCTGTGCGGCACCGGCGATCACCGTCGACTGCGGCGAGGCCACGATCGCCACCACGACGTCGTTGATGCCGCGGGCCGTGAGCTCCGAAAGTACTTGCTGGGCAGGCAGTTCCACCGTTGCAGTGGCTCCGGTGCCGGCGACGCGGGACATCAGCTGCGAGCGGCGGCAGATCACCTTGAGCCCGTCTTCCAACGACAGCGCGCCCGCGGCCACCGCGGCCGCGGCCTCGCCGAGCGAGTGCCCGATGACCGCGCCCGGACGCACCCCGTAGGCCCTCAGCGTCGCGGCCAGCGCGACCTGCATGGTGAACAGCGTCGGCTGGATCCGCTCTTGGTTGGTCACCACCTGCGGCGCCGAGATCGCTTCGGTCACCGAAAATCCCGACTCGCGGGCAATCACCGGCTCGGCCTCCGCGACGGTGGCGGCAAACACCGGTTCGTCGGCCAGCAGCTGCGTGCCCATGCCCGCCCACTGCGAACCCTGCCCGGAAAACACCCACACCGCTCCGCGGTTGTCTTGTCCGACCGCGGGCTGATACGGCGTGTCGCCGTCGGCGACCTCGCGCAACGCCTGGGTGAGTTCGGTGCGGCTGCTCGCAATGACGGTGGTGCGCACCGGGCGATGCGCGCGCCGGCGTGCCAATGTGTAGGCCAGGTCCGGCAACGCGATGTCTTGGTGGGCTTGCAGCCAATCGGCCAGCCGGCCTGCGGTGCGGCGTAGTTCGTCGGCCGAGGTGGACGACAGCGGGAACAACAGCGGTTCGGTTGCACCTTGGGCGTGCCCGTTTTGCGCTGCGGTTTCGCGCGGCTCGGGGGGTTGCTCCACGATGGCATGGGCGTTGGTGCCCGAGAATCCATACGCCGACACAGCCGCCCGCCGGGGCACCCCGCCGTTGCGTGGCCACGGCGTATTCTCCTGCGGCACAAAAAGGTTGGTGTCTATTTGAGTGAGCTCGTCGGGCAGCTGAGTGAAGTGCAGATTGCGTGGAATAACGCCGTGCTGCAGGGCGAGGACGGTCTTGATCAACCCCAGCGTCCCGGCCGTGGACTGGTTGTGGCCGAAGTTGGTCTTCGCCGCGCCCAGCGCGCAGGGTCCGTCGATGCCGTAAACCTCAGCCAGGCTGGCGAATTCAACCGGGTCACCGGTGGGGGTGCCGGTGCCGTGGGTCTCCACCATGGCCACGCTGCCCGCATTCACGTTCGCGACAGCCAACGCGGCCCGATAGGCCGCGGCTTGGGCCGCGCGCGACGGCGCAGTGATGGTCGCCGTGCGGCCGTCGTTGTTCAGGGCCGTGCCGCGCACCACCGCCAAGATCCGGTCGCCGTCGCGCAGCGCATCCGGCAGCCGCTTGAGCACCACCACGGCAGTGCCCTCGCCCGGCACAAACCCGTCGGCGGTGACGTCGAACGCGTGGCAGCGCCCGGTCGGCGACAGCATGCCGCCGGCCGACCCCGCGGAGAACTTTCGCGGATCCAGCGCCACCGCCGAACCGCCCGCCAGGGCAAGGTCGCATTCGCCGTCGTGCAGGCTGCGGCACGCCATGTGCACGGTGACCAGGCCGGCCGAGCAGGCTGTGTCCACCGTCAGTGCGGGACCGTGCAATCCCAGGGCATAGGAGATTCGCCCGGAGGCCATGCAGTAGCCGTTGCCCAGGAACCCGTAGGGACCCTCCAGTGCGTGGGCGTCGGCGGCCAGCAGCTGGTAGTCGTTATGCCCCAACGCCACGTACACGCCGGTGCGGGAGCCGGCCAGCTTTGCCGGGTTGAGCCCTGCGTGCTCGACTGCCTCCCACGATGTTTCCAGCAGCAACCGGTGCTGCGGGTCGATCGCGGTGGCCTCCGCCTCGCTGATCCCGAAGAAGTCGGCGTCGAAGCCGGCAACGTCGTCGAGGAACGCGCCCCATTTCGAGACCGAGCGGCCCGGTACCCCTGGCTCGGGGTCGTAGTGTTCGTCGACGTCCCAGCGGTCCGGGGGAACCTCGGTGACCAGGTCGTCGCCGCGCAGCAATGCCTCCCACAACAGCTCGGGGGAGTCGATGCCGCCGGGAAGCCGGCACGCCATGCCGATGATGGCAACCGGAGTGACCGTCGTGGTGCTCATCGTGGGGGAAGAGTCCGCCGCTTCGCGTGCACCGTCATCGATCGCTCCGTACGAAACCATTCCGCCTCCTGCAACGACTGGGTGGCTTGGTCCGCCGCATGGCTCAGGCCGTGGCGTTCCTCGACCCCCCGGGGTGCCAAACGTCATGTGTCAACTGATGTCGTTACCCGCGTCACGGGCTTTCATACACGTCAGCGACGGCAGTCGCGACGCTATTACGCACCTGCCGAAGATGTGGGTGTTCGACCGAACCGTTATCCAGCCGTGATGTTTGCTCAGGTAGGCCGAATTCCAGGTCATGCCCTAGACGGTGCGAGTCAGGCGGTCGGCGAGTAGTGCGGCGAACTTTGCCGGGTCCTCGGGTATGTCGCCTTCGGCGAGAAGGGCGGCGCCGTAGAGCAATTCGGCGGTCTGGGCCAGTGAGGGATCCTCCCCGCCGCGCTCCTTGTGGGCTTGCTGCAGACCGGTGACCAGCGGATGGTGGGGATTGAGTTCCAGAATGCGTTTGCTGGCCGGTACCACTTGCCCGGAGGCCCGGTAGAGGCGGGCGAGCGCCGGGGTGATGCCGAAGGCGTCGGTGATCAGGCAGGCCGGCGACTCGGTCAGCCGGGTGGACAGCCGCACCTGTTTGACGTGATCACTGAGGGTCTCGGTCAGCCAGGCCAGCAGGCCGGCGAACTCCTTTTCCTGCTCTTCGCGCTCGGCCTCGCTCTTTTCGTCCTCGGAGTCGAGGTCGACCTCGCCCTTGGCCACCGATTGCAGCGGTTTGCCGTCGAATTCGGTCACCGACCCGACCCACAGCTCGTCGACGGGGTCGGTGAGCAGCAGCACCTCGTAGCCCTTGGCCTTGAACGCCTCCAGGTGCGGCGACTTCAGAAGTTGGTCACGCGACGTGCCGGTGGCGTAGAAGATTTGCTCCTGACCGTCCTTCATGCGCTCGACGTACTCGGTCAGGGTGGTCGGTTGCTCGTCGCTGTGGGTGGAGGCGAACGACGAGATGCGCAGCACCGTGTCCTGGTTGTCGTAGTCGGACATCAGGCCCTCTTTGAGCACCCGGCCGAACTGGGTCCACAGCGTGCGGTAGTCGTCGGGCCGCTGGGACTGGATGTCCTGGACTGCAGAGAGGACCTTCTTGGTGAGCCGGCGACGAATCGCGGCGATCTGCCGGTCCTGCTGCAGGATTTCGCGGGAAACGTTGAGCGACAAGTCCTGTGCGTCGACGACGCCCTTGACGAAGCGCAGATAGTGCGGCAGCAGCTGGTCGCAGTCGCCCATCACGAAGACCCGCTTGACGTACAGCTGCACCCCGACCTTGGCGTCGCGGTTGAACAGGTCGAACGGGGCGTGGGTGGGGATGAACAACAGCGCCTGGTATTCGAAGGTGCCCTCGGCCTTCATCGCGATGACCTCCAGCGGGTCATCCCAGGCATGCGCGATGTGCTTGTAGAACTCCTTGTACTCCTCCTCGGAGACCTCGTCCTTGGACTTCGCCCACAGCGCCTTCATCGAGTTGAGCGTCTGGGTCTCGATCGTGACCTGCTCTTCACCGCCCTCTTCGGTGGCGGGGGTGCGCTTCTCCACCTCCATCCGGATGGGCCAGGCGATGAAGTCGGAGTACTTCTTGACCAGCTCCTTGATCTTCCATTCCGAGGTGTAGTCGTGCAGGCCATCCTCGGCGTCCTCGGGCTTGAGGTGCAGCGTCACCGACGTCCCCTGCGGGGCGTCCTCGACGGATTCGATGCTGTAGGTGCCGTCACCGCTCGACACCCACCGGGTGGCCGCGCTTTCGCCGGCCTTGCGGGTGAGCAGCTCGACCTTGTCGGCAACCATGAATGTCGAGTAGAAGCCGATTCCGAACTGGCCGATCAGCTCCTCGGAGGCGGCGGCGTTTTTCGCCTCACGCAGCTTCTGGCGCAGCTCGGCGGTGCCGGATTTGGCCAGGGTGCCGATCAGGTCCACCACCTCGTCGCGCGTCATACCAATGCCGTTGTCGCGCACGGTCAGGGTGCGCGCTGGCTTGTCGGTCTCGATCTCGATGTGAAGATCGGACGTGTCGACATCGAGGTCCTTGTTGCGCAGCGCTTCTAGCCGCAGCTTGTCCAGCGCGTCTGAGGCGTTGGAGATCAACTCCCGCAGAAACGAGTCCTTGTTGGAGTACACCGAGTGGACCAGCAGATCCAGCAGCTGGCGTGCTTCGGCCTGAAACTCCAACTGCTCCACGTGTGCAGTCATCTGACTTCCGTTCTACAACACAATCTTCCGCTACCGGATACCGCAAAAATAATACCGGGGACGTCGCGGCACTGGGCGCCTGACCTGGAGAGCCGTCTGCGTCTGCGCCGAATGGTCGTCAACTTAGATGAACTTTTCGACCGTACGGCGGCAACGGTCGCGGTAACGTGACGGCCGTGGTGGACACCATTTTGGACTTGCTGCGCGAGCGCGCCGGTCTGCAGGCCGATGACACGGCAGTGACCTATATCGACTACGAGCAGGATTGGTCCGGGGTTGAGCAGAGCCTGACGTGGGCGCAGCTGTACCGGCGGACCCGCAATCTTGCGCGGGAACTCGAATCTCGCGGGTCGACGGGTGACCGCGCACTCGTCGTTGCACCGCAGGGTCTCGAGTACATCGTCGCGTTTCTCGGCGCGTTAGAGGCGGGACAGATCGCGGTTCCACTGTCGGTTCCACTGGGCGGCGTCAGCGACGAGCGGGTGAGTTCGGTGCTGCGCGACGCGTCGCCGTCGGTGATTCTCACGACGTCCGCAATCGCAGGCACCGTGACCCAGTACGTCGAGTCGGAGTCCGGCGAATGCGCTGCGTCGATTGTCGAAGTCGACTCGCTGGACCTGGACGCCCGCGGCTCGTCCGGCCCCGGCCTCGAAAACCACCCGGGCACAGCGTATTTGCAATACACGTCCGGGTCGACCCGTACGCCGGCGGGCGTCGTGATGTCGCACCGCAACATCCTGGCCAATTTCGAACAGATTATGGCCGCCTACTTTCCGCAATACGGAGGAGTGCCCCCAGCGGACACCACGATTGTGTCCTGGCTGCCCTTCTATCACGACATGGGCTTGTACCTGGGAATTTGCGCGCCGATCATGACCGGGAAGCCCGCTGTGCTGATGAGCCCGGTGGCCTTTTTGCAGCGGCCGGCCCGGTGGATGCAGTTGATGGCAAGCAACTCTCGCGCGTATTCGGCCGCGCCGAACTTCGCGTTCGAGCTGGCGGCGCGCAAGACGTCGGACGAGGACATGGCCGGGTTCGATCTCTCCGACGTGCTCGTCATCGCCACCGGCAGTGAACGGGTACACCCGGCGACGCTGCGGCGGTTCACTCAACGGTTCGCCAAGTTCAACCTGCGGGACGAGGTGATCCGGCCGTCGTACGGGCTCGCGGAGGCAACGGTGTACGTGGCGACGCCCACGGCTACCGAGCCGGCGACCATTGTGCGGTTCGAATCCGAGAAGCTGACCGCCGGAAAGGCGGAGCGATGCGAAAGTGGGGGCGGCACACCGCTGGTCAGCTACGGGGTGCCGGATGCGCCGATGGTTCGCATCGTCGATCCCGACACCCGTGTCGAGTGTCCGGCGGGAACGGTCGGTGAAATCTGGGTGCACGGCGCCAACGTGGCGATGGGCTACTGGCAGAAACCGCAGGAGACCGAAAGCACGTTCGGTGCAAGGCTTGTCGCTCCCTCGGAGGGCACGCCCGAGGCGCCCTGGCTGCGGACCGGCGACTCGGGATTCCTTTTCGACGACGAGCTGTTCATCATCGGCCGCATCAAGGACCTTCTGATCGTCTACGGGCGTAACCACTCTCCCGACGACATCGAAGCGACTGTCCAGGAGATCAGCGGGGGCCGCTGCGCGGCGATCGCGGTTCCGGACGAGCACACCGAAAAGCTGGTGGTGATCATCGAGACCAAGAAGCGGGGCGACTCGGAGGAGGAAGCGGCGGCCAAGCTTGCTGCCGTCAAGGGTGAAGTCACCTCGGCGATCTCCAATGTCCACGGTCTGGCCGTCGCGGATCTGGTTCTGGTGCCGCCCGGTTCGATACCGATCACCACCAGCGGCAAGGTCCGGCGGGCGAGTTGTGTTGAGCAGTATCGGCAGGGTCAGTTCGCCCGGGTGGACGCCTAGAATCACCCGCCTCGGGCTTCGATCATCGCCGAGCGGTTGATTTTGGTGGCCGCGGTGCGGGGTATCTGGTCGACGAACTCGACCGTCTTGGGCACCTTGTAGGCGGCGAGCCGGGTTTTCGCGAAGTCGATCACCTGCTGCTCGGACAGCGGCGCGGTGGCTTGCACGACGGCGTGCACCCGTCGGCCCCACTGCGGATCGGAGAGCCCGATCACGACGACGTCGGCGATCTGGTCATGTTCGGCGAGTGCGCATTCCACTTCTGCCGGAAAGACATTGGCGCCGCCGGTGATGATCATGTCGGCGCGGCGGTCGGCGACGTAGAGGTAGCCGTCGGCGTCAAGGTGGCCGATGTCGCCGGCGGACCGGAACCCGTCGGGTGTCGACGGCAGCGGCGGCGCCCCGCCCAGGTAGCGGTAGCCGGCGCTCATCGGCGCCCGGAGGTAGATCTCGCCGAGCTCGCCGGGCGGCAGCGTATTGCCCTGCGGGTCGAGGATCCGGATCTCGGTGTCCCGGAAGCCGCGACCGACACTGCCGGGGTGGGCCAGCCACTCGTCGCCGCGCAGCGCGGTGAGCCCGAGGTTCTCGGTCATCCCGTAGGCCATCACGATCTGTTCGGGGGACAGCAGGTGAAACCAGGTATGCATCAGCGCGTGCGGCATCACCGCGGCGCCCGCCAGGATCCACACCACGCTGGACAGGTCGCGGGTTTTTATGCCGGGCAGCGCGGCGATGCGGCTCAGCATCGTCGGTGTGGCGGTGAAGTTGGTGATCCGATAGCGTTCGATCGCGTCGACAACCATTGCGGCGTCGAACTTTTCCAAGACCACCAGCCGGTCGCCGCCCAACAGGTTGTTCAGCGGGGCGAAGCCGTTGGTGTGGTACATCGGCCCGGGCACCAGGATGGTCTGCGGCAGGTCCACCGAAGTCCAGGCCGCCAGAAACGGTGTGGACAGCAGCGGCGTCCACAGCGCCGGCGCCAGGTTCAGGATCACTTTGGGCAGGCCGGTCGACCCGCTGCTGCAGATGCCGTTGACGGTGGGGGAAACGACGGCGGGCAGCGGCTCGTCGGATTGGTCTTTGGCTTTGGACGCCAACTTCTCCCGGCTTTGTTCGTCGACAACGACGGCCGCGTCGATCACGCCGAGCACGCGGGAGCGTTCCCAGTCGGGCAGATCCCAGCGCATCGGGACGGGGACTGCGCCGAGCTTCCAACAGCCCAGTGCGGCCAGGACCAGTTCCTGGGAATTCGGAATGGCCAGCGCGACAAGCGAACCGGCATCGGCACCGGCGTCTGCCAGCGCGCGACCCCACTGGTTGGCCCGAGTATCGAGCTCGGCGAAGCTCAACGTGCGCGCGGCGCCGTCGGACGCCAGCGTGGTCACGGCCGGCGCCTCGCCGAGTTCCTGCGCGAGCTGCTGGAGCCGCAGCCCGAACGGCACTCCTTCTTCCTGGCTCATGCTGGCACTGTAAACAGCGTTTCCAGGTCGCCGCTGCGCACGTCGGGGATCAGCCGCAGCGCAAGCACTTCGGTGCTCACTGGCAACCGGATGAGCGGCTGGGTGTGCCGGTCGAGCACGCTGACGTCGGACTCATCGCAGAACCCCAGCGCGCCGAGCAGTTGGTGCGATGTGCGCAGCAAGTGGCGTGCGGTGTCGGCGGCCTTGAGCCGTAGCATCGTTGCATCCGCCGAGCGTACCTGTGCCGGCACCGAATTGACCCGCCAGATCGTGTATTTGGCGAGCTCCTCGAGTCCCCGCGCGGCGACCGACGCGTCCGCGACCGCGAACCGGACGGCCTGGAAGTCGGCCAGCGGCTTGCCGAACTGGATACGGCTGCGGACGTGCTCGCAGGTGATCTCCAGCAGCCGCTCCACGGCGCCGAGGATCCGCCACGACCCGAGCACCAGGTGCAGGTCGACGTCGGCGGTCGGCACGGTGCCGTCGGGCTCGCCGAGTGTGGCCGGCACCAGAAACGGGCCGAGCTTGGCGTTGGTGCGCGACGACGGCTGCGGCCGGTAGCGGGTTCCGTCCAGGTCCGCAGCGAGCCACTCGCCGGGCAGATCGCCGTGGTCGATCCGCGGCGCCTCGGGGTTGACCAGCGCCAGCCGGGCGCCGTCGACGGCCAGCAGCTCCTCGACCAGCGGGTAGGGCAGCGCGGCGGCGCCGGCCGCCCGGCACAACACCGCGGCGGCCAGCAGGTCGTCGGGTCCGGAGCGGACGTCGAGGTCGAATGCGCCGACGTCGGCCAGTGCTTTTCGCGCGTGGCGGCGGACGTCGTCGTCGGTCTCGGCGCGCAACGCCGCCTGCGGCCCGCCGAACCTTGTCAGCCGCTTGGCCGCGACGGCGGCAAACTCTTGAATGTCTTCCGGCAGAGCAGTATTCATCGATGTTCTCCCAGTACCTCGCGTGCGACGAGCATGCGCTGCACTTCGATGGTGCCCGACGCGACGGTGGCCGCCTGGGCATAGCGCCAATGGTCCTCGGCGGCGCCGTGCAGCGGCGCTGTGGTGCCGCTGTCCAAAGCCGTCGGCCCCAGCACGTCGAACAACAGCTCGGCAACCTGCTGGTCGCAGGTGGTGGTGGCGATGCGGGCGGCGCTGGCGGCTGGACCGGCCGCGGGATCGTCCTGCAGCGACACCGCCCGATAGGCCAGCAGCCGGGCAACCCGCAGGTCGATCAACGCTTTGACCCAGCGCGCGCGGATGGATTCGGGCAGCCGGTCCCAGTCGTCGCCGAGTTCGGTCTGCATGCGCATGAGCAGCGATTCGCACCTGGCATACCGCGCGATGCCCACCCGCTCGAACGCGAGCGCCTCGCGCATCACCCGCCAGCCGTCGCCGACCTCGCCCAGCACGTCCTCGGGGGATACGCGGACGTCGTCGAGGAAGACTTCGTTGAGGTGGTGGGGCCCGAGCATGGAGCGGATTGGTCGCACAGTGATCCCGGGCCGGTCCATCGGCACCAGGAAAAGGGTGAGCCGCTTCGGTTTCGGCGCGTCGGGGTCGGTGCATGCCGCCAGCACGCACCACGACGCCATCTGCGCGTACGACGTCCACACCTTTTGCCCGGTGACCCGCCAGCCGTCGCCGTCGGGCACCGCGCGGGTACGCAGCGACGCCAGGTCAGTTCCGGCCTCGGGTTCGGAAAAGCCTTGGCACCAGATCACTTCGCCGGCGGCGATCGCCGAGAGATGGCGTTGCTTTTGCTCCGGCGTCCCGTAACGCATGAGGGCGGGCCCGACCCAGTTGATGCCCATGTACTGCGCGCCGCGCGGCTCGTGGTGGGCCCACATTTCCTCGCGCAGCACGGTCTGCTGCCAGATCGAACCACCGCCGCCGCCATGCTCTTTCGGCCAGGCCAGGGCCAGCAACCCGTCGGAGGCCAGCAGCTTGCAGAACGACTCGGTGGTCGCCAGATCGCGCGGGTCGTCGGTGCAGGCACCCAGAAAGCCTTCGGGGATGTGCGTAGCGATCAAGTCCCGCAGGCGTTGTCGCAGTGAGACAGCGTCGGGGCCGAGGTCGTAATCCATTCGTCATCCCTTCGGCAGTCCGAGCAGCCGCTCGGCGATGATGTTGCGCTGGATTTCGGAGGTGCCGCCGTAGATCGTCGCCGCCAGCGCGTCCTGGCGTTCGAAGAGCAGGTCGGGGTCGGTGCTCGAGGCGGGACCGGCGGCCGCCGCGCTCAATTCCCAAACACGTTGCAGGGTAACCGATCCGAGCAGCTTGAGGATGTCGGCTTCCGGGCTGGGCCGGTTTTCCAGCTCGTTGTGCAGCGCACGGTAGCCGGTGGCGCGCAAGGCCTCGGCGTCGGCGAGCAGCGACCCGAGCTCAACCAAGTCGGGCGCTTTCTGCGCGAGCGTGAACTGGAGGCCGCGCTGGATCTCCACCCAGTTCATGATCCAGATCATCTGGCGCTCGTGATGCAGCGACGCCAGCGCGACATCCCACCCGCCGTTGCACGGGCCCAGCAGGTTGGCGACCGGAACCTCGACGTCGTCGAGGAATACCTCGCAGAACGTCTCGTCGGACACCGACGCCATCCGGATGGGCTCGATCCGAACGCCGGGTGACTGCAGGTCGAGGATCAGACACGAGATCCCGCGATGCTTGGGGGCTTGCGGGTCGGTGCGGGCATACAGCGTGCACCACCGCGACAGGTGTGCCTGGGTGGTCCAGATCTTGTGGCCGTTGACCCGGAACACGTCACCGTCACGCTCGGCGCGGGTGCGCAATCCGGCGAAGTCCGAACCGGCTTCCGGCTCCGACATTCCCAGCGCCCACCACTCGTCACCGCGCAGCAGCGGAACCAGCAACCGCTCGATCTGCTCGGGCGTCCCGAACTGGCGAATGGCCGGGGCCGCGACGTTGGGGCCGGCGATGTTGGGCAGTTTGGGCGCCGAGCGCATGGCGGCCTCGAGCCGGATCTCCATGGCGTCGCGAAGGCCCAGCGAGCGGCCGCCGTGTTCGCGCGGCCAGGTCGGCTGCAGCCAGCCGGCCTCAAAACATGCCCGCTGATAGTCGCGGCGCAGCCCCAGGTCCCAGCGGTATTCGCGATACCCGGTGTAGTAGTCGTCGGGCAGGAAATCCGTCAACCACGCGCCGAACTCGGCGACCACGTCACTCATGCGGCGCCTCCTGCGAATCGGCGGCCCACCTGGTGGTAGAGCGCGCGGCTGTCGCCCAGCGCGGCGGCACCCTGCCAGGCGTGCCGCAGATACAAATGGATGTCGTGCTCCCAGGTCTGCGCGAGTGCGCCGTGCACCTGGACCGCGTTGCGACAGCAGCCGACCGCCGCGTCGCCGGCGGCTGCTTTGGCCAGCGCGGCGGCGGTCCAGGAGTCGGGGCGGGCGGCGGCCGCATAGGTGAGGCTTCGGGCTCGCTCCAGGGCGACGTAGTTGTCGGCCAGCGCGTGCTTGACACCCTGGAACGCGCCGATCGGCTTGCCGAACTGCTGCCGGGATTTCGCGTGCTCGACGGAACGAGACAACGCGGCGCTGGCCACGCCGACCAGGTCGGCGGCCGCAGCGAGAAGCGGTGTAGCTAAAGCGGTTTCGACGTCCACCACCGCGACGGCCAGTGGTGTGGTGTCGATGTCCACGTCTGCGACGGGCTGGGCGGGATCGGTGCACTCGCCCGGCGTGACGGCGACGCCGTCACCGATGCGCGCCACCGCGGCCACCACGCCGTCAGTCGTGTCGGCCAACGTGACGAGCAGCTCTGCGCTGGAAGCCCACGGCACGGCGACCGCACGGCCGCGCAGGCGTCCATCGCGCAGCGTCATCGGCACACCGGGCAGCCGATGCCCGGGCGGATGTACGGCCAGGGTGGCGACGACGCCGCCGCTGATGTCGCGCAGCACGTCGTCGAGACCGGCAGCACGCAGCACGCCCCCGGCGAGGCCGACGCATGCCAGCAGCGGGATCGGCGCAATGGCCGCACCGCACTCTTCCAGCACCACGACCAAGTCGAGGCGGCCGAAGTCGGAGTCGGGGGCCGCGAGTTCGGTCCAGCCGAGGTCGACGACCGTCTTCCACACAGTGCGCCAGCACTCCGGATCGATCATCGCCTGCCGCGCGACGCCCGGTGGACACTCGGCGCGCAGCACGTCGCGCACGCTGTCGCGCAGCGCCAGCTGCCCGGAACTCAGACCCACTTCCATAACAGGCCTAACATAGCAAAGATAGCAATACTAGGCACCAGCAGCGGGCCGCTACGTATGGTGGTCAGCCATGACCGAGTGGTATCTGTTCCTGCCGCAGGTGCGGTTGCCGATCGCCGACATCGTGGTGCGCGCGCGCCACGCCGAGGCCAGCGGGTTCGACGGGATCGCGTTCATCGACCATCTCGAGGCCCCCGGCCTGCCCGACGAAAGCATCTGGGAGGCAATGGGTATCGCCACCTGGGTGGCCGCCAAGACCGAGCGGTTGCGGATCGGCCACCTGGTGCTCTGCGACGCATTTCGCCATCCCGCGGTGCTGGCCAAGCAAGCGGTCACACTGTCGGCGGCATCCGACGGCCGATTCGAGCTGGGCCTGGGCTCCGGCTCGTGGCCCGCCGAGTTCGCCAAATTCGATGTCGGCCAGCAGGATCCGGGCGCTCGGGTGGAACAACTCGGGCGTCATCTCGATCTGCTCACGCAGTATTGGGACACTCAGCAGCCCCAGCCGGCGCATCGGATACCGCTGCTCCTCGGCGGAACCGGGCGCCGCACGATGGAACTCGTTCGTCGACACGCCGATTGGTGGAATATGCCCGCCAATCACCTCGATCGGCTGCCGAAGTTGATCCCGTCCGCCGGCTCGGCGCGGGTGTCGGTGCAACAGATGGTGGGTTTCGTCCGCCGCGGCGCCGACCCGGACGCGGTCCGCGAGGTGAGCACCCGGCGATTCGGCTACCTGGGCAACGGCCTTGTCTGCGGTGACGCCGGTCAGCTCGTTGAACACTTCGCGGGCCTGGCCGCTCAGGGGGTCGAACGGTTCTACGTGTGGTTCGCCGACTTCGCCGCCCCCGAATCGCTGCGCGAATTCGGCGAAACGGTGATCACCAGGTAGCGCGTCTGCTCACCCTCGTTGACGTCGCCGCGCCTCGGTAGGCACCACCGGGTCGCGGGCGAACGGGCCGCGGCGCACGGCGTTGAGCCGGATCTCGGGCAGATCCACCGACGGGTCTACGGTGTCCAGCCACGCGACCGCCTCGGCAACGTCGGAGACCTGGATCGCATACATCTCGAACGGAACATCTTGCAGCATCTCGGTTTCCACCGGGCCTGGCGTCACGATGTGCACGGCGATACCGTCCCGGTCGACCTCCAGAGCTAGCGCGCGGGCGAACGCGTTCATCCCGGCCTTGGACGCCGAGTAGGCGGTGCGGGCCATCATCGGCTCGTGCGCCGCCGACGAGGAGATGAACACCAGCCGCGAACCGGCGCGCATCCGCGGCAGCACCGCCGCGGTCACCACGAAGCACGAGTCCAAGTTGGCCGAGATGATCGCCTGCCACTGCTCGAAGGTCTGCTTGCGCGCGTAGGTGCCGCCCAGCATCCCGGCGGCGTGCACGACGAGATCGATGGTCTCCAGCGGGCTTATCGCCCGCTCGAACCCGACCGGATCCGACGCGTCGGCCACCAGGTAGCGCGCGCCGATCTGCTCGGCCGCGGCCCGCAGCGGCGCTTCGCGCCGTGCCGAGAGCACCACGTCGTAGCCGCGTTCGTGAAGCTTGGCCGCACACGCCTTGCCGATTCCACCGCTGCCGCCGGTGACGAGGGCGGTTCTCACGGCCCGGGCCGCGGGCGCGACAACGCCTGCGGTGACAGCGCATAGATCCGTTGATCGGTCCGGCCGGCCAGCACGTGGCTTTGGGTGTCGGCGAGGTGCCGTGCGGAGATGCGACGGGCCCGCTCGACGTCGCCGGCTTCGATCATCTCGGTGAGCTTGACATGCGTGTTGAGCGCGGCGCGGCGCTGGCTCAGCGACGGGTAGGTGCCGCGGGCCGCGCTCTCGTCGGCCCACTGTTGCTCGTGGCTGCTCCACAGCGTTTCCAGCGTGCCGACGACGGCGATGATGGTGCGGTTTCCGCAGCCGCGCACGACGAGATCGTGGAAGCGGCGGCCGATTTCGGTGAATTCGGGCCCGTCGTCGAGATGCTCGGCCATCGCCTCGTTGACCTGCTTGAGCTCGGGCACCAGCGTGTCGGCGCGGTCAGGCCGTTGCGCGGCCAGCGCTGCGCAGGCGGGTTCGAGTTCCAGCAATGCCGCGCCCAGATCGGCCACGCCGACCGACTCGCTTTGCAGCAGCAGGCCGAGCATGTAGGCGGCGCTGGTCTTCGCCGGTGCATGGACGACGGCGCCGCCCCGGTTGCCCCGTCGCACCGACACAAGACCCTCAGTCTCCAAAATCCGCAACGCTTCCCGCAACGAGACCAGGCTGACGTTGAACTGCTCGACGAGCACTTCCTGCCGCGGCAGCAGGTCGCCGTCGGCCAACTCGCCATCGATGATCTGGCGGCGCAACTCGTCGGCGACGATCTCGGCAATCCGCGGCGCCGACAGCCGGCGTCGTGCCTCGGGCCCAATTCCCAAAGCCGTCATCCGATCTCGGCAGCGACGCAGGACACAGCGGCGATCATCCGGCTATTTTAGCAGTAATGGCACAATAGTCAGGGTGAACGGCGGACCGACACCGTTGCAGGACATGCGCGTCGTCGAGATCAGCGACCGCATTGCCGGCAGTTACTGCGGCAAGCTGCTGGTCGACGCCGGCGCGGACGTCCGGAAAATCGAACCGCCACAAGGAGATCCGTTGCGGCAGTTCACCGCGAGCGGCTCGCCAGCGGCTACGGATTCACCGCTGTTCGGCTATCTCAACGCCGGAAAGCGCGGCCTGACCTGCGCGCCGAACTCCGAGCGGTACCGCGCCGAGTTGGCCGGCGCCGACGTGGTGGTGGTTTCCGCCAACCGGTCGCGGGCCGCCGAGCTGGCGATAGATCCACAAGCTCTGCTCACGCGGTGCCCGCAGGCGATCGTCGTGACGATCTCCGACTTCGGCTGGACCGGGCCCTACACCGACCGCGCCGCAAGCGAATTCACGCTGCAGGCCTGGGCCGGGTCGACCGGTTTCCGCGGCGATCCCGCGGGTCCGCCGATCGCCATCGGCGGCGACTTGGGGGAGTACATGGGCGGCGCGTTCGCGGCGTTCGGCGCGCTGGCGATACGCCGCCGCGTCGAGGGCGGCGGACCGGGCGAGCATCTCGACATGTCGATGCTCGAGGCGATGACTCTGATGCAGAGCAGCGAATGGCTGCACTCCCAGCTGTTGCAGGTTCCGCCGGTATCCCGCACCGTCGAGGTGCCCTCGATCGAGCCGGCCAAGGACGGCTATGTCGGGATCACGATGGTCACCGGCCAGCAGTGGCTGGACTTCGCCGCGATGGTCGAATGCCCCGAGCTGACCGAGATCCCCCAGTTGCGGTTCCAGATCGGCCGTTGGGAATACCGCGATTTCATCCGTGAGCGAATCGGCCCATGGCTGGCCGAACGCACCGTCGACGAGATCGTCGAACTCGGCCAGCTGTTCCGGCTGCCGATCGCTGCGCTGGGCAACGGCTCGACGATCCGCGACATGGCCTACATGACCGAACGCGGCGTGTTCATCCGCAATCCGGCCGGCTTTCATCAGCCCCGCACCCCGTGGCTGATGTCGCGATGCCAACCGGCGCCGCTGCGCAGCGCGCCGAAACTGGGGGAAGCGGACGGCGAAAGACCTTGGTCGCCACGGGAATCCGCGATCGAGAAGCCGGAGCACCGACTGCCCCTCCAGGGCGTTCGGATCGTCGACCTGACCGCGTTCTGGGCCGGCCCGGCCGCCACGCATCTGCTTGCCGCATTCGGCGCAGACGTCGTCAAGGTCGAGTCCATCCAGCGCCCCGACGGCATCCGCTATTCGGGCGGCATGCGCACCGACGTCGACGACTGGTGGGAGTACGGCTGGGTGTTTCACGCCATGAACACCAACAAGCGGTCGGTGACCCTGGACCTGGGATCAGACGACGGCCGTCGTCTCTTCATGTCGCTCGTTGCCGGTGCCGACGTGGTGATCGAAAACTTCTCGCCGCGGGTGATGGAGCACTTCGGGCTTACCGCGGATGCGCTGCTGGCGGTGAACCCGCGGCTGGTGGTGGCGCGCATGCCGGCGTTCGGGCTGGAAGGCCCGTGGCGCGACCGGGTCGGTTTCGCGCCGACCATGGAACAGATCGCCGGACTGGCCTGGGTGACCGGGCTGCCGGACGGTCCGCCGGTCGCCCCGCGGGGCGCCTGCGACCCGCTGGCCGGAGTTCACGCCGCGTTCGCCGTGCTGGCGGCGCTGGACCACACCGGGCGCACCGGGGAAGGCCAACTCGTCGAGCTGCCGATGATCGAAACAGTGTTGAACGCCACCGCAATTCAGCCCATGGAAGCCGAGGTCTTCGGCGTGACACTGAGCCGGCGGGGTAACCGCGGACATGGTTCGGCCATCCAGAATCTCTACCGCTGCGCCGGTGACGACGATTGGATCGCCGTGACAGTGGCCACCGACGAGCAGTGGCGTGCGCTGGTCGCGCTGATGGGCGGGCCGTCGTGGTGCGACGACGGGCGTTTGGATACCGTGGCCGGCCGACGGGCCTGCGCCGACGAGATCGATCGCCGGCTGGCCGACTGGCTCGCAGGCCAAGAGCTGGCCGCTGCGGTGGAAAGCCTTGCCGCAGTGGGGATTCCCGCTGCGCCGGTGGTGTCGCCGTCGCTGGTGACGGACAACCCGCAACTGCACGACCGCGGGTTCTTCGAGTCGCTTGAACATCCCCGAATCGGCACGGCGCTGTATCCGCGTCCGCCGTTCGCCCCGCTCACCGGACACTCGCGGTGGCTGCTGCGCCCGCCGCCCACCCTGGGTGAGCACAATGCAGAAGTACTTCGCGGCTTGTGCGGGTTGAACGACGCCGACCTCACCCGGCTGGCATCGGCCGACGTGATCGGCACCAGACCCAAGGGCGTATGACCGAGCGCAACGTCAGACGATGCCGACGCCCTGCGCCACCTGGGAAACCCCGACCACGGCGAAGATCGCAATGAGGACGTGGTGACGATGAGCCGACGCCCAGTCATGCAGCCGTCGTAGCACCGCTTGGGTTTTCGCCGGCGTGGCCAGGTACGCGACGAGGATGACCTCGACGACCACATACAGCAGAACGAGGTAGGCGACCGCTGCGGCGGCCTGCGTCCCGATCGCGGCTGCGGAGGCAACGATGATCGCGGCCACGAAGAGAACCCCGTCGACCGATACCGATACAACCCCGATGACCCATGCGACCCACAACGACCCGTTCTCCCACGCATCCTGAGCGCGGCCCAGCAGCCGCCGGATTGCGATCGGTGCATCGGAGTCCGCCGCCATGCTCGACGGGTTGTTTCCCGGTGCCACCAGGCGCGTTCGCTGCCGGGACAAGTAGCGCACCGTGATCAGCGCGGCGATCGACAAGGCAAACACACCTATCCCGAGTTGGATGTGCCGGACGGTGGAACTCGCGGCCGCGGTGCCCGACTCGTGCGTAACAGATTTGAACATCGGTGTGGAGTGCACGACGACAAGCGGGACAAGCAGGACGGGAACGCTCAACGTCAGTCCGCCAAGCCAGTAGGCGAGCAAGTTCAGCACGGGCCGTGGCCGAGAGATGATCAGGAGAGTCAGACCGAGACGCACCGGATGGAGTGCCCCCAGGAGCGCCAGCCCCAATACGGAGCTCCACATGGCCCGAACACTACCTTGTTGCCTCTGTGTTCTCCGTCGGGAGTTTTGAGGTTGGAGTGCTGCGCGGTGCAAAAGGGAGACCTGAGGAAATTGCGCAATCAGAGCACAACAGATTCACAAGAAATGCTCATTTAAGGTGCGCGACGGTGGCCGATTTAGTGTTATCCGACACGCGACGAATTGCTTGTTATGTGACATGCGGCGAATTAGCGCGAACGGAGTGCGATATTTTCCGGCCAAAAGCACATGTTTATCCCGATGTCCAGGGGGTAGCCTCGGGGCATGCCGACCAGCAGTACCGCGGTGCGGTCGTCGCTGTTCAGCTTGTTGGGGGGGCGTAGGGGACAACCAACTCGCCTGAGTTCGGTGCCCACCTCTTGCCGGCTGGCCGACGGCGGGGTGCCAGCAGATAGCAAGCGCCGCAGTATCTTTCGTGCGTATGCCGCGGGCGACTCGAGGGTCGTGGCGGCAGGGCCGAGATGGTCGGCGGGTCCGCCCGGGACCTCGCGTAATTTCCTCCTCGGTGGCATTTCCGTCCCATTTTTAATTAAACGAATGCCAAATACGTTGACGACGAGGAATGGCGCTGCTTATGAGCGACCTTCGCTCATGTTCCGGCGGTGGACTGGCGGGTGGTTAACGCCGAGCGGGCGCGCGCTAAGAGGCTGGACTATGTGGAACGCAATTGTCGCGAAATAGGGCCGAACTGTTTTGCATGAAAGGCCGGCGCGGGTTCGCGTATGTGATACATAGATGGGGTTCTCCCTCGCAGGGAGCCCTTCAATGGGGGGATGGTACAGGAGCACTTCAATGGAGGTTTCTGGCCGATACTTTCCGCTGACGCGGGGTCAGCTCGACATATGGCTTGCGGCTGAAACCGGGCATTGCGGTGCGAAGTGGCAGCTGGGCGTACTTGCGCGGATCGAGGGCACGATCGAGCCTCGTGTGCTGGAGCGTGCGGTCCGCGAAGTGGTGCGCGAGGCCGAACCGCTGAGAGCCGCCTTCTTCGAAGTGGACGGGCAGGTTTTCCAGCGGGCGGTTGATTACCCCGAGGTTGAGCTTGCCCGCTATGACCTCACTGGTTCGCAAGATCCGGCTCGAGACGCCTATCGGCTGGCGGCGTCGATTCAGCGCACGGTAATGCCGCTGAGCGGCCCGCTGTTCAAATTCGCGTTATTCCAGACAGCGGCCGACGAATTCTATTTGTTCGTGTGCTGCCATCACATCGTCATTGACGGAATCGGCGTCGCCCTGGTTTCTCATCGGATCGCCGCAGTGTATTCTGCGCTGGCTTCCGGTGCGCCGGTTCCGCCGGCTTTCTTCGGCTCTCTGCAAGATCTGGTGGAATGCGAGTCGCAATACGAGGACTCCAGCGATTATCTCGACGACCAGGCCTATTGGGCGAGCAATCTTCCGGCGGAAAACCCATCACGCAACCGGTTGGCACCCGCGCCGTCCGGCGATCCGGCCGATTCTTCTGTGCCGGTTCAATTGGATCCCGTCGTCGTTGCCGAGCTGCGCCGGTTATCGCAGGCGTTGGGAGTGCGACGGGCGTCGGTAATTACCGCGGCCTGCGCACTTTTGGTTCACGGTGGTGACGTCGAGTGCTCGGAGGCGGTGCTCGACTTCCCGGTCAGCCGCCGGGTGCGCCCGGAAACGGCGACGGTGCCCGGCATGTTGTCCGGGACGGTGCCGTTGGTGTTGACGACGTCGCCGCAGACTTCGGTTGCGGAGTTTTGCCGGCATGTCGATACGCGAATGCGAGAAGCGCTGCAGCATCAGCGGTTCCCCGTGCATATTCTGGAGAAAAAGGCGCGCCTTGGCGCTTCCGGGGAGGCATCCGGCCGGGTCATTGTTAATTTCATTCCGGCGACCAGGTTAGCGGACTTTGATGGTGCTCCCGGATCGGGTGCCGTCACCCATTCTGGTTTCGAGGATCAGCTCGAACTATGGTTTATTCGGGGCGGTGAGGAGCTTTTTCTCGACACCGCCGGTCCCCGGCAATTGTTCTGCAATTGTGAAACCCGCGATCTAGTCGAGCGCTTGCAGCGCGTGTTGGTGGCGATGACCGCTGACCCCGGCCGGTTGTTGTCGTCGGTCGATGTCGTCGATACCGGCGAGCGCGCCCGTCTCGGTGAGTGGGGCAACCGGGCGGTGTTGACTCAGCCCGCGACGGCGTCCGCGTCGGTCCCGGTGTTGTTCGCCGAGCAGGTGGCCCGCACCCCAGATGCGGTGGCGCTGATGTGCGACGGACGGTCGCTGACGTACCGGGAACTGCAGGAGGCCGCAAACCGGTTGGCGCACCTGCTGGTCCGACACGGTGCGGGGCCGGGACGGTGTGTGGCGCTGCTGTTTTCGCGGTCAACCGAAGCGATCGTGGCGATCCTGGCGGTTTTGAAGTCCGGCGCCGCGTATCTGCCGATCGACCCGGTGGTGCCGGCGGCGCGCATCGCGTTCATGCTCGCCGATGCCGCGCCCGTCGCCGCGGTCACCACCGCGGACCTGCGCTCCCGACTCGACGGGTGCGACGTGGCGGTCATCGATGTCGACAACGCCGCTATTGACAGGGAACCCAGCACACCACTACCTGCGCCGTCCCCCGAGGACATCGCCCACATCATCTACACGTCGGGCACAACCGGCACCCCCAAAGGCGTGGCGGTCACCCACCACAACATCACCCGACTGTTCGACTCACCCGATGCCGTCTTGCAACCCGAGCCGGGACAGGTGTGGACGCAGTGTCATTCGTATGCCTTCGACTACTCGGTGTGGGAGATCTGGGGTGCCCTGCTGCACGGCGGCCGGCTGCTGGTGGTTCCGGAGCCGGTGACTCGCTCCCCGCGAGATTTCCACGAGCTGCTGGTCAGCCAACGGGTCGGCGTGTTGAGCCAAACCCCTTCGGCGCTAGGTGTTTTGACGCCCGAGGGGTTGGATTCGACGACGTTGGTGGTCGCCGCGGAGGCGTGCCCGGCCGAGATGGTGGACCGGTGGGCGCCGGGGCGGGTGATGGTCAACGCCTACGGGCCGACCGAGACCACGGTTTATGCGTCGATGAGTGCGCCGTTGAGGCCGGGGTCGGGGTCGCCGCCGATCGGGTCGCCGGTGCGGGGGGCGGCGTTGTTCGTGCTCGATTCCTGGCTGCGCCCGGTGCCGACGGGTGCGGTGGGCGAGTTGTATGTGGCCGGCACCGGTGTGGGAGTGGGGTATGTGCGCCGAGCACCGTTGACCGGGTCGCGGTTTGTGGCGTGCCCGTTCGGGGCTTCCGGGCAGCGGATGTATCGCACCGGGGATCTGGTGCGCTGGCGGGTTGATGGGCAGCTGGACTATCTGGGGCGCGCCGACGAGCAGGTCAAGATCCGCGGGTATCGCATCGAACTCGGCGAAATCCAGTCGGCCCTAAGCGCTTTGGACGGGGTGCAGCAGGCTGTGGTGATCGCCCGCGAGGACCGCCGCGGCGACAAACGCCTGGTGGGCTACGTCACCGGCGCCGTCGACACCGCGCAGGTCCGCGAGGAGCTGGCAAAGCGGCTGCCCGACTACATGGTGCCCGCTGCGGTGGTGGCCCTCGACTCATTGCCGCTCACGCCCAACGGCAAGCTCGACACGCGCGCCCTGCCGGCGCCCGAATACACCGGTGGCGGATCCCGGACCCCTGCCAACGTCGTCGAGGAGATCTTGGCCGGCATCTACGCCCAAGTGCTCGGACTGGAACGCGTCGCGGTCGACGACTCCTTCTTCGATTTGGGCGGGGATTCGCTGTCGGCGATGCGGGTGATCGCCGCCATCAACACCAGCCTGGACGCCGGCCTTGCAGTGCGCGCGGTGTTCGAGGCGCCGACGGTGGCTCAGTTGGCGTCCCGTATCGGCGTGGGCGCGGGCCGGCTCGAACCATTGCGGCCGGCGGAGCGACCTGCGGTGGTGCCGTTGTCGTTTGCCCAGCAGCGGTTGTGGTTCATCGACCAGTTGCAAGGTCCCTCACCGGTTTACAACATCGCGGCGGCGTTGCGGCTGCGCGGCAACCTGGATACCGACGCGCTGCATCACGCATTGGGCGACGTGGTCGCTCGCCACGAGAGCCTGCGCACGCTGTTCATGGCACCTGAGGGGATTCCACGACAGGTGGTCATCCCGGCCGAGCGGGCCGAATTCGGGTGGGACGTCGTTGAAGCCGCCGAGTGGCCGGCGAGCCGGCTGCAGGACGCGATCTCCTCGGCAGTTCGCTACACGTTCAACCTGGCGACTGAGATCCCTTTGCGTGCAAGCCTTTTCCACGGTGTCGACGACGAGCATGTGCTGGTGGTGGTGGTTCACCATATCGCCGCCGACGGCTGGTCGCTGAGGCCGCTGGCCGCTGATCTGGGTGCAGCCTATGCCAGCAGGTGTGCCGGCCGGACTCCCGAGTGGGCCGAGTTGCCAGTACAGTACGTCGATTACACGCTGTGGCAGCGGGCGCAGTTCGGCGAGTTCGACGATCCGGACAGCCCCATCGCCGCGCAGCTGGCCTACTGGGAACAGGCCCTGGCCGGGATGCCCGAGCGGCTGGAGCTGCCGACCGACCGGCCTTATCCGCCGGTTGCCGATCACCGCGGCGCCAGCGTGACGGTGCAGTGGCCGGCCGACTTGCAGCAACGGGTCCGCAATGTGGCTCGTCAGCACGACGCGAGCAGCTTCATGGTGGTTCAGGCCGCCCTGGCAGTGCTGCTGGCCAAGCTCAGCGCCAGTTCCGATGTGGCCGTGGGGTTTCCGATCGCCGGGCGCCGCGATCCGGTGCTCGACGAGCTGGTGGGGTTTTTCGTCAACACCTTGGTGCTGCGCGTCGACCTCTCGGGTGACCCCACTGTGGCCGAGTTGCTGGCCCAGGTGCGGCGGCGCAGCCTGGCCGCCTACGAGCACCAGGACGTGCCGTTCGAGGTGCTGGTCGAGCGGCTCAACCCGACCCGCAGCCTGACCCATCACCCGTTGGTCCAGGTGCTGTTGACGTGGCAGAACTTCCCCGGGCACACGAGCGGTCCCGCGGCCGGACTGAACCTGAGGGAGCTGGAGGTCACGCAGCTGCCGGTCGACACCCAAACGGCCCGCATGGATTTGGTGATTTCGCTTGCCGAACGGTGGACCGAAAGTGGCGAACCCGCGGGGATCAGCGGGGACGTCGAATTTCGCACTGACGTGTTCGACGCTTCCAGCGTCGAGGCGCTGATCGAGCGGTTCGAGCGGGTGCTGGCGGCGATGGTCGGCGACCCGGGCCGGCCGTTGTCGTCGGTCGATCTGCTCGACGAGCCCGAGCGTGCCCGGTTGGACCAGGCTGGTAACCGGGCGGTGTTGACCGCGGCCGCACCCGCCACGGTGTCAATTCCGGACTTGTTCGCCGCCAGGGTGGGCGAGGCCGCGGATGCGGTAGCGCTGGTAAGCGGTGAGCGTTCATGGACTTATCGCGAACTTGACGAGGCGGCCAACCGGTTGGCGCATCTGCTGGCCGGTCACGGCGCCGGCCCGGGACAGAGTGTGGCCCTGCTGTTTTCGCGGTCGGCCGAGGCGATTGTGGCAGCTTTGGCGGCGCTGAAGGCCGGCGCCGCCTACCTGCCGATGGACCCGGCGTTGCCGGACGCGCGAATTGCGGTCATCCTTGCCGACGCTGCGCCGATCGCCGCGATCACCACTGCGGACCTGCGCACGCGGCTGGACGGGTTGGATGTGACCGTCGTCGACGTCAACGACCCCGCCATCGCCGCACAGACGGGTACCGCCCTGCCGTCGCCGCGCCCCGACGATGTCTCCCACATCATTTACACCTCGGGCACCACAGGCGTCCCGAAGGGGGTGGCCGTCAGCCATCACAATGTGACCCAGTTGTTCGACTCACTGGACGTAGGTCTGCCCGCACCGGGGGTGTGGTCACAGTGGCATTCCTACGGTTTCGACGTTTCGGTCTTCGAGATCTGGGGTGCGCTGCTGCGAGGCGGGCGATTGGTGATGGTGCCCGAGTCGGTGGCCCGCTCACCCGAAGACTTCCACGCGTTGCTGGTCAGTGAGCAAGTCAGCGTCTTGAATCAGACACCATCGGCTGTGGCCACGTTGTCGCCGCGGGATTTGGACGGGGTGGCCTTGCTGGTGGGCGGTGAGCCGTGTCCGCCCGAGGTGGTGGATCGCTGGGCGCCACGGCGGGTGATGATCAACGCCTACGGGCCGAGCGAGACGTGGTACACGGCGTTGAGCGCGCCGCTGAGGCCGGGTTCGGGTACGCCGCCGATCGGGTCGCCGGTGCCGGGCGCGGCGTTGTTTGTCCTGGACAGGTGGTTGCGCCCGGTGCCCGCCGGCGTGACGGGCGAGCTGTATGTCGCCGGTCGGGGTGTCACGTATGGGTATTGGCGGCGGGCCGCTTTGACCGGGTCGCGGTTTGTGGCGTGTCCGTTCGGGGCTGGCGGGCAGAGGATGTATCGCACCGGTGATCTGGTGCGCTGGCGCGCGGATGGCCAGCTCGACTATGTGGGCCGCGCCGACGGTCAGGTCAAGGTCCGCGGGTATCGCATCGAACTCGGCGACGTGCAAACTGCCCTGGCCGACTGCGACGGGGTGGAGCAGGCGGCGGTGATCGCGCGCGAGGACCATCCCGGCGACAAGCGCCTGGTCGGTTATGTCACCGGGAAGGCGGACCCGGCACAGATCCGCGACAAGTTGGCCGAGCGGCTGCCGGCCTACATGATCCCGTCCGCGGTCGTGGTGTTGGACTCGTTGCCGCTGACGGTCAACGGCAAACTCGATACGCGCGCCCTACCGGTACCCGAATACACCGGCGCTCGGTACCGCGCTCCTACCAACGCTATTGAGGAGATCCTGGCCGGCATCTATGCCCAAGTCCTCGGGCTTGAGCGTGTCGGCGTCGACGACTCCTTCTTCGATCTGGGTGGGGATTCGCTGTCGGCGATGCGGGTGATCGCTGCGATCAATACGTCACTGGATGCCGGCCTTTCGGTGCGCGTCGTGTTCGAGGCGCCCACGGTGGCGCAATTGGCTCGGCGTGTCGGTGTGGGCGCGGGCCGACGGGAGCCGTTACTGCCGGTTGAGCGGCCGGCCGTCGTGCCGTTGTCGTTCGCGCAGAACCGGTTGTGGATCCTGGACCAATTGCAGGGCCCCTCACCGGTTTACAACATGGCCGCGGCGTTGCGGTTATGTGGCCGCCTTGATGCCGACGCGTTGGAGGCGGCGCTGGGCGATGTGGTGGGTCGCCATGAGAGCCTGCGCACACTGTTCGTCGCTCCCGACGGGATACCCCGGCAGGTGGTGGTGCCTGCCGAGCGCGCCGATTTCGGCTGGGAGATTGTCGATGCCGGCGGCTGGTCGGAAGGCCGGCTGGATGAGGCGATCGGTGCGTCGGCCCGTCATACGTTTGATCTGTCCGCCGAAATCCCATTGCGGGCACGCCTTTTCCGCGTAACCGAGGTCGAGCACGTACTGGTGGCGGCCGTGCACCATATCGCCGCGGATGGTTGGTCGATCACGCCGCTCGTGCGCGATCTGGGTGTGGCCTATGCCAGTCGGTGCGCCGGGCAGGCTCCGGACTGGTCACCGCTGCCTGTGCAGTATGTCGATTACACGCTGTGGCAGCGCGCCCAGTTCGGTGAGCTCGACGATCCCGATAGCCCGATCGCCGCGCAGCTGGACTATTGGGAACGGGCGCTGGCGGGGATGCCGGAGCGGCTGCAGTTGCCGACCGATCGGCCTTATCCGTCAGTGGCCGATTATCGCGGGGCCAGTGTGGCGGTGGAGTGGCCGGCCGAGTTGCAGCAGCAGGTGGCGAGGGTGGCCCGCGCGCACAACGCCACGAGCTTCATGGTGATCCAGGCTGCCTTGGCGGTGTTGTTGTCGAAGCTCAGCGCCAGTTCCGATGTGGCGCTGGGATTTCCGGCCGCTGGGCGGCGCGACCCGGCACTCGACGAGCTGGTGGGGTTTTTCGTCAACACCTTGGTGTTGCGGGTCGATGTCACCGGGGATCTGGCCTTTGCGGAGTTGCTGGCGCAGGTGCGGGCGCGCAGCCTGGAGGCTTTCGAGCACCAGGACGTGCCGTTCGAGGTGTTGGTGGAGCGGCTCAACCCGACCCGAAGCCTGAACCATCATCCCTTGGTGCAGGTGGCGTTGGCCTGGCAGAACAACGAGCCCGCGAGGCTGGCTTTGGGTGATCTGCAGGCCATACCGCTGCCCGTCGAGACGCGCAGCGCCCGTATGGATCTCACATTCTCCGTGAGTGAGCGTTTCACCGAGGCGGGTGAGCCTGCGGGGCTTGGTGGTGCGGTGGAGTTTCGCACCGATGTGTTCGACGCGGGCAGCGTCGAGGCGTTGATCGGGCGGTTGGAGCGGGTGTTGGTGGTGTTGGCTGCTGAGCCGTCGCGTCGGTTGTCGTCGATTGATGTGCTCGACGAGACGGAGCGCGTCCGGTTGGACGGCTGGGGTCACCGGGCGGCCTTGACCCGGCCCAGCGCTGCTGCGGTGTCGGTTGCGGGGTTGTTTGCCGTGCAGGTGGCTCGGATGCCGGATGCGGTGGCGGTTCGTTTCCGGGGCCGGTCGTTGACGTATCGCGAGTTGGATGAGGCGGCGAATCGGTTGGCGCACTTGCTGGTTGCTCAGGGTGCGGGGCCGGGGCGGTGTGTGGGGCTGTTGTTGTCGCGGTCGGCGGAGGCGATTGTGGCGATGTTGGCGGTGCTCAAGACCGGGGCGGCTTATCTGCCGATCGACTCGTCGCTGCCGGCGGCGCGTATCGAGTTCGTGCTCGATGATGCCGCGCCGGTGGCCGTGGTCACCACCGGCGAGCTGCGGGGGCGACTGGACGGGTTCGGTGTGGCGCTCGTCGATGTCGATGACCCCGGCATCGAGGCCCAGCCCGCCACTGCGTTGCCGGTGCCGCACCCGGATGAGGTTGCGTACTTGATTTACACGTCGGGCACTACCGGTGTGCCTAAGGGTGTTGCGGTGACGCATCGCGGTGTGACGCAGTTGTTGGGGTCGTTGGATGCGGGTCTGCCGGCGGCGGGGGTGTGGTCGCATAGTCATTCGTTGGCGTTTGACGTGTCGGTGTGGGAGATCTTCGGTGCGTTGTTGCGTGGTGGCCGGGTGGTGGTGATACCCGAGGAGGTGGCGCACTGTGCGGAAGACTTGCATGCGTTGCTGGTTGCCGAGCAGGTCAGCGTACTGACTCAAACCCCGTCGGCGGTGGGTGTTTTGACCCCGGAGGGGTTGGAGTCGGCGGCGTTGGTGGTGGCCGGGGAGGCGTGCCCGGTTGAGGTGGTGGATCGCTGGGCGCCGGGGCGGGTGATGCTCAACGCCTACGGGCCGACCGAGTCCACGATGTGTGGCGATCAGCGCCCCGTTGACAGCCGGTTCCGGGTCGCCGCCGATCGGGTCGCCGGTGGCGGGGGCGGCGTTGTTTGTGCTCGATGCGTGGTTGCGTCCGGTGCCGGCCGGGGTGGTCGGGGAGTTGTATATCGCCGGCGCCGGGGTTGCCCTCGGTTATGTGGGTCGGGCGCCGTTGACGGCGTCGCGGTTTGTGGCCTGCCCGTTCGGGACTCCCGGGATGCGGATGTATCGCAGCGGGGATGTGGTGCGCTGGCGCCCTGATGGGCAGCTGGAGTATCTGGGGCGCGCCGATGAGCAGGTCAAGATCCGCGGGTATCGCATCGAACTCGGTGAAATCCAAGCAGCCTTAAGCGCACTCGATGGGGTGGAGCAGGCGGTGGCGATCGCCCGCGAGGATCGCCCCGGCGACAAACGCCTGATCGGCTATGTCACCGGCCACGCCGACCCGGCGCAGATCCGCCAGAAGCTCGGTGAGCGGCTGCCGGCCTACATGGTGCCGGCCGCGGTGGTGGCCCTCGACGCGTTGCCGTTGACGCCCAACGGCAAACTTGACATTCGCGCCTTGCCCGCACCGGACTACACCGCTGGCCACTATCGGGCCCCGGGCAACGCGGTCGAGGAAGTGTTGGCCGGCATCTACGCCCAGGTGCTCGGTATGAAGCGGGTCGGGGTCGACGAGTCGTTCTTCGATCTGGGCGGCGACAGCATCTCGGCGATGCAGGTGGTCGCGCGCGCCCGGGCGGCGGGTTTGATGTGTCGGCCCCGTGATGTGTTCGTCGAGCAGAGTGTGGCCCGGCTGGCCCGGGTGGTCAGCAGCGCCGGTGAGACCGGCCCGGCCGACGAGGGCCTGGGCCAGGTGGTGGCCACCCCGATTATGCGCTGGCTGCACAGCATTGACGGCGCGATAGATCAGTTCAACCAGACCGTTCTGCTACAAGCCCCCCACGGCGTCACCGAGGCCGACGTGGTGGTGCTGGTGCAGGCGCTGCTGGATCGCCACGGCATGCTGCGGGCCCGGCTCAACCCCGACGGGCAGTCGTTGACCGTGCCCGAGGCCGGCACGCTCGAGGCCCGCGACCGCGTGCGAACAGTCGACGAGCTCTCCACCGAGGCGCTGATCGCGGCGCGCTCGCGGCTGGACCCGGCCGACGGGGTGATGCTTCGCGCGCTATGGGTAGCCCAGAGCCGGCAGCTGGCGTTGATCATTCACCATTTGGCCATCGACGCCGTGTCATGGCGAATCCTATTGGGAGACCTCAACGTCGCCTGGACCCAACGCCGCAACCGACAGCCGGTGGTCTTACCGGCCTGGGGCACTTCGTTTGCGCGGTGGGCGTCGCTGCTCACCGAGTACGCCAGCCGCCCCGAGGTCGTGGAGTTGGCCGATGCCTGGAAGCAGGCGGCGGGAGCCTGGACCGCTCTGCCGGCGGTGCGCCCCGAGACCGATACCTACGAAACCGCGGGACATTTGTCGGTTTCGCTGGACGCCGAAACCACCCGCACGCTTCTGGACGAGGTACCAGCGGCCTTCCACGCGGGGATGCACGAAATCCTATTGATCGCTTTCGGTTTGGCGGTTGCGCGGTTTGTCGGAAACGGCAGCGCGCCGATTGCCATCGACGTGGAGGGCCACGGCCGCCACGAGGAACTGGCCCCCGACGTGGACCTGTCACGCACGGTGGGGTGGTTCACCACCAAATACCCGGTGGCATTCGCGGTAGGCCGATTGGACTGGGCGCAAGTGCATTCCGGCGCAGCGGACCTCGGGACGATGCTCAAGTACGCTAAAGAGCAGCTTCGCGCCCTGCCCCACCCGCTGAGCTATGGGGCGCTGCGTTATCTGAATCCCGATATTGGTCTGGACGGGCAGGATCCGTCGATCGGGTTCAATTATCTGGGTCGGCTGGGCGCCTCGGATGAGGTGTCCGGCGAGGTGTGGCGGGTCTGCCCCGACGGCATGTCGGTTACCGCCCCGGCCGCGGCGATACCGATGCCGCTGGCGCACACCATCGAGCTCAACGCCGGCACCGTCGACACCGACGTGGGCCCGCGGCTACACGCCGACTGGAGATGGGCGCCCTCGGCTCTCGATGAAGCACAGGTAAATCGGTTGAGCCGGTTGTGGTTTGAAGCCCTGGCCGGCATTTGTGCCCATGTGCGAGCCGGTGGCGGCGGGCTGACGCCCTCCGATATTGCTCCCGCCCGGCTGGACCAAGAGCAGATCGATGAGTTGCAGCGGCAATACGAGCTCGCCGACATCTTGCCGCTGACCCCGCTTCAGCAAGGGCTGCTCTTCCACGCCGGCGCCGCTCAAACCGGTGACGACGACGTGTATGCGGTGCAGCTGCAGATCACCTTGAGCGGTGCGCTGGATCCCGATCGTTTGCGCGAAACGTTGCACATGGTGGTCAACAGGCATCCCAACTTGGTGGCCCGCTTCTGCGATCGGTTCGACGAGCCGGTGCAGATCATTCTCGCCGAACCGGCCGTGCCCTGGCGCTACCTCGAACTGGACGGCGGCGACGTCGAGGAGCAGATCCAGCAGCTGTGCGCCGCCGAGCGGGCCGCGGTCTGCGATCTCGGTTACGAGCCCGCCTTCCGGGTGGCGCTGATCCGTATCGGGCCCGATCGGCATCGGTTTGTGCTGACCAATCATCACATCGTGCTCGACGGCTGGTCATTGCCAATCCTGTTGCGAGACATCTTCGCCGGCTACAGCGGACAGCCGCTACCGGCCGCCACGTCGTATCGGAAGTTTGTTACCTGGCTGGCCGACCGTGACCTCGACGCCGCCCGCACCGCCTGGCGCGAGGCACTCGCCGGCTTCGACACCCCGACGCTGTTCGCCCCGCCGGATCGGTTGTCGCTGGGCGCCCGTAGCGTTGAATCGTTTTGGGTGTCAGCCCAAACCACAGCGGCCGTCACCGAGCTGGCGCGCTCGTCTCACACCACCGTCAACACCGTGCTGCAGGCCGCTCTCGCGCAGCTGCTGTGCTGGCTGACCGGTCAACACGATGTCGCCTTCGGTGCTGCCGTCTCGGGCCGGCCCGCCGACCTGGTCGGCGTCGACTCCATGGTGGGTCTGTTCATCAACACCGTGCCGGTGCGGGCGCGCATTACCGCGACCACCACCACCGCAGACCTGCTCGAGCAGCTACAAAACGTCCACAACGACACACTCGAGCACCAGCACTTGGCGCTCAACGAGATTCACCGCGCCACCGGTCATGACAAACTGTTCGACACCGTTTTCGCCTACGAAAACTACCCACTGGACGGTGCCGCCTTGGCGGGCAACGAGTTGGGCATCGGCGATGTCAGCATTCGCGAATACACCCACTACCCGCTGACAGTGCAAGCCCTGCCCGGCAGTGAAATCGGCTTCCGGGTGGCATACGACACCGATGTGATCGAGGCAGACACCATCGCATCACTCATCGGGCGGTTCGAGCAGTTGCTGGCGGCGATGGCCGCCGAGCCGACCGGCCGGTTGTCGTCGATCGACCTGCTCGACGCCGCCGAGCACGCCCGCCTCGACGAGATCGGTCACCGGGCGGAATTGAGCCGGCCGCCGAGCACACCGACGTCGGTTCCGGCGTTGTTCGCCGCCCAGGTCGCCCGTACCCCGGACGCCGTGGCGATCAGCTGCCAAGGCCGCTCACTGACCTACCGCCAGCTTGACGAGGCCGCCAACCGGTTGGCTCACCTGCTTGCCGAAAACGGTGCCGCCCCGGGACAGTCTGTGGCACTGCTGTTTTCGCGATCGGCCGAAGTTATCGTCGCAATCCTGGCGGTGCTCAAAACCGGAGCTGCCTACCTGCCGATCGACCCGTCGCTGCCGGCGACCCGAATCGGGTTCATGCTCGACGACGCCGCACCGATCGCCGCGATCACCACCAGTGGGCTGGCCAAGCGGCTCGACGGGCATGACGTCGCGGTCATCGACGTCGACGATCCTGCTGTGCGCTCCCAGCCCAGCACCGCGCCGCCGCCGCCGGCCCCCGACGACATCGCCCACATCATCTACACCTCGGGCACCACCGGAGTTCCGAAAGGTGTGGCGGTCACCCATCACAACGTCGCTCGGCTTTTCGAAACATGCTGTGCCGGTTTGAAATTAGAACCGGAGCAGGTGTGGACCCAGTGTCATTCGTATGCCTTCGACTTCTCGGTGTGGGAGATCTGGGGTGCCCTGCTACACGGCGGGCGGCTGGTGGTGGTGCCCGAGTCGGTCGCCGGGTCACCAGATGACTTCCAGTCCTTGTTGTCCGCTGAAGAAGTCAGTGTCTTGAGCCAAACCCCGTCTGCAGTGGCGGCGCTCTCACCGCAGGGGTTGGAATCGACGGCGTTGGTGATCGCCGCCGAGCCCTGCCCCGCCGAGGTGGTGGATCGGTGGGCGCCCGGACGGCTGATGGTCAACGCCTACGGTCCCACCGAAACCACGGTGTACGCGGCGATCAGTGCGCCGCTGAGGCCGGGCTCGGGTGCGCCGCCGATCGGGGCGCCGGTGCCGGGGGCGGCGCTGTTCGTGCTCGACGGCTGGTTGCGCCCAGTCTCCGCGGGTGTGGTCGGGGAGTTGTATGTGGCCGGCACCGGGGTGGGAGTGGGGTATGTGCGCCGAGCGCCGTTGACGGCGTCGCGGTTTGTGGCGTGCCCGTTCGGGGCTTCGGGGCAGCGGATGTATCGCACCGGCGATCTGGTGCGCTGGCGGGCCGACGGACAGCTGGATTACCTGGGCCGCGCCGACGAGCAGGTCAAGATCCGCGGGTATCGCATCGAACTCGGCGAAATCCAATCGGCCCTAAGCGGTTTGGATGGCGTGCAGCAGGCGGCGGTAGTCGCCCGCGAGGACCGTCCCGGCGACAAGCGCCTCGTCGGCTACGTCACCGGCGGCGCCGATCCGGCCCAGATCCGCGATCAGTTGGCCGAGCGGCTGCCGGCCTACATGGTGCCAGCCGCTGTCGTGGCACTCGACTCGATACCGTTGACGCCCAACGGGAAACTCGACAAGCGCGCCCTGCCGGCACCCGAGTACACCGGCGCCGACCGCTACCGCGCCCCGGCCACCGCGGTCGAGGAGATCCTGGCCGGCATCTACGCCCAAGTACTCGGCGTCGAGCGTGTCGGGGTTGACGACTCGTTCTTCGACCTGGGCGGAGATTCGTTGTCGGCGATGCGCCTGATCGCCGCACTCAATACGGGCATGGATGTCGACGTCTCGGTGCGCACCTTGTTCGAGGCGCCCACGGTGGCCCAGTTGGCGTCCCGTATAGGTGAGGCTGCGGGTCGGCTCGAACCATTGCGGCCGGTCGAACGGCCACGGGTGGTGCCGTTGTCGTTTGCCCAGCAACGATTGTGGTTCCTCGAGCAATTCCAGGGCCCTTCACCGGTTTACAACATGGCAGTGGCATTGCGGCTCAGTGGACGGCTCGACGCCCACGCCCTCGGTGTCGCGCTTGCCGATGTGGTGGCCCGCCACGAGAGTCTGCGCACAGTGTTCGGCAGCGTCGAGGGGGTGCCCCGTCAGATCGTTGTCCCTGTCGAGCGTGCCGATTTTGGGTGGGACGTTGTCGATGCCACCGGGTGGCCGGAAAGCCGGCTGGATGAGGCCATCGACGAGGTGGCCCGTCACACGTTCGACTTGGCAGTCGAGATCCCGTTGCTGGCAAGGCTGTTCACTGTCAGCGCTGACGAACATGTCGTGGTTGCAGTGCTGCACCATATCGCCGCGGATGGCTGGTCGATCGCGCCGCTCGTGCACGATCTGAGCTCGGCCTATGCCAGCCGCGCCGCGGGGCGGGTCCCCGACTGGGCACCGTTGCCAGTGCAGTACGTCGATTACACACTCTGGCAACGCGCCCAGTTCGGTGACCTCGATGACAGTGGTAGCCCAATCGCCGCGCAATTGGCCTACTGGGAGGATGCGCTCGCCGACATGGCTGAGCGCCTTGACCTTCCGACCGATCGGCCCTACCCGCCGGTCGCTGATCACCGCGGCGCGAGCCTGGTGGTCGACTGGCCGGTCGAGTTGCAGCAGCGGGTGGCCCAGGTGGCCCGTGAGCACAACGCGACCAGTTTCATGGTGATCCAGGCGGCGCTGGCAGTCTTGCTGTCCAAGCTCAGTTCCAGTTCCGATGTGGCCGTGGGGTTCCCGATCGCAGGCCGCCGCGACCCGGCACTCGACGAACTGGTCGGGTTTTTCGTCAACACCTTGGTATTGCGAGTCGACCTTGCCGGGGACCCAACCTTTGCCGAGCTGCTGGCCCAGGTGCGGCGGCGCAGCCTGGCCGCCTATGAGCACCAGGACGTGCCGTTCGAGGTGCTGGTCGAGCGACTCAACCCGACCCGCAGCCTGACCCATCACCCGCTGGTGCAGGTGGTGTTGGACTGGCAGAACCTTCCCGGGCGCGGCACCAACTCCGCCGCCGGCTTGGCTTTGGGGGACCTGCAGGTCACGCCGATGTCCATCGAGACCCGCACCGCCCGCATAGATTTGGCGTTCCACTTGACCGAACGCTGGAACGAGTCCGGTGACCCCGCCGGCATTGGCGGCGACGTGGAGTTTCGCACCGACGTCTTCGACGCGGCCACCATCCGTTCGCTGACCGAGCGGCTGGAGCGGGTGTTGGTGGCGATGACAGCCGATCCCGTCCGGCGGTGGTCGTCGGTGGATGTGCTCGACGAGCGTGAACATGCCCTGTTGGATGAGGTCGGCAATCGGCAGGTATTGACCAAACCGGTGACCGGGTCCGGGTCGATTCCGGTGTTGTTCGCCGCGCAGGTGGCCCGCACCCCGGATGCGGTGGCGATCAGCTGCCAAGGCCGCTCGTTGACGTACCGCGAGCTCGACGAGGCCGCGAACCGGTTGGCGCACCTGCTGGTCCGACACGGTGCGAGGCCGGGACGGTGTGTGGCGCTGCTGTTTTCGCGGTCAACCGAAGCGATTGTGGCGGTACTGGCGGTGCTCAAGGCCGGGGCGGCCTATCTGCCGATCGACCCGGCGCTGCCCGCGGCCCGCATCAAGTTCATGCTCGACGACGCCGCCCCCGTCGCCGCGATCACCACCACGGACCTGGCCGCGCGGTTACACCGGCACGACCTGCCGGTCATAGATGTCGATGACCCCGCCGCAAAGAGCCAACCGGACACGGCACTGCCCAGCGCCGGCCCAGGTGACATCGCTTACCTGATCTATACCTCCGGCACCACCGGGGTGCCCAAAGGCGTTGCCGTTACCCATCGTAACGTCACCCAGCTGATGGAGTCCCTGGATGCGGGTCTGCCCGTGATGGGAACGTGGGCACAGTCGCATTCCTTGGCGTTCGACGTGTCGGTGTGGGAAATTTTCGGCGCGCTGTTACGCGGCGGGCGGCTCGTGGTGGTGCCCGAAGCGGTGGTCCGCTCACCGGAGCACTTCCACGACGTTCTTGTCGCCGAACAGGTCACGGTGCTCACCCAGACACCATCTGGGATAGGGGTGTTGGCGCCGGCGGGGTTGGAGTCGACGGCATTGGTGCTGGCCGGGGAGGCCTGTCCGGCCGAGGTGGTTGATCGGTGGGCGCCGGGGCGGCTGATGGTCGACGCCTACGGCCCGACCGAGACCACGATGTGCGTGGCGATCAGCGCGCCGCTGAGGCCGGGGTCGGGATCGCCGCCGATCGGGTCGCCGGTGGCGGGGGCGGCGTTGTTCGTGCTCGACGCCGGGTTGCGTCCGGTGCCGCCCGGGGTGGTCGGCGAGTTGTACGTGGCCGGCACCGGGGTTGCCCTCGGTTACGTGGGACGCGTGGAGTTGACGGCGTCGCGGTTTGTGGCATGCCCATTCGGCGGGTCCGGGACACGGATGTATCGCACCGGGGATTTGGTGCGCTGGCGGCCCGACGGACAGCTGGACTATCTGGGGCGCGCCGACGAGCAGGTCAAGATCCGCGGGTATCGCATCGAACTCGGCGAAATCCAAGCCACCCTAAGCTCATTGGACGGGGTGCAGCAGGCAGCGGTGATCGCCCGCCAAGACCGCCCCGGCGACAAACGCCTCGTCGGCTACATCACCGGCACCGCCGACCCGACCGAGATACGCGACCAGTTGGCCGAGCGGCTTCCGGAGTACATGGTCCCGGCCGCGGTAGTGGTGTTGGAGGCATTGCCGCTGACCCCCAACGGCAAACTGGACGTCCGCGCCCTGCCGGCACCCGAACACACCCCGGGTGGATATCGTGCTCCCACCAACCCCGTCGAGGAAATCGTGGCGGGCATCTACGCGCAAGTGTTCGGACTCGAACGCGTCGGGGCCGACGAGTCGTTTACCGACCTCGGCGGAGATTCACTATCGGCGATGCGGGTGGTCGCCGCGATCAACACCAGCCTGGGTGCTGATCTTTCGGTGCGCAACGTGTTCGAGGCGCCGACGGTGGCCCAGCTGGCATCTCGTATCGGCGCGAGTGCGGACCGGGTCGAACCATTGCGGCCGATGGAGCGGCCCGCGGTGGTGCCGTTGTCGTTTGCCCAGCAGCGGCTGTGGTTCATCGACCAGTTGCAAGGTCCCTCACCGGTTTACAACATCGCGGTGGCATTGCGGTTAAGTGGACCCCTCGACGCCGATGCCCTGCATGCGGCGCTGGCCGACGTGGTGGGCCGCCATGAAACCCTTCGCACCTTGTTCGTCGCAGCCGAGGGCATCCCTGCACAGGTGGTGGTACCCGCAGCACAGAGTGATTTCGGGTGGGATGTTGTCGATGCCACCGGCTGGCCCGGCGACCAACTGGATGCGGCCATTGGCGCGGCCACGCGTCACACGTTCGACCTGTCAACGGATGTCCCTTTGTGGACAAGGCTTTTCAAGCAAAGCGCTGACGAGCACGTGTTGGTGGCCGTGGTGCACCACATTGCCGCCGACGGCTGGTCGATCGCACCGCTGGTGCGTGATCTCGGACTGGCCTATGCCACCCGGTGTGCGGGGCAAGCCCCGGACTGGGACCCGCTGGCGCTGCAGTACGCCGACTACACGCTGTGGCAGCGAGAGCAGCTTGGCGATCTCGACGATCCCGACAGCCCCATCGCCGCGCAACTCGCCTATTGGCAAGATGCCCTGGCCGGGATGCCTGAGCGCATTGAGCTTCCTACCGATCGGCCCTACCCACCGATCGCCGACCAGCGCGGCGCCAGCATCGCGGTCGACTGGCCAGCGGAACTGCAGCAGCAGGTGACCCGGATGGCGCGCCAACACAAGGCGACCAGCTTCATGGTCATGCAAGCCGCCCTGGCGGTCCTGCTGGCCAAGCTCAGCGCCAGTTCCGATGTGGCCGTGGGGTTTCCGATCGCCGGGCGGCGAGGCCCCGCGCTCGACGAACTGGTCGGATTTTTCGTCAACACCTTGGTGCTGCGCGTCGACCTTTCGGGTGACCCCACGGTGGCCGAGTTGCTGGCCCAGGTGCGTCGGCGCAGCCTGGCCGCCTACGAGCACCAAGAGGTGCCGGTCGAGGTGCTGGTCGAGCGGCTCAACCCGACCCGCAACCTGACCCATCACCCGTTGGTGCAGGTGTTGTTGGCCTGGCAGAACCTGCCCTGGCTGCATACCAACACCGCCGCCGAGCTGGCCTTGGGCGACCTGGACGTCACGCCGCTGCCGATCGAGACACAGTCTGCCCGCATGGATTTGGTGGTTTCACTGGCTGAACGGTGGAGCGCGGACGGCGAGCCGGCCGGGATCAGCGGGATGGTGGAATTTCGTACCGACGTGTTCGACACGGCCACCGTCGAGACGCTGATCGAGCGGCTGCGGCGGGTGCTGGCTGCGATGGCCGGGGACCCGGCGCGGTCGTTGTCGTCGATTGACGTGCTCGACGAGCCCGAACACGCCCGCGTGGATGAGTGGGGTCACCGGGCGGTGTTGACCACACCGACGACTGCGCCGGTGTCGGTTCCGGGGTTGTTCGCCACTCAGGTAGCGCAGACGCCGGATGCGGTGGCGCTGGTGTGCGGGGAGCGTTCGTGGACTTATCGCGAGCTCGATGAGGCGGCCAACCAGTTGGCGCATCTGCTGGCCGGCCACGGGGCCAGCCCGGGACAGTCTGTGGCGCTGCTGTTTTCGCGGTCGGCCGAGGCGGTCGTCGCGATCCTGGCGGTGCTCAAAACCGGGGCGGCTTATCTGCCGATCGACCCGGCACTGCCGGCGGGGCGAATCGCGTTCATGCTCGCCGATGCCGCGCCCGTCGTCGCGGTTACCAATGCGGATCTCCGATCGCGCCTCGACGGGTTTGAATTGCCGGTTGTCGATTTCGGCGACCCCCGCATCGAGGACCAGTCCGTAACAGCGTTGGTGCCGCCGGCGCCGGATGACATCGCCTACCTGATCTACACCTCGGGCACTACCGGTGTGCCCAAGGGCGTGGCACTCACCCACCGCAATGTCACCGGGCTGCTCGGATCGCTGGATGCTGTCCTGCCCGCGACGGAGGCATGGTCGCATAGTCATTCGCTGGCTTTCGACGTGTCGGTGTGGGAGATCTTCGGAGCGCTGTTGCGTGGTGGCCGGTTGGTGGTGGTACCGGAGTCGGTAGCCGGCTCACCCGAGGACTTCCACACCGTGTTGGTTGCCGAGCACGTTGGTGTGCTCACCGAAACACCCTCTGCGGTGAGCGTTTTGTCGCCTGACGGGCTGGAGTCGACGGCGTTGGTGGTGGCCGGGGAGGCGTGTCCGGTCGAGGTGGTGGATCGCTGGGCGCCGGGGCGGCTGATGGTCAATGCCTACGGCCCGACCGAGACCACGATGTGTGTGGCGATAAGCAGGCCGTTGAAGCCTGGGTCGGGGACGGTGCCGGTCGGATCGCCCGTACCGGGGACAGCCCTGTTCGTACTCGATTCCTGGTTGCGCCCCGTGCCGCCAGGTGTGATCGGCGAGTTGTATGTGGCCGGCACCGGGGTGGGGCTTGGGTATGTGCGCCGGGCGCCCTTGACGGCGTCGCGGTTTGTGGCCTGTCCCTTCGGTGGTACCGGGACACGGATGTATCGCACCGGCGATCTGGTGCGGTGGCGCCCCGACGGCCAACTGGATTATCTGGGCCGCGCCGATGACCAGGTGAAGATCCGCGGGTATCGCATCGAACTGGGCGAAATCCAAAGGGCTCTGGTCAGTTTGGACGAGGTGGAGCAGGCGGCGGTGATCGCGCGTGAAGACCGTCCCGGTGACAAGCGCCTGGTCGGTTATGTCACCGGCATGGCCGACCCGGCCGAAATACGCGACAAGCTGGCCGAGCGGCTGCCGGCCTACATGATCCCGTCCGCGGTCGTGGTGTTGGACTCGTTGCCGCTTACGCCCAACGGCAAACTCGATACGCGCGCCCTGCCTGCTCCCGAATACACCACTGGCGGGTATCGGGCCCCAGCCACAGCTGTCGAGGAGATCCTCGCCGGCATCTATGCTCGAGTCCTCGGGCTGGAGCGTGTCGGCGTCGACGACTCCTTCTTCGACCTTGGCGGCGACAGCATTTCGGCGATGCGGGTGATCGCCGCGATCAATACGTCACTGGATGCCGGCCTGTCGGTGCGCGTCGTCTTCGAGGCGCCCACAGTTGCCCAATTGGCCCGGCGTATCGGCCTGAACGCGAGTCGGCTGCCACGGCTCACGGCGGTGGAGCGGCCGGCCGTCGTGCCGTTGTCGTTCGCGCAGAACCGGTTGTGGATCCTGGACCAATTGCAGGGCCCCTCACCGGCTTACAACATGGCGGCGGCGCTGCGGCTAAGCGGGCGACTCGATGTCGACGCGCTGGGTGCGGCGCTGGGCGATGTGGTGGGCCGCCATGAGAGCCTGCGCACACTGTTCGTGGCTGCCGACGGGATACCCCGGCAGGTGGTGGTGCCTGCCGAGCGCGCCGATTTCGGCTGGGAGATTGTCGATGCCGGCGGCTGGCCGGAAGGCCGGCTGGATGAGGCCGTCGGTGCGACGGCCCGCCATACGTTTGATCTGTCCGCCGAAATCCCATTGCGGGCAAGGCTTTTCCACCTCGCCGAAGACGACCATGTGCTGGTGATGGTGGTGCACCATATCGCCGCGGATGGTTGGTCGATCACGCCGCTCGTGCGCGATCTGGGTGTGGCCTATGCCAGTCGGTGCGCCGGGCAGCCCCCCGGGTGGGCCGAGTTGGCTGTGCAGTACGTCGATTACACGCTGTGGCAGCGCGCCCAGTTCGGCGAGTTTGACGATCCCGACAGCCCGATCGCCGCGCAGCTGGACTATTGGGAACGGGCGCTGGCGGGGATGCCCGAGCGGCTGCAGTTGCCGACCGATCGGCCTTATCCGTCAGTGGCCGATTATCGCGCCGCCAGTGTGGCGGTGGAGTGGCCGGCCGAGTTGCAGCAGCAGGTGGCGAGGGTGGCCCGCGCGCACAACGCGACCAGCTTCATGGTGATCCAGGCCGCGCTCGCAGTACTGCTGTCGGAGCTCAGCGCCAGTTCCGATGTGGCCGTGGGATTCCCGATCGCCGGACGTCGCGATCCGGCACTCGACGAGCTGGTGGGCTTTTTCGTCAACACCTTGGTACTGCGCCTGGATGTGGCGGGCGACCCCACTCTTGCCGAGTTGCTGGCGCAGGTGCGGGCGCGCAGCCTGGAGGCTTTCGAGCACCAGGACGTGCCGTTCGAGGTGTTGGTGGAGCGGCTCAACCCGGTGCGCAGCATGGCTCATCATCCGCTGGTGCAGGTGATGCTGGCCTGGCAGAACCTTCCCGGGCAGAACAACGCCGCAGCGGGAATGGCGTCGGATGATCTGCAGATCAGCCCGATCCCGGTGGACACTCACACCACCGCCGGTATGGACGTGGCGGTTGCCTTGGCGGAGCGTTTCACCGAGGCGGGTGAGCCTGCGGGGCTTGGTGGTGCGGTGGAGTTTCGCACCGATGTGTTCGATGCAGAGACGATCGAGGCGTTGATCGGGCGGTTGGAGCGGGTGTTGGTGGCGTTGGCCGTCGAGCCCGAGCGTCGGTTGTCGTCGATTGATGTGCTCGACGAGACGGAGCGCGTCCGGTTGGACGGCTGGGGTCACCGGGCGGCCTTGACCCGGCCCAGCGCTGCTGCGGTGTCGGTTGCGGGGTTGTTTGCCGTGCAGGTGGCTCGGATGCCGGATGCGGTGGCGGTTCGTTTCCGGGGCCGGTCGTTGACGTATCGCGAGTTGGATGAGGCGGCGAATCGGTTGGCGCACTTGCTGGTTGCTCAGGGTGCGGGGCCGGGGCGGTGTGTGGGGCTGTTGTTGTCGCGGTCGGCGGAGGCGATTGTGGCGATGTTGGCGGTGCTCAAGACCGGGGCGGCTTATCTGCCGATCGACTCGTCGCTGCCGGCGGCGCGTATCGAGTTCGTGCTCGATGATGCCGCGCCGGTGGCCGTGGTCACCACCGGCGAGCTGCGGGGGCGACTGGACGGGTTCGGTGTGGCGCTCGTCGATGTCGATGACCCCGGCATCGAGGCCCAGCCCGCCACTGCGTTGCCGGTGCCGCACCCGGATGAGGTTGCGTACTTGATTTACACGTCGGGCACTACCGGTGTGCCTAAGGGTGTTGCGGTGACGCATCGCGGTGTGACGCAGTTGTTGGGGTCGTTGGATGCGGGTCTGCCGGCGGCGGGGGTGTGGTCGCATAGTCATTCGTTGGCGTTTGACGTGTCGGTGTGGGAGATCTTCGGTGCGTTGTTGCGTGGTGGCCGGGTGGTGGTGATACCCGAGGAGGTGGCGCACTGTGCGGAAGACTTGCATGCGTTGCTGGTTGCCGAGCAGGTCAGCGTACTGACTCAAACCCCGTCGGCGGTGGGTGTTTTGACCCCGGAGGGGTTGGAGTCGGCGGCGTTGGTGGTGGCCGGGGAGGCGTGCCCGGTTGAGGTGGTGGATCGCTGGGCGCCGGGGCGGGTGATGCTCAACGCCTACGGGCCGACCGAGTCCACGATGTGTGTGGCGATCAGCGCCCCGTTGACAGCCGGTTCCGGGTCGCCGCCGATCGGGTCGCCGGTGGCGGGGGCGGCGTTGTTTGTGCTCGATGCGTGGTTGCGTCCGGTGCCGGCCGGGGTGGTCGGGGAGTTGTATATCGCCGGCGCCGGGGTTGCCCTCGGTTATGTGGGTCGGGCGCCGTTGACGGCGTCGCGGTTTGTGGCCTGCCCGTTCGGGACTCCCGGGATGCGGATGTATCGCAGCGGGGATGTGGTGCGCTGGCGCCCTGATGGGCAGCTGGAGTATCTGGGGCGCGCCGATGAGCAGGTCAAGATCCGCGGGTATCGCATCGAACTCGGTGAAATCCAAGCAGCCTTAAGCGCACTCGATGGGGTGGAGCAGGCGGTGGCGATCGCCCGCGAGGATCGCCCCGGCGACAAACGCCTGATCGGCTATGTCACCGGCCACGCCGACCCGGCGCAGATCCGCCAGAAGCTCGGTGAGCGGCTGCCGGCCTACATGGTGCCGGCCGCGGTGGTGGCCCTCGACGCGTTGCCGTTGACGCCCAACGGCAAACTTGACATTCGCGCCTTGCCCGCACCGGACTACACCGCTGGCCACTATCGGGCCCCGGGCAACGCGGTCGAGGAAGTGTTGGCCGGCATCTACGCCCAGGTGCTCGGTATGAAGCGGGTCGGGGTCGACGAGTCGTTCTTCGATCTGGGCGGCGACAGCATCTCGGCGATGCAGGTGGTCGCGCGCGCCCGGGCGGCGGGTCTGCTGTGTCGGCCCCGCGATGTGTTCGTCGAGCAGAGTGTGGCCCGGCTGGCCCGGGTGGTCAGCAGCGCCGGTGAGACCGGCCCGGCCGACGAGGGCCTGGGCCAGGTGGTGGCCACCCCGATTATGCGCTGGCTGCACAGCATTGACGGCGCGATAGATCAGTTCAACCAGACCGTTCTGCTACAAGCCCCCCACGGCGTCACCGAGGCCGACGTGGTGGTGCTGGTGCAGGCGCTGCTGGATCGCCACGGCATGCTGCGGGCCCGGCTCAACCCCGACGGGCAGTCGTTGACCGTGCCCCAGGCCGGCACGATCGATGCCCGCGACCGCCTGCACACCGTCGACCAACTCTCCACCGAGGCGCTCATCGCGGCGCGCTCGCGGCTCAACCCCACCGACGGCACCATGCTCAACGCGCTCTGGGCGCCCGACAGCCGCCAACTGGTGCTGACCATCCACCACCTAGCCATCGACGCCGTGTCCTGGCGCATCCTGCTCGAAGACCTCAACACCGCCTGGACCCAACACCACAACCAACAACCCGCGACATTACCGGCGACCGGGACGTCGTTCGCGCGCTGGGCGGCGCTGCTGGAGCAGCACGCACATCACCCGAAGGTCATGAGCCAAGCCGACACCTGGCGGCAGATCGCGGCAACCCCGGCCACCCTCCCGGCGGTGCAGCCGGCGGTGGATACATTTGCCACTGCGGGCCAGCTGTCCGTGTCGCTGGACGCCGAGACCACCCGGATGCTGCTTGGCGAAATACCGACGGCGTTTCATGCTGGGATGCACGAAATCCTTTTGATCGCCTTCGCTTTGGCGCTGACGGAGTTTGTGGGCGACCCCGCCGCGCCGATCGCCATCGACGTGGAGGGCCACGGCCGCCACGAGGAACTGGCCCCCGACGTGGACCTGTCACGCACGGTGGGGTGGTTCACGACTAAACACCCGGTGTCGCTGGCCGTCGGCGGGTTGAAGTGGGCGCAGGTGACGGCCGGCGAGGCCGCGCTGGGGCCGGTGATCAAGGACGCCAAGGAGCAACTGCGGGCCCTGCCCGACGATCTGACGTACGGGCTGCTGCGGTATTCGAACCCCGATGTTGAGCTCCCCGAATCGGATCCGGTGATCGGGTTCAACTATTTGGGGCGGCTCGGCGCCCCCGCAACCGGCGCCGACACTGACGCATGGCGAATCAGCGGGGAAGGCACGTCGGTCATCGGCGCGGCCACGGCGATCCCCATGGCGTTGCCACATACCGTCGAGCTCAGCGCCGGCACCGTCGACACCGACACCGGCCCGCGACTGCATGCCAACTGGACCTGGGCGCCCTCCGCACTCGATGAAGCCCAGGTAAACCGGTTGAGCCAGTTGTGGTTTGAAGCCTTGGCCGGCATCCGGACCCACGTCAAACACGGCGGCGGGGGATTGACCCCCTCCGATATCGCGCCGGCCCGGTTGAGCCAGCAGCAGATTGACGAGCTGCAGCGGCAATACGAGATCGCCGACGTCTTGCCGCTGACCCCGTTACAGCGGGGCCTGTGCTTCCATGCCACCGCTCAAACCGGCGACGACGACGTGTATGCGGTGCAGCTGAATATCGCGTTGAGCGGTCGGCTCGATAGCCACCAGCTGCGCCATGCCGTGGATACCGTGGTGCACCGGCATCCAAATCTGTTGGCGCGCTTCTGCGATCAGTTCGACGAGCCGGTGCAGATCATTCCCGCCGACCCGGCCGTGCCCTGGCGTTACGTCGAGATCGACGGCGACAACCCCCAAGAGATCCAGCGCTTGTGCGCCGCCGAACGCGAGGCGGTTTGTCACCTCACCGACCAGCCGGCCTTCCGGGCGGCGCTGATTCGCACCGCACCTGACCGGCACCGGTTGGTGCTGACCAATCACCACATCGTGCTCGACGGCTGGTCACTGCCGATCCTGCTGGGCGAAATATTCGCCAGCTTCAGCGGACAGCGACTGCCCGCGGCCGCGTCGTATCGCAGGTTTGTGGACTGGCTGGCAGGTCGTGACCTCGACGCCGCCCGCACCGCCTGGCGCGAGGTACTCGCAGGCTTCGACACCCCCACACTGGTGGGCCCGGCACAGACGCTGGGGCAGGGCCACCGAGGCGTCAAGTCCTCGCAGCTGTCCGAGCAGACGATGCGGGCGCTCACCGACCTGGCGCGGACGCATCACACCACCGTCAGCACCGTCTTGCAGGGTGCCTGGGCGCAGCTGCTCTGCTGGCTGACCGGGCAGCGTGATGTCGCCTTCGGTGTCGCGGTTTCGGGTCGACCCCCAGACGTCGTCGGCGCGGACTCGATGGTGGGCCTGTTGATCAACACCGTGCCCGCCCGCGCCAACATCACCACGACAACGACCACCGCAGATCTGCTCGAGCAGCTGCAAACCGAGCACAACAACACACTTGAGCATCAGCACTTGGCGCTCAACGAGATTCACCGGATCAGCGGACACGACCAGCTGTTCGACACACTGTTCGCCTACGAAAACTACCCTGTGGATACTGCCGCGTCGACCGGCGACCACCAGGTGGCCGTCACCGACTTGTCGGTATGGGAATCCACGCACTACCCGCTGACGCTGGTGGCCATGCCGGGCCAGGAACTGGGCCTCCGCATCGAATACGACGCCGACGTGTTTGACGAACGCAGCATCGAGGCGCTGATCGCGCGGTTGGAGCGGGTGTTGGTGGCAATGACCGTCGAGCCCACGCGGCGGCTGTCGTCGATCGATCTGCTCGACGAGGCTGAGCACGCCCGCCTCGACGAGATCGGTCACCGGGCGGAATTGAGCCGGCCGCCGAGCACACCGACGTCGGTTCCGGCGTTGTTCGCCGCGCAGGTGGCATGTACCCCGGATGCCGTGGCGATCAGCTGCCAGGGCCGCTCACTGACCTACCGCCAGCTCGACGAGGCCGCCAACCGGTTGGCGCACCTGCTGGCTGGCCACGGTGCCGCCCCGGGACAGTCTGTGGCACTGCTGTTTTCGCGATCGGCCGAGGCAATCGTGGCGATCCTGGCAGTGCTCAAAACCGGAGCTGCCTACCTGCCGATCGACCCGTCGCTGCCGGCGACCCGCATCGGGTTCATGCTCGACGACGCCGCACCGGTCGCCGCCGTCACCACGGCGGACCTACGACCGCGGCTCGACGAGTTCGACGTGCCCGCTTTCGATGTCGATGACTCCCGCATCAAGGCCCAGCCCGCCACAGCGTTGCCGCCACCGTCCCCCGACGACATCGCCCACATCATCTACACCTCGGGCACCACCGGCGTGCCCAAGGGCGTCGCGATCGCCCACCACAGCGTCGCCCGGTTGCTGCACTCACTGGATGCGGGGCTGCCCGCCGAAGGCGTGTGGACGCAGTGGCATTCCTATGCCTTCGACGTGTCGGTGTGGGAGATCTGGGGTGCCCTGCTACACGGCGGGCGGCTGGTGGTAGTGCCCGACTCGGTGGCCCGCTCCCCGAAAGACTTCCACGACCTACTGGCCGCCGAACACGTGACCGTGTTTACCCAGACCCCCTCGGCGGCAAGTGTTTTGGCGCCCGATGGTTTGGAGTCGACGGCGTTGGTGGTAGCCGGAGAGGCGTGCCCGGCCGAGCTGGTGGATCGGTGGGCGCCCGGTCGGGTGATGATCAACGGCTACGGCCCGACCGAGACGACGGTGTACGCGACGTTCAGTGCGCCGCTGAAGCCGGAATCGGGAACGGTGCCGATCGGGGCGCCGGTGCCGGGGGCGGCGTTGTTTGTCCTTGATGGGTGGTTGCGCCCGGTGTCCGCCGGTGTGGTCGGCGAGCTGTATGTGGCCGGCACCGGGGTGGGAATCGGGTATGTGCGTCGGACGGGTTTGACGGCATCGCGGTTTGTGGCGTGCCCGTTCGGGCCCTCGGGGCAGCGGATGTATCGCACCGGAGATCTGGTGCGCTGGCGCGCCGACGGTCAACTGGATTACCTGGGCCGCGCTGATGACCAAGTAAAGATCCGCGGGTACCGCATCGAACTCGGCGAAATCCAGTCGGCACTAAGCAGTTTGGATGGCGTGCAGCAGGCGGTGGTGATTGCCCGCGAGGACCGTCCCGGCGACAAGCGCCTCGTCGGTTACATCACCGGCGGCGCCGATCCGGCCGAGATCCGCCAGCAGCTCGGTGAGCGGCTGCCGGCCTACATGGTTCCGTCTGCGGTGGTGGTGTTGGATTCGTTGCCGCTCACCCCGAACGGCAAGCTCGACAAACGGTCCTTGCCGGCACCGGAATTCGCCCTTGTTGGCTATCGGGCTCCGGCTACCGCGATCGAGGAGATCCTGGCCGGCACCTACGCTCAAGTGCTCGGACGGGAGCGGGTCGGCGTTGACGACTCGTTCTTCGATCTGGGTGGGGATTCGCTGTCGGCGATGCGCCTGGTCGCGGCGATCAACACCAGCCTGGATGCGGGCGTTGCGGTCCGCACCGTGTTCGAGGCGCCCACGGTGGCCCAGTTGGCAGCCCGTATCGGTGAGGCTGCGGGTCGGCTCGAGCCGTTGCGGCCGGTGGAACGGCCGACGGTGGTGCCGTTGTCGTTTGCCCAGCAGCGACTGTGGGTGCTCGACCAATTGCAGGGTCCTTCACCGGTTTACAACATCTCGGCGGCGTTGCGGTTAAGTGGCCGGCTCGATGCCGACGCGCTGGGTGACGCACTCGCCGATGTGGTGGACCGTCATGAAAGTCTGCGCACACTCTTCGTGGCTCCCGACGGGATACCCCGGCAGGTGGTGGTGCCTTCCGAGCGCGCCGATTTCGGCTGGGAGATCGTCGACGCGACCGCCTGGCCGAAAGACCGCTTGGGTGAGGCGATCAGCGAGACGGCGCACTACACATTCGATCTGGACACCGAGATCCCTTTGCGGGCGAGACTATTCCGAATCAATGACGACGAGCATGTGCTGGTGGCGGTGGTCCACCATATCGCCGCCGATGGTTGGTCGATCATGCCGCTAGTGCGCGATCTGGGTGTGGCCTATGCCAGCCGCTGCGCCGGGCAGCCCCCCGGGTGGGCCGAGTTGCCTGTGCAGTATGTCGATTACACGCTGTGGCAGCGCGCCCAGTTGGGCGACCTCGACGACGCCGACAGCCCGATCGCCGCGCAGCTGGCCTACTGGGAGCACGCGTTGGCAGGGATGCCCGAGCGGCTGCAGTTGCCGACGGATCGACCCTATCCGCCGGTTGCCGATCAGCGCGGAGCCAGTGTGGCGGTGGATTGGCCCGCCGAGTTGCAGCAGCGGGTGGATGCGGTGGCCCGTGAGCACAATGCCACCAGTTTCATGGTGATCCAGGCGGCGCTGGCAGTCTTGCTGGGCAAGCTCAGCGCCAGTTCCGATGTGGCCGTGGGGTTTCCGATCGCCGGGCGGCGCGACCCGGCACTCGACGATCTCGTCGGGTTTTTCGTCAACACCTTGGTGTTGCGGATCGACCTGAGCGGGGATCTGGCCTTTGCCGAGTTGCTGGCGCAGGTGCGGGCGCGCAGCCTGGCCGCCTACGAGCACCAGGACGTGCCCTTCGAAATATTGGTGGAGCGGCTGAACCCTGTCCGCAGCATGGCTCATCACCCCTTGGTGCAGGTGGTGTTGGCCTGGCAGAACAACCAGCCTGCGACCCTGGCGTTGGGTGACGTGCAGGTGGCGCCGATGCCGGTCCAGACTCAATCGGCGCGGATGGACCTGACGTTCTCGTTGGGCGAACGCTGGACCGAGGCCGGGGAACCCGTCGGGATCGGCGGCGCGGTGGAGTTCCGCACCGATGTGTTCGACACCGACACTGTCGAGACGTTGATCGAGCAATTGCGGCGGGTATTGGTGGCGATGACTGCCGAACCGACGCGGCGGCTGTCGTCGGTCGATCTGCTCGACGAGACTGAGCGTGCCCGGTTGGACGGCTGGGGTCATCGGGCGGCGTTGACCGCGGCAGCGCCTGCGTCGGTGTCGGTTCCCGCGTTGTTCGCCGCGCAGGTGGCATGTACCCCGGATGCCGTGGCGATCAGCTGCCAGGGCCGCTCGCTGACCTACCGCGAGCTCGACGAGGCCGCCATCCGGTTGGCGCACCTGCTGGCCGGGCAGGGCGTGGGCCCGGGACAGTGTGTGGCGCTGCTGTTTTCGCGGTCGGCCGAGGCGATCGTGGCGATGTTGGCGGTGCTCAAGGCCGGGGCGGCTTATCTGCCGATCGACCCGTCGCTCCCGGCGGCCCGCATCAGCTTCATGCTCGACGATGCCGCGCCCATCGCCGCCGTCACCACCGCCGAGCTGGCCGGGCGGCTGGAGGGCCGCGACGTGGCGCTCACCACTGTCGACGACCCCCGTATCCGGACCCAGCCCACCACCCCGCTGCCGATGCCGGCCCCCGATGATGTCGCTTACCTGATCTACACCTCGGGCACCACCGGCACACCCAAGGGGGTGGCGGTTACCCACCACAACATCACCCAGCTGATGGGCTCTCTGGATACCCAGCTGCCCGTAGAGGCATGGGCGCAATGCCATTCGTATGCCTTCGACGCCTCAGTCGAAGAGATCTGGGGTGCGCTCTTGCACGGCGGGCGGCTGGTGGTGGTGCCCGAGGAGGTGGCGCACTCACCGGAAGACTTCCAGGCATTGCTCGCTGCCGAACAGGTCAGTGTGCTCACTCAAACCCCATCGGCAGTAAATGTTTTGGAGCCTGAGAGGTTGGAGTCGGCGGCGTTGGTGGTGGTTGGCGAGGCGTGCCCGGCCGAGGTGGTGGATCGCTGGGCGGCCGGTCGGGTGATGCTCAACGCCTACGGCCCGACGGAGACCACAGTATGTGCGTCCAGAAGTATGCCGCTGAAGCCGGGATCGGGTATGCCGCCGATTGGGTCACCGGTGGCGGGGGCGGCATTGTTCGTGCTCGACGCCTGGCTGCGTCCGACACCTGCTGGGGTGGTCGGGGAGTTGTATGTGGCCGGCACCGGGGTTGCCCTCGGTTATGTGGGCCGGGCGGGGTTGACAGCGTCGCGGTTTGTGGCCTGCCCGTTCGGTGGGTCCGGGATGCGGATGTATCGCACCGGGGATCTGGTGCGTTGGCGCGGCGACGGGCAGCTGGACTATCTGGGCCGCGCCGATGACCAGGTCAAGATCCGCGGGTATCGCGTCGAACTCGGCGAAATCCAAGCCACTCTAGGCTCATTGGACGGTGTGCAGCAGGCAGCGGTGATCGCCCGCGAGGACCGTCCCGGCGACCAGCGCCTGGTCGGTTATATCACCGGCAGCGCAGACGCCACCGAAGCGCGCATCCAACTCGGTGAGCGGCTGCCGGCCTATATGGTGCCGGCGGCGGTGGTGGCACTCGACGCATTGCCGTTGACGCCCAATGGCAAGCTTGACACCCGGGCGTTGCCGGCACCGGACTACTCCGCCGGTGAATATCGCGCCCCGAGCAGTGCGGTCGAGGAGATGCTGGCCGGCATCTACGCGCAAGTGCTCGGATTGGAGCGGGTCGGGGTCGACGAGTCGTTCTTCGACCTGGGCGGCGACAGCATTCTGGCCATGCAGGTAGTCGCGCGCGCCCGTGCGGCGGGTCTGCTGTGTCGGCCGCGCGATGTGTTTGTCGAGCAGAGTGTGGCCCGGCTGGCGCAGGTGGTCCGGATAGGCGACGCTGCGGACGACGTAGTCGATGAGGGCCTCGGCCAGGTGGTGGCCACCCCAATCATGCGGTGGCTGCACAACATTGACGGCGCGGTGGATCAGTTCAACCAGACCGTTCTGCTACAGGCCCCCGCGGCAGTTACCGAGGCCGATGTGGTGGTGCTGCTGCAGGCGCTGCTGGATCGCCATGCCATGCTGCGGTCCCGGCTCAACGCCGACGGTTGGTCGTTGACCGTGCCCGAGATCGGCTCGGTCGATGCCCGCGATTGCCTGCAGACCATCGACGCGCTCTCCAACGAGGCGCTGATCGCGGCGCGGTCGCGGCTCAATCCGGCCGCGGGGGTGATGCTTCGCGCGCTATGGGTGGCCGAGAGCCGGCAGCTGGTGCTGATCGTTCACCACCTGGCCATCGACGCGGTGTCCTGGCGGATTGTGGTGGAAGACCTCAACATTGCCTGGGCCCAGCATCACAGCGGCCAGCCGGTGGTGTTGGCGGCGACCGGAACGTCGTTCGCTCGCTGGGCCTCGCTGCTTCAGCAGCACGCACGCCACCCGCAAGTAGTGGATCAGGCCGACACCTGGCGACAGGTGGCGGCAACCCCGGCTCTGCTGCCGGCTCCGTCGCACGATACCTATGAAAGCGCCGGGCACCTATCGGTATTGCTGGACGCGGAGACCACCGGGACATTGCTCGATGAGGTCCCTGCGGCGTTTCATGCCGGGCCGCAGGAGATTTTGTTGATCGGGCTTGCCTTGGCGGTGACAGAATTTGCGGGCAACGGCAGCGCGCCGATTTCCATCGACGTCGAGGGCCACGGCCGCCACGAGGAGCTGGCCCCCGATGTGGACCTGTCCCGCACGGTGGGCTGGTTCACCACCAAATACCCAGTGGCGGTGACGGTCGCCGGGCTGAACTGGGCGCAAGTCGCGGCCGGTGAGGCCGCACTGGGTGGATTGGTCAAGGCCGTCAAGGAGCAGCTTCGCGCACTGCCCCACCCCATCACCTACGGGCTGCTGCGCTATCTGAATGCCGACGTGGATCTCGTCGGCTCGGATCCGCCAATCGGATTCAACTATCTGGGGCGCATGGTCGCCTCGACCCCCGAGGCGCCCGCCGATCTGTGGCGGCTGTGCGAAGGCGGCGTCCCGGTCGCCGGCGCCGCCGCCGCAACGCCGATGACTTTGGCACATACGTTGGAACTCAACGCCGCCGCCGCCGAAACCGACACTGGCGCACAGCTGTACGCCGATTGGACCTGGGCGTCGTCGGTTCTCGATGAAGCACAGGTAAATCGGTTGAGCCGGTTGTGGTTTGAAGCCCTGGCCGGCATTTGTGCCCATGTGCGAGCCGGTGGCGGCGGGCTGACGCCCTCCGATATCACTCCCGCCCGGCTGGACCAAGAGCAGATCGACGAACTGCAGCGGCAATACGAGCTCGCCGACATCTTGCCGCTGACCCCGCTTCAGCAAGGGATGCTCTTCCACGCCAACACCGCGGAGCACAGCGACGACGACGTGTATGCGGTGCAGCTGCAGATCACCTTGACCGGTGCCCTGGATCCGGATCGCCTGAGCAATGCCTTGCGCACAGTGGTCAACAGGCATCCAAACCTGGTGGCGCGCTTCTGCGACCGGTTCGACGAGCCGGTGCAGATCATCCCCACCGAACCGGTGGCGCCCTGGCGGTATATCGAGCTCGGCGGCGACAACCCCACCGAGATCCAGCGGCTGTGCGCCGCCGAGCGGGCCGCGGTGCGCCAGCCCACCGACCAGCCGGCCTTCCGAGCGGCGCTGATCCGCACTGCACCGAATCGGTACCGGTTGGTGCTGACCAATCATCACATCGTGCTCGACGGCTGGTCGCTGCCGATCCTGCTGCGGGACATCTTCGCGGGGTACAGCGGACAGCCGCTACCCGCGGCCGCGCCCTATCGCCGGTTTGTGAGCTGGCTGGCCGACCGTGACTTCGACGCCGCCCGCGCCGCCTGGAGCGAGGTACTCGCCGGCTTCGACACCCCGACCCTGGTAGCGCCGGCGCGCCGGATTACGTTGGGGCAGCGAAGCATTCGATCGTTCCGGGTCCCCGAGGCGACGACGGGCGCGCTCACCGACCTCGCCCGCTCGGGCCACACCACCGTCAACACCGTGCTGCAGGCCGCCTTCGCGCAGCTGTTGACAGCACTGACCGGCCACCACGACGTCGCCTTCGGCACCACGGTCTCGGGCCGGCCCGCCGAGGTGGTCGGCGCGGACTCGATGGTGGGCCTGTTGATCAACACCGTGCCGGTGCGGGCCAACATCACGGCGACGACAACCACCGCAGATCTGCTCGACCAGTTGCAGACCGAGCACAACAACACACTGGAGCATCAATACCTGGCGCTGGGCGAGATTCACCGGCTCACCGGCCAGGAGCAGCTGTTCGATACCCTGTTCGTCTACGAGAACTACCCGATCGACACCGGCGTGCCGCTGGGCGGCCACCAGGACCTGACCATCACCGACTTCACTGTGCGGGAATCCACCCACTACCCGCTGACGGTGCAAGCGCTGCCTGGCCCACAACTGGGTTTCCGCGTCGAATACGACACCGATGTGTTCGACGAGGACGGCATCGACGCGCTCATCGAACGGTTCGAGACGGTGTTAGAAGCGATGACCACCGAGCCCACGCGGCCGCTGTCGTCGATCGACCTGCTCGACGAGCCCGAGCACGCCCGCCTCGACAAGTTCGGCAACCGGGCGATGCTGACCCGGCCGTCGGCAGCGCCTGCACCGGTGTCGATTCCGGCGTTGTTCGCCGCGCAAGCGGCCCGCACCCCGGACGCCGTCGCGGTCAGCTGTGCAGGTCGCTCACTGACCTACCGTGAACTGGACGAGGCCGCCAACCGGGTTGCGCACATGCTGGCCGACCACGGCGCGGGCCCGGGACAGTCTGTGGCACTGCTGTTTTCCCGGTCGGTCGAGGCGATCACGGCGATCATCGCGGTGCTCAAAACCGGAGCGGCGTATCTGCCGATCGACCCGGCGCTGCCGGGGACGCGGGTAGCTTTCATGCTCGCCGATGCCGCGCCGATCGCCGCGATCACCACCACCGAACTGGCAGACCGTCTGGAAGGCCATGACTTGCCGGTCGTCGACGTCGACGACCCTGAAATCTCGGCCTATCCCGGCACGGCCTTGCCTGCGCCCGGGCCCGGCGACCTCGCCCACCTGATTTACACGTCGGGCACCACCGGTGTGCCCAAAGGTGTGGCGGTCACCCACCACAACGTCATCCAGCTGTTCGACTCGCTGGACGTCGGCATCGAACTGGGACCACGGCAGGTGTGGACGCAGAGCCACTCATACGCCTTCGACTTCTCGGTGTGGGAGATCTGGGGCGCGCTGCTGCACGGCGGGCGGCTGGTGGTCGTGCCCGAGTCGGTGGCCCGCACCCCGCAAGCCTTCCACGACCTGCTGACCACGGAACACGTCAGCGTTCTCACCCAGACCCCCTCGGCTGTAGGTGTTTTGGCGCCGGAAGGGTTGGAGTCGACGGCGCTGGTGATCGGCGCTGAGGCCTGCCCGGCCGATCTCGTGGATCGGTGGGCGCCCGGACGGGTGATGGTCAACGTCTACGGCCCCACCGAGACCACAATGTGGGCGTCCAAGAGCGCGCCGCTGACGCCGGCATCCGGTGCGCCGCCGATCGGTTCGCCGGTGCCGGGTGCGGCGTTCTTCGTGCTCGACGGCTGGTTGCGTCCGGTGCCGACCGGTGTCGTCGGCGAGTTGTATCTGGCGGGCCGCGGCGTGGGCTGCGGGTACTGGCACCGGTCCGGGTTGACCGCGTCGCGGTATGTGGCGTGCCCGTTTGGGGCTCCCGGGCAGAGGATGTATCGCACCGGGGATCTGGTGCGCTGGCGTCCCGACGGCCAACTGGACTATCTGGGCCGCGCCGACGAGCAGGTCAAGATCCGCGGGTATCGCATCGAACTCGGCGAAATCCAATCGGCGCTAAGCGGTTTGGACGGGGTCGAGCAGGCCGCGGTGATCGCACGAGAGGACCGCCCCGGCGACAAACGCCTCGTCGGCTACGTCACCGGCACAGCAGACCCGGCCCAGATCCGCGAGAAGCTGGCCGAGCGGCTGCCGGGCTACATGGTCCCGGCCGCAGTGGTGGCCCTTGACGCAATGCCGTTGACGCCCAACGGAAAACTCGACACCCGCGCGCTGCCCGCCCCTGAGTACAGCGTTGGCCATTACAGTGCCCCGGCCACGGCTGTCGAGGAGACCCTGGCCGGCATCTACGCCCAAATACTCGGCGTCGAGCGCGTCGGCGTCGACGACTCGTTCTTCGACCTTGGCGGCGATAGCATTTCGGCGATGCGCCTGGTGGCCACCATCAAGGTCGCGCTGGCCGCCGATGTCGCGATACCCACCGTGTTCGAGGCGCCCACGGTACGAGGTTTGAGCCAGCGGATCCAAACAGATACGGCTTCGCTGCCCGACGTGCTTCCGGTCCAGACTCTGAAGAACGGCACCGGCGTCCCGCTGTTCTGCATTCATGCTGCCAGCGGTGTGAGCTGGCCCTACCAGGCCCTCGGCGCTCACCTGGACTGCCCGATCATCGGCCTGCAACAGACCCTGCAGGGCGAAGAAGACGAACCCCGGTCAATTCGCGAAATGGCCGAAAACTATGCCGACCGAATCCAGAACATCTATCCGAGCGGGCCTTACAAGCTTCTCGGCTGGTCGTTCGGCGGCGTCGTCGCCCACGAAGTCGCCGTCGAACTTCAGCGACGCGGGCGCGTCGTCGCCGGCCTTGTCCTCCTGGACGCTCAACCCGCCCTCGATAGCAGCATGCTTAGGCCAAATGCTCTGGCCGAGAAGGACATACTCGAAGAAGTCTTGCGGCTCTGTCGCATAGACGTTCCGGAGCAAGACGAGCCGCTGACGTACGAGCAGGCAGAAAAACTAGTAGGCGAGCGCGGTGCCGGAGAGCTTGGCCGATACCGCCAGGTTCTGGATTCGATCGTCCGACACACCAACGACAACGTGGCGCTGTATCAAGCACACCAGCCCGATGTATTCGAGGGCAACGTCGCCATATTTGCTGCCGCGCATCGGGGCTCGTATCTTCGGCGAAGCTGGCGGCCCTATGTGGCCGGCGGCCTCGCCGTGCACCCGACCGACTGCACGCATCAAGAAATGCTGACTGCGCAAGCGCTCAGCAAGTACGCCAACCAACTCGGACAAGTCGTCGCGCCCGTACACGTCCCGCGTCCGGCCACCGTGGCGGTGTCCCGGCTACAGCCGTACGCGGCCCCAGCCTTTGCCGAAATGTCAGCGCTGGGCGCGCACAACGGCACGGTGGATCTCGGGGTCGGATATCCCGACGAGGACGGACCCCCCGCGATGCTGCAGGCGGCCCAACACGCGATTGCCGACGGCTTCAACCAGTACCCGCCCGGAACGGGCATCGCGGCCCTGCGGCAGGCCATCGCCGGCCAGCGCAAGCGGCATTTCGGCGTCGAATATGACCCGGACAGCGAGGTATTGGTGACGGTCGGGGCCACCGAGGCCGTCGCGTCGGCGGTGCTGGGCCTGGTCGAGCCGGGGTCTGAGGTGGTGTTGATCGAGCCGTTCTACGACTCGTATTCGCCGGTGGTAGCGATGGCCGGTGCCCGGCGGGTGATCGTGCAGTTGGTGCCCGACGGCAATGGCTTCGCCCTTGACGTCGACGCGCTGCGGCGCGCGGTGACACCACGGACCAGAGCGCTGATCGTCAACTCGCCCCACAACCCGACCGGCTTGGTGCTGACGGCGGACGAACTTGCCGCCGTTGCGGAAATCGCGGCGGACGCCGACCTGCTGGTGATCAGCGACGAGGTGTACGAGCAGCTCGTATACCCCTCGCCCCGCGGGCACCGCCACCTGCCCCTGGCCGGCTTCGACGGCATGGCCGAGCGCACCATCACCGTCTCGAGCGCGTCCAAGATGTTCAACTGCACCGGGTGGAGGATCGGATGGGCTTGCGGCCCAGCGGAACTCGTAGCCGGGGTGCGCACGGCCAAACAGCACCTGAGCTACGTGGGCGGCGCGCCGTTTGAGCACGCGGTGGCCTTGGCGCTGAATTCCGAGGATGCCTGGTTGGTGGCACGGCGAAACTTGCTGCGGGCCAGGCGTGATCGGCTGGCGACTGCTTTGGCCCAGCTCGGATTCGGCGTTCACGACAGCGCGGGCACCTACTTCCTGTGCGCCGACCCGCGTCCGCTGGGTTACGACGACAGCACGGCGTTCTGCGCCGCGCTGGCCGACAACGCGCAGGTGGTCGCGATGCCGATGTCGGACTACTGCGACTCGGCGGCCGAACATGCTGCGGTGTGGAATCACCTGGTGCGCTTCAACTTTGCCAAGAAAGACACCACCCTTGACGAGGCGATCAGGCGACTCGCCGCGCTCCGGAACGGGCGGTAGCGATCAGCCCCGGCTGGCCAGCACGATCTGCGGCTTGAACGGGCCGCGGCGCAACTCGACCGTGATGGCCGGATCGGCATGGCGGGCAAGCGCCCGCAGCGCCGACGGACTGTAGGCGCGCAGCGAACTGATGAATCCGTCGTGCGCACTCGGTCGTATCGGCGCCAATGGCAGGCGAAATGCCAACCCCACGAGGTGCAGCCATGACGGCGGGCGCGGCAAGTCGATGATCAACAGCTTGCGCGCGGCGCGAGCGCCTTCGGCCAGCGCCCGACTAGCCATGGCCGGCGCCAGGTGGTGGAAGGACAGCGCGAACACCGCTAGGTCGTAGCTCCCGTCGGGCGCGTCGATGGCGGTGGCGTCCATCTCTCGCACAGTGGCGCGCGGGTGACTGCCAAGGTCACTCGCAGCGATGGCGGCCACCGACGTGGGCTCGACGTCGGTGACCGTCACCCGGGCCGTGGGATGCATGGTCAGCAGCGCGCGCGATATGCCGCCCAGGCCGGCACCCAGTTCGAGGATCTCGGGATCGGTCACGTCGGTCACCTCGCCCAGCGCGATGCGCGCGAAGTTCTTGTGCCAACCGAGAATTCGTCCGCTGCGGTCCAGGGAGCGGATCACTTTGTCTTTCTTGTCGCCGACGTCGTCGCGGTCCAGATATTCCAGACGGTCGGTCTGCAACCGCCGGTCCAGCCACGACGCGTCCGGGCCGCCGCGCGGCATGCTGTCGATGTCGAAGGTCGCCATGTTGCCCATCATGACGTCTTTGGGGCAGCTTCTGGAGGCGAAGCAGGCACGACCGTCACCTCGGCGACTTCCTGACCGTGCAGAAAGTTCGACTGCCGCAGCACTTCGCGGCCCGTTACCGCGATCGAGGAAACACTGCGCGCCAGAACCCTCAGCAGACAGCGCAACTCGAGGCGGGCCAACACTGCGCCCACGCAGTAGTGCGGACCGCCGCCGAACGACAGATGCGGGTTGGGGTGGCGGTCCAGCACAAATCGCTCCCCGTCGGGGAAGACACCCTCGTCACGGTTGGCAGAAGGTATCCACAGCACGACCCGGTCGCCGGATCGAATCTCGGCCTCGCCCAAGGATATGTCGGCGGTGGCGGTGCGCAGCACATGCCCCGGGGGCGACGTCCACCGGAGGATTTCTTCCACCGCCGAATTGATCAGCTCCAGATCCTCGCGCAGCCGCCGCCAGCAATCGGGATCCTGAGCGAAGGCGACCATGGCGCCGGATACCGCCAGCGGGGTCGTTTCCAGCCCGCCGGTGAGCATGCCGTCGCAATTCAGCAAGATCTCGTCGTCGCTGAGCGGGCGGCCGTCGACGGTTGTCTGCGACAGCGCGGTGACAAAGTCGTCCTGCGGGTCAGCCCGGCGCTGCTGCAGCAGCTCGTCGAGATACATGAACAGTTCACCGTGGGCTTCGGCGGAGTCTTGCGCAACATTGGTGGCGTAGGCGGCGTCGATCAATTTGCCCAATTTCGCCCAGTCCGCATGCGGAATTCCCAGCACTCGGGCAAGCACCTGGCGCGCGATGACGGCGCCCAGGTCTTTGACGGCGTCAAAAGAGCACCCGCCCGCAATCAGCTCGGCAAGCAGCTTCTCGATGTCGTCCTCGATCGCGGATTGCATCCGGTCAACCGCGGAACTCGACAGCCACGCCGAATGTGCGGCGCGCAATCTGCGGTGATTGGCGCCGTCGGTGACGACCAGCATTTTTCCCGACGCCAACGCGACCGCGCGGGCGTTGGAGCCCAGGCGCATGCCCGAGCCCGAGGCGAAGTCTCGAGGATTCTGCAGCACTTCACGCGCTAACTGGTGAGTGGTGACGGACCAGAATTCGCCGTGGGTGGCCGAGTGGGTCCAGGCGACCGGATGCGCGCGGCGCGCCGCCTCCCACACCTGGTATCGATTGGGCGCAGCGTGAAACGACGGGTCGGCCGGGTCGCCAGATGTTGCGTCCAGCTGCCACATGGGCCAGCGCCCGTTCAGCGCACGCGACGGGTGTTGGGGCGCGTCCCTTTGATCCATGCTCGAAATCGAGCGTAACCAGCCGGGCGCGAATCGGTCCAGTACGCACGCGTACCCTCGTCGTTACCTTTGAAAGACAAGGAGCATCGGATGCGAGTAATCGTCGACGAGTCGCTGTGCGAGGCCAACGGGTTCTGTGAATCGTTGGCCCCGGATGTGTTCGAAATCGGCGACGCCGACGTGGTGCAGATTGCCGACGGCGATGTGCCTGAGCACTTGGAGATCGACGTGCGCGCCGCCGTCGACCAGTGTCCGAAAGCCGCTCTGCGGCTTATCGATTGATCACCGTAACGCGATCGACATCTCGTCGTAGATCGACATGTTGGTAACCAGGCTGGGGTAAGCAACTTTCGGCGGACCCAGCTCGATGCGGTCGGCCCGCAACAGCAGCTCGTCGAACACCGCGCGCAGCTCGGCGCGAGCCAGGAACGCGCCCAGGCAATGGTGCGGGCCGCCGCCGCCGAACGCCACGTGCGGGTTGGGCGCCCGGCCGATGTCGAAGGCGAACGGCTCGTCGAACACTTCCTCGTCGCGGTTCGCCGAGCGCAGCATCGACACGATGCGCTCACCGGCAGGGATGTGCTGGCCGTCGAGCTCGATGTCGACTTTGGTGGTGCGCGTCCAGTACGCGACCGGGGTGGCCCAGCGCAGCACCTCCTCGACGGCGCCGGCCCGCACCGACTCCTCGGCGCGGTAGCGCTCGATCTGATCGGGGTTGGCGACGAACGCCTGCAGCCCGGCGGCCAGCGCGTTCTTGGTGGTGTCGCTGCCGGCGAAGGCCAGCACGAAGAAAAAGATCTCCAGCTCGTTGGCGGGCAGCCGGAACTGCTCGCCGTCGTCTCCGACGATCTCCGCCGAGGCCAGCGTGCTCCAGATGTCGTCGGCCGGATTGCGCCGCTTCTCCGCGGTGAGCGCGAGTGCGTAGCCGAAGATCGTGCCGTAGAGATCCAGTTCTTCCTGCTCGGTCAGCCGGGCCTTGGGGGAGCGGGCGGTCAGGATGCGGTCGAAGACGCCGAAGATACGGGGCCGGTCTTGATCCGGGATGCCGATGATGTCGCCGATCACCGTCATCGGGAGCGCGTCGGCGACGTCGGCGATCCAGTCGCCGCCGCCGCGAGCCAGCAGGTCGTCGACCATCCGCGCGGCGCGGGCGCGGATGCCGTCCTCGAGCTTGGCGATCGCGCGCGGAGTGAACGCGCTGGAAATGAGCTTGCGGCGCTTGCTCAACTCGGGCGGGTCCATGTTGATGATCGTCGGGTACGACGAGAACGTGTCGAGCGGCTGGACGAGCGGGCCGTCCTTCGCCGTGAACGAGTCGGCGTCACGGTGGATGCGCACGGCGTGCCGGTGTTTGGTGGTGATCCAAAACTCGCGTTGGGCGCCGACCTTGGCCGCTCCAGGAGTCAGCTGGTGGCGGAAAAGCGGCCGGTTGCGCCGCAGGTCTGCGAATAATGCGTCGGGAAAACCATTGCGCCACAATGCGAAGTCCGACAGGTCCAGTTCGGCTGTGGTCACACTGAACCTCCGAGCGTTGACGTTCAATACTTAAAATAGTAAAAATAGACCGAGACTTCCAGGTGGAGAGGTAGTGACGCACACTGTTTCGGACGCAGACCCGTCGGAACGCGAATTCGGGTCGACGGGTATCGCGCTGTCCAAGTACCGCTTCCCGACCGGGTGGTTCATCGTCGGATTCGCTTCTGAGCTGGCGTGCGGCGAGGTCAAGCGCGCGCACTACTTCGGCGAGGAGCTGGTGCTGTTTCGCACCGAGTCCGGTGAGGTGCACGTGCTCGACGCGTACTGTCAGCACCTCGGTGCGAACATGGGCGTCGGCGGCACCGTGGAGGGCGAGAACATCGTCTGCCCCTGGCACGGTTGGCGCTGGCGCGGCGACGGCACCAACGCGCTGATCCCGTACAGCAAGATCGGCTGCAAGCAGAACGTGCGCATCCGCACCTATCCGGTCACCGAGTGGTACGGCTTCATCCTGGTCTGGCACGAGCGCCACGGCCGCGCGCCGTACTGGCAGCCGCCGGTGCTGCCCGAATTGGAGACCGGCGAGTACTACCCGCTGCACCCGCACAGCCGAATGCTCAACCGGGTCAAGGTGCACGCGCAGATGATCATCGAAAACGCCGCCGACCCATATCACGTGCAGTACGTGCATAAGGCCGCCAACCCGGCGAACACCGCGTCGTTCGAGGTATCCGGCTATCACCTGCACGCCACGGTCAACGCTCACTTCGGGGGCGGCCGCGCGCAGACCTGGCTGACCCCGAACGGCCCGGTGGACGCCAAGATCATCTACGACAACTACTCGCTCGGGCTGGGCGTGGTCCGATTCCCCAGCGACCTGGTCGCCACCATTCAGGTCACGGGACAGACCCCGGTCGACGAGGACTACACCGACTACTTCTACACCCAGGCCTCGGTGCGCGAGCCCGGCGACACCGGCGACAGGCCTACCGGCCGCGCCGCGAGATTCCTTGCGCTGCAACAAGAAGTGATCAAACAGGATTTCTTCACCTGGGAGAACATGAAGTATTTGGAGAAGCCGAACCTGGCGCCCGAGGAAGCCCGCGACTATGCGGCCCTTCGCCGTTGGGCGCATCGCTTCTACCCTGGCGAACAACCCTGTGCCGACGACTTCGGATACACCCCTGACGGTCAGCCCGACCCGGCAGCCGCGCACGCCTGATGCCGATCGGGCCGGCTGATTTCGGCGTCGAACGATTCAGCGTCCCAGCGGTGCTCGACCGTCGCGCCGAGCAGTGTCCCGACCGGGTGATGATGTCGGTGGCCGGTACGCCGGTGACCTTCGAGCAGATGCGACAGCGATCCCGCGCGGCGGCGAAGGTATTGCGGGACAAAGGCATTGGCCGAGGAGATTGCCTGGCGCTGTTCACCGCGACCTGCCCGGAGTGGATCTACTTCTGGTTGGGTGCGGCGCGGATCGGCGCGGTGACGGCCGCCGTCAACGCCGCTTACAAGGGTGAGTTCCTTCTGCATGCGCTGCGGCTCTCGCAAGCCAAGGCGATCCTCACCGACGCCGAGCGACGCCCACGCGTCGACGCGGTGGCTGACGGGCTGCCGATGCTCAAAGAGCTGCTGATGCAAAGTGATTCGCTCGACGAGCGTGGTGCAGTAGCGGATGACCCGGCTGACGCCGGCGAAATCGGATCGCTGTTTTTCACCTCCGGCACCACCGGCGCGTCGAAAGCGGTTGCCACCAGCTGGCACTACCTGTTCACCGCGGCGGCGACGGTGGCGTCGGCGTGGAAATTCAGTGCGGGCGAGGTGCTGTGGACGGCGATGCCGTTGTTTCATCTCAGCGCGGCGCCGTCGGTGCTGGCGCCGATGCTGGTCGGCGGGACCACCGTGCTGGCGCCGGCCTTTCATCCCGGTTCGGTGTGGGACGAGGTGCGCGCGTGCGGGGCGGTGGGCTTCGCCGGCGCCGGCGCCATGGTGTCGATGCTTCAGAACCTGCCGCCCGACCCGCGCGACGCGCAGCTGCCGCTGCGGTTCATCTCCGCCGCGCCGATCGATGCCGGGCTCTATCGCGACGTCGAAAAGCGGTACGGCTGCCGCATCGTCACCATGTACGGCCTGACCGAGGCTTTCCCGATCACCGTCAAGGGCGTCGACGAAGGCGGGGTGCCGGGAACGTCGGGCCGGCCCAACCCGAGCTTCGACGTGGCAATCCTCGACGCCAACGGCGATCCGGTGCCGGCCGGGATTGTCGGCGAGATCGCCTGCCGGCCCAGGTATCCGCATGTGATGAGCGAGGGTTATGTCGGCAGCGGCGGGGCGGTCGAGCCGCACCCGCAGTGGTTTCGCACCGGCGACCTCGGTGTGCTGGACGACGAGCAGAACCTGACCTACCTGGACCGCGTGAAGGATTCGCTGCGCCGCCGCGGCGAGAACATCTCGTCGGTGGAAGTCGAATCAACCGTGCTGCGCCACCCGGCGGTCGCCGAGGCGGCAGCGGTCGGGGTGCCCAGCGAGTTGGGCGAGGATGACATCCTGCTGGTCGTGACGCTGCAGCCCGAGTCGTCGCTGGACTACGTCGAGTTGCTGGACTTCTGCTCGGCGCGGATGCCGTACTTTTGCGTGCCCCGCTATGTCGAGGTCGTGGACGAGATTCCCAAGACCGTCATCGGGCGGATACGCAAAGATGTGTTGCGGGCCCGCGGACTCGGTCCGGGAGCCTGGGACCGGGAACGTCACGGATACATCGTCAGCCGGTGAGGTGGGGAGGAACCACGATGAGCATGACCTACCAGCAGCAGTACCTTCTCGACGGCGCGACGGGACGCGACGCCATCCTGGATCTCACCGCCCGGCACAACCGGTGCTACTCCGACGGCGACCGCGACGGCTGGATCGCGACGTTCCGGCACTCCGGCGCCAGTTACGTCCGCGGCGGTGAGGAGTTCACCGACCTGCGCGCCGCCTTCGACGGCGGGGGCGGGCAGCGGCTGGTCAGCGTCGATCACGAGATCAGCGTCGACGGCGTCAACGCCACGCAGCGCTGCGTCGCGCTGCTTTACGCTGTTGGCGACGACGGCGTCCCCGCGCTGCGGGCCACCGGCATCTATCAGGATCGGCTCATCTACGAACGCGGCGGCTGGTACTTCACCTCCCGTGAGCTGCAATGGGATTCGGCGCCGGCCCGGGTATGACGGGTATTCAACTCGCCTTCGGCACCTACGAGGACGCGTTGCGCATGGTCGGGACGGTGTCCGAACCGCGCACCGCGGGCAGCGCGGTGACCGCGGCGCGCATCCAGATGTTCGCGGCGCTGGTGCGCGACGCCAACCCGTCCTACTGGGACGCCGAATTCGCCGCCGCGACCTGGGGCGGCCTGCTGGCGCCGCCGGCGCTGTTGATGAGCTGGCTGATCCCGCCTCCGTGGCTGCCGACGGGGGAGCCGCGGGTAACGGCGATCGCGCTGCGGGTGCCGCTGCCCGGGACCACGTTCGTCAATGCGGCCAACGAGGCCGAATTTCTGCTGCCCATCGTCGACGGTGACTTGCTGACCGTGGTCGAGGAGGTCGTGTCGGTGTCACCGGAAAAACGGACCCGCCTCGGCGTCGGGCATTTCGTCGAGACGCTCGACACGTTCACCCGCCAGGACGGTGCTGTGGTGGCCCGCAACCGAAACACGTTGTTCCGCTTCACCCCTGAGCCGGCGTCATGAGCGTGCAGTGGGATCAACTCGCTGTCCCGGTGGAGCTTCCGGTTGTGCTCGACGACATCGACTATCAGCGGGTGGTGATGAACTCCGGTGCCACCTGGGACTACTTTCCCGGCCACTTCGACCCTGGCTATGCCTATAACCAAGGCCACCCAACGATTTTCGTCAACACCATGCACCTGGCCGGGTTCGCCGACCGCATCGCGACCGACTGGGCCGGTCCCGACAGCCGGGTGATACGCCGCGCGATGCGCCTCGTCGCGCCGATCTATGCCGGCGACACGATGGTCGGGCGGGGACGCGTCGTCGCCAAGCGCACCGACGCCGGTGTCGACCCGCCGCGGCATCTGGTGGACCTGCAGATCGAGGTGAGCAACCAGCGCGGCGAATTGTGCTGTCCGGTCGAACTCACGCTGCAGCTACCTCCCTCGTAGGCGCCGAGTGTGGGCTGGGGGCACGCGAATTCGCGGGCAGGCTCAACTCCGCACTCGGCTAATTCAGCGGGCTCTTGCTGACCACCGACTGCAGCTCGACGTACTCGGCCAGGCCTTCGGGGCCGAACTCGCGCCCGATGCCCGATTGCTTGAAACCACCGAACGGGGTGGCGATGTCGAGCATGTACATGTTGATGCCGTAGGTGCCGGCGCGCACCGCCGAGGCGATCTCCATGCCGTGGGCGGCATCTGCCGTCCACACCGACCCGGCCAGACCGTAGTCGCTGTCGTTGGCGATGCGCACCGCGTCGTCCTCGTCGGTGTAGGTCAGCACGGTCAGCACCGGGCCGAAGATCTCCTCGCGCGCGATGCGCATGTCGTTGGTGGCATCGGTGAACAGCGTCGGCCGCACGTACCAGCCGCGGTCGCTCGGCGGATCCTCGCCGCCTAGGACAATGCGGGCGCCCTCTTTGCGTCCGGACCGGATGTAGTCCTGCACCCGGCGCTGCTGGCGTTGGGCCACAAGCGGTCCGATGTCGGTGGCCTCGTCGAACGGATCACCTACCTGCAGTCCGGACATCATGTCGGCCAGCGCATCGACGACCTCGTCGCGGCGGCGTTCGCTGACCAGGATGCGGGTCTGCGCGACGCAGGCCTGCCCGTTGTTCATCAGCCCGGCGGTCTTGAGCCCGGCGACCGTCTTGTCGATGTCGGCGTCGTCGAGGATGATCGCCGCCGACTTGCCGCCCAGTTCCAGGCTCACCCGTTTGAGCTGCTCCCCACAGATGGCGGCGATGCGCCGGCCCACGGCGCTGGATCCCGTGAACGCGATCTTGTCGACGCCGGGGTGGCGGACGAGCGCCTCGCCGACGTCAGGTCCGCCGGTGACCACCGACACCACCCCGTCGGGCAGGCCGACCTGCTCGAGCATCTCGGCCAACCACAGTGCGTCCAACGGTGTTTCCGGTGCCGGCTTGACGACCACCGTGCAACCGGCGATCAGCGCGGGAATCAGCTTGGGCATGATGAGGAATTGCGGCACGTTCCACGGCACGATCGCGCCGACCACTCCCACCGGTGCACGACGAACGAGCACCTCGCCGCGCACACCCTGGCGGCGTTCCGTCCACGAGAAGTCACGCGCGGCCACCAGCGCCAGGTGCATCATCGACGCCGCACCGGCCCCTTGACCGAGCCGGCTGAAACTGCGCGGCGATCCCATCTCGGCGGTGATCAGATCGGACATTTCGTCGACGTGGGGCGCGTAGATGGCGGCGAGCTCTTCGATCTTGGCCATCCGCTCGCGCGGTTCCAGCCGCGGCCACGGCCCGTGATCGAAGGCATGCCGGGCGGCGGTCACGGCGGCGTCGACATCCTCGGGACTGCCGGCCGGCGCCTCACCGATGGGCTCCTCGGAGTGCGGCGAGATCACCGTGAGCCGGCCCCCGTTCACGGGTTTGCGCCACTGTCCGCCGATGAAAAGCTCGTCGTAGCAACGATGGTCAAGCAGCTCGGGCATGCGGCACCGCCTCCTGACATGGCTATTACTGCTAACATAGCAAGAAAACGTGGGAACAGGAGTCCATGTGGGCGACGACTGGCGCTGTTACCCGTTTTCCCTGGTGCCCGACGACCCGATGCTGGAATTCCCGGCTGCCGAAGGCGAGCACCCCGGCCAGGAGTCCGACACCTGGTTCATCGCCGGCGAACTGGATGGCGTGTCGGGCCGGTCGTTCGCGTTCCTGACCATCTTCAACAAAAACCGCCCCGGTGGATCGGTGATCGCCGACTTCTACACGATGGCGCTATTCGACTGCGACGCAGGCACATACGGCACCTACACCGACTACGACATGCCGCCGCGCAATGCGGCCACCCCGAAACTATCCGCGACGGCGGACCACCTCGACATCCGCTACGCCAGCAGCGCCGGCACCGGCACCTGGACCACCTGCCGCGACGACGACGGCCATCTGCTGCCCTACACTTACCGGGTCGACGTGGTCGGCGTGGATCAGGCGGGCCGGTCGATGGGCTTGGAGCTGGCGGTCACGCCGACCCGCAAGCCGGTTCCGCTCGGCGCAGCCAAGTACGGCGGCCGGATCGCCTGCTTCGGCCAGGACGACACGTATTCGTATTTCCAGACCCGGATGGCGATGACCGGGACGCTGCGCTGGGGCGACGCCCATGAACGTGTCAGCGGCAGCGCCGGGCACGTCGACCGGCAGTGGTTTCCGCGCTATGCCGGCGGCGGCGGGACCGGGGGAGACCCGCGTGCCCGCTCCCACGAGTGGCGCACGATCAATCTGGACAACGGCGTCGACCTGAGCATCTGGCGACAGTTCGACCGCACCAATCACAATGCGCTGCAGCCCTTCTCGGGGGTGACCGTCAGCTACCCGGACGCACCACCGCAGTGCGCCGAGGACGTCGACGTCACCGTCGACAGCTACGTCCGGTGGCCGGATTCGATCCGTCCCCTGGTGCCGCCGCTCTCGCAGGTCCGCTACATGCCCGACCGTCACCGACTCACCTGCGCCACCTTGCAACTCGACCTCACCGGCGAGCCGCTGGTGGCCGCGCCGGCGCATGCGTTGCCCATCGAATACATGGAGGGGCCGTACCGCTACCGCGGAACGCTGCGCGGAAAACCGGTGAGCGGCTTCGGGTTCTACGAGCGCTCGCTGGCGCTCTACCGGGACTGGGAACTTGCCGACATTGCGTCGGCCCAACTCTTATGACGATGCTGCAACCCGGGTTCGTTGCGGCCGAACAACAAGTGGTCGCGCACGCCCGATTCGAGGTTGGCCTGTAACCCCTCGACCAGCCGGTAGTCTTCGTCGCGCACGGTGGCGTGCGCATAGTCGAACACGGCCTGGGCACCGGCCGCCACGGACTCGTCGGAGGTGTCCAGCGGCGTCGAATTCTGGTGCACGGTAACCGATCTGCCCGGCTTGTCGCCCGGATAGATTCGGAACAGTTCACCGTTGGCGATCGTCACCGACAGCACGATGTTGGGGAACAGCGCGTAGATCACCACCATGTTCTGGAACGGATCCCACTGTTCTTCGGGTACGTTCTCCAACTCGAGGATGGAGTTGAGCGGGAAGATCAACCGGTGATGTGCGCCGAACGCGTCGAAGACCGTGCAGTTGCTACGCGCGATCGTCGCGAAGGTCTGGCGGTGCACGGTGGCGAAGTGGTAGTTCTCCGAAAAGGTGTCGACCGCGAGCTTCCAGTTGATCGGGGAGTCGAGGACCTTCTCGCCCAGCGGTGACCACCGTCCGATGCCCCACGAGTCGAGTTCGTCGGCCAGCGGACCCAGGTGCGCGGCGACGTCCAGCTCGGCATCGGGTTGCAGTGAGACCCAAAGGAATCCGGCGAACTCAGTGGCCGGCAACTCGGTGAGCCCGTCGGATTTCACGCCCACCCCCGGAAAGCCCTCCCGGCCGGGCACTCCCACCAGTCGCCCGGTGTTGTCGTAGGTCCACGCGTGATACGGGCAGCTGAACCGCTTTGCCGTGCCGCAGCCGCTCACCACCTGCGACTGCCGATGCAGGCACACGTTCTCGAACGCCTTGACCGACCCGCCGGATATCCGGGTCAGCAGGATTGATCGGCCCATCACGGTTTTGGTGCAATATGCGCCCGGCGCCGGCAATTCGGAGCCGTAGCCGACCAGCTGAGGGCTGGCCAGCAGCATCGCGACGTCACGGTCGTGGCGGTCGAGTGACGTGTATTCCCGCGCGGCAACGGTCTGCTCCGTCGGCGCCAGGTCGGTCGTGTTGTCGCGCGCCAGTTTGACGGCGCGTCGAGTCAAGTCGATCAGCTGGTCGCGCTCCATGCTCTCAGTACAGACCTTGTCATGGTTGTAAGGTCAAGCTGTGGCTGAGCAGTTGCTGATCGGCGACGTCACGGCCTTGACCGGGATCGCGCCGGGCCGCATCCGCCACTACGAGAAGATCGGGCTGCTGCGGGCCGAGCATCTGTCCAACGGCTACCGCGTCTTCGACGTCGGGCAGGTGCTCGACCTGCTGCGCATCGATTTGCTCCGAAGCCTCGGCCTGGCCATCAAAGACATCCAGCGACTGGCCGACCAGAACACCTTGGCCGATGTCCTCGGCAACCACCGCGCGCTGCTGGCCGCCCAGCGTGACCGGCTCGATCAACTGATTGCGGCCATCGACGCCGCCACCGGTATCCACGACGCCGACGTCCTGCGTCAACTGGCGACCTCGCATCGCGACAGCATCGGTGTCATCGGTCGGCTGAGCACCCCGTTGTCGCCGGCAACCGCCGCGATGTACGCCCAACTGTTCGACGGCTGGCAGCTTCCGGTGCCAGCGCTGTTCGGCCAGATGGTGCTGCCGCCGGCAGCCAGCACCCTGCTAGAGGAACTCGCCGAGACGCCGGGACGCGAGGTGTTGTTCGACCGACTGCGAAAGCTTGCCGGCGAGGTCGTCGGGCTCGGCGAAAACAACGCCGCGGCAACCGAATTGGCGCACACGTGGATCGACCGGCAACTCGCTGACCCGCTACCCGACGACGTGGTCGGCGTGCTGCGGTGCGTACAACCGCTGCTGGGGCACGACCCGGTCATCGTCCAGGGATTTCGAACCTGGGCGGCGTCGATCAACCCCGCCGCGGCTCATTTCATCGACGAGCTGACCCGCGAGACCGCCCGCCGCGGCCTGGAAACGGTCAGCGTCATCGTGCTGCCGCCGGCGCGGCGCGGTTAGTCAGCCACCCGGTGGCTGCCAGGCGAATCCGCCGGGTGTGTCGACGCAGCTGACAGGTGTACCCGAGTTGGAGGTGGTCGTTGTGCCGGCCTGCTGGGGGCCGCAGGGCATGCCGACGGCCGGCCGGGTGTCCAGGGGAGGCGGGGGCGACGAAGAGGTGGTTGTCGGGGCGGTGTGCGTCGCGGCCGGCGCCGACGTGCTCGTGGGTGGCGTGGTGGTCGCGGCAGACGACGGCACGGCGCTGATCTCCGGCGGCAACGGCGGCGGCGCGGGTACCACAGGGGCAGCGGGGGTGGGCGGCAGGGTAGCCCTCGGTGGCGGCGGGGCAGCGGGCCGGACGGTGGTCACCGGCGCCGGTGTTTCGACGCCTGGCGTGTCGTGGAACGAGCGCGAGCGCAGCAGCATGACCGCGAAGTAGCCGAGCAGCGCGACGGCCACGATCGTCAGGGCGAACGCCCCTGTTTGCAGCAGCTTGCGCCGGCGCGCTGTCGCCGAGGTGTCGGTGTTGGTCGCGCGGGATACCGCTGGTTCGAAGAACGGGGCGGAGTCGTCGAATTCAGTGTCGTGCCAGACATCTGGCGAGCCTTCGTCGGTTTCGTCCGTCGTCGTGTCGGACACTGCAGGTTCGGGGAACGTGGCCGCATCGTCGAATTCCGCGCGGTCATCTGCAGGCATGGCGTCTGGCGCCGGCCATCCGAGGACGGCAGTGGCGTCGGCATCTGGCAGGTCGGACCGGTGATTGGTCTCGAGCGCTTCGGCGAAGTCTCGACAGTGCGGGAACCTGTCGGCCGGCGCTTTGGCGAGTGCGCGGGTGAAGGCCTCGTCGAAGTACGCCAGCTCCGGTTTGACATCGCCCGGCCGCGGCGGTGACTCATTGAGGTGCTTGCTGATTACCACGGCCGGGTTGTGATGCGCGAACGGCGGCGAACCCGTCAACAGATGAAAAGCGGTGCACGCCAACGCATATTGGTCGGCACGGCCGTCGACTGAATCGTCCATCAGCTGCTCGGGCGCGGCATAGCTGACGGCGCCGATGGTCATGTCCGTCTGCCGGGGCACACCCAAATCTGCCAGCAGGATGCGCCGCTTACCCGATTCGGGTTTGGTCAGCAGGATGTTGCCGGGCTTCACATAGCCGTGCACCAGCCCATGGTCGTGGGCGTAGTCAAGCGCCTCCGCGATCGCGGTGACGATCTCGCGAACCTCGTCGGGCGGGACGCCGTCGGGATAGGCATCGCTGAGCAGCCCAGTCGCATCCGCGCCGTCGACGTAGTCCATCAAGAGCCACAGCCGGCCCTCGAACTCGCCCCGGTCGTACAGGCCGACGATGTTCGGGTGCCAGAGCGTGGCCGCCAGATCAGACTCACGGTAGAACCGTTCCTGGTACACCGGGTCGGCCGATACGTCGGCGGGCAGAATCTTGAGCGCGTGACGGCGCGGCAGCCTCGGCCGCTCGGCCAGATAGACCTCCCCGTGCTGGCCAGATCCCAGCGGCCGAACAATGCTGAATCCGGCGGCCGTCGCACCAGTGACCAGCGGCATGGGGAGGATCGTACAAGCTGGTGCTCGCCCGGCAGAATTTCAGGCTTCGTCAACCGGGACGCCACCAGAGCTATGGGAGTTGTGCATCTGGCCACAACTGCCTCGGGACGTGTCAGGGGGCGCCGGGACGGGCAGTGCGAACTAAGTGATGCTGACATAGAGACATAGCATCACATAATCAATTAACTGATGCTATGGTTGGATGATGGCATCAGTTAGTGGGGGCACCGCGGTTGGGTACGAGACCCTTACCTGGGAGATGCCTGCTGAGGCAGGCTACGGCCGGTCTCATCTGCGCGCTGAGCTTCGCCAATCCGGCAAGTACAAAGCTGCAGTACCGGCTGTCATCGCCGACCTGGACGTCGTCCTGCCTCCGGCTGTTTTGGCTGATGCCGAGGAAGCTGGCCAGCAGATCACCCGGTTCGATGCGGAACTCGGGGAGGAGATCGCACCGTTCGCGTCAGTGCTGCTCCGGACGGAGTCAGCGGCCAGTTCCAAGATCGAGAACCTGACGGCCTCCGCGCGTGCTATCGCCGAAGCCGAAACTTTGGGAGATGCCAGCCGGCGTAATGCCGCGATGATCGTCGCTAATACCGAGGCAATGCAGGCGGCCGTCGCCCTGGCAGACCAAATTGACAGTGACGCCATCCTCGCAATGCACTCCGCGCTGATGCGTTCCAGCGAGCCCAGCATGGCGGGGAAGTGGCGCACTGAGCAAGTCTGGATCGGCGGAGGAGATTTCGGTCCGCATGGCGCCGATTTCATTGCGCCCCACCAAGACAAGGTCCCCGCGGCTATTGCCGACCTGATCCAGTTCGTCAAACGCGGTGATGTTCCGATGCTGCCACAGATTGCCATAGCGCACGCCCAGTTCGAGACCATCCACCCCTTCCGGGACGGCAACGGGCGCACCGGCAGGGCGCTGATCCAGGCGATGCTGCGGAACAAGCGGCTGACTCTCCAGATGACAGTGCCCGTCTCGGCCGGATTGTTGACTGACACCGGCGCCTACTTCCGCGCACTCGATCGCTACCGAGAGGGAGACCCCGCGGCGATAGTCGAAAGGCTTTCAGCCGCATCAGTTCTGGCGGTAGTCAACGGTCGGCGCCTGGTGTCGGACCTGCGGGCGATCAGGGAAGGCTGGCGATCGAAGATCACGGCCCGCCGAGACTCGGCTGTGCACCGTGTCGCGGACCTTCTGCTCAAACACCCAGTCATCAACGCACAACTGCTTCAACGCGAGCTGAACATCTCGACCGGCAATGCGCGCCGCTACCTGGACCCGCTTGCTGAGGCCGAAATCATTGTCGAATTCACGGCGCGTAACCGTAACCGCGCCTGGCGCGCTCCCGAAGTTCTGGGAGCGCTCGATGCATTCGCCGAACGGGCGGGACGGCGCGGGCTTCACGCGTAGCAGCGAGACGCCCGCGGTGCACGCTGCGGGCAGGCCCGGAGTCTAGGGCCAGCCGCTGGTGGGCGGCCGCAGGCCTGACCCCTCGGCACGCCCCTTGCGGACCCACGGCGTGCACCCCGCGGTGCTGAACCGCGCGACCAGCGGCCCGATGACCACGTCCTGCGCGTCGCTGCCGGCCTCCAGCAGGTTGCCGGCGTTGTCGTAGGTGCGCCAGGAGCAGCCGGCGCCGGCGACGCCGTTTGCCGCCGCGTAGACGCCCGGCGACATCTCCCTGGGAACCGCATACGTGCCGGGCGGGATGAACGGCCCGGTGGACCCGGGTGCGCCGGCCAGGACCGCCGCCGCGGCCTCGCATTTGCCGCGCGGAAACTCCTTGAGGCAATTGCGCCAGCCGTATGCGCCGGCGATCAGCGGATACATCCGTTCCACCTCGGCGTTGGGTTGCCACAACGAGCCATGCCGAACGCTCATACAGCGAATCGGCGTGTTCGAGTTCGAGAAGGTGGTCGTGTTGATTTCCTCACGGGCACACGGTGCGCCGATCGGTGGTCTGCCGTGGTCGGCTGCCAGAACCGCCGGCGGTCGTGGCTGTCCGAGTACGCCGGCCACATGGGCGGTGGACGGCGCCGATCGCCGTGCGTCGCTTGGCCGCGTCCCGGTGACGATGACCGACCCGGTCAGCATCATGGTCACGAGCGTCGGCACGACGACGGCGGCGCGCACCAGCCGATTGATCCGCGGCGCCGACGGCTTCCCGGCCGCCGGCCGACGGCGCCGCCGCTTGCGCCGATCCCCCTTGAGCGCCTTCGCGAAATCCCGGCAGCAGGCGAACCTGTCGGCGGGGTCTTTGGACAGCGCGCGGGCCAGCACGGCATCGAGGTGCGCCAGTTCCGGCTTGATGTCGCTCAGCTTGGGCGGGACCCCGTTGAGATGCTGGCCGATCACCACCGCGGGATTGCTGTGCCGAAACGGCGGTGACCCGGTCAGCAGATGAAACGCGGTGGCGGCCAACGCATATTGGTCGGCCCGCCCATCGATGGGGGCGTCCACTAGCTGCTCGGGTGCCGCGTAGCTCATGGTGCCGACGGCCATGTTCGTCACCGTCAGGCCGCTGATGTCGTCCAGCCGCCGGGCGATCCCGAAGTCCGCGAGCAGGATTCGCCGCCACCCACAGACCGGCTGGGTGATCAGAATGTTGCTGGGCTTCACATCGCGGTGCAGCAGGCCGCTGTCGTGTGCGTAGTCGAGGGCGTCGGCGATCGCGCTGACGATCTCGACGACCTCATCCTCCGGCATTCCGTCGGGATAACGCTCGTGCAGCAGCTTGGCGGCGTCGGGGCCGTCGACGTAATCCATCGAAATCCACAACTGGCCGTCGAATTCGCCCCGGTCGTGCAGGCCGACGATGTTCGGGTGCCACAGCGCCGCGGCCAGATCGGCCTCCCGGTTGAACCGCTCGCGGAACTCCGGGTCGGCTGACACGTCGGCGGGAAGCACCTTGAGCGCATCGCGGCGAGGCAATCTCGGGTGCTGGGCCAAATAGACCTCACCCATCCCGCCCGACCCAAGATGCCGGACGATGCGGAAACCGGCACACGTCATGTCGCTCGCCAACGGCATGGGCGAATACTACCGATGTAATTTGGGCCGTCGCAGCAGTCACCGCCGAGGCGCAATATGACTACTGATACAGGCGTGGCTTGTGGCGTTGATGTGGTAATTGATGCATTTGTCGTACTCTGTGGTTCGTGCCAGTGTCCCGGCGCGAGGTGCTCAAATGCGCGGCCGTGACGCCTGCCCTGATCGGTTTGGGCGTCGCGGCCTCGTCGCTGCGCGCCGCGATCGCCTCGGCCGGCCCACTGGGTGTGCTGTTGGACTATGCGGCCGGGGTGATCCCCGCCAGCGACATCAAGGCCGCCGGCGCGGCAGGGTCGATCCGCTACGTGTCCGATCGCCGGCCCGGCGGCGCCTGGATGCTCGGCAAGCCGATCCAACTGGCCGAAGCCCGTGACCTGTACGGCAATGGGCTCAAGATCGTGTCGTGCTACCAGTACGGCAAGCAGGACACCGCCGATTGGCTGGGCGGCCAGAATGCGGGTGTCGCGCACGCGAAGCGGGGCTGGCAGCTGCACACCGCCGCGGGCGGCCCCACCGGCGCGCCGATCTACGCCTCCATCGACGACGATCCGTCCTACGAGCAGTACAAGCAGCAGGTAGCGCCGTATTTGCGGGGCTGGGAGTCAGTGCTCGGCCATCAACGCGTCGGCGTCTACGCCAACTCGAAGACCATCGACTGGGCGCTGCAGGACGGCCTGGGCTCCTACTTCTGGCAGCACAACTGGGGTTCGCCGCGCGGATACACCCATCCGGCTGCCCACTTGCACCAGGTGGAGATCGACAAGCGCAGTGTCGGCGGCGTCGGGGTCGACATCAACCACATCTGCAAGCCGCAGTTCGGTCAGTGGGACTGACGCGACCGCTTTCACACCTGACTCGCGGGTAAGGTTCCAGCAAACTTTTGAAACGCCGTCTGGCGGCTCGATTTTCATCGCCGGCGGCGCGGCCCGGCGGACGACGCGCCGCGGCGCGCGCAGTGAAGCCGAAAATTCGAGCATAACGATTTGATAACAATACTGCCTTGATCTGCGCCGTTGTGCCTACTCGACCGTAACCACCTGCACGCAGCAGGTTTGTTCCGCGCGCTGGCGGGCGCGATTCCACGCAGTGTTACCCACGTAACCGCTACCCGTGCGTAGAACTCGCCAGTAACCGATCTGGCCGGAAAAATCCCAGGGTTCTTATGACACTCTTATTGCAGCCGATGCAGTCCACCGCCCCCTTGGGCCGGCCGCCGCGGCCCCCAGGTCAGCGGGGAATCGGCCGGATTCGACGGGGAATCAGACGACGCCCAGGGCAGCGCAGCTCTGAGAGACAAGCGATACGTACAGGGAGATACGCAACGTGACGATCCACGAGCACGACCGGGTGTCCGCCGAGCGCGACGGAGCGACCGCCGAGGCCACGCACGGCACCCACGCTCTGGTCGATCGTCTGACCGCCGGCGAGCCGTACGCGGTCGCGTTCGGTGGCCAGGGCAGCGCTTGGTTGGAGACCCTGGAGGAGCTGGTGTCCTCGGCCGGCATCGAGTCGGAGCTGGCGACGCTGGTCGGCGAGGTGGACCTGCTGCTCGAGCCCGTCGCCAAAGAGCTGGTCGTGGTGCGCCCCATCGGCTTTGAGCCGCTGAGCTGGGTGCGCGCGCTGGCCGCCGAGGACCCGGTTCCGTCGGCCAAGCAATTGACCTCGGCCGCAGTGTCCGTGCCCGGCGTGCTGCTCACCCAGATCGCCGCGGTACGCGCGCTGACGCGCCAGGGGATGGACCTGTCTGCGACGCCGCCGGTGGCCGTCGCCGGGCACTCGCAAGGCGTGCTGGGTGTCGAGTCGCTGAAGGCCGCCGGCGCCCGCGACGTCGAGCTGCTGGCCCTGGCGCAACTCATCGGCGCCGCCGGCACCCTGGTTGCGCGCCGGCGTGGCATCTCGATCCTCGGCGACCGCCCGCCGATGGTGTCGGTGACCAACGCCGACCCCGAGCGCATCTACCGGCTGCTCGAAGAGTTCGCCCAAGATGTTCGGACCGTGTTGCCGCCGGTGCTGTCCATCCGCAACGGCCGCCGATCGGTCGTCATCACCGGAACCCCCGAGCAGCTGTCGCGCTTCGAGCTCTACTGCAAGCAGATCTCGGACAAAGAGGAAGCCGACCGCAAGAACAAGATCCGCGGCGGCGACGTGTTCGCGCCGGTTTTCGAGCCGGTCCAGGTCGAGGTGGGTTTCCACACGCCGCGGCTCTCCGACGGCATCGACCTCGTCGGCGGCTGGGCCGAAAAGGTCGGCATCGACGTCGAGCTGGCGCGCGCGATGACCGAAGCCATCCTTGTCCAACCTGTCGACTGGGTCGACGAGGTGGTCTCGCTGCACGAGGCCGGCGCCCGCTGGATCCTTGACCTGGGTCCCGGCGACATCCTGACCCGGCTGACCGCGCCGGTGATCCGCGGCCTGGGCATCGGCATCGTGCCGGCGGCCACCCGAGGCGGCCAGCGCAACCTGTTCACCATCGGCGCCGTGCCCGAGGTGGCACGCCCGTGGTCGAGTTACGCCCCGTCCGTGGTGCAGCTGCCCGACGGCCGGATCAAGCTCTCGACGAAGTTCACCCGGCTCACCGGCCGCTCGCCGATCCTGCTGGCCGGCATGACGCCGACCACCGTCGACGCCAAGATCGTCGCCGCCGCGGCCAACGCCGGGCACTGGGCCGAGCTGGCGGGCGGCGGGCAGGTCACCGAAGAGATCTTCAACGACCGCATCGACGAACTGGGCGGTTTGCTCGAGCCCGGCCGCACGTATCAGTTCAACGCGCTGTTCCTCGACCCGTATCTGTGGAAGCTGCAGGTCGGCGGAAAACGCTTGGTGCAGAAGGCCCGTCAGTCCGGCGCGCCGATCGACGGGTTGGTGGTGTCCGCCGGCATCCCCGAGCTTGAAGAGGCCGTCGAGCTGATCGACGAGCTGAACGAGATCGGCATCAGCCACGTGGTGTTCAAGCCCGGCACCGTCGAGCAGATCCGCTCGGTCATCCGCATCGCCACCGAGGTGCCGACCAAGCCGGTGATCATGCACATCGAGGGCGGGCGCGCCGGCGGGCATCACTCCTGGGAAGACCTCGACGACCTGCTGCTGGCGACGTACTCCGAATTGCGGTCGCGGCCCAACATCACCGTCTGCGTCGGCGGCGGCATCGGCACCCCGGAGCGGGCGGCCGAATACCTCTCCGGGCGCTGGGCGCAGGCGTACGGTTTCCCGCTGATGCCGGTCGACGGCATCCTCGTCGGCACCGCGGCGATGGCCACGCTCGAGTCCACCACTTCGCCGTCGGTCAAGCGGATGCTGGTCGAAACCCAGGGCACCGACCAGTGGATCAGCGCCGGAAAAGCCCAGGGCGGCATGGCATCCAGCCGCAGCCAGCTCGGCGCCGACATCCACGAGATCGACAACACCGCCTCCCGGTGCGGACGGCTGCTCGACGAGGTCGCCGGCGACGCCGAGGCAGTCGCCAAGCGCCGCGACGAGATCATCGCCGCGCTGAACAAAACCGCCAAGCCGTATTTCGGCGACGTCGGCGAGATGACCTACCTGCAGTGGCTGCAGCGCTACGTCGAACTGACCATCGGCGAAGGCAATTCGACCGCCGACACCGCTTCGCCGGGCAGCCCATGGCTGGCCGACACCTGGCGCGACCGCTTCCAGCAGATGCTGCAGCGCGCCGAAGCGCGTTTGCATCCCAAGGATTTCGGCCCGATCGAGACACTGTTCGGCGACTCGGAGTTGCTCGAACGCCCCGACCAAGCGATCGATGCGCTGCTGGCCCATTACCCCGACGCGTCAAGCGTGCAGCTGCACCCCGCCGACGTCCCGTTCTTCGTCACGCTGTGCAAGACGCTGGGCAAGCCGGTCAACTTCGTGCCCGTCATCGACAAGGACGTCCGCCGTTGGTGGCGCAGCGATTCGCTGTGGCAGGCGCACGACGCCCGCTACGACGCCGACCAGGTGTGCATCATCCCCGGCACCGCGTCGGTGGCCGGCATCACCCGGATGGACGAGCCCGTCGGCGAGCTGCTCGACCGCTTCGAGCAGGCCGCCATCGACGAGGTGCTCGCATCCAACGGTCAACCGGCGCCGGTGACCGCGCGCCGGCAGGGCCGCACCGACGTGACCGGGCCGCTGGCCGTCGTCCTCGACGCCCCCGACGTGCTGTGGGCCGGCCGCGCCGCCACCAACCCGGTACATCGCATCGCCGATCCCGCAGACTGGCAGGTGCACGAAAACCGCACCGCCACACACTCTTCCACCGGAGCACGGCTGCAAACTGACGGCGAGCAGGTGGTGTTGAGCGTGCCGATCTCCGGCACCTGGATCGACATCCGCTTCACGTTGCCCGCCTGCACCGCCGACGGCGGAACCCCGGTCATCGACACCGACGACGCGGCCGCCGCGATGCGGTCGGTGCTGGCGATCGCCGCCGGCGTCGACGGGCCCGACGCCCTGCCCGCGGTGCACCGCCCGGCGACGATGCAGAGCGCGAAGCGCGATGAGGAGGAGGCGGGCAATTACTGCGGGACGGCCACCGTCACCGTCGACTGGAACCCCGAGCGGGTCGCCGACCACACCGGCGTCACCGCCACCTTCGGCGAGCCGCTGGCCCCCGGCCTGACCACCGTGCCCGACGCGCTGGTCGGCAGCTGCTGGCCCGCCGTGTTCGCCGCCATTGGCTCGGCCGTCACCGACACCGGTGTCCCGGTCGTCGAGGGCCTGCTGAGCCTGGTGCACCTGGACCACGCTGCACACCTGGTCGGCAAGCTGCCCACGGTGCCGACCGAATTGAGTGTCACCGCAACGGCTTCCACCGCCACCGACACCGAGGTCGGCCGGGTCGTCCCGGTATCGGTGACCGTCGCCGACGCCGACGGCAAGACGCTGGCCACCCTCGAGGAGCGCTTCGCGATCCGCGGCCGCACCGGTGTCGCCGAGCTGACCGACCCGCTGCGTGCCGGCGGCGCGGTGTCCGACAACGCCACCGACACGCCGAGGCGCCGCCGCCGCGATGTCACGCTGGCCGCACCGGTCGACATGCGCCCGTTCGCGGTGGTCTCCGGCGACCACAACCCGATCCACACCGACCGGGCCGCCGCGCTGCTGGCCGGACTGGAATCGCCGATCGTGCACGGGATGTGGCTCTCGGCCGCGGCCCAGCACGTGGTGACAGCCACCGACGGCAAGGCCCGCCCGCCGGCGCGGCTCGTCGGCTGGACCGCGCGCTTCTTGGGCATGGTCCGCCCCGGCGACGAGGTGGACTTCCGGGTCGACCGGGTCGGAATCGACCAGGGCGCAGAGGTTTTGGAGGTCAGTGCAAAGATTGGCCCGGATCTCGTCATGTCGGCGACGGCCCGGTTGGCAGCGCCCAAGACCGTCTATGCGTTTCCCGGCCAGGGCATCCAGCACAAGGGTATGGGCATGGAGGTCCGGGCCCGCTCCAAGGCTGCCCGCAAGGTCTGGGACTCGGCGGACAAGTTCACCCGCGAAACCTTGGGCTTCTCGGTGCTGCACGTGGTGCGCGACAACCCGACCAGCATCATCGCGTCGGGCGTGCACTACCAGCACCCCGAGGGCGTGCTGTACCTGACCCAGTTCACCCAGGTCGCGATGGCGACCGTGGCCGCTGCCCAGGTCGCCGAAATGCGCGAGCAGGGCGCGTTCGTGGAAGGCGCCATCGCCTGCGGGCACTCCGTCGGCGAATACACCGCGCTGGCCTGCGTCACCGGCATCTACGAGCTGGAAGCGTTGCTGGAGATGGTGTTCCACCGCGGCTCCAAGATGCACGACATCGTGCCGCGCGACGAGCTCGGCCGCTCCAACTACCGGCTCGCCGCGATCCGCCCGTCGCAGATCGACCTCGCCGACGCCGACGTGCCTGGGTTCGTCGCCGAGATCGCCGAGCGCACCGGGGAATTCCTGGAGATCGTCAACTTCAACCTGCGCGGCTCGCAGTACGCGATCGCCGGCACCGTCCGCGGCCTCGAAGAACTGGAGGCCGAGGTCGAGCGGCGACGCGAAATCACCGGCGGCAAGCGGTCTTTCATCCTGGTGCCTGGCATCGACGTCCCGTTCCACTCGCGGGTGTTGCGGGTCGGCGTGGCCGAGTTCCGCCGGTCGCTGGACCGGGTCATGCCGCGCGACGCGGATCCCGACCTGATCATCGGCCGCTACATCCCGAACCTGGTCCCGCGCCCGTTCACGCTCGACCGCGACTTCATCCAGGAGATCCGCGATCTGGTGCCGGCTGAGCCGCTCGATCCGATCCTCGCCGACTACGACACCTGGCGTCGCGAGCGGCCCCGCGAGATGGCGCGCACCGTCTTCATCGAGCTGTTGGCCTGGCAGTTCGCCAGCCCGGTGCGCTGGATCGAAACCCAGGACCTGCTGTTCACCGAGGAGGCCGCCGGCGGCCTGGGGGTGGAGCGCTTCGTCGAGATCGGCGTGAAGTCCGCGCCGACCGTCGCCGGGCTCGCCACCAACACCCTCAAGCTGCCCGAATACGCGCATTCCACAGTCGAAGTGCTCAACGCCGAGCGTGACGCCGCGGTGCTGTTCGCCACCGACACCGACCCTGAGCCGGAGCCGGAGATCGAGGAAGCGGAGCCCACTGCGGAATCTGCTGCGCCGCAAGCCGATGCGGCCCCGGCGCCCGCGCCGGCTACGGCCCCGTCCGGGGCTCCGCGACCCGACGACATTCCGTTCGACGCGGCCGACGCCACGCTGGCGCTGATCGCGCTGTCAGCCAAGATGCGCATCGACCAGATCGAGCCGCTGGATTCCATCGAGTCGATCACCGACGGCGCGTCGTCACGGCGTAACCAGCTGCTGGTCGACCTGGGCTCGGAGCTGAACCTGGGCGCCATCGACGGCGCCGCCGAGGCCGATCTGGCCGGGCTGCGCTCGCAGGTCACCAAGCTGGCCCGCACCTACAAACCTTTCGGCCCGGTGCTTTCCGACGCGATCAACGACCAGCTGCGCACCGCGTTCGGCCCGTCGGGCAAGCGACCGGCCGCCATCGCCGAGCGGGTCAAGAAGACCTGGGAACTCGGCGACGGCTGGGTCAAGCACGTCACCGTCGAGGTCGCGCTGGGCACCCGCGAGGGCACCAGCGTGCGCGGCGGCGCACTGGGCCACCTGCACGAGGGTGCACTGGCCGACGCCGCTTCCGTCGACAAGGTCATCGACGCCGCGGTGGCGGCAGTGGCTGCGCGCCACGGGGTTTCGGTGGCGCTGCCGTCGTCCGGCGGCGGCGGGGCGACCGTCGACGCCGCGGCGCTCTCCGAATTCACCGACCAGATCACCGGCCGCGACGGCGTTCTCGCCTCGGCGGCCCGCCTGGTGCTCAACCAGCTCGGACTCGACGACCCGATCAGCGCGCCGGCGACAGCCACCGACGCTGAACTGATCGACCTGGTCACCGCCGAACTCGGCGCGGACTGGCCGCGGCTGGTGGCGCCGGCCTTCGACGCCAAGAAGGCCGTCGTGTTCGACGACCGATGGGCCAGCGCCCGCGAAGATTTGGTCAAGCTGTGGCTGGCCGACGACGACGACATCGACGCCGACTGGGCGCGCCTCTCCGAACGGTTCGAGGGGGCCGGACACGTAGTGGCGACCCAGGCCACCTGGTGGCAGGGCAAGGCGCTGGCCGCCGGGCGGCAGATCCACGCGTCGCTGTACGGCCGGATCGCCGCCGGCGCGGAGAACCCCGATAAGGGCCGCTACAGCGACGAGGTCGCCGTGGTGACCGGCGCGTCGAAGGGCTCGATCGCCGCATCCGTCGTCGGCCAGCTGCTCGACGGTGGCGCCACCGTCATTGCGACGACCTCGCGCCTGGACGACGAGCGGCTGGCGTTCTACCGCGCGCTGTATCGCGACCACGCCCGCTACGACGCCGCGCTGTGGGTGGTGCCGGCCAACATGGCGTCCTACTCGGACATCGACGCGCTGGTCGACTGGGTGGGCAGCGAGCAGACCGAAAGCCTTGGGCCGCTGTCGATTCACGTCAAGGACGCGCAGACCCCGACGCTGCTGTTCCCGTTCGCGGCGCCGCGGGTCGCCGGCGACCTGTCGGAGGCCGGGTCGCGCGCCGAGATGGAGATGAAGGTGCTGCTGTGGGCCGTGCAGCGGCTCATCGGCGGGCTGTCGGCCATCGGCGCCGAGCGCGACATCGCCTCGCGGCTGCACGTGGTGCTTCCGGGCTCGCCCAACCGCGGCATGTTCGGCGGCGACGGCGCCTACGGCGAAGCCAAGTCGGCGCTCGACGCCGTGGTCACCCGCTGGCACGCCGAGTCGTCGTGGGCACAGCGGGTCAGCCTGGCGCACGCGCTGATCGGCTGGACCCGCGGCACCGGGCTGATGGGACACAACGACGCGATCGTCAGCGCCGTCGAAGAAGCCGGTGTCACAACGTATTCCACCGACGAGATGGCCGCCATGTTGCTGGGGCTGTGCGACATCGAGTCCAAGGCGGCCGCCGCCAACGCGCCGCTGAAGGTCGATCTCACCGGTGGGCTCGGCGATGTCGAGCTGGACATGGCGGAGCTGGCCGCCAAGGCCCGCGAGGAGATGACGTCCGAGGCCGCGGCCGAGGACGACGCCGCGCCCGAGGGCACCATCGCCGCGCTGCCGTCGCCGCCGCGCGGTTACACGCCGGCGCCGCCGCCGGAGTGGGACGACCTCGACGTCGACCCGGCCGACCTGGTGGTCATCGTCGGTGGCGCGGAGCTCGGGCCGTACGGCTCGTCGCGCACCCGCTTCGAGATGGAAGTGGAAAACGAGCTGTCGGCTGCCGGGGTGCTGGAGCTGGCCTGGACCACCGGTCTCATCCGCTGGGAAGACGATCCCCAACCCGGTTGGTACGACACGGAATCCGGCGAACTCGTCGACGAAGCCGAGCTTATCGAGCGCTACCACGACGCGGTGGTGGAGCGCGTCGGGATCCGCGAGTGGGTCGACGACGGCTCGATCGACCCCGACCACGCCTCACCGCTGCTGGTGAGTGTGTTCCTGGACAAGGACTTCACGTTCGTGGTGTCGTCGGAGGCCGAGGCGCGCGCGTTCGTGCAGTTCGACCCCGAGCACACCGTCATCCGGCCGGTGCCCGACTCCACCGACTGGCAGGTGACTCGCAAGGTGGGCACCGAGATTCGGGTGCCGCGCAAGAACAAGCTGTCGCGCATTGTCGGCGGCCAGATCCCGACCGGCTTCGACCCGACGGTCTGGGGCATTCCGCCGGACCTGGCCAGCTCGATCGACCGGCTGGCGGTGTGGAACATCGTCGCCACCGTCGATGCGTTCCTGTCCGCCGGGTTCAGCCCGGCCGAGGTGATGCGCTACGTGCACCCGACGCTGGTGGCCAACACGATGGGCACCGGCATGGGCGGCGGCACCTCGATGCAGACCATGTACCACGGAAACCTGTTGGGCCGCAGCAAGCCCAACGACATCTTCCAGGAAGTGCTGCCGAATATCGTTGCCGCGCACGTGGTTCAGTCCTATGTCGGTAGCTACGGCGCGATGATCCATCCGGTCGCCGCGTGCGCGACGGCCGCGGTGTCGGTCGAGGAGGGCGTCGACAAGATCCGGCTGGGCAAGGCCGAACTGGTGGTGGCCGGCGGCATCGACGACCTGACGCTGGAAGGCATCATCGGCTTCGGTGACATGGCGGCCACTGCCGACACCGGCATGATGCGCGGCCGGGGGATCAGCGACTCGAAGTTCTCGCGGCCCAACGACCGGCGCCGGCTGGGCTTTGTGGAAGCCCAGGGCGGCGGCACCATCCTGCTCGCCCGTGGCGACCTGGCTTTGAAGATGGGTCTGCCGGTGTTGGCCGTGGTGGGCTTCGCGCAGTCGTTCGGCGACGGGGTGCACACGTCGATTCCCGCGCCTGGCCTCGGTGCGCTGGGCGCCGGTCGTGGCGGCAAGGACTCGCCGCTGGCCCGCGCGCTGGCCAAGCTCGGCGTCGGCGCCGACGACGTCGCGGTGATCTCCAAGCACGACACCTCGACGCTGGCCAACGATCCCAACGAGACGGAACTGCATGAGCGGCTTGCCGATTCGCTCGGCCGCTCGCCCGGCGCGCCGCTGTTCATCGTGTCGCAGAAGAGCCTGACCGGGCACGCCAAGGGCGGCGCGGCGGTCTTCCAGATGATGGGGCTGTGCCAGATCCTGCGCGACGGCGTCATCCCGCCCAACCGCAGCCTGGATTGCGTCGACGACGAGCTGGCCGGCTCCGGGCACTTCGTCTGGGTCCGCGACACGCTGCGGCTCGGCGGCAAGTTGCCGCTCAAGGCCGGCCTGGTGACCAGCCTGGGCTTCGGGCACGTGTCAGGCCTGATCGCGCTGGTGCACCCGCAGGCGTTCCTGGCCACGCTGAGCCCGGAACAGCGCGACGAGTACCGGCAGCGCGCCGATGCCCGGCTGCTGGCCGGTCAGCGGCGGCTGGCGTCGGCGATCGCCGGCGGCAAGCCCATGTACGAGCGGCCCGCCGACCGTCGTTTCGACCACGCGACGGCGGAAAAGCCACAGGAAGCGGCGATGCTGCTCGACGCGGCGGCGCGGCTGGGCGACGGGGACGTCTACCAGCGGTGAGCATCGTCGGAGTGGGGATCGACTTGGTTTCCATCCCGGAGTTTGCCGACCAGGTCGATCAGCCCGGCACGGTGTTCGCGGAAACCTTCACACCCGGTGAGCGGCGCGACGCCTCAGACAAGAGCTCGTCGGCGGCGCGGCACCTGGCCGCCCGCTGGGCGGCGAAGGAGGCGGTGATCAAGGCGTGGTCGGGCTCGCGGTTCGCGCAGCGGCCGGTGCTGCCGGAGGGCATTCATCGCGACATCGAGGTGGTCACCGACATGTGGGGCCGGCCGCGGGTCCGGCTGACCGGTGCCATTGCCGAGCACTTGAAAGACGTGACGATCCACGTATCGCTGACCCACGAGAAGGACACCGCCGCCGCGGTAGCCATCCTCGAGATTTCGTAAGCGTCAGCGTGCGTGTCGGCGGGTCTACGCACGCTCGCGCGGGATTGGCGACCCGCTAGCCTCGAAACCATGAGCGATTTGGCCGAGCGCGTCCGCGAGGTGCTGCCGTCGGTGCGACGGGACCTGGAGGACCTTGTGCGCATCGAGTCGGTGTGGGCCGACCCGGCCCGGCGCGAAGAGGTGCACCGCAGCGCCCAGGCCGTTGCAGACCTGTTGGCACAGGCCGGTTTTGGTGACATACAGATCGTCAGCGCAGACGGTGCTCCGGCGGTCATCGCCCGGCATCCGGCGCCGCCCGGAGCGCCCACTGTGCTGCTCTACGCCCATCACGACGTGCAGCCCGAAGGTGACCATTCCCAATGGGTGTCGCCGCCGTTCGAGCCGACCGAGCGCGACGGCCGGCTCTACGGCCGCGGCACCGCCGACGACAAGGCCGGCATCGCAACGCATTTGGCGGCGTTTCGGGCACACGACGGCAAACCACCGGTCGGTGTGACGGTATTCGTCGAAGGGGAGGAGGAATCCGGGTCGCCGTCGCTACGACGGCTGCTGGCCGCCCATCGCGATACCCTGGCCGCCGACGTGATCGTGATCGCCGACTCCGACAACTGGAGCACCGACGTTCCCTCGCTGACGGTGTCGTTGCGCGGTCTGGCCGACTGCGTGGTCGAAGTGGCCACTCTCGATCACGGACTGCACTCCGGCCTGTGGGGCGGCGTCGTTCCGGACGCGCTGAGCGTGCTGGTGCGGCTTTTGGCCAGCCTGCACGACGACGACGGCAACGTGGCGGTGGCCGGTTTGCACGAAAGTGCCGTTGCCGCCGTCGATTACCCCGCCGAGCGGGTGCGATCCGAGACCGGGCTGCTCGACGGTGTCAGCGAGATTGGTTCCGGCTCAGTGCCGCAACGACTTTGGGGCAAGCCAGCGATCACGGTCATCGGCATCGACACCACATCGATTGCGGCGTCGTCGAACACGCTGATCCCGCGCGCTCGCGCCAAGGTGAGCATGCGGGTCGCTCCCGGCGGCAACGCCGAAGCGCACCTCGAGGCGCTGCGCACCCATCTGGAGCAGCACGCACCGTGGGGCGCGCACGTGACCGTCACGCCCGGTGATGTCGGTCAGCCGTACGCCATCGACGCCAGCGGGCGCGTCTACGACGCCGCGCGCGCCGCGTTCCGGCAGGCCTGGGGCACCGAGCCCGTCGACATGGGAATGGGCGGGTCGATTCCGTTCATCGCGGAGTTCGCCACCGCATTCCCGCAGGCCACAATCCTGGTCACCGGGGTCGAGGACCCGGCCACGCAGGCGCACAGCGTCAACGAGAGCCTGCACCTCGGGGTGCTGGAACGGGCGGCGATCACCGAAGCGCTGCTGTTGGCCAACCTGGCCTAGACCGACAGGTCGCGCCGCAGTTTGGCCACGTGGCCGGTGGCCTTGACGTTGTACTGCGCGACGGCGATCTTGCCCTTCTCGTCGACCACAAACGTCGAGCGGATGACGCCCTGGGTTTCCCTGCCGTACAGCTTCTTCAGCCCGTACGCGCCCCACGCGGTCAGCACCTTGCGGTCAGGGTCGGACAGCAGCGGAAACGTCAGCCCTTCGGCGTCGCGGAATTTAGCCAGCTTGGCCGGTTTGTCAGGGGAGATGCCGACGACGTCGATGCCGGCGTCGTTGAGTTCGCGCAGATTGTCGCGAAAGTCACAAGCCTGCTTGGTGCATCCGGGCGTCAACGCGGCCGGGTAGAAGTACACGACGACGCGACGGCCGCGGTAGTCGGCCAGCGACACCGTGTTGCCGTCGGCGTCGGGCAGGCTGAAAGCGGGAGCTTTGTCGCCGGGTTGCAGGCGTGGAGTCTCGGTCAACACGGTCCCTTTCTACTCACCGGAGCATCGGCCCAGCGCCGGCTGCCATTAGGGTAGTGCGGGTGCGCCCGGGCCAAGCCTCAGGTGCAGGAGGACAGGGAGGACAACAGTGGCGGACCGGGATCCCGACACCATCAAGCAGGAGATCGACCAGGCCCGCGAACAGCTGGCCTCGACCGTCGATTCACTGGCTGAGCGGGCCAATCCCCGCCGCATCGCCGACGACGCCAAGGCCCGGGCGATCGCGTTCGTCAAGAAGCCCGCGGTGGCCGTCTCACTGGCCGGTATCGCGGCTCTGGCCGCCGTGCTGGTGGTCCGCAGGATCCGCAACCGCTGAGCCGCTAGCCGCAGCCCTACAGCTCATCTCGAAGTTCCACGATCGTGACAGCATCGCCTGCGAGCCAGAATGGACTGTGATCCAGTGCTACACTGATTCACATGACCACGAGGAACATTACCCTATCGATGCCGGACGAACTCGTCCGTCGTGCGAAAATCCTCGCCGCGCAACGCGATACCTCCGTGTCCGGACTGGTGGCGCGGCTGCTGGAACAGCTTGTCGGTGACGTCCGCGACTATGACGACGTCGCGGCGCAAGAGCACCGCTTGATGCAGGAAGGCATCGGCTTGCGGGTGGGCGACATCGCCTGGTCACGCGACGAGGTCCATGAGCGCTGACCTATGGAGTTCGTCGACACGAATGTCCTTCTATACGCCTACGACACCGCGGCAGGACAGCGTCATGACGCGGCCGCCGACCTTGTCGCCCGTCTCTGGCGCGAGAGAAACGGTGCAATCAGCGTGCAGGTGCTGCAGGAGTTCTTCGTCAATGCCACCCAGAAGGTCGCTGCGCCGCTCACACCCGAGGCAGCGATCGACCGGCTTCGCAGCTTGTCCCGGTGGCGCGTCCATTCGCCGCTGGCGGACGATGTGGTTGCCGCGGCCTCGTTGTCGCAACGGCATCAGCTGTCATTCTGGGATGCGATGATTGTGCGCAGCGCCACCGAGCTTCGCTGCGGCACCCTTTGGTCGGAGGACCTCAACGACGGCCAGCTCATCGAAGGTGTTCGTGTGCGCAATCCGTTCGAGTGAGCCGCCATAGCGCTCAAAGGGTGTGGCTGCGCGTCGGCCTCGGTGCGCCGTCAGGGTTTCGAACCCCGGACCCGCTGATTAAGAGTCAGCTGCTCTACCAACTGAGCTAACGGCGCCTGGATTTTCTAGCCACGCAACCATAACAAGCCCGCCGCCGCGGGGTGAAATCCCCGACGGGGAGAACGGTGGTTGCTCGTGCAGCCACTAGAATACTCGCCAGTAGTGCCGGGTCGGTGGGTCACAAGGGGGACAAAGCTAGATGGCAGGTCATCGCGGCTGGTTGGCCGCGCTGATGGTCTCTTTTGTCGTATTGGGCCTCGGCGCGTGCAGCAGCGGCGGCAACAAGCCCCCGGAAAACGCCATCTTCGACAAGGGCACCCCTTTCGCCGACCTGCTGGTCCCCAAGCTGACCGCCTCGGTGACCGACGGCGCCGTCGGGGTGGGCGTCGACGCGCCGGTGACGGTCAGCGCCGACAACGGTGTGCTGGCCTCGGTCACGATGGTCAACGAGAACGGCCGATCGATCGACGGTCAACTCAGCCCCGACGGTGTGCACTGGAAGACCACCGAACCCCTCGGCTACAACCGCCGCTACACCCTGACCGCCAAGGCACGCGGTCTCGGCGGTGTGGCCACCCGCCAGATGACCTTCGAAACCCAGTCGCCGGATTACCTCACAATGCCGTACGTCGTGCCCCGCGACGGCGAGGTCGTCGGCGTCGGCCAGCCGGTGGCGATCCGGTTCGACGAGAACATCGGCAACCGCGAGGCGGCCGAAAAGGCCATCACGGTCACTACCGATCCGCCCGTCGAGGGCGCGTTCTACTGGCTGAACAACCGCGAAGTGCGTTGGCGGCCAAAGGATTTCTGGAAGCCCGGCACGTCGGTCAACGTGGCGGTCAACACCTACGGCGTCGACCTGGGCGACGGGTTGTTCGGCGAAGACAACATGAGCACCCACTTCACCATCGGTGATCAGGTCATCGCGACCGCCGACGACACCACCAAGACGCTGACGGTGCGGGTCAACGGCGAAGTGGTCAAGACGATGCCGATCTCAATGGGCAAGGACAGCACCCCCACCGCCAACGGGATCTACATCATCGGCGAGCGGTTCGCCCACATGATCATGGACTCGTCGACCTACGGGGTTCCGGTCAACTCGCCCAACGGGTATCGCACCGAAGTGGATTACGCGACGCAGATGTCCTACAGCGGCGTGTTCGTGCACTCGGCGCCGTGGTCGGTGGGCGCCCAGGGCCACACCAACACCAGCCACGGCTGCCTCAACGTCAGCCCCAGCAACGCGCGATGGTTCTACGACCACACCAAGCGCGGCGACATCGTCGAGGTGCTGCACACAGTGGGCCCGACGCTGCCCGGCACCGAAGGGCTCGGCGACTGGAACATCCCGTGGGACCAGTGGCACGCCGGCAACGCCAAGACATGACCGTCATCGCTTGAACCGTCCGGCGAAGCCGCGCAGCGGAAGGTCTGCGCTGGTGAGCAGTCCGGGCGGTGCCGCGACGACGGACGCGATCGCGTTGAGCGCCGGCAGCCCGGTGACCGTCATCCCGATCGAGGCGAACGACGCCGGATCAGACAGGTCCACACCGGGTTTGGGAAAGATCATGTGCTTGTTGTAGATGCACGGATCGCCGTTGATCTGGGTGATGTAGCAGCCCTTGATATCCCAACTCGGGTCGGTGTGCGGGGTCATCTGCCACTCCAGATGCGTTTCGATGCGCGGAATCCCGTCCACCATGCCCTGGTACTTGATGTAGTTCGCGCCAAGCGACCCCTTCGGCAGCCGATACCAGCCCAGATCAACGTCTTTGGTGCACGCGCCCAGTTCGTAGTTGAACGTGACCTCGTCGAGGTGTAGGTCGAAGCAGTCGGCCATCATCAGCACGCTGTCGGCGAAGACGCGGGTGTACTTCTCCAGCATCCCCGGGACTTCCGGGTCGTCGACCGGCCGACCGTATCCGACTTCTTTCCACGTGTCGGCCGAATGGTGACAGGACACGTCGACCGATTCGATCGTGATGATGTTCTCGATCTCTGCGACGTCGGCCGAGCACACGATCCCGAGGATCTGGTTGAGGCCAGGGTTCATGCCCGTGCCATAGAAGGTCGCGCCGCCCTTCTCGCACGCCTCCTGCAAAAGCTGCGTCACGGGTTTGCCGGACGGATGGGGATGATTGGTGTCGCGGTGCCAGCCGGTGATCCAGTCGGCGGTTGTCACAACGTTGATGCCCGCTTCGAGTACGCGGACGTAGAGATCTTCGTCGGGGAAGACCCCGTGAAAAGTCAGCACGTCGGGTTTGGCGGCGATGATGTCGTCGACCGATCCGGTCGCGATGACGCCGATGGGCGCGAGGCCGGCGATCTCCCCCGCATCGCGACCGACCTTTTCCGGTGTGTAGCAGTGCAATCCGACCAACGCGAGATCCGGATGGTTGCCGATGCGCTTGATCATTTCGGTGCCGACATTGCCGGTGGCGACCTGGAAGACACGGATCGGTTTCTGCACTGCCGTAGGCCTTTCTAAACGGAGCTTGTGGTGGCTGGGGGATAGAACTGGGTGGCCCACTTGCGGATTGCGGTGAAGCCCTCGTTTTCGGCGGCGGCCAGCGCGGGGCGGTCGGAGTACCGCTGGTGCTGCCAGATGTTGACGTCGGCAAGGAACTGGTCGATGACGTCTTGAGCGAATTGTTGTGCTCTGGCTTCGGCTTTGGGGGAATCGTTGCCGGGAGTGCGGCCGATGTAGACCATGAACCGCACATCGGAGGTGTGCTCGTCGACCGGGGTGATCGCCGAGATCGTGCGGTTGTCGACCATGCCCCAGCTTTTCGTCACCGCCACGCCCAATCCGCCATTGATCGCCTCGACACCGCTTGTGACGTCGTCGATCGACTGGCCATCGTCACCTTCGAAGGTGATTGTGAAGTCGACGTAGGACACCGGCTCGTCGAAGTCGTGGCGGGTGAACACCGGGACGATCGGCGTCTGGTGGACGAACTTGAAATGCGCGAAATCCACGCCGTTTTCAAGCACATATTGCGGATGCAGTTCCAGCTGTGGGCGGTACAGCCGGGCTTGCGGGTAGTAGTCAGCGGCGCTGGTGTCGTCGTCAAAGCTGGCGAACACGTCGGGAACGTCGAAGTACGGCTGGCGTCCCTCGATGTCATGCCAGATAAAGACGGATTCGTTGCGCTCCACCACGGGATACGTGCGGATGCGACGCCCGCGGTTGGGGCGGTCCTGATACGGGATGCAGACATTGCGACCCTCGTGGTTCCACTGCCAACCATGAAACGGGCATTGGATGACCTCGCCGTCGACCCGCCCGCCGTATCCGAGGTGCGCACCCAGGTGCTCGCAGTAGGCGTCCATGACCGTCAGCAGGCCCGATTGGGCGCGCCAGGCGACCATTTCGCGCCCGAAATACGTCATCCGGTGGACGTCGCCGATGCCGATCTCGTCAGACCAGGCGACCTGAAACCACCCGCTGGGCGTCATCGACAGAGGCGGTTTGGCCATGGTCTAGCGGAGTCCCTTCCCATCGACACCAGAATCATAGGGGACTCTATGATAATTTCATGGTTCGTTCAACGAAAGCCGACAGCGCTCGCCGGCGGCCCAACCGTCGAGGAACGGCGACCCGTGAGAACCTGCTCGAAGCTGCGCTAAGGGCGTTGGCCTCGGGAGATCCTGGCACGATCTCCGCCAACTACATTGCGCGAGAGATCGGCGCGACGTGGGGCACCGTGCAGTACCAGTTCGGCGACACCGACGGATTCTGGGCAGCGGTGCTGCGTTACACGGCCGAGCGACGAGCCGATCTCTTCGCCGATCCGGACACTTCGCGCAGCCTGCGTGGGCGCGTAGCCGACATCATCGACACGCTTTATGACGGCCTGACCAACCGCGATTCACGAGCAATTGAGCATCTTCGGGCCGCGCTGCCGCGCGATCCTGCCGAGCTTGAGCGGCTCTATCCGCAGACGGCATCCGAACTGTATTCGTGGGGGCAAGGGTGGTTGGAAACGTGTCAGAAGGCATTCGCCGACCTGCACATCGATCCTCGTCGCGTTCGCGAAGTGGCGTTTCTGATTCCCGGCGCGATGCGGGGCATTGCCTCCGAAAGGCAACTTGGCACCTACTTCGACCTTGACGAAGCTCGCCGCGGCCTGACCAACGCGATTGTGGCCTACCTCGATGACCGCGATCGATGAAGTGCCGTCCGGCTCTTGGGGTGGCTGACGGGACTCGAACCCGCGACACCCAGGATCACAACCTGGTGCTCTACCAGCTGAACTACAGCCACCATTGCCGCCAGCCCAGCCGGCGGCGACGTCGATACTAGCCGCTCGGGTGCTCGGCAGCCGAATCGATTCCCTCCGCCGAGTTCACCGGCGCCCCCAGCTCGGCGGCTACCGCCGCGATCTCGCTGGTAGCCGGTCCCGGCGGCGGCACGAACGCGGTCCGTCGGTAGTACTGCAGTTCGCGGATCGACTCGTGAATGTCGGCCAGCGCGCGGTGCGCCAGACCCTTGGCCGGCTGCCCGTAGTAGATGCGCGGGTACCAGCGCCGGCACAACTCCTTGATCGAGCTGACGTCGATCATCCGGTAGTGCAGGTAGGAATCCAGAGCCGGCATGTCGCGGGCGATGAAGCCGCGATCGGTCGCGATCGAATTGCCCGCCAACGGCGCTGTCTTGGGTTGTTTAACGTGCTCCCGGATGTAGTCGAGCACCATCGTTTCCGCGGTCGCCAGGTCGACGGTGGAGGCGCGCACCTCGTCGATCAGCCCCGAACGGGCGTGCATGTCCCTGACCACGTCGATCATCGACGACAAGGCCGCATCGTCGGCGTGGATCACCACATCGATACCGTCGCCGAGGATGTTCAACTCGCCATCGGTAACCAGGACGGCGATCTCGATCAGCTTGTCCGTGCGCAGGTTAAGCCCGGTCATCTCGCAGTCGATCCACACCAGGTGGTCACGCACAGCGTTCACAACCAACACACGTTAGCCGCAGCACCTGCCGACACGCGCAGCTGGCAGTAATGTCGACCAGTGCTGGCATGAATCAGGGGAGAGGACACGCGCGTTATGAGCAGCGAATCGACAGCAACCCCCGCAAAGCAGATCGCGGCCGGCTACGCCGTCGACGGCCAGGCGCTGGAGCTGGGCACCGTCGTCGTCGACGGCACCGCCGATCCCGCCGCCCAAGTCCGCATCCCGCTCGCCACCGTCAACCGGCACGGTTTGGTGGCCGGGGCCACCGGTACCGGCAAGACCAAAACGCTGCAGCTGCTCGCCGAGCAGCTCTCGGCTGCGGGCGTGCCGGTGCTGATGGCCGACGTCAAGGGCGACCTGTCCGGCCTGTCCAAGCCGGGAGAGAGCAGCGACAAAATCACCGCGCGCGCCAAGGAAACCGGCGACACGTGGGAGGCGAGCGCCTTTCCCGTGGACTTCTTGTCGTTGGGCACCAAGGGAATCGGTGTTCCGGTGCGGGCCACCATCGAGAGCTTCGGCCCCATCCTGCTGGCGAAAGTCTTGGGGCTCAACGCAACTCAAGAATCGACACTGGGCCTCATTTTCCGCTATGCCAAAGATAAGAACTACGAGCTGCTGGACCTGAAAGACCTGCGCGCGGTGATCAGCAAGCTCACCAGCGACGAGGGCAAGCCCGATCTGAAAGAACTCGGTGGCGTCTCCGCGCAAACGGCTGGCGTCATCCTGCGTGCCCTGGTCAATTTGGAAGGCGAAGGTGCCGACACCTTCTTCGGTGAGCCGGAACTAAAACCCAAGGACCTCTTGCGTTTTGACGACAAAGGCCATGGGGTCATCTCCCTGCTGGAGCTGGGCGACCAGGCAGCACGCCCGGTGCTGTTCTCCACCTTCCTGATGTGGGTTCTGTCCGATCTATTCAAGTCCCTGCCCGAGATCGGCGACGTCGACAAACCCAAGCTGGTGTTCTTCTTCGACGAGGCCCACCTGTTGTTCAGCGAAGCGTCAAAGGCGTTTCTGGAGCAGGTCGAGCAGACCGTCAAGCTGATCCGCTCTCGCGGTGTCGGCGTGTTCTTCTGCACCCAGCTGCCCACCGATATCCCCAACAGCGTGCTGTCGCAGCTGGGCGCGCGCATCCAGCATGCGCTGCGCGCGTTCACGCCCGACGACCAGAAGGCGTTGACGAAAACGGTTCGTACGTATCCGAAAACTGATGTCTACGACCTCGCTTCGGCGTTGACTTCGCTCGGCATCGGCGAAGCGGTGGTCACGGTGTTGTCGGAGCGCGGCGCCCCGACCCCGGTGGCGTGGACCAGGCTGCGCTCACCCCGTTCGCTGATGGCCGCGATAGGCGACGAGGCGATCGGCAAGGCGGCGCAGGTCAGTCCGCTGTGGACGACGTACCATGACACCGTCGATCGCGAATCCGCCTACGAGAAAATCGAAGCCGAAAAGAAGCAAGCCGCCGAGGCGGGCCCGCCCGCGGAGGCGCCATCGAAGCCCGCGGCGGTCGAGAAGAAGCCCGGCTGGTTCAGGCGGTTCATCAATAGCAAGGGCTTCCAGACTTTCCTCAACGCGCTTGGCCGGGAACTCGTGCGCAGCATGATGGGCACCAGCCGACGGCGCCGCTGACTTAGGCTCCGCGAAAGTGCAACTAGCGACGCGTTGTTCGAGAGCGAGCGTCGGCAGTTGCACTTTCGCGACGAAACAAACCTATCCGCCGCCCAGCTTCTTGTAGAAGCTGCCGACGATCGGCGCGACGATCGCGCGCGGCGCGTACCCACTGGCCACCGACATCGCCTTGGATGTCAGGCCTGGAACGACGCGCATCTTGTTGCGCTCCAACGCATCCAGCGACACCTTGGCTGTGTGCTCGGTCGAAATCCACAGGAAGTCGGGCACCAACCTCTCCACCAGCGAGGCCTCGGACTCATCGGGTAGCTCGGTGCGCACCGGCCCGGGCGCCAGCAGGGTCACATGCACACCGGAGCCGCGCAGTTCGCCGCGCAGCGATTCGCTGAAAGTGTTCGCGAACGCCTTGGTGGCCGCGTACGTCGCGTTATAAGGAATCGGCGAATTGCCCGCCGCCGAACCGGAAATCAAGATACCGCCCGCCCGGCGCTCGACCATGCCCGGCAGCACAGCCAGCGTAAGATCATGCACCCCAAGGACATTCAGCTGCACCTGAGCCTTCTCACCTTCAGGGTCAAGGCCGGCCACTGGGCCGAACGTCGCAGTGCCCGCGTTGGCGCACAGAACCGAGACGGGACGGGCGGCCAGCTCGTCGCACAGTTTCGCCCGGTCTGCCGGGTCGGCCAGGTCGGCCGGCCGCACATCCACGGCGACTCCGTACTGGGAGACCAGGCGCGCGGCAAGCTCGTTGAGCAGGTCCTCGCGTCGCGCCGTGACGATCAGGCTGTGGCCGCGCGCGGCCAATTCGGTGGCCAGCGCTTCGCCGATGTTCTGCGATGCGCCGGTGACAACAGCCCGCGCATCGGGGCTGGGAGCGGGTACAGGCATGCGGCCCATCGTAAGCATGCGGGTCGCTACCAGCGGTTACCCTCCCAGCATGGGCAACCCGGAGCCGGGCGGGCGCGCACCCGGGCGATCCGGGGTGCTGGCGTGGGCGCTGTGGGACTGCGGCGCCACCGGCGTGAGCGCGATCGTGGTGACCTTCGTGTTCTCGGTGTATCTGACCAGCACCGTCGGCGAGGGCATGCCCGGCGGCAGCTCACCGGCCAGCTGGCTGGGACGCGCCTTGGCCGTCGCCGGGTTGACGATCGCGCTGCTGGCGCCCGTCATCGGCGTGTGGGTGGAATCCCCTCGCCGCCGGCGCACCGCGCTGATGCTGCTGACCGTCCTCGCCGTCGTCCTGACCAGCGCAATGAGCCTCATCCGCGACCAACCCGCCTACCTGTGGCCCGGCCTGGCGCTGCTGGCCGGCACCGCCGCCTGCGGCGATCTCGCCAGCGTCCCGTACAACGCGATGCTGCGTCAGCTGTCCACCCCGCAGACCTCCGGACGGATCTCCGGGTTCGGCTGGGCCGCCGGCTATGTCGGCAGCGTCGTGCTGCTGCTGATCGTCTACCTGGGCTTCATCTCCGGCACAGGCGACACCCGCGGGCTCCTCCACCTGCCCAGCGGCGACGGCATGAACGTGCGCGCCGCGATGCTGCTGGCCGCCGCCTGGCTGGCACTGCTGGCCCTGCCGCTACTGCTGACCGCCCACCGGCTGCCCGCATCGACTGAGACGGCGCCAGCCGCTAAGGGCGTACTGGGCGGCTACCGCAGACTGTGGGCCGACCTGACCGCCGAATGGCGGCGCGACCATAACCTGGTGTACTTCCTGCTGGCCAGCGCCGTCTTTCGGGACGGCCTGGCCGGGGTGTTCACCTTCGGTGCGGTCCTCGGCGTCAATGTGTACGGCATCTCGCAGGCCAACGTGCTGATCTTCGGAGTGGCCGCCAGCGTGGTCGCCGCATTCGGCGCGGTGCTGGGCGGGCTGGTCGACGACCGGCTCGGATCCAAGACCGTCATCGTGGGGTCACTGGCCGCGATCATCACGATGGGGCTCACCTTGATGACGCTGTCGGGTCCACGCGCGTTCTGGGCGTGCGGGCTTCTGCTGTGCCTGTTCATCGGCCCGGCGCAGGCTTCGGCGCGCACGCTACTGCTGCGAATGTCCAAACACGGCAAGGAAGGTGTTGCCTTCGGGCTCTACACGATGACCGGGCGGGCGGTGTCTTTCCTTGCACCGTGGCTGTTTTCGGTCTTCGTCGACGTGTTCGGCGCGGTCCGCGCCGGGATGGGCGGGCTGTGCCTGGTCCTCGGCATCGGGCTGGCGGCCATGGTGATGGTGCGCGCACCGCGCCGCGCCGCCGTCGTGCCGCAAAGCGCCGGTTAAGAGGGCGCGTCGCAGACGGTCAAACCCGAGCCGGTGTGCTCGCGCACCTGGACACCGGCCACCGTGACCGTGCACGTGACCTTGTTGCCGATGTTGATGATCGTGACGTTGGCCTTGCGATCGCCGGACTTGGGCAGGCTGACTTGTTTGCTCCACGGCAGCGCCACGTTGAACTCGGTCTGCATCACGCCGCCGGTATCGACGTAGGTGATGCTGATTGCCCGGCCCTCCCCGCTGACGTTGTAGACGACTGCCTCTTCGCCGGCGGCACTGGTGGTCTCGCTCGATTCCGACGGCTCCGACGTCGACGTAGTGGCGCTGGGCGCCGATGTAGTTGTCGACGGCGACGCCGCCGACCCGGACGTCGTGGAACCCGGCATTGCGGGCAACGGCTCGACCGCGGTCTGTTTTCTGGCCGCGCCGTTGGCGATCACCAGCGCGATGACGAGCGCCGCCACCAGCAACGCCGCGGCCGCCACGGCGACCCACAACCAGCGCGGCGGCTTCGGCCGCCCGGGCGGAGGCGTGGTCGGCTGATCCGGCAGCCAGTACTGCGGCAACTTCTCGGTCGGGTTGGTTTCGGTCGGTCCCGGGCGCGGCGGAGAACCCTGGTAGTACGGCGTTTGACCGGCGTAGGCGGGGTCGTTGTACGGCGAATAGGGCTGGCGGAGCCGCTCGGTCGGTTCGCCGCCGGGCCGAGCCGGACGGGTGTAGTCGGGTCGACGCGGATCGTTCATGCCCACCTCACCCTGGCAGGGTACCTGCCCTGGCGGTCAACGCGGCGACGGTCATCGCCCGCATCACCGCCCGCGACCGCGCGGCCCTGCTCTCGGCGCGCTTCATGCTGTGCGGGGTCGAGTTCAGCAGCCCGAACACGGCATGCGCCATCAGCCGCGCGTCGGCTTCGGCAAGGCCGGGTTCCAGCTCGCGCAGCACACCGACCCACACCTCGACATACTGCCGCTGTGCCCGTCGCACCTGACGCTCGGCGGTCGCGGGCAGATGCGCGAGATCGCGGTCCTGGATGCGGATCAAATCCGGTTCACCCAAGGCGAATTCGAGGTGGAAGTCGATCAGGCCGTCGAGAGCCTCGGCCGGGTCAGCACTGCGGGACTTCACGTCTCGGGCGCCTGCGAGTAGCCGGGTGCTGATGCCGACGAGCAACTCGACCAGCAGCGACTCTTTGTTGGGGAAGTGCCGATAGATAGCCGGACCGCTGACGCCGGCCGCCGCGCCGATGTCCTCCAGCCGCACCGCCAGGAACCCGCGCTCGGCGAACAGTCGCTCCGCTGCCGCCAGCAGTTGCGCCCGCCGGTCGGACTTGAGCTGGCTACGGCGGTTGACTGCCTGGCCGGCTGGGGCAGACGGTGCCATGAACGGCCTCCTAGACAGTTCGGTTAATCTCCACTAACATAGCACGAGTTAGTCATCATTAACCGAAATCGGCGGGTAGCGGATGACCACTGCAGTCGTGAATCGCGAGGCGCACCAGGCGCTGGTGGCCCAGCTGCGCGAGAAGCTGGCCGTGGCCGCGCTCGGTGGACCGGAAAGCGCGCGCGAGCGACACGTGGGCCGCGGCAAGCTGCTGCCGCGCGACCGGGTCGACGGTCTACTCGATCCCGGCAGCCCACTGCTGGAAGTAGCGCCTCTAGCCGCCAACGGCATGTACGACGACGAGTGTCCCGGCGCGGGCATCATCACGGGGATCGGCAGGGTCTCGGGCCGCGAGTGCATGATCGTCGCCAACGACGCGACGGTCAAAGGCGGGACCTACTATCCGATCACCGTCAAAAAGCACCTGCGGGCCCAGGAGATCGCCGGGCAGAACCGGCTGCCCTGCATCTATTTGGTCGACTCCGGCGGCGCGTTCCTGCCGCGACAGGACGAGGTGTTTCCCGACCGCGAACATTTCGGCCGAATCTTCTACAACCAGGCCAACCTGTCCGCCGAAGGCATCCCTCAGATCGCCGCAGTGCTCGGATCCTGCACGGCCGGTGGGGCTTACGTTCCCGCGATGAGCGACGAGGCCGTGATCGTGCGAAACCAGGGCACGATCTTCCTCGGCGGACCGCCGCTGGTGAAGGCCGCCACCGGAGAAGTCGTCACCGCCGAAGAGCTCGGCGGCGGCGACCTGCATTCCAAGACCTCTGGCGTCACAGACCATCTCGCGCACGACGACCGCGACGCACTCAACATCATTCGGCGCATCGTTGCCACCTTGGGACCGCGGGGGCCGCGCGCCTGGGACGTGCTGCCGACCGTCGACCCGATCGCCGAGCAGACCGAGCTCTATGACGTAGTGCCCGTCGACCCCCGGATTCCCTACGACGTACACCAGGTGATCACCCGCATCGTCGACGGCGGCGAATTCGGTGAGTTCAAAGCGGAATACGGCACCACGTTGGTCACCGGATTCGCCCGCATCCACGGCCATCCCGTCGGGATCGTCGCCAACAACGGCGTCTTGTTCGGTGAATCTGCTTTGAAGGGCGCTCATTTCATCGAACTCTGCGATAAGCGCATGGTGCCGCTGCTGTTCTTGCAGAACATCTCCGGGTTCATGGTGGGCCGCGACTACGAGGCCGGCGGCATCGCCAAACACGGCGCCAAGATGGTCACCGCGGTGGCCTGCGCGCGGGTGCCCAAGCTGACAGTGGTGATCGGCGGCTCCTACGGGGCGGGTAACTATTCCATGTGCGGGCGGGCGTATTCGCCGCGGTTCCTGTGGATGTGGCCGAACGCGCGAATCTCGGTGATGGGCGGCGAGCAGGCCGCATCGGTGCTGGCAACAGTCCGTGGCGAGATGACGGCCGAGGAGGAAGAGGCATTCAAGGCGCCCATCCGCGCGCAGTACGAACACCAGGGCAACCCGTACTACTCGACGGCGCGGCTGTGGGACGACGGGGTGATCGACCCTGCTGACACCAGAACAGTTGTGGGGCTTGCACTTTCAGTAGTCGCCAATGCGCCAGTCGAGCCGGTCTCCTACGGCGTGTTCCGGATGTGAGTGTGATGGGTTTCGATACAGTTCTGGTCGCCAACCGCGGAGAGATCGCCGTCCGGGTGATCCGCACGTTGAAGGCGATGGGCATCCGGTCGGTGGCCGTCTACAGCGACGCCGACGTCAACGCGCGTCACGTCGCGGAGGCGGACGTCGCCGCGCGCCTCGGTCCCGCACCGGCTCGCGACAGCTACCTCAACATCGCCGCGGTCCTCGACGCCGCCGTGCGCACCGGCGCGCAGGCGGTGCACCCGGGATACGGCTTCCTCTCGGAGAACGCGGATTTCGCGGCGGCGCTGAGTGCGGCCGGGTTGACCTTCATCGGCCCGCCCACCAATGCCATCCAGACGATGGGCGACAAGATCGCCGCCAAGGCCACGGTGTCGGAGTTCGGCGTGCCGGTGGTGCCCGGCATCGCCCGGCCGGGCCTGACCGACGCCGAACTGATCGCCGCCGCCGAGGAGATCGGCTACCCGGTGCTCGTCAAGCCGTCGGCCGGTGGCGGCGGCAAGGGCATGCGGCTGGTGGAACGGGCCGCGGACCTGCCCGCCGCACTGAGCGGCGCTCGCCGCGAATCAGCCGCCGCCTTCGGTGACGACACGTTGTTCCTGGAGCGATTTGTGCTGCGGCCCAGGCACATCGAGGTCCAAGTACTGGCCGATACCTACGGCAACGTGGTGCATCTCGGCGAACGGGAGTGCAGCCTGCAACGGCGGCACCAGAAGGTCATCGAGGAGGCGCCGTCGCCGCTGCTGGACGCGGCGACACGGGCCCGGATCGGCGCCGCCGCCTGTGACACCGCGCGCAGTGTGGACTACACCGGAGCCGGCACGGTCGAATTCATCGTCTCCGCCGACAAGCCGGAGGAGTTCTTCTTCATGGAGATGAACACCCGGCTGCAGGTCGAGCACCCGGTCACCGAGATGGTCACCGGCTGGGACCTGGTCGAGTGGCAGGTGCGCATCGCCGCGGGGGAGAAGCTCACCGCGACCCAATCCGACATCACCCTGCACGGTCACGCGATCGAAGCCCGGATCTACGCCGAGGACCCGGCCCGCGGATTCCTGCCGACCGGTGGCGACGTGCTGACGCTGGTGGAGCCGAAAGACCCTGGGGTGCGGGTTGATTCCGGCCTGTCGGCCGGGATGGTGGTCGGCAGCCAGTACGATCCGATGCTGGCCAAGGTGATCGCCCACGCCGCCGACCGGCCCGCCGCGCTGAGAGCGCTGGACCGAGCGCTGGCCGACACCGCGGTGCTCGGGGTGGTCACCAATGTGGAGTTCGCCCGGTTCCTGCTCGCCGACCCCGACGTCGTCGCGGGGCGGCTGGACACCGGACTGCTGGACCGGCGAGCCGGCGATTTCGTCGCGGCGCCGGCGTCGGACCAACACTTCATCGCCGCGGCGGCCTACCGCTGGCTGGGGCTGTGGCCGGTGCCCGGCGCCGACCTGTGGCAGGTGCCCTCCGGCTGGCGCGTCGGCGCCGCCGCGCCCGTCAGTGTGCGGCTGCGGGCCGGCGAGCGCACCGACCACGTGCACATCACCGGCACCCCCGCCGACGCGACGGGCCGCATCGAAGACGGCGAAAACCATTCGCTGCAAGCATATCTGGCGGACGGGCGGCTGGTGCTGACACTCGACGGCGTGCGAACGGAGTACGCCGTCGCGGCGGCGGAGCACCAGATCTGGCTGCACGGTGCCGGGACCACCGCCGTGCTCGAGGAGGTGCGGGAAGCGCCGGTGCGCCCCGACGACGCGCACAGCGGCGACGCCGAATTGACCAGCCCGATGCCGGGATCGGTCGTCGCAGTAGGGGTCGACGACGGCGTCGACGTGCAGACCGGGGCGATGGTGGTCACCGTCGAGGCGATGAAGATGGAGCACGCGCTGGCGGCGCCTGTCGACGGTGTGGTGGAGCTTCTCGTCGCGGTCGGCGATCAGGTCAAGGTGGGCCAGCCGCTGGCCCGGATCAAGGCGAACACGAAAGGCTGAGCATGCCACACGCTGGCGACGATGCAGAGCGAAGCGATGAGGAGGAGCGGCGTCAATGACACAGTTCATTGCGACCGGGATGCTTCCCGACGAGTATCAGCAGTTGGCCAAGACGGTCCGCGACTTCGCGCAGAGCGTCGTCGCGCCGGTCGCGGCGCGCCACGACGCCGAGCATTCCTTCCCCTACGAAGTGGTGGCCGGGATGGCCGAGATGGGGTTGTTCGGGCTGCCGTTCCCGGAGGAGTGGGGCGGCATGGGCGGTGACTACTTCGCGCTGTGCCTGGCGCTCGAGGAACTGGGCAAGGTGGACCAAAGTGTGGCCATCACTTTGGAGGCCGGGGTGTCGCTGGGCGCCATGCCGGTGTACCGCTTCGGCACCGAGGCGCAGAAGCGAGAGTGGTTGCCGCAGTTGGCCAGTGGCCGCGCGCTCGGCGCGTTCGGGCTGACCGAGCCCGGCGGCGGTAGCGACGCCGGCGCCACCAAGACCACCGCACGCCTCGACAACGGCGAGTGGGTGATCAACGGATCCAAACAGTTCATCACCAACTCCGGCACCGACATCACCAAGCTGGTCACCGTCACCGCCGTCACCGGCGAACAGGGCGGCCGCAAGGAGATCTCGTCGATCCTGATACCGGTGCCCACACCGGGTTTCACCGTCGAACCGGCCTACGACAAAGTGGGCTGGAAGGCGTCCGACACCCATCCGCTGACGTTTCAAGACGTGCGGGTGCCGCAGGAGAACCTGCTCGGCGAACGCGGCCGCGGCTACGCCAACTTCCTTCGCATTCTCGACGAGGGCCGGATCGCGATCGCCGCGCTGTCCACCGGCGCCGCACAGGGCTGCGTCGACGAGAGCGTCAAGTACGCCCGTGAGCGTGAGGCTTTCGGTCGGCCGATCGGCCGGTATCAGGCCATCGAGTTCACCATTGCCCGGATGGAGGCCCGCGCGCACACCGCTCGCACCGCCTACTACGACGCCGCGGCACTGATGCTGGCCGGTAAGCCGTTCAAAAAGCAGGCGGCGATCGCCAAGCTGGTCGCCAGCGAGGCGGCGATGGACAACGCCCGCGACGCCACCCAGATCCACGGCGGCTACGGGTTTATCAACGAGTTCCCGGTCGCCCGGCACTACCGCGACAGCAAGATCCTGGAAATCGGTGAAGGGACCAGCGAAGTGCAGTTGATGTTGATCGCCAGGGAGGTGGGGCTGTGACGAGTCCCGAGCAGCGCGCCGTCGTCCAGCGCGGGCTGTGGTTCGAGGAATTCGAGATCGGGGTGCGCTATCTGCACCGGCCCGGCCGCACGATCACCGAGGCCGACAACGTGTTGTTCACGACGTTGACGATGAACACTCAAGCGCTGCACCTGGATGCCGCGTTCTCCGACGCGCTGCCGCCGTTTCACCAGCGGCTGGTCAACTCGATGTTCACCCTCTCGACATTAGTGGGATTGTCGGTCGCGCAGCTGACCCAGGGCACCATCGTCGCCAACCTCGGATTCTCCGAAATCGCCTTCCCCAAGCCCCTTTTCCACGGCGACACGCTGTACGCCGAAACCGAGATCACCGACAAACGTGAATCCAAGAGCCGCCCCGGGGAGGGCATCCTCACGTTCGCCCACACCGGACGCAACCAGCACGGCGACGTCGTCGCCACCGCGACCCGCAAAACCCTGGTGCGCATGAGGCCGGCCGATGACGCTTGACAATCCGGGCCCGGCGTGGCTGTTCTGCCCGGCGGATCGCCCGGAGCGCTTCGAAAAGGCAGCGGCCGCAGCCGATGTCGTGATCCTCGACCTCGAGGACGGATGCGCTGCCGCGGATCGGCCGGCGGCGCGCAAGGCCCTCGTCGACGTTCCGCTCGACCCGGCCCGTACCGTCGTGCGGGTCAATCCGTCCGGCACCGACGATCAGGCACACGACCTGGAAGCCCTGTCCAACACGCGTTACGACACCGTGATGCTGCCCAAATGCGAAGCGCCCGAACAGGTCACCGCGTTGGCGCCGCGGGACGTCATCGTTCTCGTCGAGTCACCGTTGGGCGCGCTGACCGTCACCGACAACGTCCGCGCCGACAACGCCATCGCGGTGATGTGGGGCGCAGAGGATCTGTTCGCCGTGCTCGGTGGTACGGCCAACCGCTACCCGGACGGCACCTACCGGGAGGTGGCCCGGCATGTGCGCTCGCAGTCGCTGCTGGCGGCCAAAGCCTACGGCCGCCTGGCGCTGGACTCGGTCTACCTCGACATCAAGGATCTCGACGGGCTGCGCGCCGAGGTCGACGACGCGGTCGCGGTCGGCTTCGACGCGAAGGTTGCTATCCATCCCAGCCAGGTGCCGGTGATCCGGGCCGGTTATGCCCCAACACCCGAGCAGGTGCAGTGGGCGCGACACGTGCTCGCCGCGGCCGCCGATGAACGCGGTGTCTTCGCATTTGAAGGCATAATGGTAGATGCGCCAGTGTTGCGGCGAGCCGAGCGAATCGTGCAACTGGCGACTGACTCAGGCTCGTAGCAGTCCCGGTTGTCCGGGTTTGCTCTGGCCCGCCGCGCACCCGCGTGACCGCGGGAAGGAGGCGGTGTGACCGAGCTTGCGCAGACGCCGACGACGGTCGACCTCGAGCCGGTGCAACTGGTCGCACCGGACGGGACGCCGACCGCCGAAGACCGTTACAGCCGGGAGCTTCCGGACGAAGCACTGTGCTGGCTCTACGAGATGATGGTCGTCACCCGCGATGTGGACACCGAACTGGTCAACCTGCAGCGCCAGGGCGAATTGGCGCTGTTCGCGCCGTGCCGCGGCCAGGAGGCGGCGCAGGTCGGCGCGGCGGCCTGTCTGCGCAAGGCCGACTGGCTGTTTCCGCAATATCGCGAATTGGGCGTGTTTTTGGTGCGGGGTATTGCGCCCAGCCACGTCGGCGCCATGTGGCGCGGAACCTGGCACGGCGGCTTGGAATTCACCAAGAAATGTTGCGCTCCGATCTCGATTCCGGTCGGCACGCACGCCTTACACGCCGTCGGGGCGGCGATGGCCGCGCAGCGCCTCGGCGAGGATTCCATAACGGTCGCCTTCCTGGGCGACGGCGCCACCAGCGAAGGCGACGTGCACGAGGCGCTGAACGTGGCGGCCGTTTTCGGAGCACCGTGCGTGTTCTACGTGCAGAACAACCAGTGGGCGATCTCGGTGCCGCTGTGCCGGCAGACCGCAGCGCCGTCGATCGCGCACAAGGCGATCGGCTACGGGATGCCCGGTATCCGGGTGGACGGCAACGACGTGCTCGCCTGCTACGCGGTGATGGCCGAGGCGGCGGCGCGGGCCAGGGCCGGCGGCGGGCCGACGCTGATCGAGGCCGTCACCTACCGACTTGGCCCGCACACCACCTCCGACGACCCGACCCGCTACCGCAGCCGCGACGAACTCGAGCACTGGCTGGCGCTCGACCCGATTCCGCGCTACCGGGCCTATCTTGAGGGCCGGGGGCTGTGGTCGGAGCGGCTGGCGGGCCGTGTTGCCGCCCGGTCCCAGCGGCTGTGTACCGAGTTGCGCGACATGCTGTTCGGTGCGCCTGACGTCGACATCGACGAGGTGTTCACCACTGTCTACGCGGAGATGACGCCCGCATTGGAGGCGCAGCGCCGAGATCTGCGGGTGGAACTGGGGGAGGAGCCGCGATGACGCAGATCGTCGAACCCCCCACTCGCGCCGCGACATTGCCAGGTGCCGAGAAGACGCTGACCATGGTGGCCGCGCTCAACCGCGCGCTGCACGACGCGATGGCCGCCGACGACCGGGTGCTGGTGTTCGGCGAGGACGTCGCCGCCCAGGGCGGGGTGTTCCGGGTCACCGAGGGGTTGGCCGAGACGTTCGGTTCCGATCGCTGCTTTGACACACCGCTGGCGGAGTCCGCGGTGATCGGCATTGCGGTGGGCCTCGCGTTGCGCGGCTTTGTGCCCGTGCCGGAAATCCAGTTCGACGGGTTCGCCTATCCGGCGTTCGACCAAATAGTCAGCCATCTGGCCAAGTACCGTACCCGCACCCGCGGCGAAATCGGCATGCCGGTCACCGTGCGGATCCCGTCCTTCGGCGGTATCGGTGCGGTCGAACACCATTCGGAATCCACCGAGTCGTACTGGGCGCACACCGCCGGTCTGAAGGTCGTGGTCCCATCGTCGCCGTCGGACGCGTATTGGCTTTTGCGCCATGCCATCAACTGCCCGGATCCCGTGATGTTCTTGGAGCCCAAGCGGCGCTACTGGGGCCGCGAAATCGTCGACACCCAGCGGCCCGGGCCACCGATCGGGCAGGCGGTGGTGCGCCGGGACGGCGCCGACGTCACCGTGCTGACCTACGGCGGCCTGGTGACCACCGCGTTGGCTACCGCGGAAACCGCTGCTGCCCAACGGGGTTGGAGTCTGGAAGTGGTCGACCTGCGGTCGCTGGTGCCGCTGGACTTCGACACCGTGGCCGCGTCGATCCGCCGCACCGGACGCTGCGTCGTGCTGCACGAAGGGCCGCGAAGCCTCGGCTACGGCGCCGGGCTGGCCGCCCGCATCCAAGAGGAGATGTTTTACGAATTGGAGGCCCCGGTGTTGCGCGCGTGCGGGTTTGACACCCCCTACCCGCCGGCGCGGCTCGAAAAGCTGTGGCTGCCCGGGCCCGACCGGCTGATGGACTGCGTCGAGCGCGCCCTGGAGCTGCCGTGAGCGTCAAGCCGTTCGTCGTACCCGATCTTGGCGAAGGGCTCGAGGAAGTGACGCTGTCGAACTGGAACGTCGCCGTCGGTGACGACGTCGAAATCAACCAGCCGCTGTGCTCAGTGGAGACTGCCAAGGCAGAAGTCGAAATCCCGAGCCCGTATGCGGGGCGGATCGTCGAAATACATGGCGCCGAAGGCGATGTCCTGCCGGTCGGCGCGCTGCTGGTGCGTATCGACACCGCGTCTGGCGCCCCGTCAAACGGCGAATCGCCCACGCGCACACCGGTCCTCGTGGGATACGGCGCCGACGACACACTCGACGCCAGCCGCCGCCCGAAAGCCAAGCCGTCGGTACGCAAACTGGCCGCCGAATTGGGTGTCGACCTGACCGACGTGCCACCCGGTCCGGACGGCCTGATCAGTCGCGAAGCGGTGCTGGCGGCTGCCGAGCACGCGGACGTCTCCTACGACGTGCTGCCGGTGCGGGGCGTGCAGGCGGAGATGGCTCGACGAATGACGTTGGCCCACAGCCAGATTCCCGACGCCCATGCCAGCGTGCAGGTGGACTGCACCAATCTGTTGCGGCTGCACGATCGGCTGCAGGTGACGCCATTCGCGCTCACCCTGCGGTTCGTGGCCCTCGCGCTTCAACACCACACGATCCTCAACTCCACCTGGGTCGACGGCCCCGACGGGCCGCAGGTGCACACCCACCGTGCCGTGCATCTGGGTTTCGCGGTCGCCGCACCCCGGGGTCTGCTGGTGCCCGTCGTCGCCGACGCGCACCAGATGACCACCAGGCAGCTCGCCGACGCGGTGGCCCGGCTGACCGAACAGGCGCGCGCCGGCACGCTGAAGCCCGCACAGCTGACAGGCTCCACGTTCACCGTCTCTAACTTCGGTGCGCTCGGACTCGACGAGGGCGTGCCGGTGATCAACTATCCGGAGGCGGCCATCCTGGGGATGGGCTCGCTCAAGCCGCGGCCGATGGCCCTCGACGACCAAGTCGTCGTGCGTCCCCAGATGACCTTGACCTGCGCATTCGACCACCGTGTTGCCGACGGCGCGCAGGTCGCCGCGTTCCTGGGCGAGCTGCGGGGCCTCCTCGAGTCACCGGAGACGGCGCTGCTGGACCTCTAAAGCGTGTTGCCCCGGGGCCGCGGCCAACCGGGCCGCGAACTCTGGTGAGCGGATCGACGCGGCCTGCGGGCCCAGCTCGGTGTCCTTGGCCAGCTCGTGCTGCTCGTCGTCGAGCGATCCGGGGCTGGCGGTGGCGCGCATGGTGGCCTTGGTCGCCAGCACAACCTCCCGCGGCGCCGCAGCGGGCCCGGCCGCCAGTTCCAGGGCAGCGGCCACCGGGTCGTCGGCAACGGACAGCGCAAGGCCGTGGCGCACAGCGGATTCCGCGTCGAAGCGCATGCCGAACAGCAAGGCGGCGCGGGCGACTTGCGGACCCACGGCGCGCTGCAGCATCCACGTCGCACCGCCGCCGGGGTGCAGGCCGAGCTTCTGGAAGCGGGCGTCGAACAACGCGGCCGGTCCGGCGATGCGCACATCGGCGGCCAGCGCCAGGTTCAGCCCGGCGCCGACCGCCGCGCCGTTGACCGCCGCGATCGTCGGCAGCGTGCACTTGCCGACGGCCATGAACCCGTCGTAGAGGGCCAGCAGCCCTTCCTCGGTGGCTTCGCCCAGGGCGCTGAGGTCGGCACCCGCGCAGAACGCCTTGCCGGCCCCGGTGACCACGACGGCGTGCACGTCCGAATCTGCCTCGGCCCGCTCGACCGCGGCCCGCAACTGGGCCGACATCGCGGCGGTGACGGCGTTACGCCGTTCCGGATCGTTGACGGTGATCAGCGCGACGCGGTTGTCGACGCGGTAGAGAACCAGATCGGGCTGGGTCATGTGCCACCTCCGCGAGCTCAGAGTAGTGGGACACCCATCGGCGCCCCGCACCCAGCGTGCCGTCGACGAGCATGCTTCGTTGCCATGCAAGCGTCGCCGGTCAACGAAACCGCGGACTGCGGCCTCTATTCGACACATTTCCAATGTAATTCGTGAACTGGTGACGTGCTGTCCGACGATCCAGCGAATCCGCACAATTAGCTCCGCCCACGCTTCGGCCGGTCTAGCTTGAGCTTGGCAGCGGCCTGACGCTGTTGAAAGGCGGAACAGGAGCGATGGTTGACGCCGCCGAAATGCCCAGCGAGCTGGGACCCGCCGACTATTTGATGCATCGGCGCGAAGCCCATAGCCATGCGCGGTTGGGCAGCATGGGAGTCGTTTTCCTCGACGCGGCGCCGGACTGGAACCGGTTTCGCGCCCATTTCGAAGATGCCTCCCGTCGGGTGCCGCGGCTGCGGCAGAAGGTCGTGGTGCCCACCCTCCCGACGACCGCACCGCGCTGGGTGGTGGATCCGGACTTCGACGTGAACTTTCACGTGCGTCGGATGCGTGTGCCCAAGCCTGGCACTCCGCGGGAAGTCTTCGACCTGGCCGACGAGCTGCTGCGGTCACCGATGGACACGTCGCGACCGCTATGGATCGCCACGTTGGTGGAGGGCCTTGCCGACGGTACGTCTGCGCTGCTTTTCCGCATCGGCCATGCGCTCACTGACGGGATCGGCGCCCTCGAGATGTTCGCGCAGATCCCCACTCTGGAGCGCGATCCGCCCGCCGAGCCGCCACCTCCGGTACCGATTCCGCAGAATCTGTCCCCCGACGACCTGATGTGGGAGGGCATCAGACGCCTGCCCCGAGCCCTCGTCGAGGGAGTCCGGCACGCACTGTGGGGCGCATTGCGCGCGGTTGGCCGGTTGATGCGCAATCCGGTGTCGGCGCTGGTGGGCGGCGTGGGCTACGCCCGGTCGGCGGCGCGAGTGATGAGCCGGCCCGTCGAGCCGTCACCGTTGCTGCGCCAGCGCGGCTCGGTACGCCGCAGCGAAGCGCTCGACATCCGTCTCTCCACCCTGCACAGCGCCGCCAAAGCCGGCGGCGGTTCTTTGAACGACGCCTATCTGGCCGCCCTGTGCGGCGCGCTGGGGCGCTACCACCGGGCGCTCGGCGCGCCGATCGACGCGCTGCCGATGGCGGTGCCGGTGAACGTGCGCGGTGAAGCGGACCTCACCGCCGCCAACCAGGTCACCAGCGTCATGCTGGCAGCCCCGGTCGGTGAGGAAGATCCCGTCACTCGCATGGGCAAGATCCGTGTACAGATGACACAGCGCCGAAACGAGCCCGCGCGGGACGTCAGCCACTCGATTGCACGCCTGGTGAGCGTTTTGCCGGCGGCCCTGCTGAGCGCGATGAGCAGCGGGGGATTCGTCGATGTGGTGGCCAGCAATGTGCCGTCGTACCGCGGCGATATCTACCTCGCGGGGGCGAAAGTGCTACGGCAGCATGGTCTCGCGTCGGTGCCCGGCGTCGGAATGGTCGTGGTGCTGTTGTCTGCCGGCGAGTGGTGCACCGTCACGGTCAACTACGACAGAGCCGCCATCCGGGAAGAGGAATTGTTTGCCCGGTGCCTGCGTGAGGGTTTCGACGAGATACTCACGCTGGCGGGTCAACCGGCGCCCCGCCGGGCCGGCAGCGTTCGGCCACCCCTGACGAGGTGCCCCCGGCAGGACTCGAACCTGCGACCACAAGATTAGAAGTCATGCGCTCTGTCCAGCTGAGCTACGGGGGCCGGAAAGACTTACGCGCAGGTCAGTGTATCCAACGCCGCGACACGCCAAGTCCCGACGCGCAACGCCGATCGAAATCCCCTTGGCGGAATTGGTGATTCGCTAACCTGTGACGCGCGACACACGTACGCTGACCGGGCGACGTATGGGCCGACGTCAAGGAGTGGCGTTGCCATGAGCATGGCTATGAACGTGACCACAAGGTGCTCACGGGCTGGCGCCCTGGCACTGCGTCACGGCGCGCAGCTGGCGGCCGAAGCGGTCGACACCTATCGCGCCGCCGCCCTGCTGCTGCAGGGTTCGCCGTTCGCCGTCGCCTGGTTCGCGGGATGGCTGTCCGCCGAGTTCTCGCCGCAGGTACTGACCGGCCACGCCCTGTCAGGGGTGACTCCGCTGTCGGTCGGCCGAGTCGCCACCACGTGGGCGGCGCAACGCGCGGACCGCATCCTGTCCGCGGCGCTCGAGGAATCCTTCGGCCCCCACTACCGCGCCCGGGTGTCGCATCCGGTTACCGATCAGCTCGAGTGTGCGCGCCGCGGAGGACTATTACACGCGGCGGGCCATCGTCGTCGTTACGCATCACAGACCTCGGACATCGCCTACGGGCCGGCGGGGCGGGACAACCTGCTCGACATCTGGCGCCGTCCGGACTTGCCCGACGGCTGCCGGGCGCCGGTGCTGCTGCAAATCCCGGGCGGCGCGTGGACCGTCAACGGCAAACGGGGACAGGCATATCCGCTGATGGGCCGGATGGTCGAGCTCGGCTGGATCTGCGTGTCGATCGACTACAGCAAGAGCCCCGGCAAGGCGTGGCCGGCACACATCGTCGATGTCAAGCGGGCCATCGCGTGGGTGCGCGAGAACATCGCCGACTACGGCGGCGACCCGCATTTCGTCGCGGTCACCGGAGGTTCGGCCGGCGCGCATCTGGCCTCGTTGGCGGCGCTCACCGCCAACGACCCGCGGCTTCAGCCCGGCTTCGAGGACGCCGACACCACGGTCCAGGCGGCCGCGCCCTACTACGGGGTTTACGACTTCACCGATCCCGAGAAAATGCACGAACTGATGCTGCCGTTTTTGGAGCACTTCGTGATGCAAAAGCGCTACACCGACGATCCCGGGTTGTTCGAATTCGCGTCGCCGATATCCCACGCGCACAGCGCCGCCCCGCCATTTTTCGTGCTACACGGCGCCAACGATTCGTTGATTCCCCGGGCGCAGGCGCAAACGTTTTGTTCTGCACTGCGCGAGGCCGGTGCCGCCACCGTGTGCTATGCGGAGCTACCCAACGCCCACCACGCATTCGATATCGTCGGGACCGTCCGCTCACGCCTGACGGCCGACGCCGTCGCCGATTTTCTGGGTGTTGTGCATGGACGTTATCTGCGCTCCCGCAGAAGCGCGGCGCGCAAACACGCCACATCCGCGAGCTGAAATTCCAATTCGCTCCGCGGGCAAAGTATTTCGTACGACTTTTGTTGTCATATTGCGTATCCGCGCAATCGCTACCGTCATCACGACAACCGGACTAGCGTTTAGGTAGGCGTGGCGAAACGAGAGGCTGGAGCGGCGATGCCAGAACGGGGACGAGCCGGTGGCTGAGTCCGTCGACGCGGCGGGGTTGCCCACCGCGCTCGGCGCGGTCGACTATCTGCTGCACCGTGGGGAAGCCAACCCGCGGACCCGCTCGGGCATCATGGCCCTGGAAATCCTCGACACCACGCCGGACTGGGAGCGGTTCCGGACCCGTTTCGAACACGCGTCGCGGCGGGTGTTGCGGCTGCGCCAGAAGGTGGTCGTGCCGACGCTGCCGACCGCCGCGCCGCGCTGGGTGGTGGATCCCGACTTCAACCTGGACTTTCATGTGCGACGGCTGCGCGTCGCCGAACCCGGCACGCTGCGCCAGGTATTCGACCTGGCCGAGGTGATGCTGCAGTCGCCCCTGGACATCGCCCGGCCGTTGTGGACGGCCACCTTGATCGACGGCCTGGCCGACGGCAGGGCCGCGACGCTGTTGCACCTGAGCCACGCCGTCACCGATGGTGTTGGCAGCGTGGAGATGTTCGCCCACATCTACGACCTGGAGCGTGATCCGCCGCCCGGACCGCCACCGCCGCAACCCATTCCACAGGATTTGTCCCCCACCGACCTGATGCGCGAGGGTCTCAACCACCTGCCCGAGGCCGTGGTCGACGGGGTTCGGGGCGCGCTGTGGGGCGCGGCGTCCATGGTGGGCCGGGCGGTGCTGCGGCCTGCGTCCACGGTGGCCGGCGCGCTGAGCTATGCCCGCTCCAGCGTGCGGGTGGTGAGCCGGGCCGCCGAGCCGTCGCCGCTGCTGCGCCGGCGCAGCCTGGCCACCCGCACCGAGGCCATCGACATCCCGCTGTCCGACCTGCACCGGGCCGCCAAGGCCGGCGGTGGGTCGATCAACGACGCCTATTTGGCCGGGCTGTGTGGTGCGCTGGGCCGCTACCACGAAGCGCTCGGCGTGCCGATTGCGACGCTGCCGATGGCGGTGCCGGTGAACCTGCGGGCCGAATCCGATCCGGCCGGCGGTAACCGGTTCACCGGCGTCAACCTGGCCGCGCCGGTGGGCACCGCCGATCCGGTGGCCCGGATGCGCAAAATCCGCGCCCAGATGACGCAGCGCCGCGACGAACCGGCGATGGACGTCATCGGTTCGATCGCACCGGTGCTCAGCGTGTTGCCGGCACCGTTGCTCGAGTCGATGACCGGCTCGGTGGTGGCATCGGACGTGCAGGCCAGCAATGTGCCGGTCTATCCGGGCGATACCTACCTCGCCGGGGCAAAAGTCTTGCGGCAGTATGGAATTGGACCATTGCCGGGCGTAGCGATGATGGCGGTGCTGATCTCTCGCGGCGGGTACTGCACCATCACTACCCGCTACGACCGGGCCGCGGTGCGCCATGAGGATTTGTGGGCCCGATGCCTGCTGGAGGGTTTCGACGAGATCCTCGCGCTGGCCGGCGAACCCGCGCCGCACCCGGTGCCCGCGTCGTTCGACGCCGAGGCGCCGAACACGTCGACCCGATCGGTGTCCGGCTCATGCGCGCCGGCGACGATGCAGAGCGAAGCGATGCGGAGGAGCGGCGCCGAATGACCGCCACGGAAGAACGCAAGCAGCCGCGCGACCTTCGGCTGCCCGGATCGGTTGCCGAGATCATGGCCAGCCCGCCCGGCCCCAAGATCGGGGCGTTCTTCGACCTGGACGGAACTCTGGTCGCGGGTTTCACCGGCGTCATCCTCACCCAGGAACGCTTCCGGCGTCGCGAGATGGGCGTCGGTGAGCTGATCGGCATGATCCAGGCCGGCCTGAATCATCAACTCGGACGTATCGAATTCGAGGAGCTCATCCTCAAGGCGTCGTCGGCGCTGCGCGGTCGTCCGCTATCGGATATGGAGGAAATCGGCGAGCGGTTGTTCGCGCAGAAAATCGAGAGCCGGATCTACCCGGAAATGCGGGAGTTGGTGCGCGCCCACCTTGCTCGCGGCCACACCGTAGTGCTCAGCTCGTCCGCGCTGACGCTGCAGGTCGAGCCCGTGGCGCGCTTCCTCGGCATCCCCAACACGCTGACCAACAAGTTCGAAACCGACGAGAACGGGATCCTCACCGGCAAGGTGGTCAAGCCGATCCTGTGGGGGCCGGGCAAGGCGGCGGCCGTGCAGCAGTTCGCCGCCGAGCACGGTATCGACTTGAAGGACAGCTACTTCTACGCCGACGGCGACGAGGACGTCGCGTTGATGTACCTGGTCGGCAACCCCCGCCCGACCAACCCCGAAGGCAAGATGGCTGCGGTCGCCCGCCGTCGTGGCTGGCCGATTCTGCGTTTCACCAGCCGCGGCAGCGTCGGAATCACCGGACAATTACGGACTTTGGCCGGTATCGGCTCGATGGTTCCGGTCGCCGCCGGTGCGCTGGGGATCGGCCTGCTGACCCGAAGTCGTCGCCGGGGCGTGAACTTCTTCACCTCCACCTGGTCGCAGCTCCTGCTCGCCGCCAGCGGCGTGCACCTCAACGTGATCGGCACGGAGAATCTGACCGCGCAACGCCCGGCCGTGTTCATCTTCAATCACCGCAACCAGGCCGACCCGGTGATCACCGCCGCACTGGTGCGCGACAACTGGATTGGCGTAGGCAAGAAGGAATTGGCGAGCGACCCGATCATGGGCACGCTCGGCAAGCTGCTGGACACCGTCTTCATCGACCGCGACGATCCGACGGCCGCGGTGGAGTCGCTGCACGAGGTCGAAGAGCGCGCGAAAAGGGGACTGTCGATCGTGATCGCCCCCGAGGGCACCCGGGTGGACACCACCACCGTCGGGCCCTTCAAGAAGGGGCCGTTCCGCATCGCGATGGCCGCCGGAATTCCGATCGTGCCGATCGTAATCCGCAACGCGGAGATCGTCGCCGCGCGAAACTCCACCACGATGAATCCGGGCACGGTGGATGTCGCTGTGTTCCCGCCGATTTCCGTCAGCAACTGGACTGTCGACACGTTGCCGGACCGGATTGCCGAAGTGCGCCAACTGTATTTGGACACGTTGGCCGACTGGCCGGTCGACCAGCTGCCCGATGCCGCCCTGTATACCCGGGTGACCAAAGCGCCGCCGCGTAAACGCGCCACCAAGAAGGCCGCCAAGGCGCCGGCGAAAAAGGCCGCCAAGACGCAACCCAGGCCGAAGGGCCGATCGTGAGGAAGCCGGGCGCCGAGATCGGCACATTCACCACCACCGACGACACGCTGGTGCTGGCGTCTATTTCTTCTCCGGTCGAGGCGGAGCTGGTCTCGGAGTGGCTGGAGCAGCAACGAAAGAGATACCCGGACACCAAGATCGACATACTGCAGTTGCCGCCGCGTAATGCCGAGCCGGCCGCGCTGGCACAACTCGTCGTGCAGTTGGAGGCCGACGAGGACCGCTCGATCGTGCCGGTGCGGGTGTTCTGGCTGCCGCGTGCCGGCGCGTCCGCGCTGAGCAGAGTGGTGGCGCTGCTGCCGGGACGCGACCCCTACCACCCCAACGAGCGTCAGCAGCGCCACGTGGTGCGCTCCGAGCCGTCCCGGGCCCGAGTGGTGGCCGGGGAGCCGGCGAAGGTCTCCGAGCTACGGCAGCAGTGGCGCGACCTCACTGTTGGCGAAAACCCCAGGGACTTCGCGCATTTCGTCACACGCAGGGCCATCTTGGCGCTGGAACGCGCCGAATACCGGATCCTGGGCCCGCAATACAAGTCCCCGCGGCTGGTGAAGCCGGAGATCTTGGCCTCCGCGCGATTCCGCGCCGGCCTGGAGAAGATCCCGGGGGCCTCCCTCGAGGAAGCCGGCAAGATGCTCGACGAGCTGGCCACCGGCTGGAGCCGAGTGTCGGTGGACCTGGTGTCGGTGCTGGGCCGGTTGCTCAGCCGGGGCTTCGACCCCGAAATCGACTACGACGAATACCAAGTGGCGGCGATGCGCGCAGCGCTCGAGACTCATCCGGCAGTGCTGCTCTTTTCGCACCGGTCCTACATCGACGGTGCGGTCATGCCGGTCGCCATGCAGGAGAACCGGCTGCCGCCGGTGCATGTGTTCGCCGGCATCAACCTGGCGTTCGGAGTGATGGGTCCGCTGCTGCGCCGCTCCGGCGTCATCTTCATTCGACGCAACATCGGCGACAACCCACTCTACAAATACGTGCTCAAGGAGTACGTGGGCTATGTCGTCGAGAAGCGGTTCAACTTGAGCTGGTCCATCGAGGGCACCCGCTCCCGCACCGGCAAGATGTTGCCGCCCAAGCTGGGCCTGATGAGCTATGTGGCCGACGCCTACCTGGACGGCCGCAGCGATGACATTCTGCTGCAAGGTGTTTCGATCAGCTTCGACCAGCTGCACGAGACGGCCGAATACGCGGCCTATGCGCGGGGCGCGGAGAAGAAGGCCGAGGGCGTCGGCTGGCTGTACAACTTCATCAAGGCCCAAGGCGAGCGCAGCTACGGCAAGATTTACGTCCGCTTCCCCGAGGCAGTCTCGATGCGGCAGTACCTTGGTCCGGCGGGCGGCCCGACAGCCACCGATCCGGCCGCCAAACGTCTTGCGCTGCAAAAGATGTCGTTCGAGGTTGCGTGGCGCATTCTGCGGGCCACGCCGGTGAACGCCACGGGTCTGGTGTCGGCGCTGTTGCTGACCACGCACGGAGTGGCGTTGACCCTGGGCCAGCTGCACCACACATTGCAGGATTCGCTGGACTACCTGGAACGCAAGCAAACCCCGGTGACCACCAGTGCGTTGCGGCTGCGCACACCCGAGGGCGTCCGCGCTGCGGTGGACGCGCTGTCCAACGGCCATCCGGTCACCCGGGTCGACGGCGGGCGAGAACCGGTGTGGCGCATCGCGCCCGAGGACGAGCACGCTGCGGCGTTCTACCGCAACTCGGTGATCCACGCGTTTCTGGAAACCTCGATCGTCGAGCTGGCGCTGGCATATGCCCGACGCGCCGAGGGCGATCGAGTGGAAGCCTTCTGGTCGCAGGCCATGCGGCTTCGCGACCTTCTGAAATTCGACTTCTACTTCGCCGATTCGGCGTCGTTCCGGGCCAACCTCGCCGAAGAGATGGCCTGGCACGCCGATTGGGAAGCCCACGTCGGCGCGGGCGGCGACGAAATCGACGCGATCCTGTACGCCAAACGTCCGCTGATGTCGGATGCGATGCTGCGGGTGTTCTTCGAGGCCTACGAGATCGTCGCCGACGTGCTGCGCGACGCCCCGGCCGACATCGGCGAAAAGGAACTGACCCAGTTGGCGCTCGGCGTCGGTCGGCAGTACGTCGCGCAGGGCCGGGTGAGCAGCAGCGAGCCGGTGTCCACGCTGCTGTTCGCGACGGCACGCCAAGTGGTCGCCGACCAGCATTTGCTGGAGCCCGCCCCGGACCTGGCCGAGCGGCGAACCGCCTTCCGTAGTGAACTGCGCAGCATTCTGCGGGATTTCGACCACGTCGCGCAGGTCGCGCGCAAACAGTTCATTGCCCGGGAGGTCGCGGCGCGACGGGCGGCGCGGTAACCGGCCATACGCTGTAGGTATGACGGAAGTCCGGCGGCGTGCGGTGGTGTGGCCGCTGCTGGTCGGCGTGGCCGCGCTGGCGGGCTGCACCACCGCTGGGATCGCGGCGTTGTCGCTGGCCGACGCGCTGAGCGCCACCGGGCTGCCCGATCCGGGCCCGGTGACCACCCTTGGGCTGCCGTTCGTGCGGGCGGCCGGGGAAATCGCCGCGGTGCTGGCCGTGGGGTCGTTCCTGTTCGCCGCATTTCTGGTGCCGCCGCAGGACAGCGGAGTGCTGGACGCCGACGGCTATCGCGCACTGCGGCTGGGCACGGTCGCCGCCGGGGCGTGGGCGGTGTGCGCGGCGCTGCTGGTCCCGCTGACCATTTCCGACGTGTCGGGCCAGCCGCTGAGCGCCCACCTCAACCCGGTGAACCTCTGGTCGCTGGCCAGCCTGATCAACGTCGCCACGGCATGGCGGTGGACCGCGTTTTTGGCCGCCGCGGTGATGCTGGCCAGTCTGCCGGTGCTGCGCTGGTCGCCCACGCCGGTGCTGCTCGCCGGGTCGCTGGTCACCTTGGTGCCGCTCGGGCTGACCGGGCACTCGTCGGCCGGCGGGTCACATGACCTGGCCACCAACAGCCTGCTGATCCACCTGGTCGCCGCCGGCCTGTGGGCCGGCGGTCTGCTGGTCCTGCTGGTCCACGCGATTCGCGGCGGCGAGCACACCGACCTGGCGGCGCGGCGGTTCTCGACGCTGGCGTTGTGGTGCTTTGCCGCGATGGCGCTCAGCGGAGTCGTCAACGCCCTGGTCCGCGTTGTTCCGGCGGACCTGCTGAGCACCGGCTACGGCCGGCTGGTGATCGCCAAGGTCGTCGCACTGTGTCTGCTCGGCGCCGTCGGCTGGCGCCAGCGCCGCGCGGGAGTCGTTGCGCTGCAAGCAGATTCAAGTGCGCGCTTTACTCTGGTCAGGTTGGCGGCAATCGAGGCCGCGGTGTTCGGCCTGACTTTCGGTATCGGCGTCGGGCTGGGCCGCACCCCGCCGCCACCGCCACCGATCCTCAACCCTTCGATACCGGAGGTCGCGATCGGCTACGACTTTGACGGGCCGCCCACGGTGGCCCGGGTGCTTTTCGACTGGCGCTTCGACCTGATCTTCGGCACCGCGGCGATCGTGCTCGCCGGGCTGTATCTGGCAGGGGTGCGCCGGCTTCGCCGCCGCGGCGACAGCTGGCCGCGGGGCCGGACGATCTCGTGGCTGCTGGGCTGCGCCGTGCTGCTGTTCGCGACATCGTCGGGAGTGGGCCGCTACATGCCGGCGATGTTCAGCATGCACATGGCCGACCACATGCTGTTGTCGATGCTGGTGCCGGTGCTGCTGGTGCTGGGGGCGCCGGTCAGCCTGGCGTTGCGGGCGCTGCCCCCCAGCGATCCGCCGGGCATGCGGGAATGGCTGCTGGCCGCGCTGCACAGCCGGCTCTCCCGGTTCCTCACCAACCCGGTGATTGCCACCGCGCTGTTCGTCGGCGGGTTTTACGGGCTCTACCTGGGCGGCATCTTCGACGCCGCGGCGGGCAGCCACGTCGGCCATCTGCTGATGAACGTGCACTTTCTGCTCAGCGGCTACCTGTTCTACTGGGTGGTGATCGGCGTCGACCCCACGCCGCGGCCGATCCCGCCGCTGGCCAAGGTGGCCGTGGTGTTCGCGTCGCTGCCGTTGCACGCCTTCTTCGGGGTGGTGCTGATGAGCACCCGCGATGTACTCGGCGAGAGCTTCTACCGGTCGCTGCATCTGAGCTGGCACGCCGACCTGCTCGGCGACCAGCGACTCGGCGGTGGAATCGCTTGGGCGGCAGGTGAATTCCCGCTGGTGATCGTGATGATCGCCTTGCTGGTGCAGTGGACTCGCAGCGACCAGCGCACTGCCCGGCGGCTGGACCGCGCCGCCGAGCGCGACGACGACGCAGAGCTGGCCGCCTACAACGCGATGCTGGCCGAGCTGGCCCGCCGCGACCGCTAGCTTTTGTGCGCTGACTCTGCGTGTACCAGGAAAAAGTTCGAGTAGCTTGCCTGGTCAGCGCAGAGCCAATGGCTATGCACAGTCGCGACATTCTGCACAGGGTCACCCGGTTGCGGCGCGACTCGTTCCTGCTTGTCGGCGGTCGGCGGCTCAATGGCGGCAGCAACTCCAACCGAAAGGAATGAGCAATGTTCGAAACCCCGCTGACCGTCGTCGGCAACATCGTGAACGATCTGCAGCGCCGCCAAGTCGGCGACCAGGAGGTGATCAAGTTCCGGGTCGCCAGCAACTCGCGCCGACGCGGCGCCGACGGCACCTGGGAGCCCGGTAACTCGCTGTTCGTCACCGTCAACTGCTGGGGCCGGCTGGTCACCGGCGTGGGCGCGTCGCTGCGGAAGGGTTCGGCCGTGATCGTGGTGGGACACGTCCACACCAGCGAATACGAGGACCGCGACGGCATCCGGCGCTCGACTCTGGAGATGCGCGCGACGTCCGTGGGTCCCGACCTGTCTCGCTGCATCGCCCACATCGAAAAGACGGTCGCAGTCGAAACGGACACCGCGACTATCTCGGCAGCCGAAGCCGAGGCCGACGACGCCGAACCCGAGCCCGAGACCGGGTTGCCGCTATCGGCCTAGGAGCGCCACCGCGGCAGGTGCCCGTCCGGCGACGACGAGCGCTGCGCAGCAGCGCGAGAAGGAGCCGGACCATCTGCCTAGGATGGTCGGCGAGCAACCTAGCGGCGATCGCAAGCGCGGCGAAGCCGGGCGGGCGGGTCGCCGCCATCAGACTCGCAAACCAGAGAGGTAACACTGCTGCATGGCTGAGTTCATCTACACGATGAAGAAGGTCCGCAAGGCGCACGGCGACAAGGTCATCCTCGACGACGTCACGCTGAGCTTCCTGCCGGGAGCCAAGATCGGCGTCGTCGGCCCCAACGGGGCGGGCAAGTCGAGCGTCTTGCGGATCATGGCCGGCCTGGACAAGCCCAACAACGGCGATGCGTTCCTGGCCACCGGCGCCACCGTGGGCATCCTGCAGCAGGAGCCGCCCCTGGACGAGACCAAAACGGTCCGCGGCAACGTCGAAGAGGGGCTTGGCGACCTCAAGGTCAAACTCGACCGGTTCAACGAGGTCGCCGAGCTGATGGCCACCGACTACACCGACGAGCTGATGGAAGAGATGGGCCGGCTGCAGGAGGAGCTCGACCACGCCGGGGCCTGGGACATCGATTCGCAACTCGAGCAGGCGATGGACGCGCTGCGCTGCCCGCCGCCCGACGAGCCGGTGACGCACCTGTCCGGTGGCGAGCGGCGCCGCGTAGCGCTGTGCAAGCTGCTGCTCTCCAAACCCGACCTGTTGCTGCTCGACGAGCCGACCAACCACCTCGACGCCGAAAGCGTGCAGTGGCTCGAACAGCACTTGGCCGCCTACCAGGGCGCGATCCTGGCGGTCACCCACGACCGCTACTTCCTGGACAACGTCGCCGAATGGATCCTCGAACTCGACCGTGGCCGCGCCTACCCCTACGAGGGCAACTACTCCACGTATCTGGAGAAGAAGGCCGAGCGGCTCGCGGTGCAGGGCCGCAAAGACGCCAAGCTGCAAAAACGCCTGCAAGACGAGCTGGCCTGGGTGCGTTCGGGCGCCAAGGCCCGGCAGGCCAAGAGCAAGGCCAGGCTGCAGCGCTACGAAGAGATGGCCGCCGAGGCCGAAAAGACCCGCAAGCTCGACTTCGAGGAAATCCAGATACCGCCGGGCCCGCGGCTGGGCAACGTCGTAGTCGAGGTCGACCATCTCGACAAGGGCTTCGAGGGCCGCACGCTGATCAAGGACCTGTCGTTCACGCTGCCCCGCAACGGCATCGTCGGCGTCATCGGCCCCAACGGCGTCGGTAAGACCACGCTGTTCAAGACCATCGTCGGGCTCGAGCAACCCGACAGCGGCACGGTCAAGGTGGGCGAGACCGTCAAGATCAGCTACGTCGACCAGGCCCGGGCCGGGATCGACCCCAAGAAAACCGTGTGGGAAGTCGTCTCCGACGGGCTGGACCACATCGAGGTGGGCCAAAGCGAGATCCCTTCGCGCGCCTATGTTTCGGCGTTCGGATTCAAGGGCCCCGACCAGCAGAAGCCGGCCGGCGTGCTCTCCGGCGGCGAACGCAACCGGCTCAACCTGGCGCTGACCCTCAAGGAGGGCGGCAACCTGATCCTGCTCGACGAGCCGACCAACGACCTGGACGTCGAAACGCTGGGCTCGTTGGAGAACGCGCTGGAAAAGTTTCCCGGCTGCGCAGTGGTGATCTCCCACGACCGCTGGTTTTTGGACCGGACCTGCACCCACATCCTGGCGTGGGAGGGCGACGCCGACAACGAGGCCAAGTGGTTCTGGTTCGAGGGCAACTTCGGCGCCTACGAGGAGAACAAGGTCGAACGGCTCGGCGTCGAGGCGGCCAGGCCGCACCGAGTGACGCACCGCAGGCTCACCCGCGACTAAGGTCGGCGATACCAGCGCTGGTACGCGTGCGTAGTCAGGAGCAGTCGGCATGACGGGTGATCCGCGGGCTACCCGCGCCGACTGGACCCAATTCACGGCTGCGGACGACATCCCCGACTGGATCACGACCGCCTACGCCGACACCTACCGCGGCTCGCACGACGACGCCGCTGACACAGACCGGCCCGCCGGCCTGGTGGGCACGGCCCTGCTGGGCGCGCACTACCAACTGGGCCGGCACCGCCGTGCCGGGGAAAGCCGCGTCGCCGTCTATCCGGCCGACGATCCGGCCGGATTCGGCCCGGCACTGCAAGTCGTCACCGACCACGGCGCCATGCTGACCGATTCGGTCACCGTTCTACTCCACCGGCTCGGGGTGGCCTACGCGGCGATCATGACCCCGACATTCAGCGTGCACCGGGACGACACCGGAAATCTGCTCAGCGTCGAGCCGGCGACCGTCGAGGGCGCCGGGCCCGAGGAGACCTGGCTGCACGTGCAACTCTCGCCGTCGGTCGACCGCAAGGCCCTGGCAGAAGCCGCGCGCCTCCTGCCCGGCGTGCTCGCCGACGTGCGCCGGGTCGCCGCGGATTCCGCCGCAATGAGCACTGCGCTGAAGGATCTGGCTACCGATGTAGAAACCGATGCCCAAGGCCGCTACCGGGGGTCCGATCGCCGGGATGCCGCCGCCCTGATGCGCTGGCTGGCCGATGGGCACTTCGTCCTGCTCGGCTACCAGCGTTGCGCGGTGCGCGACGGCCTGGTGACGACCGACGAATCCAGCGGCCTCGGCGTGCTGCGCGGGCGCAAAAGCACCCGCCCGCGCCTGACCGCCGAGGGCGAATTGCTGGTGGTCGCCCAGGCGACCGTCGCCAGCTACCTGCGCTACGGGGCCTACCCCTACGTCATCGCGGTCCGCGAAAACGCGACGGGCGGCGCCCTCGAGCACCGCTTCATCGGCCTCTTCACCGTCACCGCGATGAACGCCGACGTACTCGAGATCCCGATGATCTCCCGCCGGGTCCGCCAGGCACTGGACCTGGCCGGAACTGACGCCAGCCATCCGGGTCAGCTGCTGCTCGACGTCATCCAAACTGTCCCGCGCTCAGAGCTTTTCGCGCTGAGCGCGGCACAGCTGCTGTCGATGGCCAAGGCGGTGGTCGATCTCGGACCGCGGCGGCGCACACTGCTGTTCTTGCGTGCCGACCGCCTCGAGCACTTCGTGTCTTGCCTGGTGTACCTGCCGCGCGATCGCTACACCACCGCCGTCCGCTTGGAGATCGAAGACATCCTGGTCCGCGAGCTCGGCGGCACCAGCCTCGAATTCACCGCCCGCGTCAGCGAATCACCCTGGGCGCTCTTGCATTTCATGGTCCGCCTGGCCGACGGACCCGGCAGCGTCGATACCTCGGAAGCAAATCGGCAACGAATCCAGGCGATGCTGACCCAGGCAACCCGCACCTGGTCCGACCGGCTGCTCAGCGTCGCGGCCGAGGGCTCCGCCGTCTCCCAAACGGTGGCCGAGCATTACGCGGCGGCGTTCCCGGAGGCCTACAAACAGGCCGTCGCCCCGGTGGACGCCATCAACGACATCTTCGTCATCGAAGAGCTGGCCGAGAACTCGGTCAAGCTGGTGTTCTCCGACCATGACGAAGACGACGGGATAGCGCTGCTCAGTTGGTATTTGGGCGGACGGACGGCGTCGTTGAGCCGACTGCTGCCGATGCTGCAGTCCATGGGTGTGGTGGTGCTGGAGGAGCGTCCATTCACCGTCACCCGGGCCGACGGGTTAGAGGTGTGGATCTACCAGTTCAAGATCTCGCCGCATCCCACGATTTCACTGGCCGCCGAGGGGCCCGAGCGGGAAGCCGCCGCGCAGCGGTTCGCCGACGCGGTGACCGCGATCTGGCAGGGCCGCGTGGAGATCGACCGGTTCAACGAACTGGTGCTGCGGGCGAACCTCACCTGGCAACAGGTCGAGGTGCTGCGCGCCTACGCGAAGTACTTGCGGCAGGCTGCTTTTCCCTACAGCCAGCCCCACATCGAATCGGTGCTCAACGAGAACCCGCACACCGCAGCGGCGTTGGTGGCGCTCTTCGAGGCGCTGTTCGACCCGTCGGACACATCCACGAGCCGTGACGCGCAAGCGGCGGCCGCCGCCGTCACCGAGGACATCGACGCCCTGCAGAGCCTGGACACCGACCGGATCCTGCGGGCGTTCGCGTCGCTGATCCAGGCGACGCTGCGAACTAATTACTTTGTGACACGCAAAGATTCGGTGCGAGCCAAAAATGTGCTGTCGGTGAAGCTGGACGCCCAACTGGTCGACGAGCTGCCGCTGCCGCGGCCCAAGTTCGAGATCTTCGTGTACTCGCCGCGTGTCGAGGGTGTGCATCTGCGCTTCGGCCACGTCGCGCGTGGCGGGCTGCGCTGGTCGGATCGCCGGGACGACTTCCGCACCGAGATCCTGGGCCTGGTCAAGGCGCAGGCCGTCAAGAACGCCGTCATCGTGCCGGTCGGCGCCAAGGGCGGATTCGTCGTCAAGCGGCCGCCGCTGCCCACCGGCGACCCGGCCGGCGATCGCGACGCCGGCCGTGAGGAGGGCGTCGCCTGCTACAAGATGTTCATTTCCGGGCTGCTGGAGATCACCGACAACGTCGACCACACCACCGGTGAGGTCAGCGCTCCACCCGAAGTGGTGCGCCGCGACGGCGACGACGCCTACCTGGTGGTCGCCGCCGACAAGGGCACCGCCGCGTTCTCCGATATCGCCAACGACGTCGCCAAATCCTACGGTTTCTGGCTGGGCGACGCGTTCGCCTCCGGCGGGTCAGTCGGCTACGACCACAAAGCCATGGGCATCACTGCGCGCGGCGCGTGGGAAGCCGTCAAGCGGCACTTCCGGGAAATGGGCGTCGACACCCAAAGCGAGGACTTCACCGTCGTCGGCATCGGCGACATGAGCGGCGACGTGTTCGGCAACGGCATGTTGCTGTCCAAGCACATTCGGCTGGTGGCGGCCTTCGACCACCGGCACATCTTCCTCGACCCGGATCCCGACGCGGCGCGCTCATGGCAAGAGCGGAAGCGGCTGTTCGAGCTGCCCCGCTCCAACTGGGGCGACTACGACACGTCGCTGATCAGCGAGGGCGGCGGGGTGTTCAGCCGCGAGCACAAGGCGATTCCGATCAGCGAGCAGGTCCGCGCCGCGCTGGGCATCGACGACGACGTCACCGAGATGGCGCCGCCCAACCTGGTGCGCGCGATCCTCAAGGCGCCGGTGGATCTGCTCTACAACGGTGGAATCGGCACCTACATCAAGGCCGAAACGGAGTCCGACGTCGACGTGGGAGACCGGGCCAACGACGCCGTGCGGGTCAACGCAAACCAGGTGCGGGCCAAGGTGATTGCCGAAGGCGGCAATCTCGGCGTCACGTCGCTGGGCCGTGTCGAGTTCGATCTGTGCGGCGGCCGGATCAACACCGACGCTCTTGACAACTCGGCCGGTGTGGACTGCTCCGACCATGAGGTCAACATCAAGATCTTGATCGACGCGCTGGTCACCGCCGGCAAGGTCAAGCCCGACGAGCGCACCGGGCTGCTGGAGTCGATGACCGACGAGGTCGCCGAATTGGTGTTGGCTGACAACGTCGACCAGAACGATCTGATGGGCACCAGCCGGACCAACGCCGCAAGCCTGCTGCCGGTGCACGCCGACCAGATCCGCTACCTGGTCGCCGAACGCGGGCTCAACCGGGAACTCGAAGCGCTGCCGTCGGAGAAGGAGATTCACCGGCGCGCCGAAGCCGGCCTCGGGCTGACCTCACCCGAGCTCGCCACGCTGATGGCGCACGTCAAACTCGGACTGAAAGACGAACTGCTGGCCACCGACCTGCCGGACCAGGAAGTGTTCGTCGCCCGGTTGCCGACCTACTTCCCGACGGTGCTGCGGCAGCGATTCGGCAGCGAGATCCGCTCGCACCAACTGCGTCGCGAGATCGTTACGACCATGCTGGTCAACGATTTGGTGGACACCAGCGGCATCACGTACGCGTACCGGATCACCGAGGACGTCGGGGTGAGCCAGGTCGACGCCGTCCGCGCCTATGTTGCGACCGATGCGATTTTCGGAGTCGGGGAGATATGGCGGCAGATTCGGGACGCGGACGTGCCGGTTACGCTGTCCGACCGGATGACGCTGGATACCCGGCGGCTGGTCGACCGCGCGGGACGCTGGCTGCTCAACTACCGTCCGCAGCCGCTGGCGGTCGGTGCCGAGGTCAACCGATTCGCCAAGGATGTGAAGGAGCTGACGCCGCGGATGTCGGAGTGGCTGCGCGGCGACGACAAGGCGATCGTGGAAAAGGAAGCCGGTGAATTCATTTCGCAGGGCGCGTCCGAGGAGCTGGCCTACATGGTGGCCACCGGGCTGTACCGGTACAGCTTGCTGGACATCATCGACATCGCCGACATCGACGACCGTGACGCCGCCGAGGTCGCCGACACTTATTTCGCGCTGATGGACCGCCTGGGTACCGACGGACTGCTGACCGCGGTGTCCGAACTGCCGCGCAGGGACCGGTGGCATTCGTTGGCCCGGTTGGCGATTCGCGACGACATCTACGCGTCGTTGCGGGCCTTGTGTTTCGACGTGCTGGCCGTGGGTGAACCGGATGAAAGTGGGGAAGAGAAGATCGCCGAATGGGAACACACCAGCGCGTCGCGGGTCGAGCGGGCGCGCCGGACGCTCACCGAGATCTACGAGAGCGGCCAAAAGGATCTGGCGACATTGTCGGTGGCAGCGCGCCAGATTCGGCGTATGACACGAACGAGCGGACGGGGATCGTCAGGGTGACCGCCAGCGACGATGCAGAGCGAAGCGATGAGGAGGAGCGGCGCATAGATACCACAGGATTCGTCGCACCGGTTCCGGTGCGCTGGTCGGACATCGACATGTACCAGCACATCAACCACGCGACCATGGTCACGATTCTCGAAGAGGCCCGCGTCCCGTTCCTGCGCGAACCCTTTGGTGCCGACATCACCACGATCGGCCTGTTGATCGCCGACGTGCGGGTGACCTACAAAGACCAGCTGCGCCTGGCGGATTCGCCGCTGCAGGTGACGATGTGGGTGAAGCGGTTGCGAGCGGTGGATTTCACCATCGGCTACGAGGTGCGCTCGGTCAACGCCGATCGGGCGTCCAAACCGGCCGTGATCGCCGAAACACAGTTGGCCGCAGTCCATATCGACGAACAGCGGCTGGTGCGGCTCACGCCGCAGCACCGGGAATATCTGCAACGGTGGCTGCGGTAGCCGAGCGGGGGCTGTGGCTGGACCCGGCACACCGCGCGGATCTGGCGGCATTCGTCGAGCGGGCGTTGCGGCTGGACGACGCCGCGGTGATCCGGCTGCGCGCCCGCTCCGATCAGGTGGTGACCGCCTGGGTGGCCACGGGTTTCGACGTGCTGGCCAGCAGGGTGGTGGCCGGTATTGTGCGACCAGACGATTTGTCCGTGGCCGCAGACCAATTGGCGCGCGGGCTCTCGGCGATGGACAGTGCCGGCTACGTCGATCCCGGCTTCCCGATGGATTCCGCGTGGCGCGGGGCATTGCCGCCTGAGAAGGGTTTCGCTCACCTCGACGATGTGCCGGCGCGGCTGATGCTAGATCTGGCGCAGCGTGGCGCCGCGTTGGCCAAGGAGCACGGCAGCGCCCACGGCCCTCCGGCGTCGCTGCTCGACCAGGAAGTGGTGCGGGTCAGCGCCGGCGACGTCAGCGTCGGTGTCCCGATGCGCTGCGTATTCGCCCTTACCGCAATGGGTTTCCTGCCGCAATCACCGGATGCCGTCGATGCCGACGAAATCGTCCGGGTTCGGATTCTGCCGACCTGGTTGCGGCTCGATGCGCGGTTCGGCTCGGTGTGTCGCCACCGCGTGCTGCTGTAGCGCCTTACACCAGCCACGCCGCGGCATTCGGCGGCAAATGACCGTCGGACACCGGCGTGCTGGCCAGCAATACATCACCGTCCGGCAGTCGCAGCGGTCGCTTGCCCGCGTTGAGTGCGCACACCAGCCCACTCGGCCGCTTGAACATCAACGCTCCGCGCGGTGCGGGCAGCCACTCGATCTCGCTACCGCCGAATTCTTCACGCTGCCTTCGCAATTCGAGAGCACGACGGAAGAACGCCAACGTCGAGCCGGCGTCGGCCTGTTGCTTCTCGACGGTCAGCGCTGCCCACTGCGGCGGCATTGGCAACCAGGTGTCAGGCGTCGTCGAAAACCCGAACGGGGGAGTCTCACCGGACCATGGCATCGGAACGCGGCACCCGTCGCGTCCGCGTTCGGTGTGGCCGGAGCGTTCCCACGTCGGATCCTGCAGCACCTCGTCGGGCAGCTCGACGTTGGGCAGACCAAGCTCCTCGCCGTTGTAGATGAACGCCGCTCCGGGCAGTGCGAGCATCACCATCGCCATCGCCCGCGCGCGGTTCAGCCCCACCGCCCCGCCGCCATAGCGGGTGACCTCCCGGTCGACGTCGTGGTTGGACAAAGTCCAAGTGGGCGTGGCGTTCTCGATCGCCGCGGCAGCAAGCGAGTTCTCGATCGCGTCGCGGATGGCGGCGGCTCCGAAGCGCGCCTGCACCAGCCGGAAATTGAAGCCGAGGTGCAGCTCGTCGGCCCGCAGGTACTCCGCCCAGCGGGCGTTGTCGTAGACCCAGACCTCGCCGATGGTCACCGCGCCCGGATAGTCGTCGACCACCCGGCGGATGTCACGGTGAATCGCGTGCACGCCGGCGTGATTGAACCGCGGGTCGTCGTCTTTGTTGCGCAGCATCCGGTTGTTCTCGACCGACGCCATGTCCGGCAGGTCCGGCGGCTTGGCCATCCCGTGTGCCACGTCGATGCGAAAACCGTCGACCCCGCGTTCCAGCCAGAACCGCAACGTCTTCTCGAAATCGTCGAAAACCTCCGGGTTGTCCCAATTCAGGTCCGGCTGTTCGGCGTCGAACAGATGCAGATACCACTGCCCCGGGCTGCCGTCGGGTTCGACGACGCGGGTCCAGGCCGGCCCGCCGAACACCGACTCCCAGTTGTTCGGCGGCTCGGCGCCGCCGGGACCGCGGCCGTCGCGGAAGATGTAGCGCTTGCGCGCGTCGGTTCCGGGGCCCGCGGCCAGCGCGGCGGCAAACCACGGGTGCTGCGAGCTGGTGTGGTTGGGGACCAGGTCCATGGTGATCTTGATGCCGCGGTCGTGGGCCGCGGTGATCAGCCGCTCCAGGGCAGCTAGCCCGCCGAACAGCGGGTCGACGTCACGCGGATCGGCGACGTCGTAGCCGTGGTCGGCCATCGGCGACACGGTGACCGGGTTGATCCAGATCGCGTCGATGCCCAGCTGCACCAGGTAGTCCAGGCGCGCCGTCACCCCGTCCAGGTCGCCGATGCCGTCGCCGTTGCTGTCGGCGAAGGAGCGGGGATAGACCTGGTAAAAGACTGCGTCGCGCCACCAGGGAGCCGCCATCAGAACGGCGCGTTGACCAGCGAGTGCGCGGCCATTTCCAGGTAGTCGAGCAACTCTTTGCGGTGTGCGTCGTCGAGGGTCTGCGAGTCGATCGACGCGACCGCGATGTGCATGCACCGTAACCAGGCGTCGCGCTCGATCGGCGAGATGCGAAACGGGACGTGCCGCATCCGCAGCCGCGGATGACCGCGCCGTTCGGAGTAGGTGCGCGGCCCGCCCCAGTACTGCTCGAGGAACATCCGCAGCCGCTCCTCGGCGCCGGCCAGGTCGTCTTCGGGGTACACCTCACGCAGGATCTCGTCCTGCGGCACCAACTCGTAGAAGCGCGACACGATGGCATGAAAGGTCTCGGCGCCGCCGACGGCGTCGTAAAAGGACTGCTGTTGTACCGGTTCCATCGCTTCCCATTGTGGGGCATCGCGGCGCCTGGTCGATGGCCCGCACCCGTTGTTCATCGGATTGACCAGCGCACACCGCCCAATTTGGCATGCGATCGGCGCCGAATCATGGTGGACTGTTCGGCGGAGGACGTATGGCGCAGCATAAGAGACGCCGCGGCCACCGCAGTTCCGGTGCCGCGGCCAGCCCGGCCGGTGCATGCCTGCACAGTGTCGACAGTCGTCCCTCCGTCCAGCACGACACCGGGTCTCTGTGGAATCGCCGGCGGGTGCTGCTGCTGAACTCCACCTACGAGCCGCTGACCGCGCTGCCGATGCGACGCGCGATCATCATGCTGATCTGCGGCAAGGCCGACGTCGTGCACGACGATCCGGCCGGGCCGGTCATTCACTCGGCGACCAGGGCGATCGCGGTGCCCTCGGTGATCCGGCTGCGCTGCTACGTCCGGGTGCCGTACCGCGCCCGGGTCCCGATGACCCGCGCCGCGCTGATGCACCGCGACCGGTTCTGCTGCGCCTACTGCGGCGCCAAGGCCGACACCGTCGACCATGTGGTGCCCCGCAGCCGCGGCGGCGATCACTCCTGGGAGAACTGCGTGGCGTGCTGCTCGACATGCAACCACCGCAAGGGTGACCGGCTGCTGACCGAGCTGGGCTGGTCGCTGCGGTTGGCGCCGACGTCACCGAAGGGACAGCACTGGCGACTGTTGTCGACGGTCAAGGAGCTCGACCCGGCCTGGGCGCGGTATCTGGGTGAGGGGGCCGCCTAGCTCGCTCGCGATGGGATACGGTTTGCGTCGTGAGCATGATGGAGATCCACCTCTACTTCGTGGGAATCCCGCTGCTGCTGGTGCTCGTACTGGTGGCCTTGATCTGGTCGCATAAGGGCGCGCACCCGGCGACCTACAAGATGTCCGAGCCGTGGACGCATCCGCCGATCCTGTGGGCTGCGACCGACGAGAAGATCGGCGGCCACCACGGCCACGACACGGAGTTCAGCGTGGGAGGTGGCGCCAGTGGCAAGTGGTGAAGTCGCAACCGTTGCTCCGCCCGAGCTGCCCGGCGGCTGGGTGGTCACTGCAAGCGGGCGCATCTCCGGGGTCACCGAGCCCGGAGACGTCTCGGTGCATTACCCGTTCCCGATCAAGGACCTGGTCGCCATCGACGACGCGCTGACCTACGGGTCGCGGGCAGCCGGCGCACGGTTCGCCGTCTACATCGGCGACCTGGGTGACGACACCGCCGCCCGGGCCCGCGAAATCCTGGCCAAGGTGCCGACGCCGGACAACGCGGTGCTGATCGCCGTCTCGCCCGACCAGCACGCGATCGAGGTGGTCTACGGATCGCAGGTCCGCGGCCGCGGCGCCGAATCGGCCGCGCCGCTGGGTGTGGCCGCGGCCGCCTCCGCGTTCGCCGACGGTGACCTGATCGACGGACTGGTCAGCGCGGTGCGAGTGATCAGCTCCGGCATCTCGCCGGCCTAGCCCCCTTTGGCCGCGAGCGTGCGCGTCTGTACACGACACGCCGACGACGCGCGGCATTTTGCGCACGCTCGCGAGTCAGACGGCATACGCCAACGGCACCCACACAAACCTCGACGTAGACAAATAGGGTTCGCTGCCGTCTGATCTGTGCATGACCTTTCACGACGAACGTGGCGCGGCAGCGCCCGCGTTCTTGACTCCTGAGACTCAGCAGGTGGTGCGGTTTCTGGGCGGCCTCATCCGGGTGCGGGCCGGCGGCGATGCGACGGTCGGGCAGCTGGCGATCCTGGAGCATCAGGCAGAGCGCGGCTACAACAGCCCCATGCACCGGCACAACGCCGATGAGGAGACGTTCCTTGTGCTCGACGGAGAACTACGCGTCGAGGTGAACGGCGAGGCGCAGGCCGTGGGTGCTGGTGCGGTCGCGTTTCTGCCGCGCCGGCTTCCGCACGCCTTCGTGGTGACCAGCCCCCAGGCCCGGTTCCTCACCCTGCATACCCCAGCTGGGTTCGAGCGGTTCACGCTCGCCGCCGGCACGCCGGCCGAGACCGCGGGCACGCCGGCCGCCGACGAGTTGCCGCCCGACCCGGCGGCCCTGGCCGCGATGGCCGCGTCCTACGGCATCGAGATCGTGGGGCCACCTCCAACCCCGTGACCCATAATCAGCCCGCGTCGAACCGACGCGCCCGCAGTGCCCGCTTGACACCGTCCTGCCCCTCGAGCACCAGCCTCCGCAGCGCCGGCGGCACCTCCGGGTCGGCGAGGAACTCGTCGGCGGCGGCGACACCGTCGTCGCTGATGTCCCACGACGGGTACAGGCCGATGACCACTGTCTGCGCCACCTCGCTGGACCGGCGCTCCCATACCCCGGGGATGTCGGCGAAGTAGCGCGCGGTGAACGGCTTGAGCAACTCGGCCTGTCCCGGTGAGACGATGCCGGCGATGATCGACCGGCCGGTGACGTTCGGCAGCGTGTCGTCCTCTACCACCGTCGTCCACGCCTGCTCCTTGACTGCTGGCTGCGGCCGCGCCGCGGAGGCTTGCGCGGCGTGCCGCTTGCCGGCAGCGGTCGGATCGCGCTGAACCTCGGCGTCGATGACGTCGGAGTCGACCACGCCGGATCTGGCCAGTGCGACGACGATGCGCCAGCGCAAGTCGGTATCCACATCCAGGCCGGCCAGTCCCACGTCGGCGGGATCGCCGTCCAGCAGTGCCGACAACACGTCCGAGTGCTGTTGCGAAAGCACCGACGAGCACAGCGCATTGACGAAGGCCAGCTGGTGATCGGAGCCGGCGTCGGCGCCGCGCGCCAGTTCCAGCAACCGATCCGCGAACGCCGGCCACCCTTCGGAGCTAGCCCAACCCGGCTCCGCGTAGGAGCCCAACGCGGTCTGCGCCTGCAGCAAAAGACGTTGCGCGACACCGACTTCGGTTTCGGCGACGACACCGCGTGACACGAGCGCCACGAAGTCGCGCGCCTTGAATTCGGCCTCGCGGGTCATCTCCCACGCCGCCGACCACACCAGCGTGCGAGGTAACGGCTCGGCGATGTCGGCAATCCGCTCCAAGGCAGTGTCCAGCGACGAAGGGTCGAGCCGCAGCGAGCAATAGGTCAGGTCGTTGTCGTTCACCAGTACCAGTTGTCCGCGCGAAACACCAACGAGCGCAGGGACTTCCGTGCTCGGCCCGGTCACGTCGAGCTCTTCGCGATGCACGCGCACCAACCGGCCGGCGCCGTCGTCGTCATAAATGCCCACCGCGAGCCGGTGCACCCGGGTCTCACCCGCACCCGGCTCGGCGCCGCTCTGATTCACAAAGAACCGGGTGAAGCGGCCGTCGGCGTCGACGTCGAAATCGGCGCGCAGCGTGTTCAGCCCGGTGGTCTTGAGCCATTGCCGTCCCCAATCGGAAAGGTCTCGCCCCGAAGCCTTTTCCAGTGCGCTGAGCAGGTCGTCGAACGTCGCGTTGTCGAAGGCGTGCTCGCGGAAGTAGTCCCGCAGCCCGGCCAGGAATTGCTCCAGGCCGACGTAGGCGACGAGCTGCTTGAGCACGGAAGCACCCTTGGCGTAGGTGATGCCGTCGAAGTTCACCTCGACCGCGGCAAGGTCGGGAATATCGGCGGCCACCGGGTGCGTCGACGGCAACTGGTCCTGCCGGTAGGCCCACGACTTCTCGGCGTTGGCGAACGTGGTCCACGCCTGGGTGTATTCGGTGGCTTCGCTTTGGCACAGCACCGACGCGAAGGTGGCGAAGGATTCGTTGAGCCACAGGTCATCCCACCACCGCATCGTGACCAGATCGCCGAACCACATGTGCGCCATTTCGTGCAGCACCGTTTCGGCGCGCCGCTCGTAGGCGGCCCGGGTAACCTTGCTGCGGAAAACCAGGTCCTCCACGAAAGTGACGGCACCGGCGTTTTCCATTGCGCCGGCATTGAACTCGGGTACGAACAGCTGGTCGTACTTGCCGAACGCGTAGGGCACACCAAAGTGCTTGTGGTAGAAGCCGAATCCCTGCTTGGTCTCGGTGAACAGGCGTTCCGGATCCATGTACTGCGCCAGCGACGCCCGGCAGAAGACACCCAGCGGGATCTCGCCGTGCTCGTCGCTGTAGGTGTCTGTCCATTTCGCGTAGGGCCCGGCGACCAGCGCCACCAGGTAGGTGCTCATCCGCGGTGTGGAGGCAAAGGTGTGCAGACCGCGCTCGGTACTGACGGGGGCCCCGTTGGAGACCACCTGCCAGTGCGCCGGCGCGGTCACGGTGATATCGAACGTCGCCTTGAGGTCGGGCTGGTCGAAGCAGGCGAACATTCGCTTGGCGTCGGCGGTTTCGAACTGCGAGTAGAGGTACACCTCGTCGTCGACGGGGTCGACGAAGCGGTGCAGACCCTCGCCGGTGTTGGTATAGCGGCAGTCGGCGTCGACGACGACGACGTTGTGCTCGGCCAGGCCGGTCAGGGCGATACCGGTCGATTCGTCATACGCCGACACGTCGAGGTCGCGGCCATTGAGGGTGGCACTGCGAATTCGGTCGGCGGCGATGTCGATGAAGGTGTCCGCGCCGGCCAGCGCGTCGAACTCGACGGTCGTGATCGAGCGGAAGGTGCGTTCGCCGGGCCCGCCGTTTCCATCGGTGAGATCCAGGTTGATCCGGTAGCTGCCGACGGTGATCAGCGCGGCGCGTTCGACTGCTTGGTCACGGGTGAGGTTGGGAAGAGCCACGGGTCCAACGTAGCGGCCGGGCGCAGCGGGTCGCCGCGATAACCCGGTCTCGGGAACAGGCGTGCCGCGGCTACGGTTGTGCTGGACGGTTATCTGCACCGCCGACGAGAGGACCCCCATGCCCGAGAAGTCAGTCGCCGATTTCTGGTTCGATCCGCTGTGCCCATGGGCATGGATCACGTCGCGCTGGATCCTGGAGGTCGAAAAGGTCCGCGACATCGACGTGAAATTCCACGTGATGAGCCTGGCGGTGCTCAACGAAGGCCGCGACGACCTCCCCGAGGAATACCGCGAACGGCTGGCGAAGGCATTCGGGCCGGTGCGGGTTGCGATCGCCGCCGAGCAGGTTCACGGTGCCAAGGTGCTCGCGCCGCTGTACACGGCGATGGGCACCCGCATTCACGACGAAGACAACAAGGACCTCGACGACGTCATCAAGCAGTCGCTGGCCGAGGTCGGACTGCCGGCCGAGCTGGCCGACGCCGCCGAGAGCGACGCCTACGACGAGGCGCTGCGCAAGAGCCACCACGCGGGGATGGACGCCGTCGGCGAGGACGTCGGCACGCCGACCATCCACGTCAACGGCGTGGCCTTCTTTGGCCCTGTGCTGTCGAAGATCCCGCGCGGCGAGGAGGCCGGCAAGCTGTGGGACGCCTCGGTGACATTTGCCTCCTACCCGCACTTCTGGGAGTTGAAGCGGACCCGCACCGAACGGCCGCAATTCGACTAGCGCGAGCCGGCGCAATCCCGGGAATTTGCGCGGTGTGTCGGCCGGGGACGCGCACGCTCGCGGCAGTGAAAGAATGTCGGGATGCGCGTCTACCTCGGTTCCGACCATGCCGGCTATGAGCTCAAGCAGCAGATCTTCGAACACTTGCAGAAGGCAGGCCACGAGCCGATCGACTGCGGCGCGTTCAGCTACGACGCCGAGGACGACTATCCGGCATTCTGCATCGCCGCCGCGTCGCGCACGGTGGCCGATCCCGGCAGCCTGGGCATCGTGCTCGGCGGATCGGGCAACGGCGAGCAGATCGCGGCCAACAAGGTACCCGGGGCCCGCTGCGCGCTGGCCTGGAGCGTGGAAACCGCGACACTGGCACGCGAACACAACAACGCGCAGCTGATCGGTATCGGCGGGCGGATGCACACCGTCCCCGAGGCGCTGGCCATCGTCGACGCGTTCGTCAGCACGCCGTGGTCGGAAGCCGAACGCCACCAACGTCGTATCGACATCCTGGCCGAATACGAACGCACCCATCAGGCGCCGCCGGTGCCCGGCGCCCCGGCCGAATAACGCTGTGCCCGAAGGTCATACCCTGCACCGGCTGGCGCGGCTGCATCAGCGGCGGTTCGCCGGCGCACCGGTTGCAGTGTCAAGCCCTCAGGGCCGGTTCGCGGCAGCGGCGGCCGCCGTCGACGGCCGAGTGCTGCGACGCACAAGTGTGTGGGGCAAGCATTTGTTCCACCACTACGCGGACGGCCCGATAGTGCATGTGCACCTTGGCCTTTACGGAACCTTCACCGAACACGCCACTCCGATGCCGGCGCCGGTCGGTCAGGTGCGGATGCGGATGGTCGGCACCGAGTACGGCACCGACCTACGAGGGCCGACGGTGTGCGAGCTGCTCGACGACGCCCAAGTGGCCGACGTGGTAGCCCGGCTCGGCCCCGACCCGTTGCGCCGCGACGCAGATCCACAGTGGGCGTGGACGCGGATCACCAAGTCCCGCAGGCCAATCGGCGCACTGCTGATGGACCAGACGGTGATCGCCGGTGTGGGCAACGTCTATCGCAGCGAGTTGCTGTTCCGCCACGCGATCGACCCTTATCGGCTCGGCCGGGCGATCACCGAAGCCGAATTCACGGCGGCGTGGACGGATTTGGTCGCACTCATGAAAGTGGGCCTGCGCCGCGGCAAGATCATCGTGGTACGCCCCGAGCACGACCACGGCGCCCCGTCGTATCTGCCCGACCGCCCGCGCACGTATGTGTACCGGCGCGCCGGCGACCCGTGCCGGGTGTGCGGGACGACGGTGCGTACCGCGGAACTGGAAGGCCGCAATGTCTTCTGGTGCCCCGAATGCCAGCGATAGCTCACGGCGTTGATCAAGGTTGGCGCGCAACGCATTCCATTCAAAACTTACTCACATCTGGCGCACAGGTTCGTTTGATACGAAGGACTGCGTGAAACGAATCGCACACATCACCGCAGCAACAGCCGTCGTCGCCGTCGGTCTGGGGTTGGCTGGTGTCGGCGCCGCATCGGACGCCCACGCCCAGCCCGGCCCCTTCCCGCAATGGTGCCCGGGTGACTTCTGGGACCCTGGCTGGGGGCCTAACTGGGACTGGAACGGCTGCCACGAAAACTGGCGCGGGCCCGGACCCAACCCACATCCCGACCCGCACTGGGGACCCGGCTGGGGACCTGGCGGGCCGCCGCCCGGTGGCCCCGGATGGCACCCCGGTCCCGGTGGCCCCGACGACCACCCCGGCGGGCCCGGTGGCCCAGGGGATCACCCCGGCGGACCCCGCCACTAACCGCATCTGACTACCGCAAGCGACGGTCGCGGCCAACGCCGCGACCGTCGCTTGCTGACGTCGAGGTCAGTTTCCCTTGACGCCCAGCGCGGCGTAGATCTCGCCGGACATCGCGACACTGCGCGGGTCGGCATTGGCCTTGGTGGCGTCGAACCGATTCATCACATACGCGTAGCCGATTCGATGTTCTAAGTCGACGAACCCGAACGAGCCGCCCAACCCGCCGTGCCCGAAGATCCGCGGATTGGGTCCGTTGACGCAGCGCTGGTTGAGCATGTAGCCCAGGCCCCAGCCGTGGTCGGCGACCCGCGGACCCAGCACCAGGTCGGTTTCGAAGCCACCCTGCGGCACCCGGACCAGCTCCATGTGGCGGCGGGACAGCAGCTTCTCCTGGGCGAGCGCGTTGTAAAACGTCGCCAGCCCCAGCGCCGACACCTGCGCATTGGTGCCCGGGAATTCCAGTGCGCGCCACCGCGTCAAGTCATTGGAGCCCAGCTCGTCGTCGGGGGCGAACCCCATCGAAACCGCCAGCCCCGCCTTGGGGTGCTGATCCAGCGAGGTGGGGTAGCCCGGGGCATTGACATCGGCCAGCATCTTGCGGATATGCGGCTTGTTCACCAGATCGGCGCAGCGGTGCTGCTGCGCGGCGGGCAGGCCGATATGCACGTCGATCCCCATCGGCTCGGCGATTTCGGTACGCAGGTACTGGCCGATCGTTCGGCCCGTGACGCGGCGCACCACCTCGCCGAGAATGAACCCGAACGTGGTCATGTGGTAGCCCTGCGCGGTGCCCGGCTCCCACCACGGTTCGGCGGCGGCCAACTGCTCGCAGACGAAATCCCAGTCGGCGACCTTCTCCCACGGCATCCGGGTGCGCGGGCCGATCACCCCCGACCGATGGCTCATCACCATCGCGATGGTGATGGCCTCTTTGCCGGCCTGCCCGAACTCCGGCCAATACCGGGCTACCGGCGCATTCAGATCGATCACGCCACGCTCGACGAGCTGGTGCACGCACGTGCTGCTCAGCCCTTTGGTGCCCGAAAGCACGGTGGCCAGGGTGTCTTCCCGCCAGGGCCGTTCGCCAGCCGCGTCCGCGGAGCCGCCCCACAGATTGACCGCGAGAGCACCGTCCACCCAGGCGGCGACAGCGGCGCCGACCTCGCCGCGCAGCGCGAAGTTCTGGCGGAACGCGTCGCGAACCTTCTCGAAACCCGACGCGCACATGCCCTGGATTTCGACGTCGCTCATTGAGCCTTCCTGCCGGGTTACCCCCGCTTCGAGCGGGCGACGGGAATCGAACCCGCGTCGCTAGTTTGGAAGACTAGGGCTCTACCATTGAGCTACGCCCGCATGCACAACTCGAGCCAGACTGTACGGCGCGTCCGACATCAAATCCAAATGACGCCGTCCCGTGACCTTGCCGTGAGGTCGCTGCCGGGGACTGCGTCGCCGGGCCGTAGGATCGCGAGGTCACCGCGGGGTGTAGCGCAGCTTGGTAGCGCATCCGCTTTGGGAGCGGAAGGCCGCAGGTTCAAATCCTGTCACCCCGACTCCGCACCGAGCGCCGAAGCCCATCAGAACCGAGATCGAGGAGCACAGCCGTGAAAAGCACCGTCGAGCAGTTGAGCCCGACCCGGGTTCGGATCAATGTCGAGGTGCCGTTCACGGAGCTCGAACCCGACTTCGACCGTGCTTACAAGGAGCTGGCCAAGCAGGTGCGACTGCCCGGTTTCCGTCCCGGCAAGGCGCCGGCAAAGTTGCTCGAGGCGCGCTTCGGCCGCGAAGCGATGCTCGACCAGGTCGTCAGCGAAGCCCTCCCCAGCCGCTACAGCCAGGCGGTGACGGAATCGGAGGTCCGCCCGCTGGGCCAGCCCGACATCGAGGTGACCAACAAGCAATACGGCCAGGAGCTGACGTTCACCGCCGAGGTCGACGTCCGCCCGGAAATCACGCTGCCCGACCTCAGTTCGTTGAAGATCACCGTCGACCCCATCGAGGTCAGCGACGCGGACGTCGACGCCGAGCTGCAGTCGCTGCGGGCCCGGTTCGGCACGCTCACCGGGGTCGACCGGCCCGCCGCCAACGGCGACTTCGTCTCGATCGACCTGTCCGCCACGGTCGACGGCGAGGACGTGCCGGAGGCGACGACGCAGGGGTTGTCCCACGAGGTCGGGTCCGGCCAGTTGGTCGAGGGGCTCGACGAAGCGATCGTCGGGCTCTCGGCGGGCGAATCGAAAACCTTCACCACCAAGCTGGCCGCCGGCCCGCACGCCGGGAAGGACGCCGAGGTCACCGTGACCGTCGGGTCGGTCAAGGAACGCGAACTGCCCGAGCCTGATGACGAATTCGCCCAATTGGCAAGCGAATTCGACACCATCGAGGAGCTGCGGGCCAACCTGGCCGAGCAGGTGCGACGGGTCAAGCGCATCCAGCAGGCGGAGGCAATCCGCACCGCCACGCTCGACGCCCTGCTCGAGCAGGTCGACATGCCGCTACCCGAGGCGGTCGTGCAGGCTCAGGTCGACGACGCGTTGCACAACGCCATCCACCGCTTCGACCACGACGAAGCCAAATTCGCCGCGGCGCTTGCCGAGCAGGGCTCGTCGCGCGAGGAGTTCGATGCCGACACCCGCGCCGGTGCGGAGAAGGCCATCAAGACCCAGCTTCTGCTCGACGCGCTGGCCGACGACTTGGACATCCAGGTGGGCCAGGACGACCTCACCGAGCGGCTGGTGATGACCGCGCAGCAATACGGGGTGGAGCCGCAGCAACTGCTGACCTATATCCAGCAGAACAACCAGTTGCCGGCCATGTTCGCCGACGTGCGCCGCGGCCTGACCATCGCCGCGGTGGTCGAGGCGGCCACGGTCACCGACACCGACGGGAATGTGATCGACACCAGCGAGTTCTTCGGTCGGCGCACGGAGGGGGCCGACGAGGCCGACGAGCCGGCGGACGACGTCGAGTGAAGCTCTGAGCGAACGCGGGCACTTGGGGGAGTGCACCACGGCGCCGGTTGGTTAGTGTCGAACATAGACGAACACGAGAAAGCAGGTAGTCCACTGTGAGCGGTGACATGCGTTCGAACACGCAGGGTCTGAACCTCGTCGACTCGGTCTATGAGCGCTTGCTCTCTGAGCGCATCATCTTCCTGGGTTCTGAGGTCAACGACGACATCGCCAATCGGCTCTGCGCGCAGATTCTGCTGCTCGCCGCCGAAGACCCGACCAAAGACATTTCGCTGTACATCAATTCCCCGGGCGGATCGATCAGCGCCGGCATGGCGATCTACGACACGATGGTGCTCGCCCCGTGCGACATCGCCACCTACGCGATGGGCATGGCCGCCTCGATGGGCCAGTTCCTGCTGGCGGCTGGCACCAAAGGCAAGCGCTACTCGCTACCGCACGCCCGCATCCTGATGCACCAGCCGCTGGGCGGCGTGACCGGCAGCGCGGCCGACATCGCCATCCAGGCCGAGCAGTTCGCCGTCATCAAGAAGGAGATGTTCCGGCTCAACGCGGAATTCACCGGCCAGCCGATCGAGCGGATCATGGCCGACTCCGATCGCGACCGCTGGTTCACCGCTGCCGAAGCCCTGGAATACGGGTTCGTCGACCACATCATCACCAACGCCCCCGTCAATGGAGAAGCCCGATGACTCCTCAGATCCAGCCGCAGGCTCGCTACATCCTGCCGTCGTTCATCGAGCACTCGAGTTGGGGCGTCAAAGAATCCAACCCGTACAACAAGCTGTTCGAGGAGCGCATCATCTTCCTCGGCGTCCAGGTCGACGACGCGTCGGCCAACGACATCATGGCGCAGCTTCTCGTGCTGGAGTCGCTGGATCCCGACCGCGACATCACGATGTACATCAACTCCCCGGGCGGCGGATTCACGTCGCTGATGGCGATTTACGACACCATGCAGTACGTGCGCGCCGACATCCAGACGGTGTGCCTCGGGCAGGCCGCCTCGGCCGCGGCGGTGTTGTTGGCCGCCGGTACACCCGGTAAGCGGATGGCGCTGCCCAACGCGCGGGTGCTGATTCACCAGCCGTCGCTGTCGGGCGTGATTCAGGGCCAGTTCTCCGATCTGGAAATCCAGGCCGCCGAGATCGAGCGGATGCGCACGCTGATGGAGACGACGCTGGCCCGCCACACCGGCAAGGAGGCCGAGGTGATCCGCAAGGACACCGACCGCGACAAGATCCTGACCGCCGAAGAGGCCAAGGATTACGGGATCATCGACACCGTGCTGGAGTACCGGAAGCTCTCGGCGCAGCCGGCGTAATCACCGCAGCGCGGCGGCCAGCTCGGCGATGTCGGCCGGCCGCACCCGGCAGCACCCGCCGATCACCCGCGCTCCCGCCGAAACCCATTGCGGCACAAGCTGGGCCGAGAATCGCGACGGCCCGACCCAGGCGCGGCGGGCGCCGTTCCAGCGCTCTCCGCTGTTGGGATAGACGATGACGGGTTTGCCCGTCTCGGCCGCCATCGAGATCGCCGGCAGCACGTCGTCGGGTGAGCAGCAATTGACCCCGACCGCGACGATCTCCGGCACACCCGCCGCCACCGCGAACGCCTCGGCCAGCGGCTGCCCGGCCCGGGTAAAGGCGCCGTCGATCGTGTAGCTCAGCCAGGCCGGCACCCCCAGCCCACGGACCAGGTTCACCAGCGCCTCGCCCTCGTCGACGTCGGGCACTGTCTCCAGTGCAAGCACGTCGGCGCCGGCCTCGGCCAGCACCTCGAACCGCGGACGATGCCAGGACTCCAACCGCGCCACGGAAAGCCCGTATCGCCCGCGGTATTCCGACCCGTCGGCCAGCGCCGCGCCATACGGCCCGATCGATGCGGCAACCCAGGGACCCGCTGCTCTGGCCAGCTCGACGCTGCGGCGCAGCAGCCGAACGGCGTCCCTCCGGTCGATCCCGCGAGCGGCGAAACCGTCGAACGAGGCTTGATAGCTGGCCGTGGTCGCATACATCGCTCCCGCGCGGAAGAACGCTCGATGCACAGCCTCGATCTCCGCTGGCGCGTCCACTAACAGCCTCGCCGACCACAACGGGTCGGAAAGGTCGTTGCCGCGCGCCTCCAGCTCGGTGGCCAGGCCACCGTCGCCGATCAACACGGTATCCTCGGGCACGGCCATTCCCACGGGCCCAGGGTAGGGCCCGCGAATCGGTCCAGTAACGGCCGCGACACGCCAGGGACACGGCGGCGCGTTACGAGGCGCGCCAAGCGCCGTGAGGCGATATGTTCGCAGCAGACAGGCACGAATATCACTGACGCGATTCGGCCTTAACGGTCGCGTCGCGCCGGAGCAAGCGGGTAGCGTCGGGAAATACACGCGGCATACCACACGAACGGTGAACAGGAAGTAGGCCCCCAGCACCATGGCGCGCATCGGAGACGGCGGTGACCTGCTGAAGTGCTCCTTCTGCGGGAAGAGCCAAAAGCAGGTCAAGAAGCTCATTGCGGGCCCCGGCGTATACATCTGTGACGAGTGCATCGACCTGTGCAACGAGATCATCGAAGAGGAACTCGCCGACGCCGACGACGTCAAACTCGATGAGCTGCCCAAGCCGGCCGAGATACGCGAATTCCTGGAGGGCTACGTCATCGGCCAAGACACCGCCAAACGCACACTGGCGGTCGCGGTCTACAACCATTACAAGCGCATCCAGGCCGGCGACAAGACTTCCCGTTCCGGCGAGCCCGTCGAGCTGACCAAGTCCAACATCCTGATGCTGGGACCCACCGGCTGCGGCAAGACCTACCTGGCCCAGACGCTGGCCAAGATGCTCAACGTGCCGTTCGCCATCGCCGACGCCACCGCGCTGACCGAGGCCGGATACGTCGGTGAGGACGTCGAGAACATTCTGCTCAAGCTGATCCAGGCCGCCGACTATGACGTCAAACGCGCCGAGACTGGCATCATCTACATCGACGAGGTCGACAAGATCGCGCGCAAGAGCGAGAACCCGTCGATCACCCGCGACGTCTCCGGCGAAGGCGTGCAGCAGGCGCTGCTGAAAATTCTGGAGGGCACCCAGGCGTCAGTGCCGCCGCAGGGTGGGCGCAAGCACCCGCATCAGGAGTTCATCCAGATCGACACCACCAACGTGTTGTTCATCGTGGCCGGCGCATTCGCCGGGCTGGAGAAGATCGTCTCCGACCGGGTCGGCAAACGCGGGCTGGGCTTCGGCGCCGAGGTCCGCTCCAAGGCCGAGATCGACACCACCGATCACTTCGCCGAGGTGATGCCCGAAGACCTGATCAAGTACGGGCTCATCCCGGAATTCATCGGCCGACTGCCGGTGGTCGCGTCGGTGACCAACCTGGACATGGACTCACTGGTCAAGATTTTGTCCCAGCCGAAGAACGCGTTGGTCAAGCAATACACTCGGCTCTTCGAAATGGACGGCGTGGAACTGGAATTCACGCAGGATGCGCTGGAGGCCATCGCCGAGCAGGCGATCCACCGCGGCACCGGCGCCCGCGGCTTGCGGGCGATCATGGAAGAAGTGCTGCTGCCGGTGATGTACGACATCCCCAGCCGCGACGACGTCGCCAAGGTCGTCGTGACCAAGGAGACGGTGCAGGACAACGTGTTGCCGACGATCGTGCCGCGCAAGCCGTCGCGCACCGAGCGACGCGACAAGAGCGCCTGATTCGCGGCCCCGGCGGGGTGCTAGCTAATGTTACTCATGCGTAGGTTTTGTTCTTAGACTTCGCATTCCAGCAAAAGTGATGAACACCACACTTCGCACCTGCACGCTTCCACGCCGCGCGTCTGACCTCGATTTTTGGACCGATAGCGCTACTGTGGTGATGGGCGCTGGCGTGAATGAAACCCTAAGAGCAGTGCAATAATCGGTACTGCCAGTGACATAAAACGCGGCCGGGGCTCACTCCGACGGCAGGTACCGGCAGGCGCACCGCAGAGTGCCCGTGCGATAGACAGCGACGGAAGGCGGGGACGTGGGTCCGAACGACAACGGAGCCAGGTCAGAATCTCATTCAGCCGGCACGGCCGCAGCCAAGCGGCAGAAGCTGGAACAAGTCGTCATTCGTTTCGCCGGGGACTCCGGTGACGGCATGCAACTCACCGGTGATCGGTTCACCTCCGAGGCCGCGTTGTTCGGCAACGACTTGGCCACCCAGCCCAACTACCCGGCCGAGATCCGCGCCCCGCAGGGCACCCTGCCCGGCGTCTCGTCGTTCCAGATTCAAATCGCCGAGTACGACATCCTCACTGCCGGTGACCGCCCGGACGTGCTGGTTGCGATGAACCCGGCTGCACTGAAGGCCAACATCGGCGACCTGCCGCGCGGCGGGCTGGTGATCGCCAACTCCGACGAGTTCACCAAGCGCAACCTGGCCAAGGTCGGTTACCAGGACAACCCGCTGGAGTCCGGGGAGCTGTCCGAATACGTCGTGCAGGCGGTGCCGATGACGACGCTGACGCTGGGCGCCGTCGAGGCCATCGGCGCCTCGAAGAAGGACGGCCAGCGGGCCAAGAACATGTTCGCGCTCGGTCTGCTGTCCTGGATGTACGGGCGGCCCATCGAAACCAGCGAGACCTTCATCCGCGAGAAGTTCGCCCGCAAGCCCGACATCGCCGAGGCCAACGTGCTGGCGCTCAAGGCCGGCTGGAACTACGGCGAGACCACCGAGGCGTTCGGCACCACCTACGACGTGTCTCCGGCGAAGCTGCCGGCGGGGGAGTACCGGCAGATCTCCGGCAACACCGCGATGGCGTACGGGATTGTCACCGCCGGCCAGCTCGCCGACATCCCGGTAGTGCTCGGCAGCTATCCGATTACGCCGGCCTCCGACATCCTGCACGAGCTGTCCAAGCACAAGAACTTCAACGTCATCACCTTCCAGGCCGAAGACGAGATCGGCGGCGTCTGCGCCGCGTTGGGCGCGGCCTACGGCGGCGCGCTCGGGGTCACCAGCACCTCGGGGCCGGGCTTGTCGCTGAAGTCCGAGGCCATCGGGCTCGGCGTGATGACCGAGCTGCCGCTGCTGGTGATCGACGTGCAGCGGGCCGGCCCGTCGACCGGCATGCCGACCAAGACCGAACAGGCCGACCTGCTGCAGGCGATGTACGGCCGCAACGGCGAATCGCCCGTCGCGGTGTTGGCGCCGCGGTCGCCGTCGGACTGCTTCGAGACGGCGGTGGAGGCGGTGCGCATCGCGGTGTCCTACCACACCCCGGTGATCGTGTTGTCCGACGGCGCAATTGCCAACGGCTCCGAGCCGTGGCAGATCCCGGACGTCAGCACCCTGGAACCCATCGAGCACACCTTCGCCAAGGCCGGTGAACCGTTCCAGCCGTACGCCCGCGACCCAGAGACCCTGGCGCGGCAGTTCGCAATTCCCGGCACTCCGGGCTTGGAGCACCGCATCGGCGGCCTGGAGGCGGCCAACGGGTCGGGCAACATCTCCTACGAGCCGGCCAACCACGACCTGATGGTTCGGTTGCGCCAGGCCAAGATCGACGGCATTCGCGTCCCCGACCTCGAGGTCGACGACCCGACCGGTGACGCCGAGTTGTTGCTGATCGGGTGGGGCAGCACCTACGGCCCGATCGGGGAGGCGTGCCGGCGGGCGCGCCGCAGGGGCATCAAGGTGGCGCACGCCCACCTGCGGTATCTCAACCCGTTCCCGGCCAACCTGGGCGACGTGCTGCGCCGCTACCCGAAAGTGGTGGCGCCAGAGATGAACATGGGCCAGCTCGCGCTGCTGCTGCGCGGGAAGTATTTGGTGGACATCCAGTCGGTCACCAAGGTGCAGGGACTGTCGTTCCTGGCCGACGAAGTGAGCCGCCTTATCAGCGCCGCGCTGGGCGGCACGCTGGCCGAGATCGAGGAAGACAAGGCGATGGTCGCCAGAATGGCAGCGGCGACGGTTGGAGCAGGAGCTGACGCATGACGGACCTGATCGGCCACGACCTGGGGTTGAGCGCGCTGAGCGGGGTGCCCACCACTGACCAGCCGCAGAAGGCCAAGGACTTCACCAGTGACCAGGAGGTGCGCTGGTGCCCCGGTTGTGGTGACTACGTCATCCTCAACACCATCCGCAACTTCTTGCCCGAGCTCGGGCTGCGCCGCGAGAACATCGTGTTCGTCAGCGGTATCGGCTGCTCCAGCCGCTTTCCGTACTACCTGGAGACCTACGGTCTGCATTCCATCCACGGTCGCGCGCCGGCCATCGCGACCGGGTTGGCGCTCGCCCGCGAGGACCTGTCGGTGTGGGTGGTCACCGGCGACGGCGATGCGCTCTCGATCGGCGGCAACCATTTGGTGCACGCGCTGCGGCGCAACGTCAACCTGACGATCCTGCTGTTCAACAACCGGATCTACGGTCTGACCAAGGGCCAGTATTCGCCGACCTCCGAGGTCGGCAAGGTCACCAAGTCCACCCCGATGGGATCGCTCGACCAGCCGTTCAACCCGGTGTCGCTGGCGCTGGGCGCCGAAGCGAGTTTCGTGGGCCGCGCGCTGGACTCCGACCGCAAGGGGTTGTCGGAGGTGCTGCGCGCCGCGGCCACCCATCGCGGGTCGGCCCTGGTCGAGATCCTGCAGGACTGTCCGATCTTCAACGACGGCTCTTTCGACGCGCTGCGCAAAGAAGGCTCCGAAGAGCGGGTGATCAACGTCCACCACGGCGAGCCGATCATCTTCGGCGCCAACGACGAATACTGCGTGGTGCGTTCCGGATTCGGCCTCGAGGTGGCCAAGACCGCCGACGTCAGTGCCGACGAGATCGTCGTGCACGACGCGCACACCACCGACTCGGCCTACGCGTTCGCGTTGTCGCGGCTGTCCGACCAGAACCTCGAACACACCGTGATGGGCATCTTCCGTCAGGTCAGCCGGCCCACCTACGACGACGCCGCACGTGCGCAGGTGACTGCTTCCGCGGCGACTGCCCCACCGGACCGCTCCGCACTGCAAGCGTTGCTGCGGGGGCGCGACACCTGGACCGTCGCCTGACGTGGCAGCCGCTCCGGGCTCGTTAGCAGGGGTAGTGCTGGCGGGGGGCGCCTCTCGGCGGATGGGCCGCGACAAGGCCACTCTTGCGGTACCCGAGGAGATTGCGGCGTCCGGCGGTGCCACGACCATGGTCGAGCACGTGGTCGGGATCGTCGGGAAGCGCTGCCAGCCGGTTTTCGTGGTCGCCGCGCCGGGACAGCCGCTGCCGGAGCTGCCGGCGGAGATACTGCGTGACGAGGTGCGCGGGCTGGGTCCGCTGTTGGCGACCGGACGCGGACTTCGGGCCGCTCGCGAGGCCGGCGCCCAGCGGGCGTTCGTGTGCGCCGTCGACATGCCGCTGCTGACCGTGGATTTGATCGACATGCTGGCCGACCGGGCCGCCGAGGTGGATGCCGAGGTGACGTTGCCGTGGGACGGCCGTGACCATTACCTGGCCGCGGTGTACCGGACCGACCTGGCCGACCGGGTCGACGCGCTGGTGGCCGCCGGCGAACGCACCATGCGTGCGCTGGTCGACAGCATCGATGCTCAACGGATCGTGGTGCCCGACTCCCGGCCGCTGAGCAATGTGAATTCGGCGGACGATCTGCGCTCGTTGCTGCAGTCCGGCCGCTGAGCGCCCACAATTCGGCGTTATTGTCGTCAATTCTTGGCTAAATTCTCGGCTCAAACAATGAATAATTCGCCGCCGGAATTGCAATAATTGGCTATTAGTGCCAAGAATTGCGCGCATGGGGTGGACGCGAGGTCGGCAAGAGGCGGTTGATATTCCCTTGCGGTAGAAGGGATTACAGCCGGTCAAAGCTTGACCCGGCGCCGATACGAGGTGAAAAATTCGCTGGTTTCGCGCGGCGAATCGGTATCCAGTCACGCCGTCGCCCGCTGCCAGCACAGGCTCGCGGGTTTCTTCGCGGATCGGCATAGTGGTTTCGAAATCCGTTGTGGCACAGCATGGTTGGCGAACATAAGTGCTGAAACCGGTGGTAGCTCTCAGGTCTGAATGAAGTTTGAAATGAAAAAGCCTGCAGTGCAGTGGATCTGAGTAATCCAGTGCATTGGCCAGTAGCGGGTCCGCGAACCGCACGGTCTCGGCGCGATAGCCGGCACGGGACGCGTACGGCCTTGCTGACACCGTGTCAGCCGCCAAACCGGCAGTTTGCGCCCCGAAAATCGGTGGCCTAGCTCACAATTTATGCGTGATTTGGCTCACGGCGCGACGCTGAGTTTCCCGGTTTGACGCCGACGAAAAAGATATCCGTGACCTGGGAAGACAATTAACAGTGCCGGCCATAATGGGGTCGTTACCGAACCGAGATATGCGTGTCGCGTGAGATGACGAATGCAATCCGGTCTCGTACGGTCCGTGTCGGCCCTAAACGGCCACCCAAAATCGAATCCACGGACCCGCGTGTGAGCGGGGCTGCGAACGGCACGGCCGTCGCGCAGCCATCGGGCACTAGCCCGCCGGACGAACCACGTCCCCGCTGTCGTGCCTGAACGAGACGGCACGTTCCAAAGCACCAACCAGCCTGCACAGGCACCCCAAGCCCACGTCGTGGGCTTGCTTTGGCGCGCGCACCGCGAAAGGAACGATGTTGAAGAACGTCCACAAGACGCTCATCATGGCCGCTATCACCGGGGCGCTTGCCGCTGCGCCGCTCGCGCCCTTCGCCGCGACCGCCTACGCGGAAGGCGAGGCCTGGGACTCGAACGCCGCACTCGGCACTATGCGCGACGCGGCGCCCGCGGAGGATCTCCCTCCGGCCCCTGAGGACCTGCCCCCGGCCCCGGAGGACGTCCCGCCGGCTCCCGAGGACCTGCCCCCGGCTCCGGAGGACCTGCCCCCGGCACCCGAGGCGCCCCCCGCCCCGGAGGCCGCTCCCGAGGAGCCCGCTCCGGCTCCGGCGCCGGTGAAGAAGGCCTACAGCGTGAACTGGGACGCCATCGCGCAGTGCGAGTCCGGTGGCAACTGGTCGATCAACACCGGTAACGGCTTCGTGGGTGGTCTGCAGTTCACCCCGAGCACCTGGCGTGCCAACGGTGGCTCGGGCTCCCCGGCCAGCGCGAGCCGCGAGGAGCAGATCCGGGTGGCCGAGAACGTTCTGCGTACGCAGGGCATCGGCGCCTGGCCGGTCTGCGGCCGGCGCGGCTGACCTAACGGCTACACAAGACGGTGCCGGGCCTTCGGGCCCGGCACCGTCGTCTATTCAGGACCAGGCAACACGAACGCCGTCCGCGCCGCCACCGTCGCCAGATGCCGGGTCAGCACCCTCTCCGGCATCAGCACGCTGGCCCGCGCGGCGATGGCGCTCAGCATCGCGGGACGGGCGTTGATCACCCGCCCGATCAATGCCGCCTCACGGACGATCGAGGCGACCCGCTGTCTCCGGAAGGCGGCGAACCGTGCGAACGCCGTCGGCAGGTCGCCGTCGCGCCGGACGCAGGCGGCCAGTGCCGCGGCATCTTCGAGTGCCTGGCACCCGCCCTGGCCCAGATGTGGGCGCATGGGATGGGCTGCGTCGCCGAGTACCGCGACCGGACCACGAGCCCAGCACCGGGCACGACTGCGGTCATAGAGGTCATTGCGCAAGATGTCGGCGGGTGCCGTCGCGGCAAGCATGCTCGGGACGGGCTCCGGCCAGCCCGCCAGCTTTCTCTGTAAGTACGGCAACTCGCCGCCGGGCGACACCCGTCCTTCCGGCGCCCGTTCGGTGGTGAACCAGTAGGTGCGGTCTGGCCCCATCGGGACGTGGCCGGTTTGCACACCGGGCCCGAGAGTCTCGCCGGCCAACTCCGGGTCCATGGCGCAGGACGCGACCCCGCGCCACGCGGTATAGCCCGCGTAGCGGTGTGTCAGCGGGCCGTTGAGGTGCCGCGCCACCACCGAGCGGGTGCCGTCGGCGCCGACGACCGCATCAGCGGTGCGGGCCGTGCCGTCGGACAGCTCGAGTCGAACCTCTCCGTTGACGGCGACGGTAGCAACGGACCGCCCGTATTCCACCGTGCCGGGCGCCAGTGCTGCGGTCAGGATGTCCCGCAGCACCGAGCGCTGCACCACCACCATCGGTTCCCCGAGAGCGGTGACCAACCGTTCGTTGGCGGGACGGCGCAGCCACGAGCCGTCGCGCCAGCGCAGCGCGCCGGCGGTGACACGACCACCGGCCTGGCGGACCTCGTCGCCGACGCCGATGTGGTCCAGCGCGGCCAGCGCGTTGGGCCAGATGCTGATCCCCGCCCCGGCCGATGTGTCGGTGCGTTCCTCGACCACCGAAACCTCGCGGCCACACCGCTGCAGAGCCACCGCGCTGGCCAGACCCGCGATGCCCGCGCCTACGACCACGATGCGTTGCGCCACACGGCCGAACCTATCGTGTGCACGGCTGTGCTACCCAAGACGGATGAGCGCAACGCCATTCGACGACCTCGACGACTACCTCGCCCTGCCGCGGGTTTCCGGCTTGGCCGTGTCGGTCGACGGGTCGCGACTGGTGACCACGGTCACCGAGCTCGACGACAAACGCGCCGAGTACGTGAGCGCGATCTGGGAAGTCGACCCGGCGGGCCGCGCGCCCGCGCGCCGGCTGACCCGCGGTGCGCGCGGTGAGTCGTCGCCGGCCTTCACCGTCGACGGCGACTTGCTGTTCGTGTCGTCGCGCCCGACATCCGATGACGACAAACCGCCGGCCTCGCTGTGGCGGTTGCCTGCCGCCGGCGGGGAAGCGGTCGAAGTGCTCGGCATGCCCGGTGGAGTCACCGCGGTACGCGCCGCGAGCGGCGCCGACAACACCGTGATCGCCGCGCCGCTGCTGCCCTCGGCCGACGGCGTCGACGGCGATCGGCGGCTGCGGGATCTGCGCAAGGAATCGAAGGTGACCGCGATCCTGCACGACGGGTTTCCGGTTCGGTTCTGGGACAAGGATCTTGGCCCCGACCAACCGCACTTCTTCGACGCGTCCGGCCCGCGTGACCTGACCCCGAATCCGGGCGGCGCGTTGCGCGAGGCCGGCTACGACATCAGCGCCGACGGCCGGTTCCTGGTGACGACATGGCGGGTGGCCGGGCCGGGGCCAGCGCAACGGTCCGTGCTGGTGCAGGTCGACCTGGCGTCGGGCGAACGCAGCGTGATCGCCGACGATCCGGATGCGGACCTGGAACATCCCGCGATCTCACCGGACGGGTCGGCCGTGGCGTTCACCCGCGAAACGATCTCCACGCCCGAACAGGCGCCTCGAACGACGTTGCAATGCTTGCGATTCGGCGAGAAGCCCGTGACGCTGGCGGAGGACTGGGACCGCTGGCCGTCCTCGGTGACGTGGTCGAGCGACGGCACCGCGCTGATCGTGACGGCCGACCAGGCCGGGCGCATCCCGGTGTTCGCCGTCGACGTCGCCACCTCGGCGGTCACCCAACTCACCGACGACGATTTCGGCTACACCGACGTCGTCGCCGCGCCCGGCGGGGTGCTGTACGCACTGCGCAGCTCCTATGCGATGCCGCCGCACCCGGTGCGAATCGCTCCGGGCGGCGCCGTCACCGTGCTGCCCTGCACCGAATTGCCCACTCTGCCAGGGACATTGACCGAGATCAGCGCGAAGGCCCAAGACGGGACGAAGGTGCGGTCGTGGTTGGTGCTGCCCGAGGACACCGCGCCCGCGCCGCTGTTGCTGTGGATTCACGGCGGGCCGCTGGGCAGCTGGAACGGCTGGTCGTGGCGCTGGAACCCGTGGCTGATGGCCGCGAAGGGCTACGCGGTGCTGTTGCCCGACCCGGCACTGTCCACCGGCTACGGACAGGCGTTCATTCAGCGTGGCTGGGGCGCGTGGGGCGGGTCGCCGTTCGAGGATCTGATGGCCGCCACCGACGCCGCGTGCCGGCATCCGCGCGTCGACGCCGCCCGCACGGCCGCGATGGGCGGGTCGTTCGGCGGCTACATGGCCAATTGGGTGGCCGGCCACACCGACCGGTTCGCCGCGATCGTCAGCCACGCCAGCCTGTGGGCACTGGACCAATTCGGCCCGACTACCGACGTGGCCTACTACTGGCGTCGCGAGATGACCCCGCAGATGACCGCCGCGCATTCACCGCACCGATTCGTCGAGGCGATCACCACGCCGATGCTGATCATCCACGGCGACAAGGACTATCGGGTACCGATCGGCGAAGCGTTGCGGCTGTGGTACGAGTTGCTCGCGCAATCCGGGCTGCCTGCCGCCGACGATGGCACTAGCCCGCATCGGTTCTTGTATTTTCCGTCAGAGCACCACTGGGTGCTGGCACCGCAGCACACCAAGGTCTGGTATCAGGTGGTGCTGGCGTTCCTGGCCGAACATGTGCTCGGGGAGACCGGCGAGTGGCCCGAAATCCTGGGAGTAGCGTCGCCCTCGTGAGCCAAACGCGTGAGTTCGACATCGTCGTGTACGGGGCGACCGGCTTCGTGGGCAAGCTGACCGCCGAATACCTCGCCAAGGCAGGCGGCGACGCGCGCATTGCACTGGCCGGCCGCTCTACCGAAAGACTGGCCAAGGTGCGCGAAACCCTGGGCGCTGCCGCACAATCCTGGCCGTTGCTGGAGGCCGACGCGTCCAAGCCGTCCACGCTGGATGCGATGGCGGCGCGGACGCAGGTGGTCATCACCACGGTCGGGCCGTATACCCGCTACGGGCTGCCGCTGGTCGGTGCCTGCGCCGCCGCGGGCACCGACTACGCCGATTTGACCGGCGAGGCGATGTTCGTGCGCAACAGCATCGACCTGTACCACAAGCAGGCCGCCGACACCGGCGCCCGGATCGTGCATGCGTGCGGATTCGATTCCATCCCTTCGGATTTGACCGTGTATGCGCTCTACCGAGCGGCCGGCGACGACGGCACCGGCGAGCTCGTCGACACCGACTTCGTGTTGCTTCGCTTCTCCGGTGGCCTTTCCGGCGGCACCATCGCGTCGGGGATGGAGATGATGCAGATGGCCTCCAGCGACCCCGACGCGCGACGGCAGGTCGCCGACCCCTACACACTGAGCCCCGACCGCGGTGCCGAACCCGACCTCGGGCCGCAGCCCGATCTGCCGTGGCGCCGAGGACGCGACATCGCGCCGGAGCTGGCCGGCAGCTGGACTGCGGGTTTTCTGATGGCCCCGTACAACACCCGAATTGTGCGGCGCAGCAACGCATTACTCGACTGGGCCTACGGCAGAAAATTCCGCTACAGCGAGCATATGAGCGTGGGAACCTCGTTCGTCGCGCCGGCGGTGTCGGCCATCGTCACCGGCATGACGAACACGACGCTCGGCTTGGGCAACCGCTATTTCCGGCTGCTGCCTCGCCGGCTGGTGGAGCGTCTGGCGCCAAAACCGGGCACTGGTCCCAGCGCCGCCGCCCGCGAGCGCGGCTACTACCGTGTCGAGACCTACACGACCACGACCACAGGCGCCCGCTATGTGGCGAAGATGGCCCAGCAGGGCGACCCTGGCTACAAGGCGACGTCGGTGCTGCTCGGCGAGAGTGGCCTCGCGCTGGCCTTGGACCGCGACAAGCTGTCCGACCTGCGTGGGGTGCTCACACCTGCGGCCGCGATGGGTGACGCGCTGATGGCACGCCTCCCGGCGGCGGGGGTGTCGCTGAGCACCGCGCGGTTGAATTGAGCGGCGCTGAACCGCTGTCCGACAAGATCAACTGGACTACTGTCATCACCGAATGACGACAACAACCCAGCGACGTTAGGTGGACGGGTCCATGGCCGGCCTTGATGATCTCTTCGCCCAAATTCCCACAAGTGACATTGCAGGCAAGCTCGGCGTCGACGAATCCGAAGTGAACAGCGCGGTTCAGCTGCTGGTGCCGGTGCTGGTCGGCGGTGTGCACCAGAGCGCGCAGGATCCCGACAACGCCTCGGCGATCGAGTCGGAGGCCAGCAGTCACGCCGCGCGAGGCTTACTGGACACCGGCGTCAACCACGTCGACGAGAACCAGGGTCAGCAGGCGATCGCGAGAATATTCGGCGGCAACGACACCAGCCAGGTCGCCGCGGCGCTATCGGGTTCCGGAGCCGGCAATGCCGACTTGATCCAGAAGCTGTTGCCGATCCTGGCCCCGATCGTGCTGGCCTACATCGGCAAGCAAATGACGCAGCAGAAGGGCGGGCCGGCCCCGGCGGAGGAGAAAGCGTCCGGCGGCGCGCTCAACGACGTTCTGGGCAGCATCCTCAGTGGCATGTCCGGCAGCCGCAACAAGTCGCTGGGCGGCGTGTTGGGCGACGTGCTCGGCAGCAAAGCGGGCGATATCCTCGGCGGACTTTTCGGCAAGAAGTAACGCGGCCCACAAGGGCGGAGGTCGAGGCGGCCGTTCGCCCTCCATAGAATTGACCGGTGACCAGCCCGAGCCGCGCCGCCGATGCCCTGCCCAAGTCGTGGGATCCGGGCGCGGTCGAGAGCACCATCTACCAGCGGTGGGTGGACGCCGGCTACTTCACGGCGGATCCGACCAGCACCAAGCCCGGATATTCGATCGTGCTGCCGCCGCCGAACGTGACCGGTGAGCTGCACATGGGCCACGCGCTGGACCACACGCTGATGGACGTGTTGACCCGCCGCAAGCGGATGCAGGGCTACGAGGTGCTGTGGCTGCCGGGCATGGACCACGCCGGCATCGCCACCCAGATCGTGGTGGAAAAGCAACTCGCCGTCGACGGCAAGACCAAAGAGGACTTCGGCCGCGAGCTGTTCGTCGACAAGGTCTGGGACTGGAAGCGCGACTCCGGCGGCACGATCGGCGCCCAGATGCGCCGGCTCGGCGACGGCGTCGACTGGAGCCGCGACCGGTTCACCATGGACGAGGGCCTGTCCCGCGCGGTGCGCACGATCTTCAAGCGGCTCTACGACGCCGGCCTGATCTACCAGGCTGAGCGGCTGGTCAACTGGTCTCCCGAGCTGCAGACCGCGATCTCCGATCTCGAAGTCCGTTACGAGGACGTCGAGGGTGAGCTGGTGTCGTTCCGTTACGGCTCGCCCGACGGGCCCAGCATCGTGGTCGCCACCACGCGGGTCGAGACGATGCTGGGCGACACCGCGATCGCGGTGCATCCCGACGACGAGCGGTACCGCGATCTCGTCGGGCTCAGCCTGCCGCACCCGTTCGTCGACCGCCAGCTCGTCATCGTCGCCGACGAGCACGTCGACCCCGAATTCGGCACCGGCGCAGTCAAAGTCACACCTGCGCACGATCCGAACGACTTCGAGATCGGCCTGCGCCACGAGCTGCCGATGCCCACCATCATGGACAGCAAGGGCCGGATCGCCGGTACCGGAACCCAATTCGACGGCATGGACCGCTTCGAGGCCCGGGTCGCGGTACGCGAGGCGCTCGCGGAGCAAGGCCGCATTGTGGCCGAGAAGCGGCCGTATTTGCACAGCGTCGGTCACTCGGAGCGCACCGGCGAGCCGATCGAGCCGCGGCTGTCGCTGCAGTGGTGGGTGCGGGTGGAGTCGCTGGCCAAGGCCGCCGGCGACGCAGTACGCAACGGCGACACCGTGATTCACCCGGCCAGCTTGGAGCCGCGGTTTTTCGGCTGGGTCGACGACATGCACGACTGGTGCATCTCCCGGCAGCTGTGGTGGGGGCACCGCATCCCGATCTGGCACGGCCCCAACGGCGAGCAGGTGTGCGTCGGCCCCGACGAAACCCCGCCCGAAGGCTGGGAGCAGGATCACGACGTCCTGGACACCTGGTTTTCGTCTGCGCTGTGGCCGTTCTCCACGATGGGCTGGCCCGAACGCACCCCTGAGCTGGAAAAGTTCTATCCGACAAGCGTTTTGGTCACCGGCTACGACATCCTGTTCTTCTGGGTAGCCCGGATGATGATGTTCGGCACCTTCGTCGGCGACGACGACGTCATCACCCTGGACGGGCGGCGCGGCCCGCAGGTGCCGTTCACCGACGTGTTCCTGCACGGGCTCATCCGCGACGAGTTCGGCCGCAAGATGAGCAAGTCGAAGGGCAACGGCGTCGACCCGCTGGACTGGGTGGAGCAGTTCGGCGCCGACGCGCTGCGCTTCACCCTGGCCCGCGGCGCTAGCCCGGGCGGCGACCTGTCCATCGGCGAGGACCATGTCCGGGCGTCGCGCAACTTCGGCACCAAGCTGTTCAACGCCACCCGGTTCGCATTGATGAACGGTGCGGCGCTGGCGCCACTACCCGAGGAGCTGACCGACGCCGATCGCTGGATTCTGGGCCGACTGGAAGAGGTTCGCGCCGAAGTGGATTCGGCGTTCGACCGCTACGAATTCAGCCGGGCGTGCGAGGCGCTCTACCACTTCACCTGGGACGAATTCTGCGACTGGTATGTGGAGCTGGCCAAGACGCAACTGGCCGAAGGCCTCAGCCACACCAACGCCGTGCTGGCCGCGGTGCTGGACACCCTGCTGCGGCTACTGCACCCGGTGATCCCTTTCATCACCGAGGCGTTGTGGCAAGCGCTCACCGGTCAGGAGTCGCTGGTGATCGCCGACTGGCCGCGAGCATCCGGCATCGACTTGGATCCTGTTGCGGCACAACGCATCACCGATATGCAGAAGCTGGTGACCGAAATCCGGCGATTCCGCAGCGATCAAGGCCTGGCCGACCGGCAGAAGGTGCCGGCCCGGCTCTCGGGGATCGACGACGCCGACCTGGGTGGCCAGGTGGGCGCCGTGACGTCACTGGCCTGGCTGACCGCGCCGGACGCGCAGTTCAGCCCGTCGGCGTCCCTGGAGATTCGCCTCGGCGGCGGGACCGTCGTCGTCGAGCTCGACACCTCGGGCACCATCGACGTCGAGGCCGAGCGCCGCCGCCTGGAAAAGGATTTGGCAGCCGCGCAAAAGGAATTGGCCGGCACCAGCGCCAAACTCGACAACAGTGCCTTCTTGGCCAAGGCGCCCGCGGCCGTCGTCGACAAGATCCGCGACCGCCAGCGGGTGGCCCAAGAAGAAGTCGACCGGATCACCAGCCGCCTGGCCGGAATGTGAACGCTCCGACCCCGGACGAAATCGCGTCGCTGCTGCAGGTCGAGCACCTGCTCGATCAGCGTTGGCCGGAAACCAAGATCGAGCCGAGCCTGACTCGCATCAGCGCGCTGATGGACCTGCTCGGCTCGCCGCAGCGCAGCTATCCGTGCATTCACATCGCGGGCACCAACGGCAAAACCTCGGTGGCGCGGATGGTCGACGCGCTGCTGACCGCGCTGAACCGCCGGACCGGCCGCACCACCAGCCCGCATCTGCAGTCGGCGGTCGAGCGGATCGCGATCGACGGGCAGCCGATCAGCCCGGCCCGCTACGTCGAGACATACCGGGAGATCGAGCCGTTCGTGCAGATGATCGACCAGCAGTCGCAGGAGGCCGGCGGACCGGCGATGAGCAAGTTCGAGGTGCTCACCGCGATGGCGTTCGCCGCGTTCGCCGATGCGCCGATCGACGTCGGGATCATCGAGGTCGGGCTGGGCGGGCGCTGGGATGCCACCAACGTGATCGATGCGCCGGTCGCGGTCATTACCCCGATCAGCGTCGACCACGTCGACTACCTGGGCGACGACATCGCCGGGATCGCGGGAGAGAAGGCGGGCATCATCACCGGGTCCGACACCGTGGCAGTGATCGGCCGACAGCGGCCAGAGGTGATGGAAGTGCTTCTGGCGCAATCGGTTCGGGCTGACGCCACAGTGGCCCGCGAGGATTCGGAGTTTGCGGTGGCCGACCGCCAGATCGCCGTCGGCGGACAACTTTTGACGTTGCAGGGCCTTGGCGGGGTGTACTCCGACGTCCACCTGCCGCTGCACGGTGAACACCAGGCCCACAACGCGGCGCTGGCGCTGGCGGCGGTCGAGGCGTTCTTCGGCGCCGGCAAGGACCGCCAGCTCGACGTCGACTCGGTTCGGGCCGGGTTCGCCGCTGTCATCAGTCCGGGCCGGCTGGAGCGGATGCGCAGCGCCCCGACGGTGTACATCGACGCCGCCCACAACCCGGCCGGGGCCGCGGCCTTGGCCCAAACCCTGACCGACGAGTTCGACTTCCGGTTCCTGGTCGGGGTCATCAGCGTGCTGGCCGACAAAGACGTCGACGGGATCCTGGCCGCGCTCGAGCCGGTGCTGGACCGAATCGTGGTCACCCACAACGGATCTCCGCGGGCCCTGGACGTCGAGTCGCTGGCGTTGACGGCCGAGCAGCGGTTCGGGCCGGACCGGGTGCTGAGCGCCGTCGACCTGCGCGACGCCATCGACACCGCCACCGCCCTGGTCGACGAGGCCGCCGCGGAAGGCGAAGAATTCTCCGGAACCGGCATCGTCATCACCGGCTCGGTGGTTACCGCCGGGGCGGCCCGCACGTTGTTCGGCAAGGACCCGGCATGACGGCCCCGGACCCGTGGAAGAGCTTCCGCGGCGTGATGGCCGGAACGCTGATCCTCGAGGCGATCGTCGTGCTGCTGGCGTTGCCGGTAGTCGGCGCGGTCGGCGGCGGGCTGACTCCCGTCGCGCTGGGCTATCTGATCGGCCTGGCCGTGCTCCTTGTCATGCTCGCCGGGCTGCAGGGTCGGTCGTGGGCGATCTGGGCGAACCTCGCGGTGCAGGCGGTGCCGATCGCCGGCTTTCTGGTGTATCCGGGGGTCGGGTTCATCGGGCTGCTCTTCGCCGGCGTGTGGGCGCTGATCGCCTACTTTCGCGCCGAGGTGCTGCGCCGGCAGCGGCGCGGCATGTTGCCAGGCCAGCAACAGCCGCCCGACTGATCGGCCAGGTACGCTGTCCGCCGTGCGCGCCGGCGACGATGCAGAGCGCAGGGATGAAGAGGAGCGGCGCATGGTGGACGAGCGGACTCTGCTGTTGATCAAGCCCGACGGCGTGGAGCGGCGCTTGGTGGGCGAGATCATCGCCCGCATCGAGCGCAAGGGCCTGACGTTCGCCGCCCTGGAATTGCGCAACGTCGCCGACGAGCTGGCTCGCAAGCACTACGCCGAGCACGAGGGCAAGCCGTTTTTCACGCCGCTGCTGGAATTCATCACGTCGGGGCCGGTGGTCGCGGCCATCGTCGAGGGGCCGCGAGCCGTCGCGGCGGTCCGCCAGCTCGCCGGCGCCACCGACCCGGTGGAGAAGGCCGCGCCGGGCACTATCCGCGGCGACTTCGGCCTCGAGACGCAGTTCAACCTGGTGCACGGCTCGGACTCGGCTGAGTCGGCCGCGCGTGAAATCGCACTCTGGTTCCCGGAGGTCTAAGAGTTGACCCGTTATGGGTCATGCGGCGCCAATCAGCTTGGGTGCTGGTTGTTTTCGGCTGGTCCCGCGACGTCCAGGCGTGCCTGGTCTGTTCGGGGGTAGGGCGGGTGCCGCTTGTTCAGCAGAGGCCACCGCAGGGTGGTGGTGGCTGCCGGTCCTGGCCGATCCTTCACCGTGTGGTGTTGGTGGCTGGTACCGGTTGACTGAACCCTCCCACTCTTGCTGGGAGGCCAGCCCATCGCGCAGGGCGTGGGCAAGTCGGTACTCAACCCGCGCGGTGCGCGGATCGTCTGGGTTGGCGAACTCGACGCAGGCCGCCAACGCCGCGGAGACGATGTCACGGTCGTCGTGCAGCCCGCAGTGTGGACAGTCATGGGTGCGCTGCTGCAACGTTTTGGGGACACGTGCGCCGCACAGACAGTGTTGGTTCATCGCGGTGGGGTGGGTGCCAGCGCGGTAGAACTGGCCGCCGGTGGCAACACATTCGGTTTGCAGCGCGGCCACCAGCATGCCGGGGCTAAACAGTGCGATCCGCTTGCCCCACAACCTCGCCCACGTCGAAATGCGGCAATCCTCCACGGTGATCGTGTTGCCGTGCGCGGACACGATCGTGGCAGCGACCTGGCTGGCGCGGGCCTGCTTGGCCTGGCTGGTACTGCGTGATTCCGCGGCGTGATCAGCACGGGTGCGCTGATAGCGGCGCGACAGTGTGTCGTGGCGGTAGGCGCGCAGCGGCACCCCGTCGGCGCGGGAATGCCGCGCCCCACCCGGGTTGCTGACCTGGCGGGTGGGTAGTCGGGCCGCCGCGCGGCGTTCCGCACGCTTGTGCTGGCGCACCGACGGGCCGTACTGATCGGCGTTGGTGTTGCGCCGGGAGCGATCCAGGGCTTTTTGCCGCGCCCGGGTTTTCTTCGCAGCGCCAGCGGCGGCCTTCTGCTGGGCTGGGGTGCAATCGACCCGCCCGACAACCAGCCTCTCCGGGTGATCATGGGGGAACGACACGACCGAGAAGTTGGACACGTTGGCGTCCACCCCGGCCCGCCGGCCGGCCGCAATCTCACCGCGGCGCGCGATGGTCGACGGTGACTGATACCCGCGGCCGTGGATGAGCAGGTGTGCGTAGTAGCGCCAGCCACCGGGGGCTTTGCGGTCGCCTACCCGCACCAGGTCGATCTTGTGCCACACCCGAGGATCGGCCAGGAAATGAGCCAGATGCGGCCACTGGCCCGCACCCTGGGGCAACCGTACCGGCATCACGAGATCACCGGCGGGCAGCCCGGTGAACACCACCGCCAACATCCCGTCGTGATCCCACCACGACTTACTCGCGGGCCGCGACGGCACCCGCAGGCGAGCCGGCTGCGCCAGAATCGACGTACCTCCCGGCTGGCCGGCCGCCTGGTGCGCGGTGCTCACCTCAGCTGGCAGTTGCCGGTCCCGATAGGTGTCCAGGTGACCATCCAAGGTGCCCACCAGACGGTAAGTCTCCCACGTCGGCTGGTCTTTGGTGTGCGAGCGCGCCCGCCCGGGAATACGGGTGAAATCCCACCACGAACCGACCCGCGGCGGGCCATGGCGGCGCCCCGACGAGTCGGCGAACAGGTGCCGGTCGATCGTTTCCCACACCTCGTCGGCCACATGCAGGCCGACCGCCTTGGTTAGGTGATCACGCATCCACCCACTGGCCTCAATATGGCGTTTCGCCGCGGCTTCAATGCCCTTGCGGGACAACCCCAACCGTTCCCGCAATGCCTTGGGGTCTTGCGCACGTTCATGATGGGCCGCCCAATACACGCGACACCGCGCCGCAGCGTCGCGCTGCAGCGCCCGGCGTAGCCGAAACACCGCCTCCCACTGCCGCTCCAACCGCCGGCGGGTGCGCTCATCGGAGACATCCAGCTCCAGCTGGATCACCGCCACCGGCCCGTCGTATTTGAAGTTCGGCGCCTTCGACTTACCCCGCCGCCGCGCCAGAACCACCTCACCGCTGCTAACCGGGGTGGCGTCGGGGCGCGTCGCTGCCATGTGGGGTATGAAACCATCACCTACCGACAACAACCCGCTGCCACAGCGATGGCGAAACCTGCTGGCGCTTACCGGCCTAACTCAGGGCCAGGTCCATATCGTCTGCACCCTGGCACAACAGCGCTTGTCGACCGCACCGGGGCGCCCCTGGACCCTGCCGGTGGCGGTCAGGGTGCTGCTGGTGCTGATCCATTTGCGCACCAACCTAACCACCCGCGCACTGGCGGCGCTGTTCGGCACCAGTCAATCGACAGTGGACCGCGTCATTCACCACCTAGTACCAGTGCTGGCCGGTGCACTACAACCCACTGCGGACAACAGCGATCGCCCGTGGATCATCGACGGCACGCTGATCCCTGTGCACGACCAATCCATCAGCGCGGTGAGCAACAACTACCGGCGCAGCGTCAACAGCCAGATCATCATCTGCGCTCACCGGCGCCGCGTGCTCGCGGCAAGCCAATGCTGGCCGGGTAACCGCAACGACGTCATCGTGGCCCGCCACACCGTGCTGCCGCTGCTCGATGGTCGTGTCGTCCTCGGCGACGGCGGATACCGCGGCATCACGTCGATCACCACCCCGCGACGTGACCGCTCCGGCCGCATCATCCGTGACGACTACTACCGGGCGCATCGCCGGCTCAAGGCCCGCGTCGAGCACGTCATCGCCCGGCTCAAAGACTGGCAGATACTTCACCAATGCCGCCGCCGCGGCCACGCCATCAACCACAGCCTCCAAATCGTCGCCGGACTCTGGAACCTCAAAGCCCCAGACAATAACGGGTCAAGTCTTAGCCAAGGCGCAACCATCTTTTGGTCTTCTCGTCGGAGGGGTCGGCCCCGAACCGGCCGTATGGGATACTGGAGCACGGGTGAACGTCGCCGGACCGGCTCAGGACCGTTGACTGACGCCCGAATGAAGACTTCGACAAGCGCGACCACCGCTACCCGCGATGCGGCGCCGACTGTCCAGCCATCATTCAGACCGGGCGCCGAGCGAGTTCGACAAGAGCCGCTCGGCGCGAGACCAGCACAAGCCCGGGAGGAAGTAACCCGGGCACATAGCGAAGCCCTCGCGTGGCCGCGTCTGCACGACGCGCCCGGGGGCTTGAGGAGATTACGTGATAGACGGTGCCCCATCCTCAGACCTTCCAGAAAACCCGTCCGAGCGCGAGGACCTGCCTGACCGGCTGAGGGTCCACTCGCTGGCCCGAGCGCTGGGCACGACCAGCAGACGGGTGCTCGACGCGCTCACCGAGCTCGACGGCCGGATCCGCAGCGCGCATTCCACCGTCGACCGCGCCGACGCGGTCCGGGTTCGCGATCTGCTGGCCGCCGCACCGGCCCCCGACGCCCAGGTCGGCGAGGCGGCCGAACCCGAGTCGCGCCTGATGCTGGAGACGACGGCCGAGCGCCCCGAGTACATGCCGTTGTTCGTCGCGCCGCAGCCGATCGAGATCGCCGACGACTCCGACGACGCCGACGATTCCGACTCCGACGACGACACCGACGAAAGCGACGAGGAGCAGGCCGACCGCCCGGCCGGCCGGCGCCGCCGCCGGGGCCGTCGCGGCCGTGGCCGCGGACGCGGTGAGCAGGGCGCAGGAGACGCCCGCGGGCAGGGTGACGACGGCGACGACGACCAGGATTCCGGGGAGGCCGACGACACCGACGACACCGACAGCGACGACAACAACGCGACCGAAACCGCGACCCGCCGCCGGCGGCGCCGTCGTCGCCGCAAGTCCGGGTCCGGCGACGACACCGACGACGGCCCGTCGCCCGACGATCCGCCCAACACCGTCGTCCACGAGCGCGCACCGCGCGCCGACAAGGACGCCGCCGACAGCGACAGCGGCGAGATCCAGGGCATCAACGGCTCGACGCGTCTGGAAGCCAAACGGCAGCGCCGCCGCGACGGGCGTGACGCCGGGCGGCGCCGCCCTCCGGTGCTGACCGAGGCCGAGTTTCTGGCCCGCCGCGAGGCGGTCGAGCGGGTGATGGTGGTGCGCGACAAAGTGCGCACCGAGCCGCCGCACCCCGGCGCCCGCTACACCCAGATCGCCGTGCTCGAGGACGGCATCGTCGTCGAACACTTTGTGACCAGCGCGGCCTCGGCGTCGCTGGTGGGCAACATCTACCTGGGCATCGTGCAGAACGTGCTGCCGTCGATGGAGGCGGCGTTCGTGGACATCGGCAGGGGTCGCAACGGTGTGCTCTACGCCGGTGAGGTCAACTGGGAAGCCGCCGGGCTGGGCGGTGCCAACCGCAAGATCGAGCAGGCCCTCAAGCCCGGCGACTACGTCGTCGTCCAGGTGAGCAAGGATCCCGTCGGCCACAAGGGCGCCCGGCTGACCACCCAGGTGTCGCTGGCCGGCCGCTACCTGGTGTACGTGCCGGGCGCGTCGTCGACGGGGATCAGTCGCAAGCTGCCCGACACCGAACGCCAGCGGCTCAAGGAGATCCTGCGCGAGGTGGTGCCGCCCGACGCCGGGGTCATCATCCGTACCGCGTCCGAGGGCGTCAAATCCGAAGACATCCGCGCGGACGTCAACCGGCTGCAGGAGCGGTGGGCGCAGATCGAGGCCAAGGCCGCCGAAACCAAGGAGAAGGCGGCCGGTGCCGCGGTCGCGCTCTACGAAGAGCCCGACGTGCTGGTCAAGGTCATCCGCGACCTGTTCAACGAGGACTTCGCCGAGCTGATCGTGTCTGGCGACGAAGCCTGGAACACCATCAACGAATACGTGAATTCGGTTGCGCCCGAACTTGTTTCGAAACTGAACAAATACGAGTCTGCCGACGGCGGCCCGGACGTGTTCGCCGTGCACCGCATCGACGAGCAGCTCGCCAAGGCGATGGACCGCAAGGTGTGGCTGCCCTCGGGCGGGACGCTGGTGATCGACCGGACCGAGGCGATGACCGTCGTCGACGTCAACACCGGCAAGTTCACCGGATCTGGCGGCAACCTCGAGCAGACCGTCACCAAGAACAACCTGGAGGCGGCCGAGGAGATCGTGCGTCAGCTGCGGCTGCGCGATATCGGCGGCATCGTGGTCATCGACTTCATCGACATGGTGCTCGAGTCCAACCGCGATCTGGTGCTGCGCCGGCTCACCGAGGCGCTGGCCCGCGACCGCACCCGCCACCAGGTGTCCGAAGTGACGTCGCTGGGTCTGGTGCAGCTGACCCGCAAGCGGCTGGGCACCGGGCTGATCGAAGCGTTCTCCACCACCTGTCCGCACTGCAGCGGCCGCGGGATCACGCTGCACGCCGACCCGGTCGACTCCACCTCGGCGACCGGCCGCAAGTCCGAGGGCAGGCGGGGCCGGCGGTCCAAGAAGGGCAAGGCCGACGAGGTGCCCGTGGCCAAGGTGCCCGCGCACGCGCCGGGTGAGCACCCGATGTTCAAGGCGATGGCCGCGGCGAACGGCCGCCACGACGGCGACTCCGAGGACGCCGAGGCGCCGACACCCGGCGAAGAACCCGACACGCAGGCCGAAGAGGAAGTCGCTCGTGAGGTTGCCGACGAGGATCTGGACGACACCGACTTCGACGAAACAGAAGACGAGGACGAGGTCGAGCTCGACGACGACGAGGACATCGAGGAGGACCTCGACGACGAGGACGACGAAGACCTCGACCTCGACGACGACCTCGACGTCGACTCGGAGGACTCCGACGAGCCCGAGGAGTCCGATTCCGATTCCGAGGACGAGGACGCCGCAGACCAGCCTGTCGTCGCGTCGGTTGTCGAGCGGCCGCGCCGACGTCGGGCAGCGGCTCGTCCGGCGGGGCCGCCGATCCACGAGGACTAGCGGGTCGCCGCCATTGGCTTGAGCCGGTTTGATCCTGTAGCCGCTGGTCACGTATCCTTGACCAGTTGTCGCCAGGCTCTGCTAGGCGAACCCCCAGACCCACCTCGCGCACCCTCGGGTAGCGCGCGCCCGAAGAAGAGGTAGACGTAACGATGGCGACCTACGCAATCGTCAAAACCGGCGGCAAGCAGTACAAGGTCGCAGTCGGAGACGTCCTCAAGGTCGAGAAGCTCGACTCCGAGCCCGGCGCGAAGGTGTCGCTGCCGGTCGCGCTGGTGGTCGACGGCGCCAACGTCACCACCGACGCCAAGGCGCTGGCCAAGGTGAACGTGACCGGCGAGGTGCTCGAGCACACCAAGGGCCCCAAGATCCGTATCCACAAGTTCAAGAACAAGACCGGCTACCACAAGCGTCAGGGTCACCGTCAGCAGCTGACGGTCCTGAAGGTCACCGGCATCAAGTAGCAGCGGAGGCGACAAGACATGGCACACAAGAAGGGCGCTTCCAGCTCACGCAACGGCCGCGATTCAGCCGCCCAGCGGCTCGGCGTGAAGCGGTTCGGCGGCCAGATCGTCAAGGCCGGCGAGATTTTGGTGCGGCAGCGCGGCACCCACTTCCACCCGGGCGTCAACGTGGGCCGCGGCGGCGACGACACGCTGTTCGCCAAGGCGGCCGGTTCCGTGCAATTCGGGGTCAAAAGGGGCCGCAAGACCGTCAGCATCGTCCCAGCCGGCCGCGACTAAGCCGTGACGGCCGTGCCATCTGCGCGGCTGCCCACGCTCGACGAGTAAGAGGATGCCCGATGCCTCGGTTTGTCGATCGCGTTGTCATCCACGCGCGGGCGGGCTCCGGCGGTAACGGCTGCGCCTCGGTGCATCGCGAGAAATTCAAGCCGCTCGGCGGTCCCGACGGCGGTAACGGCGGCCGCGGCGGCAGCGTGATCCTGGTTGTCGACCCGCAGGTGCACACCCTGCTCGACTTTCACTTCCATCCGCATGTCGTCGCGCCATCCGGCAAGCAGGGGATGGGCGGCAACCGCGACGGCGCCGCGGGCGCCGACCTGGAAGTCAGGGTTCCCGACGGCACCGTCGTGCTCGACGAGAACGGCCGGCTGCTCGCCGATCTGGTCGGCGCCGGCACCCGCTTTCAGGCCGCTGCCGGCGGCCGCGGCGGGCTTGGCAACGCCGCGCTGGCGTCACGGGCCCGCAAGGCGCCGGGCTTCGCGCTGCTCGGCGAAAAAGGGCAAGCCCGCGATCTGACCCTCGAGCTCAAGACCGTCGCCGACGTCGGGCTGATCGGATTCCCGTCGGCGGGCAAATCGTCTCTGGTGTCGGCTATTTCGGCGGCCAAGCCGAAAATCGCCGACTACCCGTTCACCACGCTGGTGCCCAACCTCGGGGTGGTCTCGGCGGGGGAGCGCACCTACACCGTCGCCGACGTGCCGGGCCTGATCCCGGGCGCATCGGCCGGCCGCGGCCTGGGCCTGGACTTCCTGCGGCACATCGAGCGATGCGCGGTGCTGGTACATGTAGTGGATTGCGCGACCGCTGATCCCGGCCGCGACCCGGTCTCCGACATCGACGCGCTGGAAGCCGAGCTGGCCGCGTATAAACCCACGCTGCAAGGGGATTCGACGCTCGGCGACCTTGCGGAGCGGCCGCGAGCGGTAGTGCTCAACAAGATAGACGTGCCGGAGGCCCGCGAATTGGCCGAGTTCGTCCGCGACGACATCGCCGCGCGCGGCTGGCCGGTGTTCAACGTGTCGACGGTGGCGCGAGAAGGCTTGCAGCCGTTGATATTCGCGTTGGCCGATATGGTCGACGAATATCACGCCGCGCAGCCTGTGCTGGTGCCGCGACGGCCGGTGATCCGGCCGATCCCCGTCGACGAGACCGGTTTCACCGTGGAGCCCGACGGGCACGGCGGCTTCGTGGTACGCGGCGAGCGGCCCGAACGCTGGATCGCGCAGACCAACTTCGACAACGACGAGGCGGTCGGCTATCTGGGCGACCGGCTGGCCCGGCTCGGCGTCGAGGACGAGCTGCTGCGACTCGGCGCCCAGCCGGGATGCGCAGTCACCATCGGCGACATGACATTCGACTGGGAGCCGCAGACAGCCGCGGGCGTCGATGTCCCGTTGTCGAGCCGCGGCACCGACGCGCGCCTGGAGCGCTCCGAGCGCGTCGGCGCCGCCGAACGCAAGGCCGCCCGCCGGCAACGTCGCGCCGGCGACGATGCAGAGCGCAGCGATGAGGAGGAGCGGCGCAACAGCAGAGGCCACGAAACATGAGCGCACGCGAGGCCATCCGCGCGGCGCGCCGCGTCGTCGTCAAGGTCGGCACGACAGCATTGACCACGCCCACCGGGATGTTCGACGCCGGCCGGCTGGCCGGGCTCGCGGAGGCCATCGAGGCGCGGATGAAGGCGGGCTCCGATGTCGTGATTGTCTCCTCCGGTGCGATCGCGGCAGGTATCGAGCCGCTCGGATTGTCGCGTCGCCCAACAGATTTGGCGACCAAACAGGCGGCGGCCAGCGTCGGGCAGGTGGCGCTGGTGAACTCGTGGAGCGCCGCGTTCGCCCGATATCAGCGCACGGTCGGCCAGGTGCTGCTGACTGCGCATGACATTTCGATGCGGGTGTCGCACACCAACGCCCAGCGCACCCTGGACCGGCTGCGGGCCCTGCACGCGGTGGCGATCGTCAACGAGAACGACACCGTGGCCACCAACGAGATCCGGTTCGGCGACAACGACCGGCTCTCGGCGCTGGTGGCGCACCTTGTCGGCGCCGACGCGCTCGTGCTGCTCTCCGATATCGACGGGCTTTACGATGCCGACCCCCGCAAGGGGCCTGCGCGGTTTATCGCGGAGGTGTCCGGCCCGGCCGACCTGGACGGTGTGATCGCCGGGCAGGGCAGCCAACTGGGTACCGGCGGAATGGCGTCGAAGGTGTCTTCGGCGATGCTGGCCGCCGATGCGGGCGTTCCAGTGCTTCTGGCCGCCGCCGCCGACGCTGGCACCGCACTGGCCGACGCGTCGGTCGGAACGGTGTTCGCCGCTCGGCCCGACCGGATGTCGGCGCGGCGGTTCTGGGTGCGCTACGCCGCGGAATCGGCTGGCTCGCTGACGCTGGACGAGGGCGCGGTGCGCGCGGTGCTCGGACAACGCCGTTCGCTGCTGCCCGCGGGGATCACGGCAGTCTCAGGCCACTTTCACGGCGGCGACGTTGTCGACTTGTGCGGCCCCGACACGGTCATGGTGGCCCGCGGGGTCGTCGCCTACGACGCCGCCGAGCTGGCCACGATGATGGGACGCTCGACGTCCGAGCTGCCCGCCGAACTGCGCCGGCCCGCTGTGCACGCCGACGACCTGGTCGCCTTCTAAGCGGGCTACCTCACGGGCTTCAGATATAAGGCGCCCCAAATGATTTGGGTCAACGCCTGCGCCAACTCGGCGTCGTATTCGCCGGGCGCGCCCGGAAGCTCCTGCTGGCAGGTCCGCTCGACCATCCACGTCAGCCCTTTGGCGGTAGTGGCTGCCGGCAGCGTGTGCCGGATGGAACCGTCCGCCTGGCCGTCCTCGATGACCCGGGTCACCCGCCCCGAAATCCGGTCGAGCTGATCGCGGTAGGCCGCGCCGACCAATGGGTCGTAGCCGGCCATTTCGTTCAACGCGACCAGTAGCGGTTGGTGACGCCGATAGGTGGCGATGATGCCGGTGATCGCGGCACGGACGTCGTCGGGATCGCGCCGCGACGCCACGCTCCACCAGCGCTCGGCCGCATCGGCGAGATCGCCGAACACCTGGCCGGCGAGCCGGCGCACCAGATCACCCTTGTCCTCGAAGTAGACGTAGAAGCTGGCGCGTGACATGCCGGCCTCGGTGGCCAGCCGGTCCACGGACAGTTCGGTGAAGCTGGCGCCGTCGCGCATCAGCCGCTCCGTGGCTTCGAGCAACCGGCGCTCGATCTGCTCGCGCCGCTCCTGCCGCTTGACCTGCGGCTTGCGGGTTACCGAGGGCATGCATCAAAGAATAGCTGACATCTTGACTAGACACTATGTCTAGACCTATTGTCGCCGCTATGACTGTCCGCACTTACGACCCGATCGACTTGTCCTCGCGCGCGTTCTGGTCGACGACTGCCGCGGACCGGGAACGCTCGTTTGCGGTCCTGCGAGCCGAACGACCGGTCAGCTGGCACCCGCCGGTCGAAGACGCCATGCTGAACGACCCCGATGACCCCGGATTTTGGGCGGTCACGCGACACGCCGACATCGTCACCGTGAGCCGCACCAACGAGGTGTTCCTGTCCGGCAGGGGCGTGATGTTCGAGAATTACCCCGAAGAACTGCTCGAATCGACGCAGTCCTTCCTGGCCATGGACCCGCCACGGCACACCATGCTGCGCAAGCTGGCCACTGCCGCGTTCACGCCACGGCAGGTCCGGCGGATCGAGGACTCCATCAAGGCCAACGCCAAGACCATCGTCGAAGAACTGAAGGCCGCCGGCAGCGGCGCCGATTTCGTCGAACACTGCGCCAAGGAACTGCCGCTGCGCACGCTGTCGGACATGGTCGGCATTCCCGATTCCGAGCGCGAGCGGGTCGCACACGCCGCGGACGCCCTGGTATCGACAAACGACCCCGTGTATCTCGACGGCCGTAACCCGTTGGAGGTCATGTTCGAAAACGTGACGTATCTGCATCAGGTCGCTGGCAGGTTGGCCGCAGAGCGACGTGACCATCCCGGCGACGACCTCTTCACCAGCCTGGTCAACGCCGAGGTCGACGGCGATCGCCTGACCGACGCCGACGTAGCCGCGTATTTTGTGTTGCTTGCCGTGGCCGGCAACGACACCACTCGCCAGACCACCAGCCATGCCCTGCGGGCGCTCACCGACTTTCCCGACCAACGAGCCTGGCTGCTGGAGGATTTCGACAACCGCATCGGCATGGCGGTCGAGGAGTTCATCCGGTTCGCGTCACCGGTGATGAACTTCCGGCGCACGGCCGCAACCGATTACGAGCTGGGCGGCCAGACCATCCGGGCCGGCGAGAAAGTCGCGATGTTCTATGCGTCCGGCAACTGGGACGACCGGGTTTTCGACCGCCCGGAGCGGTTCGATCTGAGTCGAGACCCCAACCCGCACGTCGGTTTCGGCGGCGGCGGACAGCACTACTGCCTCGGGACACACGTGGCGCGGGCGCAACTGCGTGCCATCTTCGGTGAGTTGCTAAGGCAGCTGCCCGATATCGAAGCCGGTGATCCCGAATACCTGGCGGGCAGCTTCATTCACGGCATCCGCAAGATGCCCTGCACGTTCTGAGCTCGTCGGCCAACAGGGTCAGCAACTCCGAGCAGCCGCCGTCGACCTTGACGGTGGCCAGCTCGTCGCCACGGGTAGGGCCGCGGTTGACGATCGCGATCGGCATCCCGCGTGCGGCGGCGTGCCGCACAAACCGGTAGCCGGAATACACGGTCAGCGACGACCCAGCCACCAGCAAGGCATCGGCATCGTCGATCAACGAATATGCCTGTGCGACAAGGTCTTTGGGCACACTCTCACCGAAGTAGACGATGTCGGGCTTGAGCATCCCGCCGCAGGCCCGGCAGTCCAGGTAGCGGAACGAGGCGGTGTCGGCGACGACGGCGTCGGCGTCGGGAGCCACCGCCAGCCCGCCGACGGCCTCCGCTCGCTCGAGGAATCCGGGGTTGAGTGCCTCCAGCTTTTCGGCCAGCGCCGCACGCGACATCGTCAGCCCACACCGCAAACACACCACCTGCGCATAGCTGCCGTGCAGGTTCACTACCGTCCGGCTGCCGGCCTTGGTGTGCAGCAGGTCGACGTTCTGGGTGATCACACCCGCCACCACCCCGGCGCGCTCCAGCGCGGCCAGCGCGTGGTGCCCGGCGTTGGGCATCGTGTCGTGCATGTGTCGCCAGCCGACATGGTTGCGGGCCCAATACCGTTGCCGGAACAGCGGATCGGAGGTGAACTGGCGAATCGTCATGGGATTGCTGGGCGGCGAATCCGGCCCGCGGTAGTCGGGGATCCCCGAGTCGGTGGATATCCCTGCGCCGGTCAGCACCGCCACCCGGCGACCGGCCAACGCGGCGACCAGCTCGGGGGATTCCACCCAATCGAGATTAGCCGTCCAGACAGTCCGCCGCCGTGGTCAGCGCGGCTTCCATGTTGGCCTCCATCATCTTGCACGCCGCCGCGCCCAGCTCGGCGTCGATGTGGGCGACCGCATCGCGCGGCACTACGACCGGAAAGTGGCGCACATAGGCGTCCAGCGCGCTGTAGAGGATGCACTGTTCGGTGACCTGCCCGGTTAGGATCAACCGCTTGGTGTCCAGCCGGCCCAGCAGATACGCCAGCGGCGTGGAATAGAACACGCTGTGGCGCACCTTGGTCACCTGCCGGCTGCCCTCGGCCGGCACGATCGGCCGCACCAGATCCGGACGCGCGCCGTCGAGCGCCGAGCGGACGATGTCGGAAAACTCGGCGGTGAAATCGCCGTAGTTGTCGTTGACGTAGACCAGGTCGACATCGTCGCGCTCACGTGCGCGGCGGACTAGATCGGCCAGCGGATCGATGATTTCTTCGACATTGGGTATCAGTAGTTCGGCGTCGGAATGCTGGTAGTCGTTCAGCATGTCGACGACCAGCACAGCGGTGTCGCTCATGATCAGTTGATACCCAATGGGCAACTATTGACACCGGCCGGGCGACAATGGGAAGACGATGGACTTCTACAACGCCTACAGCCAGGGCTTCGTCCGGGTCGCCGCGTGCACACACCACACCACGATCGCCGACCCGGCGGCCAACGCCGCCGCGGTTCTGCGGATGGCCCGGGAATGCCACGACGACGGCGTCGCGCTGGCCGTCTTCCCGGAGCTGACACTGTCCGGCTACTCGATCGAGGACATCCTGCTGCAGGACGTGCTGCTCGACGCGGTCGAGGACGCGGTGGTCGACATCGTGGTGGCCTCCACCGACCTGTTGCCCGTGCTGGTGATCGGTGCGCCGCTGCGCTACCGGCACCGCATCTACAACACCGCCGTCGTCATCCACCGCGGCGCGGTTCTCGGCGTGGCGCCCAAGTCGTATCTGCCGACCTACCGCGAGTTCTACGAACGGCGCCAGATCGCGCCGGGCAACGACGAGCGCGGCATCATCCGGATCGGCGACATCCAGGCCCCGTTCGGGCCCGACTTGTTGTTCACTGCCTCGGACGTGCGCGATTTCGTGTTGCACGTCGAAATCTGCGAGGACATGTTCGTTCCGATTCCGCCGAGCGCAGAGGCGGCGCTGGCCGGTGCGACGGTGTTGGCCAACCTTTCCGGCAGCCCGATCACGATCGGCCGCGCCGAGGACCGCTGCCTGCTGGCGCGTTCCGCATCGTCGCGCTGCCTGGCCGCATACGTCTACGCCGCCGCCGGGGAAGGGGAGTCGACCACCGACCTGGCCTGGGACGGCCAGACGATGATCTGGGAAAACGGGGTATCGCTGGCGATGTCGGAGCGCTTCCCCAAAGGGGAGCGACGCTCGGTGGCCGATGTCGACCTCGAATTGCTGCGCTCCGAACGGCTTCGGATGGGCACCTTCGACGACAACCGTCGCCACCACCGCGATCTGTCAGGGTCCTTCCGGCGCATCGACTTTCGGCTGGATCCGCCGGCCGGCGACATTGGCCTGCTGCGCGAGGTCCAGCGGTTCCCGTTCGTGCCGTCCGACCCGAACCGGCTGGAACAAGATTGCTACGAGGCCTACAACATCCAGGTCGCTGGGCTCGAGCAGCGGCTGCGCGCGCTGGACTACCCCAAGCTCGTCATCGGCATTTCCGGCGGATTGGACTCGACGCATGCGCTGATCGTCGCCGCCCATGCGATGGACCGCGAAAACCGGCCTCGCAGCGACATTCTGGCGTTCACGCTGCCGGGGTTCGCTACCGGCGAGCGCACCAAGAAGAACGCGATCAGGCTGTCGCGGGCGCTGGGCGTCACGTTCGAGGAAATCGACATCAGCGACACCGCCAAGCTGATGCTGACCAACATGAATCACCCGTTCGCGCGCGGCGAAGAGGTCTACGACGTCACCTTCGAGAACGTCCAGGCCGGCCTGCGCACCGACTACCTGTTCCGGTTGGCCAATCAGCGGGGCGGCATCGTGCTGGGCACCGGCGACCTGTCCGAGCTGGCGCTGGGCTGGTCCACATACGGTGTCGGCGACCAGATGTCGCATTACAACATCAACGGCGGAGTGCCGAAAACGTTGATCCAGCACCTAATTCGGTGGGTGATCTCGTCGGGGCAATTCGACGAGGAGGTCTGCGACACCCTGCAGTCGGTGCTCGACACCGAGATCACCCCCGAACTGGTGCCGGCCGGCGAGGACGAGGAGATCCAGAGTAGCGAAGCAAAGGTCGGACCGTATGTGCTGCAAGACTTTTCACTATTCCAAGTCCTGCGCTTCGGTTTCCGGCCGTCGAAGATCGCATTTTTGGCCTGGCATGCGTGGAGCGACCCGGATCACGGCAGCTGGCCGGCCGGCTTCCCAGACGACAAGCGGCCGTCGTATTCGCTGAGCGAGATCCGGCACTGGCTGCAGGTCTTCGTGCAGCGCTTCTACTCGTTCAGCCAGTTCAAGCGCTCCGCACTTCCCAACGGGCCCAAGGTTTCTCACGGCGGATCGCTGTCCCCGCGGGGGGACTGGCGAGCACCGTCGGACATGTCCGCGCGCGCCTGGCTCGAGGAGATCGACCGCGACATCCCCGAGGAGTGACGGTCAGGGTCTCAGCTCGACGAATCCGGCTGCGCTGAAGTCACCGTCGAATGCGTAGGCATTGTGGACCTTTTTCTTACGCATCAGCGCGAAACTCGTCGCGTCGACGAACGAGTACTCTCGCTCGTCGTGTCGAGCCAGCCATAACCAGGCTTGCTCCTCCAGTTCTGCCGTGATGTGCTCGACCCGAACGATGGCGCTGTACCGGATCGCGGCCGCGGCCGCTGCGGCCCGATGACCGCAACGCCGGTTGAGCAGCGTCCAGGTTTCGCCCAGGACATGATTCGATGTCACCACGACGGGAGGCCTGCTGGCCCAAAGTTCCTTGGCAATGTCATGTCGAGCGTCCGTCGCGTTGCCGAGCGCAGCCCAGAAGGACGTATCAACGAAGGTCATTCGCGCGGCCCGTAGACGGCCTCATCAACTGATGCGGACAAGTCGGCACCGCTGTCGAATGATCCGATGAAGTCGTCGACTGGGTCTCGGTGGGGCTTGCGAAGGCGATCGGCCACGTACTCCCGGATGAGAGCTGCCTTCGACTTGCGCCGCCGCCGGGCTTCAACTCCGAGCGCCTGGTCAACGTCCTCTTCGATATATATCTGCAGCCGCTTCATGGTTCAGTTATACGCCATATTGGCAGATGATGTATACATCGCAGTTTGCGGCCGTATGCCTCATATTCGCTCGTGATGCGGAAGCGAACAGCACACTCGATGGCCTGCGGTGAAACCGAACCGCTGATTAACGATGGATCAACCCCACGCCGGCGATGAATCGGCCGACACTGGCCGTGTAGGCACGGCAGGCGTCACCGTGTTTGCTCAGGAGGTACGGTTCCTCGACGCGGCGGACCTGCAGCTCGATGGCGGCGACGAGTAACGCGAACCCGACGATCGCCACAAAATTGGGTGCCACCAGTGCGATCCCCGCCGCGAACGCCAGCATCGCGGTGTAGGTGGGATTGCGCACCCGGCCGAACACGCCGGTGCTCACCAGCGCGGTGGTCTCGCTGTCATCCACACCGATGCGCCACGAGTCACCCATGTCGATTTGCGCCCAGACCAACAGCATGATGCCGACCACCGCCGCGACGATGCCGACGATGTGGATCCATGCCTCGTGCACAAAGGGCGTGACGACACCGCATAGTTGCAGTACCGGTCCGGCCACCGCCACCACAAGGGCGGCGACGAAGCCCACGCCAGCGAGCCATTCCGTCGAACCAATCCGGCCACTGATACCGCGGAAGCCGGTCGAGCCGGTACGTCGTCGCTGTAACCAACTGCGCCAACCGAATCCGAGCAGACCAAACACGGCCCACAGTGTCAGCGCGACTGCCGCTTCGGTCACAACCGGCCGTCCACCCGCAGATCGGGATGCACCCAATTCGGCGACCGCCGTTCGCTGAACGCGAGGAAGCCCTCGACGGCCTCGGGTCCCTCGATGCTGGCCTCCATACCGATGCGGTCGTAGAGCCCGAGGTAGTTGTCCAGGCTTGCTTTGACGACCCGTCGCGCGCCGGGCGCGGTGCGGCACGCTTGGCCGAGAACCTCGCGCGCGGCGTCCATCAACTCGTCATGCGGCACCATCCGCGCGACCATGCCCCATTCGACGGCCTCCGCCGCAGACAGGGTCCGCCCAGTGAACATCAGGTCGCGGGTCCGCACCGGCCCGATGATGCGCGCCAGCATTTGGCTGTAATAGGTGTCGGCGATGCCGCGGTACAACTCCGGCACCCGAAACGTCGCCCGATCACTGACGACGGCGACGTCGCTGCACATCGCGATCTGCAGGCCGCCGCCCTGGCACAAGCCGTTGACCGCGGACACCACCGGCTTGGCCGATTTGCGCAGCGTGTCAAACGGTGTCACATCCAGCGACAGCGCCGAGCCCCACTGCATCCAGTTGTCGTCGCGGCCGCCTCCGCCCAGGTCGCCGCCCGGCGCGAACACGTCACCGGTTCCGGTGATGATCAGCCCGGCCAGGTCCGCGTCGGCGTTGACCCGGCTGACGGCGTAGCGGATGCCGAAATACATTGCCGGCGTCATGGCGTTGCGCGCCTCCGGCCGGTCAAGCGTGACGATCGCGAACGGGCCTTCGCGGGTGAATTTCAGGAACTTGGTGCCCAACCAATCGCCGTCGGGCGGGCGTGGGCTGCTGTCGGCGCTCGGCATCAAAGGACGATAACTCAGTTACCGAAGGCCGCATCGTCGATGGCCTTGCTCAGCGGAGCGCACTCGCCGGCGCCGGGGACCAGCGTCGCCAGGGCACCCGCCGCGCAGGCCCGCCGCAGCGCGTAGTCGCGACCGGTCAGCCACCCGGCAGCCAGCACGCCGGCGAACACGTCGCCCGCGCCGGCAGTGTCGACCGCCTGCACCGCCGGCGCGGCAACCGTGAAGTCTCCGTCGGCCCCGGTGTAGGTTGCGCCGGCCGCGCCGCGGGTGATCACGCGATGCTCCACCGGCCAAACCCAGTGCTCGGCTTCGGTTTCGTTGACGATCAACACGTCGGTGAACTCAGCCAGCTCGTGCGGGTCACGGCCCGCGGGCGAGGCGTTGAGCATGACGATCGTGCCGGCTGCGCGTGCTTGCCGGGCGGCCGCCGCGGCGCTGGCTACCGGAATCTCCAACTGCAGCAACAACACATCGCAATCGGTGATGATCGCACGGACCGCGGCCGAGTCGATCGTCAAGTCGCCGTTGGCGCCCGGCGCCACCACAATGGCGTTCTCGCCGACGGAATCCACCATGACGACCGCCGCCCCGCTGGGCCCGGGCACGCTGATCAGCCCTTCCGTACCCACGCCGTTGCAGGCCAGGTGGTTGCGCAGCCGCTCGGCGGCCGGGTCGTCTCCCACCGCACCGACGAACTGCACCCGAGCGCCGGCGCGGGCCGCCGCCACCGCCTGATTGGCGCCCTTGCCGCCGGGCGTGGTGCGCGCCGATGTCGCCAGCACCGTCTCACCAGGGCGCGGCAACGTCTCGACGTCGAACACGCTGTCCATATTCACGCTGCCCACCACGCAGACCCGTGCCGCCACCCCGCCGACGTTATGGAGTCGCCCCGGGTTACACAACGAGTCAGCCGCCTCGTCGCAGTTCCTCGACGCCCGATACCCTGGGCTGATGAGTGTGCACGCCCCGCCGCGGCCCGACCTGCGCCAAGAGGTGCACGACGCCGCGCGCCGGGCCCGGGTCGCCGCCCGGGTGCTGGCCACGCTGCCGACCGCGGCCAAGGACCACGCGTTGCGCGCCGCCGCCGACGCGGTGGTGGCCCACGTCGACCAGATCCTTTCAGCCAACGCCGACGACCTGAACGCCGCCCGGGCCGCCGGCACGCCGGAGGCCATGCTGGACCGGCTGGCTTTGAACCCGGGGCGCGTCGACGGCATCGCCGACGGGTTACGCCAAGTCGCCGGCCTGCCCGACCCCGTGGGTGAGGTCCTGCGCGGCTACACCCTGCCCAATGGGTTGCAGCTGCGCCAGCAGCGGGTGCCGCTGGGCGTGGTCGGCATGGTTTACGAGGGCCGGCCCAACGTCACCGTCGACGCGTTCGGTTTGGCGCTCAAATCCGGCAACGCCGCACTGCTGCGTGGCAGCTCGTCGGCCGCCAAGTCCAACGCGGCACTTGTCGATGTACTGCGCGCCGCGCTGACCAGCGAGGACCTGCCGGCCGACGCGGTGCAGCTGCTTTCCGCCGAAGACCGCTCCACCGTCACCCATCTGATCCAGGCCCGCGGGCTTGTCGACGTGGTGATCCCGCGCGGGGGAGCCGGCCTGATCGACGCTGTAGTGCGTGACGCGCAGGTGCCGACAATCGAGACCGGTGTCGGCAACTGTCACGTCTACGTCGACGGAGCCGCCGACTTGGACGTCGCGGAAAAGGTGCTGCTGAACTCCAAGACCCGCCGGCCCAGCGTCTGCAATGCCGCCGAGACGCTGCTGGTCGACACGGCGATCGCCGGGCAGGCGCTGCCCCGGCTGGTCGGGGCGCTGCAGGACGCCGGGGTAACCGTGCACCTCGACGCCTCCGACGACGAGCTGCGGCGCGAGTTCCTATCGATGGACATCGCCGTGGCGGTAGTCGACGGCGTCGACGCGGCGATCGAGCACATCAACGAATACGGCACCGGCCACACCGAGTCGATTGTGACCACGAATATGGCTGCGGCGCAACGCTTTACCGAGCGAGTCGATGCGGCGGCGGTGATGGTGAACGCGTCGACGGCGTTCACCGACGGCGAGCAGTTCGGTTTCGGCGCCGAGATCGGCATCTCCACCCAGAAGCTGCACGCCCGCGGCCCGATGGGGCTGCCGGAATTGACCTCAACCAAGTGGATCGTCTGGGGAGACGGCCACACCCGTGTTCCCTAGGAGAATCCCTGTGACCGTTCCCGCACGGCCTGTGCCCCTCTTCGCCGACATCGACGACGTCGGCCGGCGGCTGGCCGAAACCGGCTACCTGCCCGACACCGCCACCGCGACCGCGGTCTTCCTGGCCGACCGGCTGGGTAAGCCGCTGCTGGTCGAAGGGCCCGCCGGCGTCGGCAAGACGGAGTTGGCCCGCGCCGTCGCACAGGCCACCGGGTCGGGCCTGGTCCGGCTGCAGTGCTACGAGGGCGTCGACGAGGCCCGCGCGCTGTACGAGTGGAACCACGCCAAGCAGATTCTGCGCATCCAGGCCGGCTCCGGCGACTGGGACCAGACCAAGACCGACGTGTTCTCCGAGGAATTCCTGCTGTCCCGGCCGCTGCTGACCGCGATCCGGCGCACCGAGCCGACCGTGTTGCTGGTCGACGAAACCGACAAGGCCGACATCGAGATCGAGGGACTGCTGCTGGAGGTGTTGAGCGACTTCGCAGTGACGGTGCCGGAGCTGGGCACCATCACCGCGGAGCGGGCGCCGTTCGTGGTGCTGACCTCCAATGCCACCCGGGAGCTGTCCGAGGCGCTCAAGCGCCGCTGCCTGTTCCTGCACATCGACTTCCCCAGTCCGGAGCTGGAGCGGCGCATCCTGTTGTCCCGTGTTCCCGAGCTGCCCGCGCACCTGGCCGAGGAACTGGTGCGCATCATCGGCGTGCTGCGCGGCATGCAACTCAAGAAGCTGCCGTCAGTTGCCGAGACCATCGACTGGGGCCGCACGCTGTTGGCGCTGGGCCTGGACACCATCGACGACGCGACGATCGCCGCCACGCTGGGCGTCGTGCTCAAACACCAATCCGACCAGCAACGCGCTGGCGCAGAGCTTCGACTGAACTGATGGCCGTCCGCCGCGTCCGCCCCAGCCAGCCGCTGGCCCCGCACGGGCTGCCCGGCCACCTGGTCGAGTTCGTGGAAGCTCTACGCGGGCAAGGTATTTCGGTTGGCCCGTCGGAGACTGTGGACGCCGGTCGGGTGATGGCGGTGCTCGGGCTGGGCGACCGGGAGGTGCTGCGCGAGGGCATCGCCTGTGCGGTGCTGCGCCGCCCCGACCACCGCGAGACCTACGACGCGATGTTCGACCTGTGGTGGCCGGCCGCGTTGGGTGCACGGGCGGTGGTGACGGACGACGTCGAGGACGAACTTCCCGATTTGCAGCTGCCGGCCGACGACATCGAAGCCATGCGTCAGATGCTCGTCGACCTGCTGACGCAGAACGCCGACCTGGCCGACATGGACGAGCGGCTGGTCGCGATGATCGCCCAAATCGTGGAGGCCTACGGCAAATACAGCTCCAGCCGCGGCCCGTCGTACTCGTCGTATCAGGCGCTCAAGGCGATGGCGCTGGACCAGCTCGAGGGGCGGCTGCTGGCCGGGCTACTGGCGCCCTACGGCGACGAGCCCACTCCCACGCAGGAGGAGATCGCCAAAGCGCTTGCTGCGCAGCGGATCACCCAGCTACGCAAGATGGTCGACGCGGAAACCAAGCGTCGTACCGCCGAACAGCTGGGCCGTGACCACGTTCAGATGTACGGCATCCCACAGCTTTCCGAGAACGTCGAATTTCTGCGCGCCTCGGGTGACCAGCTGCGCCAGATGCGCCGGGTGGTGGCGCCGCTGGCCCGCACATTGGCCACCCGGTTGGCGGCCCGGCGGCGTCGCGCCCGCGCGGGCGCGATCGACCTGCGCAAGACGCTGCGCCGCTCGATGTCCACCGGCGGCGTCCCGATCGACCTGGTGCTGCGCAAGCCGCGCCCTGCCCGTCCCGAATTAGTGGTGCTGTGCGACGTGTCGGGTTCGGTCGCCGGGTTCAGCCACTTCACGCTGCTATTGGTACATGCTCTGCGCCAACAGTTTTCGCGTGTGCGCGTCTTCGCCTTCATCGACACCACCGACGAGGTTACCCATCTGTTCGGACCCGACGCCGACTTGGCGGTGGCCATCCAGCGGATCACCCGCGAGGCCGGGGTCTACACCCGCGACGGGCATTCGGATTACGGCAACGCGTTCGTGTCGTTCACCGAGCAATTCCACAATGTGCTGTCGCCGCGCAGCTCACTGCTGGTGCTCGGCGACGGCCGCACCAACTACCGCGACCCGGCGACTGACGTGCTGTCGCATATGGTGACCGCGAGCCGGCATGCGCATTGGCTCAACCCCGAGCCCAAACACCTTTGGGGCAGCGGCGATTCGGCGGTGCCGCGCTACCAAGAGGTGATCACCATGCACGAATGCCGGTCGGCCAAGCAGCTGGCCGGCGTGATCGACCAACTGCTGCCCGTGTGACCTCCCTTCTGCCGCGAGCGTGCGTGTCCCAGTGGCGTGCCATGCTGGCCGCTATGGCTCGCCCATCAGCGTTCCAATCCGATAGCGCGCGCGCCGACTACTGCCGGCTGTACGACGAGGCAATCGCGCTCTCGCCGGTCCCCGTCGACGAATCGGACGTCGAGACCTCTTTCGGCACAACACACATCTTGACCGCCGGCGATCCCTCGAAACCGCCGCTCGTCGCACTGCACGCCATGTCGATGGGGTCGACGATGTGGCTGCCGCTGCTGCCTGCGCTCACCGCTTCCCATCATGTGCGAATGCTCGACTCCGTCGGAGATGTCGGCAAGAGCGTGGCGACGGGTGTCTTGTCTTCGCCCGCTTGCGTGATCCAATGGATCAACGAGGTCCTCGACGAGCTCGCCGTTGAGCGCGCCGCGTTCGTCGCGGCATCCTTGGGTACGTGGATGGCGACGCACTACGCGGTCGCCCGCCCAGAGCGCGTGGAACGGCTGGCGCTCGTCGGCCCCGCCGGCATCGTCACTTCGCAGCACACCCGCTGGCTTGTTCGGGCATTCATGGCCGCTCGCATTCGGCCGACGCGGGCAAAGATCGAGGCCTTCGTCGATTCCTTGGCGATGAAGTCGACACAACAGAAGATGCGTACCGACCCGTGGCGGCCGATCGTGCAACAGTTGATCGTCGGACTGGAAACCTTCCGGCGCAATCTGCACGAGCCGCGGCCGGTGCGCTGCAAGATTGAGCCGCTTGCGGCGAGCGGCGTCCCCGTTCTTGCACTAGTGGGACGGGACGAGAAGCTGCACGACGGCGCGACGATGGCGCGCCGCTTCCGCCAGAAACTGCCGGGCGCCCAAGTGCGGCTGGTTGACGACGCCAATCACCTCATCTTCATCGACCAGCAGGACCTCGTAACGAAGCAGCTCGGAAAGTTCCTCAGCGCCGCGAGTTAGCGCTGGTCGGCATCGCGTAACCCGCGCACGACGGCGTCGTCAATCTTGCACCCGCTACCCGGGACGGTAAGGCGGCCGTCGCGTTCGTGGAGCAAATCGCCGGCCGCCGGCGCCGTACCGACCTAACCGCTCGCCACGCCCACTCGATGGCCGCGCACATGACCCAAACCCTACCCGGCGACAGGTCCGGCACCCGCTCGCGAGCGTGCATAGTTGCACGTGATCAGTGGCGGTATCGACGTACAACTACGCACGTTCGCGGCTAAGCGACGCTCCAGTAAGCTGGCAAATCGTGCGAAAGCGGCGGCTGGGAGTGATGGGTGGGACATTTGATCCCATCCACAACGGCCACCTGGTCGCGGCCAGCGAAGTGGCTGACCGGTTCGACCTCGACGAAGTGGTGTTCGTGCCGACCAGCCAGCCTTGGCAGAAGAGCCGGCAGGTCAGCGGGGCCGAAGACCGCTACCTGATGACCGTCGTCGCCACGGCGTCCAACCCGCGCTTCTCGGTGAGCCGGGTCGACATCGACCGCGGCGGCCTCACCTACACCAAGGACACGTTGCGGGATCTGCACACGCTCAACCCCGACTCCGAGCTGTTCTTCATCACCGGCGCCGACGCGCTGGCGTCGATCCTGTCCTGGCATGACTTGGAGGAGCTGTTTGCGATGGCGCGGTTCGTCGGGGTCAGCCGGCCCGGCTACGAACTGGGCCGTGAACATCTCGCGGATGTCCTCAAGGGGTTGCCCGACGACGCGCTCACCTTGCTCGAGATTCCGGCACTGGCGATCTCGTCGACCGACTGCCGCCGCCGCGCCGCCGAGGGTCGGCCGTTGTGGTACCTGATGCCCGACGGCGTCGTGCAGTACATCTCGAAACGAGAGCTCTACCGCAAACCATGACGGCCACCAAGGAAGCCATCGACATGGCGACGGTGGCCGCGAACGCCGCCGCGGCCAAACTCGCCGACGACGTCGTGGTCATCGACGTCTCCGGGCAGCTGGTCATCACCGACTGCTTCGTGATCGCGTCGGCGTCCAACGAGCGGCAGGTCAACGCGATCGTCGACGAGGTCGAGGAGAAAATGCGCCGGGCCGGTTACAAGCCCGCACGCCGCGAGGGTGCCCGCGAAGGCCGGTGGACGCTGCTCGACTACGTCGACATCGTCGTCCACATTCAGCACCAGGACGAGCGCGACTTCTACTCCCTTGACCGGCTCTGGCGTGACTGCCCGACCGTGGACGTGAACCTGGAGAGCACGCCGTGAAAATCCGCCGGCTGCTGATGCTGCGGCACGGGCAGACCGACTTCAACCTCGGCAGCCGGATGCAGGGCCAGCTGGACACCGAACTGAGCGAGCTGGGTCGCGCGCAGGCCGTCGCCGCGGCCGAGGTGCTGAGCAAGCATCAGCCGCTGCTGATCGTCACCTCGGATTTGCGGCGCGCCTACGACACCGCCGTGGTCCTGGGGGAGCGCACCGGCCTGCGGCTGCGGGTCGACAACCGCCTGCGCGAAACGCATCTCGGCGACTGGCAGGGCATGACGCACACGCAGATCGACGCGGCCGCGCCCGGGGCCCGGCTGGCCTGGCGCGAGGACGCCACCTGGGCGCCGCACGGCGGGGAGAGCCGGGTCGACGTGGCCGGCCGCAGCATGCCGCTGATCGACGAACTGGTCACCGGCGAACCGGACTGGGGCGCCGACGAGCGACCGGTGGTGCTGGTCGCCCACGGCGGCCTGATCGCCGCGCTGACCGCGGCGCTGCTGCGGCTGCCGGTCGAAAACTGGCCCGCGCTGGGCGGAATGGGCAACGCCAGCTGGACGCAACTGTCCGGCCACTCCGACGACGACGCCGGCTTGGACGCCATTCGCTGGCGCCTCGACGTGTGGAACGCTTCGGCACAGGTCGCAGGCGATGTCCTCTGAGTCGCGGTCGGTACTGCTGATTTTCGCCGACTCGCTGGCCTACTACGGCCCGACCGGTGGTCTGCCCGCCGACGACCCACGAATCTGGCCCAATATCGTTGGCGCACAACTGGGTTGGGATGTCGAACTGATCGGGCGCATCGGATGGACCTGCCGCGACGTCTGGTGGGCGGCCACCCAGGACCCGCGTGCTTGGGCCGCGTTGCCGAAAGCGGGCGCGGTGATCTTCGCGACCGGCGGGATGGACTCGCTGCCGTCGGTGTTGCCGACGGCGCTGCGCGAGCTGATCCGCTACGTGCGCCCGCCGTGGCTGCGGCGCTGGGTGCGCGACGGCTACGGCTGGCTGCAGCCGCGGCTGTCCCCGTTCGCCCGGGCCGCACTGCCGCCGCACCTGAGCGTCGAATACCTCGAAGCGACCCGCGGCGCAATCGATTTCAATCGCCCGGGCATCCCGATCGTGGCGTCGCTGCCGTCGGTGCACATCGCCGAAACCTACGGCAAAGCCCATCACGGCCGGCCGGGCACGGCCGCGGCGATCACCGAATGGGCGCAGCAGCATGATATTCCGCTGGTCGACTTGAAAGCTGCTGTGGCTGAACACATCATGAGCGGTCGCGGCAACCCCGACGGCATCCACTGGAATTTCGAGGCTCACCAGGCGGTCGCCGAGTTGATGCTTAAGGCGCTGGCCGAAGCCGGCGTCAAGTCATGACCGTCGTAGTCGTCACCGACTCGTCGTCGCGGCTGCCCGACGACCTGCGGCGCAAGTGGTCGATCCGCCAAGTGCCACTGCACATCCTGCTCGACGACACCGACTTGCGCGACGGCGTCGACGACATTCCCGACGACGTCCACCTACGTCCCGGGGCGACCACCGCCGCGGCCACCCCGGCCGAACTCGCCGAGGTGTACCGACAGGCGCTTTCCGACAGCGGCGGCGACGGGGTAGTGGCGGTGCACCTTTCGGCGGCGCTGTCGGGGACGGTCGGCGCCGCCGAGACGACGGCCGCCGAGATCGGTTCGGGGGTGCGGGTCGTCGACTCGAGGTCGACGGCGATGAACACCGGTTTCGTTGCGCTGGCCGCGGCCCGCGCCGCGGCCGATGGCGCCGACCTGGACACCGTCACGCAGGCCGCCGCGGCCGCGGTGGGCCGCAATCACGGCTTCATCGTCGTGCACCGGCTGGACAACCTGCGGCGCAGCGGACGGATCGGCGGCGCCGCGGCCTGGCTGGGCACCGCGCTGTCACTCAAGCCGTTGCTGCGCATCGACGACGGCAAACTCGTTCTGGCGCAACGTGTTCGCACCGCTAGCAAGGCGGTGGCGGCGATGATTGACCGGGTCTGCGACGTCGTCGGCGATCGCCCTGCGGCGCTTGCGGTGCATCACGTGGCCAATCCCGACGGCGCCGACGCCGTCGCCGCTGCGCTGGCCGAGCGGCTGCCGGCGTGCGAACCGGCGATCGTGAGCGACCTGGGCCCGGTGCTGGCGCTGCACGTTGGTGCCGGCGCGCTCGCCGTGTGCGTGGAGGTTCCCGAGTAGGCGGTCATTCGACGAAATTTCGGCATAGCGTCTCACGGTTCTCGCCGGCCTACTGGTGGATAGCCGCAGCAGGTCCATTCAGAATCGCCAATGTGTGGCGCCACCGGGGTCGACCGTGGCGAGTGCTGTGGCGGCGCGCGGGGCCAGTCGGTAGACGAACCACGGTGGCGGTCCAGCGGATTGTGCGCTGTAGTCCGCCGTGATGGCGCAGCCGGTTTCGTCGACACGCGCCGGCCATCCCTCGGCTGCCCACCGTGCCGCCATGTCCGCCACGATGGACGGATCGGTGACCTGTTGCGCCGAGCCTTCCACCACGAGGTCGAATTCCCGTGTGGCGAGACTTAGCGCGCACCGCGCATCTCGGGCGATATTTCGCGCCTTGCGGGTTTGCTTGCCGGTTTCAAACCAGAACGCGCCGTCCACCCACAGCGTGCCGATACCCGTAATGTGTGGACTGCCGTCTGAATTGATTGTCGTCAGCCAGCAAGTGTGCCGGTCCGGACCACCGGAACCGGGAGCTTGACCGAAGCCCTTGTCCAGCCGGGCCGCCACATCATCCCATTCCATGATCGGCAAGCTATACAGGTCTGCGAGATTCCTAGCGTCCATAACAGTGTGACCTGTTGCGGATCGAAAACTCGTCGCGGTGCGAAATCCGCTCTAGCGGAGCGCAACTGGTGATCGCCGCCTAGCGGTTCGCCGGGACCGGTAGCGGCGCAGTGTCGTCGCTGAGCGGTTCAGGCTGTCGCCGCCGGGCATGGTCCCCGCGGGGGTGGACCACCCGCGGCCACCAGAACCAGCGGCCCAACAGCGTTGCCATCGACGGCATGAACAACGTGCGCACGACCAGCGTATCGAGCAGAAGACCGATGCAGACCGTGGATCCGAACTGGCCCAGCACCCGCAAATCGCTGCCGAGCATGGCGGCCATGGTGAACGCGAACACCAAGCCCGCGGCCGTCACCACCCCGCCGGTGCCGGCCATCGACCGGATGTACCCCGTCTTGAGGCCGTTGTGGATCTCCTCCCGGAATCGGGAGACCAGTAGCAGGTTGTAGTCGGATCCGACGGCCAGCAGGATGATGACGGACAGCGCCATCACGATCCAGTGGATCTTGATGCCGAACAGGTCCTGCCAGATGAGCACCGAGAGCCCAAACGATGCGGCAATCGAACTGGCCGCGGTGCCGACGATGACCAGCGCGGCGACCACGCTGCGGGTGAGCAGCAGCATGATCATGAAGATCAGTGTCAGCGAGGACACCACCGCGATCATCAGGTCATATTTGGCGCCGTCGTGCATGTCGCGGAACGTCGCCGCCGTCCCGCCGAGAAAAACCTTGGCATCCGACAGCGATGATTGCTTCAGCCCCTCCTGGGCGGCGGTTCGCTCCGCATCGACGCGCGAAATCCCTTCCGGCGTCATGGGATCGCCCTGATGCGTGATGAAGAAGCGAGCGGACTTGCCGTCCGGCGACAAGAATTGCACCAGACCGCGCTTGAAGTCCGGGTTGTCGAAGGCCTCGGGGGGAAGGTAGAAGAAGTCGTCGTTTTTGGCGCCGTCGAAACTCTGTCCCATGACGATCGCGGTGTCGCTCATCGACTCCATCTGGTTGATCATCGCCTGGAACGTGCTGTGCATGGTCAGCGTCAACGCATGAGTGGTCTTCATGCTCTGGATCTGCGGCGGCAAGATCGCGACCATTTCGCGTTGCAGGGCATCCATACTGTGGATGTCCTTTGACATGCGACCGAACTGTTCGTCGAGCTGATCGATGCCGTCCAGGGCGTCGAAGATCGACCTCAACGACCAGCAGATCGGAATGTCGAAGCAGTGCTTTTCCCAGTAGAAGTAGCTTCGGATCGGCCGCCAGAAATCGTCGAAATCGGCTAGGTGGTCCCGCATTTTGTCGGTGACCGCGACCATGTCGTCGGTGACACTGGACATGTCGTGGGTGGTGTCGGACAACCCCTTGGTGATGTCGAGCATGCGTTCCAGATAGTTGATCGTGACCTGCATTTCGTCGGCCATCTTGAGGATGTCGCCCATGCGGTCCTTCAGAAACGCCATGTTCTGCATGAGCATCTGGCTTTGCATGCTGTTCTGGAACGGTATGGAACTGTGCTGAATCGGAATGCCGAGCGGGCGGGTGATGTCCTGCACCATTACGATGCCGTGCACGCGCAGCACGTTTTTCGCCACTCGATCCAGCACCAACATGTCAGCCGGATTGCGCATGTCGTGATTGGCCTCGACCATCAACAAGTCCGGGTTCATTCTGGCCTGGGAGAAATGCCGGTCCGCGGCGGCATAGCCGATATTGGACGGTGCACTGGTCGGCAAGTAGTAGCGGTCGTTGTAACTGGTGACATAGCTGGGCAGTCCCAGCATGCCGACCAGCACCACCGCCCCGCTCACAGCCAGAATCGGTGCGGGCCAACGCACTACCGCGGTGCCGATGCGCCGCCACATGCGCCCCCTGGCCGCCCCCTTGGGCTCGAAGAGACCAAAACGGCTGCCCACGAAAAGAACAGCCGGACCTAACGTGAGGCCGGCCGCCACCACGACCAGCATCCCGATCGCCGCCGGTGCGCCCATCGTGTGGAACCAGGGCAGCCGGGCGAAGCTGAGGCAGTACACCGCGCCGGCGATCGTCAGACCCGACCCCAACACGACCGGGGCCACCCCGCGAAATGTTGTGTAGTAGGCGGTTTCACGATCCTCGCCGGCTCGGCGCGCCTCTTGATAGCGGCCGATGAGGAAGATCCCGTAGTCGGTGCCGGCGGCTATCGCCAGCATCGTCAGGATGTTCGCCGCAAACGTGGTCAGCCCGAATGCGTTGTGGTAGGCCAAAACTGCGACGATGCCTCGTGCCGAAGCCAGCGCGACCCCGGTCATGAAAAGTTGGACCACCGTAGTGACAAGCGAGCGGTAGACGAGGAACAACATGACCGCGATCGCGCCCAGAGTGAACAGCGTGATCTTGGCAAGGCTGGCATTGCCGATCACGTGCATGTCATCGGACAGCGCTGCGGGGCCGGTCACATGGGCCTGCACACCGGGCGGCGCCGGCGTCCGCTTGATGACATTCCGGACGGCCTCGACGGATTCGTTGGCCTGGGTGGTGCCCTGGTTGCCTGCGAGATTGAGCATCACGTAGGCGCCCTTGGCGTCGGAGGCCTGGACGCCCGCGGCCGTTAGCCGGTCGCTCCAGAAGTCCTGAATGTGCTGCACATGTTCGGGGTCGTCGCGCAGTTGGCGAACGATGTCGTTGTAATAGCGGTGTGCGGCGTCGCCGAGCGGCTCCTGGCCTTCCAGCACCACCATGATCGTGCTGTTGGAGTCGAATTCCTTGAAGTTGTGGCCCAGACGCATCATCGCCGTCATCGACGGTGCGTCCATCGGTGCCATCGGTGCCGAGTGCGCCTCGCCCACGACTTCCAGCGACGGCACGATGGTGTTGACGACGATCGTCAAAAAGACCCAGCCCAGGATGATCGGCACCGCCAACCACCGGATTGTGTGTGGGATAACGGGCCGGTGGGGGCGGGTGTTCATCTCGGTGCTCATGCGGACTTCACCAGGCAGAAGGTCTGGGCGTTTTCGCCGTTAACGGTTTTCTCTTCGCGGACCACCCCGTCGATGGTGATGCGGCAACCGATTCGATCGCCGTCTCCTTGGGCCATGATGTTGGCGCTGACGGCGGGCAGGGTCGTGCTGATCGTGAATGACCATGGCAACGGTGCTCCGTCAACCTGGTGCGTGTTGGCTTCCGCGTCCCAATAGTTGATGCTCGCCGTGGTCCCGGCAGGACCCCAGACGTCATAAGTCACGACCTTGGGGTTGAACTGCACGATCTCGATCCCGGCGCCGGCACCGGCGTTGAGATCCTGCGAACCGAAGATGCGGTGGAGCCGCGACACGACCAGACCGGAGACGGCGAGTACCACCACCAGGACGATGGGGATCCATGCCCGTTTGGCCATCCTGGCAATCGCACTCACGTCGTCACCTCCAGGTCCACCGTGGCCTCTCGCGCGAACTCGCCGCCGTTGTCCGCGCTGTCAACGGAACCTTCGCTTGCCTAAGTATCGTAAACCGTAGAGCACGGAACCGTTCACCGGGTCCCGGGCCTTCGCGCGGCGACCTACTGCACCCGGCTTCGCCGCGCTTGTGGTCACCGCGATACCCGACCGGTGATCGGCGGCAGGTCGGCCAGCGTCACGATGCCCGGTCTTGCTGCCACCACCGCGGGGACGGCATTGGTAACCGGCATCGCGGTGTAGATCATTCCCAAACCCATGAAGCCGGGCTCTGTCCAGTCCTTCGGCGGCAGGCAATGAATCACCGTGCGCATATTGGGCAGCCCGAAGACCTGGATGACGTGGCCGTGTTCGAGCGGCTTGGGCGGCGTCACGTGCTCGCCCATGATCCAGTTGAACCCGACGCTGACCACATTGCGATCGCCCACCCAGCCGCGGTGATAGCCGTAGACGCTGCCGACGGTGCCGGCGGGGATCTTCATGAAGCCCAGATCGGTGTCGGCGGTGGCCGCTGTGAAGGTGACATCGAACGTCATCTTGTCGAGCTTCGCCCCGATGGCGTCGGCCATCATCGCCGCCGCCTCGGCGAAGACCTCGCTTTCGGCCCGCACGCTATCGGCCAACCCCGGGGTCTCGGGATCTTGGGAGAAGCCCATCGCCGTCTGGGTGCTCGCCGACTCATACGTCGAGCAGTCCACCGACTCGGTGATGCGGATCTCGTCGACGCGTTCGCAGCAGCCGGACAGCACCATCCCCACCATGTTCGTGATTCCCGGATGTGCGCCGCTGCCGAAGATCGTCGAGCGGCCGCGCTGGCAGGCGTCCACAATGCGCTGCCGGTCTTCGGGCGACTGTTTGCCGCCGGTGATCCATGCCGCGCTGGAGCACACGTTCACGCCCGACTCGAGCAGCCGCACCAGCTCATTGATGTTGGGCCACAACGGGTTATAGCAACAGGCGTCGGGTTTCAGCGCCAGCAGCGCCTCGATGTCGTTGGTCGCCGTCACGCCCGTCGGCTGCGGCCAGCCGGCCAGTTCGGCGGCGTCGACGCCGACCTTGTCCTGTCCGTGGGCGTACACCCCGACCAGCTCCATGCCCGGTCTGCCGATGATGGCGTGCAGCGATCGCCGTCCGATGTTGCCGGTGGTCCATTGAATAACGCGCAGCGGTGTGGTCACCGCCCCACGATATTCGGGTGCGATCGGCCGCTGTTTGTGCCACTGTCGAAATCCGTGACTTTGCCGCAGCCGCTGATCTTGCGTACCGCAACCGACGACGACTGGGCGGCGATCGTGCTGCTCGACGACACGAGTTTCGGGACGTCGATGCACCCGGACTCGCTGGCGGCGTGGCGCACGCTGATGCCCGACGACTCCGTCGTGGTGGTCTGCGACCGCGACGATGTCGTCGGCGCTGCGCTGTGTTTCGATGTGCAGCTGACCGTGCCCGGCGGAGCAGTGCTGTCGGTGGGCGGAGTCGGCGGTGTGGCCGTGTCGCCGACCCACCGCCGGCGCGGGCTGCTGCGCGCCATGCTCACCGAATTGCACAGGCGCATAGCCGGTTCCGGATATCCGATCGCGGCGTTGACCGCCAGCGAGGGCGGCATCTACGGCCGGTTCGGCTACGGCCCGGCCACCATCGATCAGGAGCTGACCATCGACCGCCGCTTCGCGCGCTTCCACGACGACGCGCCCGATCCTGGCGGCGTCCGCCTGATCCGGCCGGCGCGGCACCGCGACGAACTCGCCGCCGTCTACGAGCGCTGGCGCCGGCAGACACCGGGCGGGCTGACGCGTCCGCCGGCGTTATGGGACGACTTACTGGCCGACCGAGAAAACACGCGCGGGGGCGGCACCCCGTGGTTCGGGCTGCTGCATCCCGACGGCTACGCCTTGTACCGGGTCCATGGCGACGACCACCTCGTGGTACGGGTGTCCGAGTTAAGGGCGGTGACCACCGACGCGCACGTCGCGCTGTGGCGAGCGCTGCTGGGCCTGGACCTGATCGAGACCGTGGTCGTCGAGACTCATCCGGCCGACCCGTTGCCCTACCTGTTGGCCGACAGCCGGCTGGCCCGCACCACTGGACGCCAGGACGATCTGTGGTTGCGGATCATGGACGTCCCGGCTGCACTCGAGGCGCGCAGCTATTCGGCGGATTTGCACACCGTCCTCGAGTTGCCCGGCGGCCGGTTCGCGCTGGACATCGACAACGGTCGCGCACGGTGCGCGCCCAGCGATGCGCCGACCGAGGTCGAGATGGACCTCGACGTGCTGGGCAGCCTGTATCTGGGAGCGCATCATGCGTCGGCACTGGCTGCAGCGAACCGGTTGCGCGTCAAGGACTCTGCGCTGGTGCGACGGCTCGAAGCGGCGTTCGCCAGCGATGTACCCGCTCAGTTGGGTTTCGGCTTCTGAAGTTGGCGTGGGCCACGGTTAGTCGAGGGCGCGGGCGACGTTGACAATCGGACCCCCGCTGCGGTACTTACTCATGAGTAAGCTACCGAAGCGTAAGTAGCGAGGACGTGTTCATCGACGTGGCATTGCTGTGGTTACCGGAAATCCGTCTAACGGTCATGAGAGCAACGTGCGGAGCTACCGCGAAGCAGGCAGGCGCTTACTTTGATGGACGCCTACGGTAACTCGGACCCGGCGTCGGCGCGTGCAGTGGGGGAATGGGTACGGCGGAGTAATTCTTTGCCGGTCGAGAATGTTCCGGTTGCCTCGATTCGCAATTCCTACACACCCCGGAAGAGCAAGACGAACGAGCACTACGTCAAGATCTTGGCGCAGTCGCCGTTGCCATTACCCCCGATAGTCGTTCATCGGGGTTCGATGTGGGTGATCGACGGCGTGCATCGGCTGCGCGCCACCGAAATGCGCGGCGAGGCCACGATACCGGCGAGGTTTTTCGACGGCAATGACGCGGAAGCTTTCGCGCTCGCCGTACATCTGAATGTCACCCATGGCCTGCCGTTGACCCTCGCCGAGCGAAAGGCCGCGGCGCAACGAATCGTGCGGTCCTACCCACACTGGTCAGATCGGTCGATCGCGCTGATCACGGGAGTGTCGAACAAGACGGTAGGCAAATTGCGGGGGTGTGCAACTGAGGAAATTTCCCAGTTGGGCCCACGGCTCGGCCGAGACGGAAAGGTGCGGCCGGTAAGTCCCGTCAACGGACGGCGACGTGCCGCCACATATTTGTCGATGAATCCGCACGCGTCGCTGCGGGAGATAGCGCGCGAAGCGGGCGTCTCGGTCACCAGGGCACGCGATGTGCGTCAGCGTATCGGCAAAGGTGCGAATCCCCTGCCCGATAACCGCGCTGAGACGTACGTGCCTTCGAAAGTCCAAGGGCACGATCTCCTTCAACGGCTGAGAAAAGACCCGGCAGTCAGATCCTCTGAGAGAGGACGCGCGCTGCTGCGCCTGCTGTCCACAGTCGTGTTGGCAATTAGCGCCTGTAATGAGTTCGCTGAAGCTGTTCCCATCCACTGCTCGGGCACGATCGCCGAAATAGCAAGGAAATATGCTCGTGCTTGGCAGGAAATCGCGGACCAATTCGACGTTTCCTAGCTCACGAACGCTCGACCGGATCAATCAGAGCCCGGCCATGCCCACCGCGACGAACCCAGCGCCCAACGCGGCCAGCAGAAGTGCGACGTCCCGGCGCCGCCGCGATCGAATCCAGTTGTGCAGCGCGTCCACCGATCTGGCGGTTGCCCTGGGCGCCAACAGGTAAGCCAGCAACGGAATCTCGATCAGTGCGAACGCCACCACGTTGAACATCAACAACACGGCCACCTGGGTCAGGGCTGCCGCGCCGGAAGCGAGGATGACTGCGAGCGCCGCGAGATAGTCGACCGACGGCAACGCGATGCCGAGACCGGCGATGCCCGCGACCGACAGCGAATCCCCGCTGAGCAGGCGCCTGCCCGGCGCCGCCAACCGTGCCGGGCGCGCACCCAACCGCCCGCGGACGTCGATGGCTACGAATACCGCGATCGACAACGCCAGCAGCCCGATGAGGATCTGAACTTTGGGCACGGTGAAGTAGGTAGACCCGAGCAGGCTGCGCCGAAAGACGAACAGCACCACCAGACCCACGGTCGTTCCCATGACGAAACCGCCGCTGAGAAACGCCAGCAGTTGCAGTGCGGGCCGCGGCCTGTTCAGCATCAACACGGTCATCCCGACCCGGAATGGTTCGATGCTGACGGCCAGGGCCATGACCAGAACTGTGACCAGCATTGGGATTTCGGGGTGCGCCCGGCGCGGCCCGCTAAGCGTCCAACCGGGCGAATTGGTCCCGCCGGTACTGCTCGACGCAGGCGGCGCGCCGAATCTTGCCGCTCGTCGTGGTGGGAATCGAGCCGGGCGGGACCAGGACGAGGTCCCCGACGTTCAAGCCGTGTGCGTTGGATATCGCGGAGGTGACGTCGTTCTTGATGCTGCTGAGCCAGTGCATTGCGTCCTCGTCGGCCTCGCCGCGCTCCTTGAGCTCGATAACGGTCACCAGCTTCTCGGTGCTGTTGACCGGAACCGATATCGCCGCGACCCGGCCACCTGTGATCTCTTGGACCGTCGTCTCGATGTCCTCGGGATAGTGATTGCGCCCGCGGATGATCAGCAGATCCTTGATGCGCCCCACAATGAACAGCTCACCCTCGTAGACAAAACCGAGGTCGCCGGTCCGCAGCCAGGATCCGTCGGGCGTGCCCGGCGAAGGGTCGGCGAGCGTTGCGCCGAAGCAGCGCTGCTCGTCGGGCTCTTTGCGCCAGTAACCCTCGGCGACGTTGTCGCCGTGCACCCAGATCTCGCCGACCACGTTCTGCGGGCACTCGCGGTGTGTGTCGACGTCGACGATCCGCAGCATAGGGGATTGCGGCAGTTGGTATTTGACCAGCGTTGTGCCGGTCGCGGCCGCACACCGCTCCGCGCGGTTCGCGCCCAGCTTCTCGCTGTCGAAATGAACCGCCGGGGACGACTCACTCCATGTGCCAGCCGCGACGAAGACGGTCGCCTCCGCCAAGCCATAGGAGGGACGCAACATATGGTCCCGAAAATTGAAGTGCGCGAACCGATCGACGAAGCGTTGCAAGGTGGCCGGCTCGACGCGTTCGGCGCCGCTGATGATGCCCAGCACGTCCCCGAGGTCGAGTCCGGTCAGGTCAGCGTCGGTTGTTTTGCGGGCCGCCAAGTCGAACGCGAAGTTCGGCGCAGCTGACCACGCGTGAGGGTTGCGGGCCAGCGACTGAACCCATCGGGCCGGCCGCTCCAAGAACGAAACCGGACTCGTCAGCTCGCCGCGGTAGCCGCCCAGGATTGGTGCGCAGATTCCGAGCACCAAGCCCATGTCGTGGTAGAAGGGCAACCAGGACACGATCGTGGCTTCGGTTGGGGCTTTGCGGTCGGCGAAGAAGCTGCGCATCAGCTGCTCGAAATTCGCCTGGAGGTTGCGGTGCGAGACCATGACCCCGGTCGGCAGTCGCGTCGAGCCCGAGCTGTACTGCAAATATGCGATGCTCGGCAGATCCGCTGTCCGAACACTTGGTTCGCCGTCCGCGTCCAGATTCATCGAATCGATTTCGACGATCTTGGGCACCGAGTCCATGTGTGCGTCGTCGACGTACTGGGCGACATCGTCGGCGACAGCGGACGTTGTGAGAACAACGGAGGGCGATGTATCGGCAAGGACGGCGCCCACCCGCTCGTGGCTCGAGCCGCGGTGCGGCAAGGGGAGTGGCACGGCGATGAGTCCAGCCTGCATGGATCCCAGAAACGCCGCAATGTAATCGAGAGACTGAGGCGCCAGGATGACTGCCCTGTCGCCGGCCGCCCCATGAAAGCTGAGCTCGCTGGCCACATTATGCGTTCGGCGGGACAACTGCGACCAGGTCAGACTCTCGGGCGCACCCGCCCAGTCGTCGTCGTAATCGGTGAAAGTGAACGCGATGTCGTTGGGCCGCAGGCTCGCACGTCCGTGCAGCATCGAAAGGATGGATGACTGAGGCATAAGGGTCACGTCATGTCCGTAGGGGGTCGGGTCGATGTCAGTGGTCAGACGGTCCTGCGGTGTGCGACAACACGGACATGGCACCGCTGAGTATCTGCGAGAGCGGGTCGGCGCCGCCACCGAATGTCGCCTGGTTGGCCGGCGCGGTGACTTCCGCCGGGTCGAACCCGTGCACCGGGTCCACTTGAACCGGAGCGGTCGCCGGGTCGTCGTTTCGTGAGTAGCCCGCGTTCACCCGGGGCATCAGGATCGCGTCGAGCTTGTTCAGCGTGTCTTCCGGAATCCCGATGTAGGCCAGGGGCATGACAAGCGGGAGGTGCTTTTCCGGAACCATGATCGTGGTGTCCCTGGCGCCCCGCGAGTTGATCGTCGTCCGGATGTTCTGCGGCGGCACCATGCTCGGGTTCGTGAAGGCCACCGCGGTGTGACCGGTTGCGAGGCCCATCAGTGTGTTGCCCAGGGCAAACAAGTTGTCCGGACGGTCGGGGAAGTCCGCGATCGAGTCGTAGGCGGCCACGAACCGGTATGTGTCGTACTGGCTGTCATACGGCGGTTGCATGGTGTAGTCGAGTGCGGGAACGACGCTGCCGACCGGAAACATCGCGGTCAGGAAGCTCTCCCCGAATGCGTGGCGCCCGACCGGGTCGCCGAACGTCGCGAAGTTCAGTTGGTCCGATGGGGGAGCGGCCGGGTCCTTGGCCAGCCGAGCCTGCGCGCCGTCGACCACGAAAGCGCCCTCGGACAAGCCGATCGCCGTGCCGGGGCGACCGGTGCGGATCGCCGCATCGAGGTTGTCTACTCCCACGTCGACGGATTCGCCGACGCTGGGGCCGTCCAGACCCAGGCCGGGCAGCAGCTTTTCGCCGAACTTGCCGATGCCCGGGAAGAATCGTTCCAGGACGTGGCCCTGCACCTGGCCCGCCGGGTAGCGCACGATTTCGCGCTTCTGGCCGGGAAACCATTGGGCTCCCTCCTGACGGATGTACTCGTCGTAGGGGATGCCGAGAACGTGGGCGCCGCCAAGGGCGAACGCGGTCTGATCGCCCGGCGCGCCGGGAGTGGGCGGCCCGCCGACGGGCGTGTCGTCAGCCGACGCGGTCCTGACGCCGAAATAGCCTGTGGCGCTGACAGTTACCAGCGCCGTGACTCCTGCGAGGAGTTTCTTCATCGCTACTCCTGACCGCTCGGCATCGCCTCGTAGTTTCACATACATCAGGTGTGCTCGCGAACCCGCGCTCCCAGTCGTGACGGCCACCAGTTCGCCCGCCCCACGAGCGCGGCGATGGCGGGAACCGTGATGGTGCGTACTACGAAGGTGTCCAGCAAAATTCCCACACCGATCACAAAACCGCCTTGGACCACGGTGCCGATGCTGGAGAACAACAGCCCGCACATCGAAGCAGCGAAGATCAGACCCGCCGCGGTGATCACGCCGCCGGTCGAGCTCAGGGTGCGAATGATGCCGTAACGCATGCTGCGTGACGACTCCTCACGCATTCGGGAGACAAGCAGCATGTTGTAGTCGGCGCCGACCGCGACCAACACCACGAATGCCAGCGGCGGCACGCTCCAATGCAACTGCTGGCCGAGGATGAATTGAAAGAAGAGGGTGCCGATGCCCACCGCCGACAAGTACGAAATGACCACCGAAGCAACCAGATACAACGGTGCGATAATCGCACGCAGGAGCGCCGTCAAGGTCAGTAGCACGACGACGAGGGTCACCGCGATGATGAACCGGATGTCGTGTCGGTAGTAGTCGCGGGTGTCTTTCAGTCCCACGGTGTATCCCGCCATCGATACCGTAGCGTCCGCCAATGCGGTATTCGGTTGGGCCCCCCGGGCGGTCTGGGTGATCGTGGTGACCTGATCCATCGCTTCGCTGCTGAACGGATTCAGTTTGGTTTGAACCAGGTACCGCGCCGAGTGGCCATCCGGCGAGATGAAGACCTTGGCGGCGTTCTCGAACGCCTTCAAGCGCAGCAACTGGGCCGGGATGTGGAACCCGGCCATTGCCGGTTGTGCGGCATCGCGTTTCAGCGACAACAAGAAGGCCGACGCCTGATCCAGGCCGGTGCCCAACTGTTTGACCTGATCGACGAGTTGCGTCACCGCCTCCGCCACTTGCCGGCTCCCGCCGGCGAATCGGTTCGCGCCGTCTTGCATGCTGTTCAGGTTCGCCTGCAGGCCACCGGGTTGGTCCATTCCCATGGAATGCATCACCTTGGTGAGGTTTGTCAGTGCCCCACGCACGCGCTCCACCGAGGCATTCAGCGACTTTTTGTCCGGGATCGCCTGCAGTTGCGTCCACAGATCGTTGATCGCGTCCAGGTCTTCCTGGTCGCGCCCGCCAACAAGCCGTTCGAACGTTCCGCGAGTAGCGCTGCAGGACTCGTCGAGATCGCAGACCGGGTTGCCCTGCAACGCCGTCAGCACTGGTCCTATCCAGGCAAACATGTTCTTGCCGGCCGAAAAGTTCCAGCCCATGGCATTGGTGAGCGAGTTGACGTGGTCGACGAGCTTGGCCGCGGTGTCGACCTCCTTGACCAAAGTGTCACCGCTGTATTGGTTTTTCATCGACGAGAAGGAGTCGACCACGTGCTGGACACTGGCGGCGAGCTGGCTGACCTGGCCGCGCACATGGTTGAGGTTGTCGGCTAGCGTGCCGGCCCCGTCGGCCAGCCGGTTGAGGTCGTCGGTGTGGTCGTTGATCAGTGTGGATCCGTCGGCCAGGACGGTGCCGATGGCGCCGGCCTGGTACGTGGCTTTGAATTCATTCGGCACAGCTCCGGTGGGACGCGTGATGCCGCTGACCGCAGCGATATTCGGCAGTTGGCTGACTCGCTGCGCCATTTGCTCCAAGTCCGCAAGTGCCTGCGGTGTGCGCAGGTCACGCGGCGAGGAGACGAGGATGTATTCCGGAATCGACTGATTCACCGGAAAGTGGCGATCCAGCGCGGCATATCCGACCGAACTCGGCGCCGACGACCGCACGGCCTTGCGATCGTCGTAGTTGTAGTGCACGAAGGCGGCGCAGCCGGCCAGCGCGATCAACACCAGCACGCTGGCAACTAGATGGACCTTCGGCCTGCGAACAATGCGAATGCCCGAGCGCCGCCAGAACCGCGCGGTCAGCTCGCGGCGCGGCTTGACCCAGCCCCGTGGTCCGGCGAGCACCAGAATGGCCGGCAGCAACGTCACCGCGGCAAGAAATGCCACGCCGATCCCGATCGCCGAGGACGTTCCGACGGTCTTGAACACGCCCATTCGGGCGAAGCTGATGACCAGAAAAGTGATTCCGACGGTGGCGGCGGACGCGGCGATCACCTTTCCGATCGAGACCATCGCCCTCTTGACCGCCTGGTCGAAATCCGCCCCCAGCCGCAAATGGTCGTGATAGCGGCTGATCAGAAACACCGCGTAATCCGTTCCGGCGCCGGCCATTATCGCGCTCAAAAATACGATGGACTGGTTGGAGACGCCCGAGCCCGTCAGTTGGGAGTATCCGGCTACCACGGCTTGTGCGATCACCAGGGACAACCCGATCGTCAGCAACGGCAGCAGCATGGTGACCGCGCTGCGGTACACCACCAGCAGCACGATGAGCACCAGAACCGCGATCGCCAGCTCAATCGGCATGCGATCCCGGTTGCCCGAAACGGTAAGGTCGGCCACGGTTGCCGCGGGGCCGGTGAGATTTGCGGTCAGTGTTGTTCCGGCTGGGGCCTGTTTCAAGGCGGTTTCGACGATTTCGCTGATCCGGTTGAAAGCGGCATAAGACTGTGGAGTGCCCAACTCGCCCGCAACCCCGACCGGCAGCACCCACGCCTTGTGGTCCTTGCTGGTCACGGCCGAGCGCAGCGGCGGCGTGCTGACGAAATCCTGCAACATCACGACATCTCGGGTGTCCCGGCGCAGCGCGTCCACCAGTTTGCGATAAACGGCTTCATCGGCGGGGCCAAGCCCCTTGTCGTCGGTCAGAACCACCAGCAGGAGATCTTCTGAGCCCGATTCGTGAAACGCCTCGGCCATCTTTCGGGCGGTGACGCTCGACGGTGCATCGCTGGGCAAGATGGCGAGCGGATGTTTCTGGGCCATCTGGCCCAGGGACGGAAACGTCAGTGGGAGTGCGACGGCCATCGCGACCCAGAGTCCTATCACTACCCAGGGCCACCGCACCACAAAGTCGGCTAGCCGTTGCACATTGCCCTCACGCGACGCGTCCCCAGTGCCCGTGGTTGGCGACCCGCACACACACGGACTTCAGCGCCTCCATGTACCGGATGACCGATTTCTCGGCGACGGGGTTATCGGGATACATGATCGCCATCACCGTGCCCTCCCCGTACCGGAAGATGTAGATGGTCAGTTGATAGGAATACCGGCCGTCTGAGTAGATTCCGATGTTGTTGGCAAGTCCCAGGTCGGCGGCCGCGAGCACGGCGTTGAGCGGGGCGGCGTTGCCGTGAAAGAAGTTCGACACCGGAAAGTTCGGTTGTGGCCAGCTCAACCACGGCGCCAGTTCCAGCACCCGGTAGTACGGCACCTTTGCCATGTCCAGACCTGAGTCGAACGAAGCCTGTGCGGTCCACGCGGCGTCGCCGAAAGACGCCGCGGCTATCGGCACGGTAATCGGGATCAAGCCGGTAAACCAGCCCTGTGTCATGAAGTTGTCCGTACCGCTGCGGGAATCTCGGGGAGTAAGACCGTAGTAGGTTGGCGCACCCGTGAACTCGTGCTCCACCAGGGCGATGCAGGCAAACAAGCCGCCGACGAAGCGTGCGCCCACCGCTGAGCATGCCGATTCGAATCGCTCGGTCTGTTCGGCATCCATCAGGAGTTCGGAGACCAGGTCGCTGGCACACGGCTCCGAGGGGTTACCCAATGGGAGCGGGAATTCAGGAAAGCCGCCATTGTTGTTCTCGGCGAACTCGATCCACGCGCGCACCGCGGGTGAATCTGTGGTTAACGTTGAGGTGTACTGGCGTTCGCGGACACAGAAGTCGTCGTAGCTGCCGGGCTCGGGAAGCGCAAGCGCCTCACCGCCGGCGCTCAACGCCGAATACATGCCGTTGGCCTCGAGCATCGTGGTGCCGATCAGCGTCGCGTCCCCGTGCACATGATCCATTGCAGCAAAGAACGTGAAGTGGTTCTCGCTTTGGACAATCCCGAAGCTGAAACAGCCCCACTCCAGCGGATTCGGGATGGCCACGACGTGAGCGCGGACCTCGTCGGCGGTCATCTGGCCGTGCGTCCGCGGCGCGAACTCGATATCTGCGGGATCGCTGATGGTGCGCCTGGCGAATTCGCCATTGCCCATGTGCTCGAACCAGCTGCGGAACGTGTCGTGCCGACGCAGGTAGGCGTTGAGGGCCTCGTTCATGGCGGAAATGTCGCACCGCCCAGGCACTTCGCAGGTGGCGATGATCTGCCGGGAGAAGTCCAGCCCCGCGGCGGTCCGCTCATGGTAGTTGCGAAGATGTTGGCCCTGCATGTAACTGACTGGCACCGAGCTCACCGGTGCTTGTCGGACCTTTGCCAGAGCCATGTCCGTCGGGTGCCACGAAGTGACGACGCCCGGGGTTAACGTCCAATCGTCGAGCGAGCCGATCGTAATCTTCCCGATGCGCAAGACTTCGTCCTCCTCGGTGTGGTCGGCTCGTCGGGTCAGGCTGGCGGCGAGACCCAACATAGCGTTCTTCGCAGTGGGTGTCGCCCAGCGTCAGTCGCTGCGACCGCACAGGGTAAATCACCCGGCACAGAATGCTTGTCCGCAGCCATACCTTGCGGTACGGTGCGCGGCACCGGTGCCGGCAACGCACTTGCAATCCTGGCCCGCGGCAGCAATTCTGATGCGCGACCGAGCCGCGCGCGGATGCGCGCGACGACCGAATCGTCACCGTCCCCAACAGAGAGGTCAGCCGTATGGCATCCGCCGAAGGCGAGCAGCAGTCAAGTTTCGCGATCGTCGGCTACGCGGCGCGTTTCCCCGGTGCGGCGAACACGGACGAGTTTTGGGACTTGCTGCGGCACGGCCGGGACGCGGTATCGGAGGTGCCGCAGGAGCGGTGGGACGCCGATGAATTCTTCGACCCGGATCCCGACGCACCCGGCAAGGTGGTGACCCGGCGGGCAGGTTTTGTCGACGACGTAACGGGGTTCGACGCACCGTTTTTCGGAATGTCGACGCGCGAGGTCCGGTTGATGGACCCGCAACATCGGATCTTGCTGGAGACCGCGTGGCGGGCCGTGGAGCATTCGGGCACCGCGCCAACCGCTTTGGCGAATACCAACACCGGTGTATTCGTGGGCTTGTCCACGCACGACTACTTGGGGATGGCATCCGACGAGCTGACCTACTCCGAAATCGAAGCCTATATGGCGATCGGCACGTCGAACGCCGCAGCGGCCGGGCGGATCAGCTACCGGTTGGGGCTGCAGGGCCCGGCGGTCGCCGTCGACACGGCGTGCAGCTCGTCGTTGGTGGCAATCCACCAGGCATGCCAAGCGCTTCGCTTGGGGGAATGCGACCTCGCGCTGGCCGGCGGCGCGAACGTCTTGCTCACGCCCGCAACGATGATCACTTTTTCCAGTGCGCACATGCTCGCACCCGACGGCCGGTGCAAAACCTTCGATGCGGCTGCAGACGGCTATGTCCGCGGCGAGGGTTGCGGTGTCATTGTTCTCAAGCGGCTCGAGGACGCGATTCGCGACGGCGACCGGATCCGCGCCGTGATCCGCGGCAGCGCGGTCAATCAGGACGGCGCATCGGGTGGTTTGACGGTGCCCAACGGTGTTGCTCAGCAACGGGTTATCGCCGAGGCGCTGAAGCGCGCCGGCCTGGCCGCCGGCGACGTCGGGTACCTGGAGGCGCATGGCACCGGGACGTCGCTGGGCGATCCGATCGAGGCCCAGGCCGCGGGTGCGGTGCTCGGTGCCGGGCGCGACGCGAGCCGGCCGCTGTTGATCGGCTCGGTGAAGACGAACATCGGTCATCTGGAAGCCGCCGCCGGGATCGCCGGTGTGCTCAAGGTGGTCCTGTCTCTCGAGCACGGGTTGCTGCCGCAGCACCTGCATTTCCGCAATCCGTCGCCGCACATTCCCTGGGACCGGCTTCCGCTGCAGGTGGTGCAGGAGGCGACTGCCTGGGAACGCAACGGGCAGCCGCGTATTGCGGGCGTCAGTTCGTTCGGGTTCGCCGGGACCAACGCACACGTCATCCTCTCCGAGGCGCCCGAGGAACATGCGGAGCGCGCTGTGGCACCGCTTCCGGTCGATCAGCGGCGCTTCCGCATACTTCCGCTGTCGGCGCGCACTCCCGCCGCTTTGGTGCAGCTCGCCGATCAATACCGCACCTGGTTGAGCTCGCACCCGGAGGCCACGTTGGCCGACGTGTGCTTTACCGCCGGGGTCGGACGAGCTCACCTGGAGCACCGGGCCGCGTTGGTGGTCAACTCGCGAGAATCTGCCGGCGAATTGCTCGCAGCACTCGCCGACGACCGTCCGGCGCCCGGGTTGGTGCGCGGAGTATCCGACGACGCGCCGAAAACGGCGTGGCTGTTCACCGGTCAGGGCAGCCAGTACCCGGGCATGGCCCGCGAGCTGTTCGACACCGAGCCGGTGTTCGCCCAAACCCTGACCCGGTGCGCCGACGTGGTCGCAGACGTTCTCGAAAAACCGTTGCTCGACGTGATTTTCGACCCGGAGGGCGACGACACGCTGCGACAGACGTCGTACGCGCAGCCTGCGCTGTTTGCGGTGGAGATGGGCCTGGCCCGGCTGTGGCAGTCCTGGGGCTTCGAACCCGACGTGGTGGCGGGCCACAGCGTGGGCCAGTACTCGGCGGCGTGTGTTGCGGGCGTGCTGCGCCCCGAGGACGGCATGCTGCTGATGGCCGAGCGCGGCCGCCTTTTCGGCAGCTTGCCCGCGGGTGGACGGATGGCCGCGGTGTTCACCGCCGCCGAGCGTGCAGAGAGCCTCACCGACGAGTTCCCGAGCCTCTCGGTGGCCGCCTACAACGGCGCCAACACCGTATTGTCAGGACCCGCACAGGATCTGGAGCAGGCGGTGTCGGCGCTTCAGGCCGACGGTGTCCGGTGTGACTGGCTCGACACCAGCCATGCGTTCCACTCGGCGCTGCTCGATCCCATCCTCGACGAGTTCGAGTCATATGCAGACCAGTTCACTTACAGTTCGCCGCAACGCATTCTGGTGTGCAACCGCACCGGCGGCACCCTCGGCCGGAGCGTGAAACTGGACGGCAACTACTGGCGTCGCCACGCGCGGCAGCCGGTGGAATTCGCCAAGAGCGTGCGCACCCTTGCCGATCTGGGCTGCAAAGTGCTGCTGGAGATCGGCCCGCAGCCGGTGCTCACCGCCGCAGCGTTGCGGGCATGGCCTGACCCGGCCACCACGCCGCGGGCCATCGCGTCGTTGCGCCGCAACACCGCCGACCACCGGCAGATCACCGAAGCCCTTGCCGACGCGTACGTTTTGGGCCACCAGCCGGACTTCGGCGCTGTCATGGGCCCGGCGCGCAAGCTGGACCTGCCGACCTATCCATTCCAGCGTCGCCAGTACTGGTTTCGAGACAATCGACCCGAGCGTGACCAACAACAGAACGGCGCGGCGCAGTCGCAGGCCATTCGGCTGCTCGAGGATGGCCGGATCGAGGAGCTCGCGGCCCTGATCGACGCCGCGAGCGACGATCATCAGACCCTGAACGTGCTGGCAAAGCTTGCCGCACAACACAACCAGCAGCGCAAAACCCAGTCGATCTCGGATGCCCGCTACGAGTTCCGGTGGGAGAGACCTACGATCGCCGATGCGCAAGGCCGCGAGGAATGCACGTGGCTCGTTGTCGGCGACGATCCCGAGGTCGTCCAGCCTTTGGCTGATGCGTTGAGTGCGCGCGGACACCAGTATCGGTCCCTCGGGTTGCCGATGTCGGATGCGGACGAGGAACAGCTTGTGGCCGCGCTGCGCGCCGCGGCGGAAGGCGAACCGGCCCTACGAATCCTGCATGTCGCGGCCGTCGGCCCCGACACCACACCGTCGATGCGGTCGCTGTTGCGGATGCAACACCAAATTCTGCGCGGAACACGGCGACTCTTCCGTGCCGCAGTCGCCGCCGAACTGCGCTCACCGATTTGGCTGGTGACCCGCGGCGCGCAGCGTGTCACCGACGCCGACACCGTGTCACCGGATCAGAGCTGCCTCTGGGGATTCGGCCGTGCCGCCGCACTGGAGCATCCCCAGGTATGGGGCGGACTGGTGGATCTGGCCGACGGTACCGAGCAGGAATGGTCGCGGCTGATCGATCAGGTAGGTGCCCCCGCGCGTGAGTCGGCCATCAGGGACGACCAACTGGCCCTGCGTGATCAGGTGGTCTACGTTCCACGGCTGGTTCGACGAGTTGGACAGCCCAGCGCTACACCACTGGAACTGCGCGGTGACGCAACGTATCTGGTGACCGGAGGGCTCGGCTCGCTCGGGCTGGAAATCGCCGGATACCTGGCCGCGCACGGTGCGCGTCATCTGGTGTTGACCGGCCGACGCTCGCCCGGCGAAGCGGCCCAACGACGTATCGACGCGTTGAGCGAACAGTACGGTTGCGAATTCCGGGTCGCCGCCGCCGATGTCGCCGACGCGCACGACGTGGCACGCCTGTTGGCCACCGTGCAGGCCGAACTGCCGCCGTTGGCCGGCATCGTTCATGCCGCGGGCGAGGTCGGTACCACCCCGCTGAGCGCCCTCGACGACGCCGAGGTGGATCGTGTTTTCGCCGGGAAGGTATGGGGCGCGTGGCATTTGAGTGAAGCGGCCACTGACCTGCAGCTGGACTTTTTCCTGAGCACCTCCTCGATCGCGTCAGTATGGGGAAGCTTCGGTCAGACCGCCTACGGCGCCGCTAACGCTTTCCTCGACGGGCTGGCCTGGCGGCTGCGCGAGCAAGGCGTTCCCGGGATCAGCGTGAATTTCGGTCCGTGGTCGGCGGGGATGGCTGACGCGCAGGCTCGCGCGCGACTGGATCAACGCGGAGTCCGGACGCTATCGCCTGCCGATGCGCTCGCGGGAATGGCCGATGCCATGGCGTCGTCGGTGCAAGCCGTTGTGGCACGCATCGACTGGGCCCGCTTCCTGCCGCTCTACCAGCAAGCGGGCAGGCGCGCATTCCTGGCGGAGTTGGAAGGCGAGGTGCCCAGTGCGGTGCCGGCGACGACGCCGTCGGGCAAGCCCGAACTGGTCGAGCGGCTCACGCATGCTCCCGTGCAGCAGCGCAGGAAGCTCATGACGGATTACCTGCGCAACGCGGTGGCCGAAGTGACGCGCGTCGATGCCGCCGAGATCCGGGAGGACGCCGGGTTTTTCGATCTGGGCATGGATTCGCTGATGGCCGTGGAATTGCGTCGCCGCATCGAGCAAGGAGTGGGCAGGGAAATCCCGGCGACGCTGGCGATGGACTACCCCCGCCTGTCCGACGTGGTGGATTACCTGCTCGGCGACGTGCTCGAGCTGAGCGAAAAGGCTTCAGCACCACAGCCGGCGTCGGTAGCCACGACGCGCACCGACGAGCCGATCGCGATCGTCGCGGTGTCGTGCCGTTTCCCGGGCGCGCCCAATCCGGAGGCGTTCTGGGAGGTGTTGTCCGGCGGTGTCGACGCGATCCGGGAGGTCCCGGAGGACCGGTTCGACATCGACGAGTTCTACGACCCTGATCCAGACAGTGCGGGCAAGACCTACACGCGCTTCGGCGGATTCCTCGACGGGATCGACGGATTCGATCCGGAATTCTTCGGCATCTCGCCACGCGAAGCCGTCTGGATCGAGCCGCAGCAGCGGCTGATGCTCGAAACGGTATGGGAGGCTCTCGAAAGGGCGGGGTACGCGCCGTCCGCCTTGCGCGGCAGCCGAACCGGCATCTTCGCGGGCGTGGCGGCCAACGAATACGCCCATCTGCTCTCCGCCGAGTCGATCGACAAAATCGAGCCCTACTTCATCACCGGCAATGCGCTCAACGCGATTTCCGGTCGGGTTGCCTTCGCCTTGGGGTTCGAGGGGCCGGCGGTGGCGGTCGACACCGCGTGCAGCTCGTCGCTGGTCGCCGTCCATCAGGCCTGCCAGGCATTGCATTCCGGTGACTGCGATCTGGCGCTGGCCGGCGGTGTGAATGTCCTACTGAGTCCGGTAACCGTGGTCGCGGCCTCACGAGCCAGGATGCTATCGCCCGTCGGGCGGTGTAAGACGTTCGACGCCTCCGCTGACGGCTATGTCCGCAGCGAGGGCTGCGGGATTTTGGTGCTCAAGCGGCTCAGCGACGCGGTGCGCGACGGCGACCGGGTTGCCGCGGTGATCCCGGGCAGCGCGGTCAACCAGGACGGCGCGTCCAGCGGCTTGACAGTGCCCAATGGTGGTGCACAGCAACGGCTTATCGCCACGGCGCTGGCGCGTGCCGGCCTGACCGGCGGCGACGTCGACTACCTCGAGGCGCACGGGACGGGTACCCCGCTGGGTGATCCGATCGAGGCGCAGGCCGCCGGCGCCGTTTACGGCGACGCCCGTGACTCGGGCCGCCCGCTGCTGATGGGATCGGTCAAGACCAACATCGGTCACCTCGAGTCGGCATCGGGGGCCGCAGGTCTGATCAAGGTCGTGCTGTCGCTGCAGCACGGAGTGCTGCCGGCCAGCTTGCACTTCGACAATCCGTCGCCGCACATCCCGTGGGATTCGCTGCCGGTGCGGGTCGTGGACAAGCCAACTCCGTGGCAGGCCAACGGCAGGCCGCGGCGCGCGGGCGTCAGCTCGTTCGGATTCACCGGCACCAACGCGCACGTGCTGATCGAAGAGGCACCACAACCGGCAGCCACCGCGGAGCCCGAGGCGGACGATCACGATGATGCGGTGAGCGTTCTGCCGCTCTCGGCACGGTCGCCAGAAGCGTTGGTGGCGTTGGCGCAACGCTACGGCTCCTGGTTGGACAGCCATCCGGACGTCGACGTCGCCGACGTGTGCCTGACAGCCGGGGTGGGACGATCGCATTTCGAGCACCGGGCCGCGCTGGTCGTGGATTCCGTGCGGGCAGCACGAGACGGCTTGGCCGACTTGGCCGACAACCGTCTGCGGCCCGGTGTGCTGCGTGGCGAGTGCGCCGACCGGCCGACGACGGCGTGGCTGTTCACCGGTCAGGGCAGCCAGTACCCCGGCATGGCGCGCGAGTTGTTCGACGCCGAGCCGGTTTTCGCGGAAGCGGTGACACGCTGCGCGGACGCGGCCAGCGAGATCCTGCCGCGACCGTTGCTGGAGGTGCTGTTCGCCGCCGACAGGGAGACCGCAGAGACGTTGCGGCACACCTCGTTTGCGCAGCCGGGGCTTTTCGCCGTCGAGATGGGCCTGGCCCGGCTATGGCAGTCGTGGGGCATCGAGCCCGATGTGGTGCTGGGGCACAGCGTCGGCCAATACGCCGCGGCGTGTGTGGCCGGGGTGTTCAGCATGGAGGACGGGGCGCGGCTGATGGCCGAGCGGGGCCGGCTGTTCGGCAGCCTGCCGGAAGGCGGGCGGATGGTCGCGGTGTTCGCCGACGCCAAGCAGGTCGAGGCGGTCGCCACCGGATTTCCGCGAGTGTCGGTTGCGGCCTACAACGGCCCCAACACGGTGCTGTCGGGTCCGGGCGAGGATCTAGAGCAGATAGTCGCCACGTTTGGCAACGACGGAATCCGCTGCAGCTGGCTGGAAACCAGTCACGCCTTCCATTCGGAGTTGCTGGAGCCGGTACTCGGCGAGTTCGAGTCGTACGCCGCACGTTTGCAGTTCGCTGCGCCGACGTTGCCGCTGGTCTGCAACCGCACCGGCACCGTGCTCACCGCGGCAACCCCCCTCGACGCGGGGTATTGGCGGCGGCATTCCCGCCAGCCCGTGCAGTTCGCCGAAAGCGTGCGCACTGTGGCGGCGCTGGGATGCTCGGTGTTGATGGAGATCGGTCCGCAACCCGTGCTGACGGGGGCGGCGGTGCAGGTCTGGCCGGAACACCTGGCCGCGCCGCGCGCGATCGTTTCCCTGCGCAAGGGCGTAGGTGACCGGCGTCAGATCGCAGATGCGTTGGCGGGGGCCTATGTCAGCGGCCATCGCCCCAAATTCGATGCGTTGCATCGCCAGCCTGGCCGCAGGCTCGAGCTGCCCACCTACCCGTTCCAGCGCCGTCGCTTCTGGCCCAAGACCTCGGGTATCGCCGTGGATGGTGCCGCTGCATCCGGAATTCTCGGAACTGCAAAGGATCTCGCCTCGGGCGACTCCGTGTACACCAGCAGGCTGTCCGTCAAATCGCAGCCGTGGCTTTCCGATCACGTCATCTACGGCACCGTGGTCGTTCCCGGGGCGACGTATGCGGCGATGGCGCTGGCCGCAGTCGGTCCGCCGGCGCGGGTCAAGGACGTTATTTTCTACGAGCCGATCATCTTGCCAGAGAAGGACTCCCGCGAGGTGCAGCTGACGTTGCATCCCATCGAGGACGGGGGGTGGAGTTTCCGTGTGAACAGCCGCCCGTACGGCGTCCGTGATGCCGAATGGTCGTTGAACGCCGACGGCACCGTCGTCAGCGGTGTCGATGACGAGCCGGCACCCGATCCGGCAGACTCGATCGAGTCGGCAATCGAGCAGTCGGAGCGCATGCGTCCGCACGAACTGTTCGAGTCTTTTGCCGCCAGCGAGCTGGAATGGGGGACTACCTGGTCCGGTTCCCTGAAGTCGCTGTGGGTCGGCGAGGGTGAGGCGATCGGCGATATCACCGTCGGCGATGAACTCGCCGAACACCTCGGAACCGAGCCGATGCACCCGGTGCTGCTCGATCTGTGCACCGGCGTCGTCTTCCCGGCGTTCCCGGCGATTACCGCGGCCGAACAGGGGTTGAACGATCTGCTGTTGCCACTGCGCTACGGACAAGTGATGCTGCGGGAAAAGATGCCCCGGCGGTTCTATTGCCGCGGGAAGTGGCATGCCAGCGCCCTCGACAGCGAAACCCAAGTCTTCGATATCGATTTCGTCGACCGAGATGGCCGCCACCTGGGCGGGATTCGCGAGTTCACGGTCAAGCGCGCGCCTCGGGAGGCGTTGTTGCGCGGGCTGGGCGGCGATTCCACCAGGCTGCTGTACAGCCTCGGCTGGCACGAGGTACCGCCCCAACCGTCGGGTGAGGGCCTCGGAAATGCCAGTGGCACATGGCTGGTCGCCGGATTCGACGAGCTCGCAGCTGAGCTGCCGGGCTGCATCTCCTATGACCGCAAGACCGATCCAGAACTGGCGGGGAAGCTGGTCGCACAAGCTCACGAGCGCGGGATGCCGATCTCCGGGATCGTCTGGCGCGCCGCCGGGCCGAGCGCAGACGAGTCGAGCGCTGAAGCTGCCGCGCGACTGGAGAACGAGATCGCCCACCTGCTGAGCGTGGTGCACACGCTGCAGGCCGATGAGGCGGTCAAACTTCCCAACGGGCTGTGGATCGTCACCGAACGAGCCGTGGCAACCGAATCCGGCGAGCGGGTCGATGCGCTGCAGGCGGCGCTGTGGGGACTCGGGCGCACCGTCATCAACGAGGAACCGGCCCTGCATTGCAGACTGGTCGATTACGACGGCTCGAACGAGGCTGTGCACGCACTGGCCGGTCTTCTGAGTGCACCAGCCGGCGAGCCCGAACTCGCACTGCGGCAAGGGAAGCTGTTGACACCCCGGTTGCTGCAATGGTCACGCAGTGGTCACCTCGCGGTACCGCGTGCAGCCGACTACGTCCTGGCGCCGACTGAACGCGGCGCGATCGACAACCTGCGGGTGAGCGAGACCGAAGTGGCGCCGCCGGACGAGGGTTGTGTACAGGTGCGGGTTGAGGCCGGTGGGTTGAACTTCCGGGAGGTGCTCAATGTGCTGGGCCTCTACCCGGGTGATCCGGGCCCACTCGGCGGCGACTTCGCCGGCGTCGTCACACAGTTGGGTGACGGCGTCACCGGGCTCGAGATCGGCCAACGTGTCTACGGCTTCATGCAGGGCGCGTTCGCCAGCCGGTTCAACGTGCCGGTTCAGTTGCTGGCGCCGCTGCCCGACGGGCTGAGCGCCGTAGAGGCGGCGACGATTCCCGCCGCCGCACTCACCGTCCGTCTCGCGTTCGACTGGGCGCAGCTGAAGCCCGGTGACCGTGTGCTCATCCACGCCGCGAGCGGTGGTGTCGGATTGGCCGCGATCCAGATGGCGCAGCGGAAAGGCGCGACCGTCTTCGCCACCGCGAGTGCGTACAAACGCGCGACGCTACGCCGGCTGGGCGTGGAATACGTCTACGACTCGCGCAGTACGGATTTCGCCGATCAGATCCTGGCCGATACCGGCGGCGCGGGTGTCGACGTGGTGCTCAACAGCCTGACCAACGAGGGGTTCATCGAAGCAACGGTTCGGGCCACCGCCCAGAATGGCCGTTTCGTCGAGATCGCCAAGCGCGACATCTGGACGCGCGAACAGATGGCGACGGCCCGTCCCGATATCGCTTACGAGATCGTCGCGTTGGACTGGGCCTGCGTGCAAGAGCCTGAGCGCATTCGTCACCTGCTGGACGAGGTGTCGGACGGGTTGGCCAGCGGCGAGTGGACCCCGCTGCCCGCCGAGATCTACCCGCTGACGGAAGCCAAGACGGCGTTCCGCCGCATGCAGCAGGCGCGGCATATCGGCAAGATCGTGCTGCAAATGCCGAAACCGCTACAGCCGCGCGGTGATCGAAGCTATCTCGTCACCGGCGGACTCGGCGCGATCGGCCTGCACATGGCGTCGTATTTGGCTCAACTCGGCGCCGGCGACATCGTGCTGACCAGCCGACGCGAACCCGATGCGGACGCGCAGCGGACAATCGAGGACATCACCGAGCGCTACCGCTGCCGCATCCACACCTTCGCTGCCGACGTCGGCGACGAGTCAGAAGTCGCGAAGCTGCTGGAGCGGATTCGTGCCGAGTTGCCGCCGCTTGCAGGAGTGGCGCATCTGGCGGGCGTGCTCGACGACGCCCTGCTGTCCGAGCAGAGCGTGGAGCGGTTCCGAACCACGTTGGCGCCCAAAGCATTCGGCGCCTACTACTTGGACCGGTTGACGGCAACCGACGAGCTCGACTTCTTCATCGTGTCCTCGTCGGTGTCCAGCTTGCTCGGCTCACCCGGCCAGGCCAACTACTCGACCGCCAATGCGCTTCTCGACGGGCTGGTCGCGCAACGCCAAGCGCGAGGCTTGCCGGCGACCGGCGTCAACTTCGGTCCCTGGGCACAAGGGGGCATGGCCTCCTCAGAGGCCGCTCGCGCCAATCTCACTGCGCAGGGCCTGATTCCGCTGGAACCCTCGGCGGCCCTCGGCGCGCTCGGCGAGGTTGTGGCCACCGGAACGGCGCAGGCCACCGTCATCAAGGCCAACTGGCAGCGTGCCCTGAAGGTGCTGGGCAGTTCACGTCCACCGATTCTGGACCTCGTATTGCCGAGTGCCGTCGGGGAGACGACCGGCGATGCTGAGTTGCTGCGGCAACTGCAGGAGATACCAGTGGCGCAGCGCGCCGCCTTCATCACCGAATTCCTGCAGCGCGAGGTGCAGAACTTTCTGCGGCTCGCCCAACCGCCCGCTGCCACGAGTCGGTTCTTGGACCTGGGCACGGATTCCCTGATGGCGATCGAGCTCCGAAACCGGTTGCACAGCCAGTTCGGTGGCATGTTCACGATCAACGCCACCGCGGTATTCGACTATCCGACCATTGGCGGGCTCGCGGAGTACCTGGCCGGTCAGCTGCCCGAATCGGACTAGGCGCTCGCGATACTCAGTCGGCGATGTTGAACGCGGCGACGACCTTGGTGGGGCGGACTCGCACCACCAGCTCGCCGGGAACGGCGTTGCGCCGGCCGAACTCGATCGCGCGGTGGATTCCCATGTAACGCCCGCCGATCCGCGTGGCGATGTCGAGCAGCTCGGGTGCATCCTCGGCCGTCGTGGCGATGCCCTGCACCTGGACGAACGAGTAGGGCGGATGCGGGTCGTCCACGCAGATCACCACGCGTGAATCCCGGGTCAGCGCACGGCCTTTCGCGGTATTACGACCGGTGGTGAACACCAGCTCGCCGTCGTCGACGATGAACCACACCGGAGCGACCAGCGGACGGCCGTCGGAGGCGACGTAGCCCAGCATGCCGGTGCGGGTGCCCGCCGACAGGAATTCGATGATTTCCGTAGAGAGTTCGGTCATGCCTACAGGGTGACGACGTCGTAGTCGCCGACCTGGTCGGCGAGGACATGCAGTTGGGCCTGCGACGAACCCAACGTGTGCTCGATCGCGGTGAGCCGGGCCGCATAGTGGCCGACCGGATATTCCGCGGTCATGCCGATGCCGCCGTGCAGCTGGATCGCTTCTTGCCCGATGTGCCGGCCCGAGCGGCCGATCTGCAGTTTGGCCCGCGCCGCGATCACCGGGTCGAGGTTGCCGTCCGCGATCGACATCGCCGCGTAGTAGTTCATGCTGCGGGCCAATTCGAGCGAGACGTACATGTCGGCCGCCCGCTGGGTCAGGGTCTGGAAGGTGTTCAGCGTGACGCCGAACTGCTTGCGGGTCTTGAGGTAATCGGTGGTCAACCGAAGCGCTTCTTCCATGGCGCCGACCGCCTCGGCGCACAACGCCGACTGAATACGGATCACCGCATTGCGGATGGCCGTCGATGCGTCACCCGCGTCTCCCAACGGTTCGCCCGGCGTCTGGTCCAGGTCGATCTGCGCGCCGCGCTGGCCGTCGAACGTCTGATACGGATGCCGGGTGACGGCACCGGCATCGACCACAAAGAGTCCGGTCCCGCCGTCGGGCAATGCGGCGCTGACCACGAGGGTGTCGGCGCAGTCGCCGGCCAGCACAGGGTTCTTCCGTCCGGACAAAACCCACGAATCGCCCTGGCGCACAGCCTTTGTCGCGTCGCCACCGCGCGGCTCGAGGTGCGCGAACGCCAGCAGCCGCTGGCCGGCCGCCACCTCGTCCAGGAGCTGCTTTTGCGTCTCGGTGCCCAGCTCGGCGATGACCGCGCCGGGGCCCAGCGCCGCGTGCACCACCGGTTCCGGGGCCAGCCGGCGTCCGATTTCGGTGAGGACCACCATGATTTCAAGCTGGCCCGCCTCGGCGGGGTCGAACCCGAGACCGAGTATTCCGGTGTCGGCCAGCTGGCTCCACACCTCGCGGCTCCAGCCCAGCTCGGTGTCGACGACCTTGAGCCGGCTTTCGGGATCGTAGCTGCGGGCGAGCAGGTCGCGGGTGGTGTCGCGCAGCAGCACCTGCTCGTCGCTCAACTGAAAGTCCATGGCTGACCTCACAATCCCAGGATCGTCGACGCGATGATCGTGCGTTGAATCTCGTTGCTGCCGCCGTAAATCGACGTCTTGCGGTAGTTCAGGTAATGCGGTGCGCTGCGCTGTGCCCATCCCGGTGACGCAATCTCGTCGCCCGCGTCGAACGGCAGCGCATCCGGGCCGGCGACCTCGACCAGAAGTTCGGTGGCCGTCTGCTGCAACTGGCTGCCCCGCAGTTTGAGCACCGACGACGCCGGGTTGGGCTTACCGCCCGACGAGCTCGACGTCACCCGCATCTGGGTGAGTTCCAGTGCCAGCACGTCGTTTTCGGCTTCGGCGAGCCGGGCCGCGAACAGCGGGTCGTCGAGCAGGCCGGTCTCGGTGGCGCGTTGCTTGACCTCGGCGAGGCGGACCTTGGTGCGGCCCACTCCGGCGATACCGGTCCGTTCGTTGCCCAACAGGAACTTCGCGTAAGTCCAACCTTGGTTCTCCTCGCCGACAAGCTGGTCGGCGGGCACTCGGACGTCTTCGAAGAACACCTCGTTGACCTCGTGGCCGCCGTCGATCAGCTTGATCGGCCGCATCGTGATTCCCGGGGTGTCGAGGTCGATCAGCAGGAACGAGATGCCGGCCTGCTTCTTGGGTGCCTGCGGGTCGGTGCGCACCAGGCAGAAGATCCAGTCCGCGTACTGGCCCAGCGTGGTCCAGGTCTTCTGCCCGTTGACGACATAGCTGTCGCCGTCGCGTATCGCGGTGGTGCGCAGCGACGCCAAGTCCGAGCCAGCTTCGGGTTCGGAGAATCCCTGGCACCACCAGATGTCCAGGCTGGCGGTGGGCGGCAGGAAGCGTTGTTTGGTCTCCTGCGAACCGAACTCGGCAATCACCGGGCCCACCATCTTGGCGTTGAAGTTCAGCGGTTCGGGCACGCAGGCCAGCTGCATCTCGTCGAGCCAGATTTGATGCTGGGCCGGCGTCCAGTCCTTGCCGCCCCATTCGACCGGCCAGTTGGGCACCGCCAGCCCGTGCTCGTGCAGGATCTTGTGACTGGCGGCAATGTCGTCACGGTTGACCTGCCCCAGGCGGACTCGCTCGCGGACATCGGCCGGGATCTGGGTCGTGTAGAAGGTGCGCAGTTCGTCGCGGAAGGCGGCTTCCTCCGCGGTGAGCGCCAGCTGCATGGCAGTCTCCTGTGGTTGGGTAACTCTGCCCTGCACGTTAGCCGGTTGCTTTCACAGCGACGCCGCAAGAGCCTCCAATGTCTCGGCCGACGTGTGGCGCGGCGTCCAGCCCAGCTGCGTTTTGGCCTTGGTGGTGTCCATCACCACCGACGTGCGCGCGACATGCAGCCACTCCGCCGCCGAGGGCACGAACGGCAGCCGGGCGATCACCGCCGAGGCCGCCGTCGCCGTCGCGGCCGGGACCCGCACCGGCCGGCCGCCGAGCGCTGCGGCCACGTCGGAGACGGACACCACGCCGTCGCCCGCGATGTTGTACGCCCCCGGTGGCGCCGAGCCCGTCGCCGCCAGCGCGATCGCCGTCGCGACGTCGTCATGATGCACCAGCTGCAGCGGGTTGCCGGGGTCGGGAACAGGCGGTTTGAGCAGCGGCAACACCCGGATTGCGGTGGCCGCATACGGGATACGGCTCCACGGCATCGCGTCGGCCAGCGCGTGTGCCTGTGGTCCGGCGACGATGCACGGCCGCAGGATGTACACCTCCAGCGGTGAACCCGCGGTGATCTCGGCGAGGGCGGCTTCGCAGGCGGCCTTCTGCGCGGAGTAATAGTGCTCGGGTGAGCCCCGCGGTGGCACGTCTTCGGTGAGCGGGACCGGATTGTCGGCGTGATACCCGTACGCGGCCACCGACGAGCTGTACACCAGCCGGCGGGGGCGCCTTTCGACGGAACCGGCCGCGCAGGCTTCGAAGACGTTGCGGGTGCCGGCCAAGTTCACCCGCGCGCTTTCTTCGCGCGAACCCATGATGATGAACGCCAGGTGGACGACGACGTCGGCGTCGGCGACGAGCGCGTCCACCGCGTCGCGGTCGGTGATGTCGCCCTGCCGGTAGGTCGTTTTGGTCCAGCCGCGAGACGACGGCTCGAACGGGCGACGGGCCATGCCGATGATGCGGTCGACGGCCGGGTCACGCTCGAGCGCGGCCACCGCGGAGGTGCCGATCTCGCCGGTCGGCCCGGTGACCGCGACGGTGAGCCCCATCTCAGGACCGCCGACGCGACCGTCGGCGCCACCACACGATGCCGACGACGGTTACGCCGGCAACCGAGGCGACCACGACAAGGGGCGGCCTGGCAGCGTCCTTGAAACTCATTGCGCCCGGCTACCCGCGTGGTCGATCGTCAAACCTGGGTTGTCCACAGTTGGGTGTTCCTCCACAGCTCGGCCTCGGCATGCCGCGCGGCGAGCGCTGGTGACGGTCGGCGCACCTACCGTCGGCGCATGCGAACAGAACTGCCTGCCGAGCGACTGCACCGGCGCCTTGGCGCCCAACCCGGCGCCGGGGACGACGCGACCGACGACGAGGGCGAGGGAGACCCGAATTCACTGCTGCCACGGTGGGTTCCGGACGGTTCGGCGCAGCAGAGCCTGCTTGCCCGGGTGCGCGCCGATCCCGGTCGTGCCGGCGCAATCGCGTTGGCGGTGATCGCGGCGATCGCCGTGCTGGTCACCGTCTTCACGCTGGTGCGCGACCGGCCCGCGCCAGTGGTGTCGGCCAAGTTGCCGCCGGTGGAGATGGTGTCGTCAGCGACCCGTAGTCCGAGCGCCAGCCCGTCGGCCGGGCCGGCGCAACCCGTGGTGGTCAGCGTGGTGGGCCTGGTGCACAGCCCGGGATTGGTCACCTTGGCACCCGGTGCTCGGATCGCCGACGCGCTGAACGCCGCCGGCGGCACCGTGGACGGCGCCGACACAATCGGGTTGAACATGGCCCGCCAAGTCGGCGACGGCGAGCAGATCGTGGTCGGCGTCGCGCCGCCGAAAGGCCAACCCGCCGCGCTGGGTAGTTCAGTCAACCCGGGCTCGGCCGCGCCGGCTGCACCTGCGGCGCCGGGCAAGCCGGCCCGGCCCACTTCGGCGAAGCCGGGCGAGGTCATCGACCTGAATACCGCGACGGCGCAACAACTGGACACCTTGCCCGGCATCGGGCCGGTTACCGCTGCCGCGATCGTGGCGTGGCGCGAGGCCAATGGCAAATTCAACAGCGTCGACCAGCTCGCCGAGGTCGACGGCATCGGCCCGGCGCGGCTGGAAAAGCTGCGTGCACTGGTCCGTGTCTGACTGCAGTGCACGACCCGTTCGGCGGTCCGGTGCCGGCGCGGCTGGATGTGCGTCTGGTGCCGCCCGCGCTGACCGCCTGGCTGGTCACGGCCGCCGGAATCGTCTGGCCCGTTGGCAATCTGCTTGCGGCCCTGGGGGTTCTGACCGCGGTAACCGGTGCGCTGTCGGCGCGGGCAGCGCGACTGCGCACCATCGGCATCGGCCTGGCCGCAATCGGTGTGGTGGGGGCGGGGTTCGGCTTCGCGATCGCGTTGCGCGCCAACGCGGTCGCGCGCCACCCGATCACCGCGGCGTTCGGAACGGCCACGCGGGTGACGGTCACACCCAGCGAGAGCGCACTGTCGTTGGGGCGCGGTCGGCTGATGTTCCGTGCCACTGCCCAGCGGCTCGGAGACCACGAAACCAGCGGTCGTGTAGTGGTTTTCGCGTCCGCGGCAACCTTCCATGACGTGATGGTGGGCCAGCCGGTGCAGTTTCGGGCGCGGATCACGCGTCCCACCCGCCATGACCTGACGGTTGCGGTGGTCAACGCGATCGGAGCGCCCACCACCGGCACCGCCGCCCCGGTGCATCGTGCCGCGCACGCCGTGCGTGATCGGTTCGCCGCCACGGCGCGTCGCGTGCTGCCGGCCGATCAAGCCGCGATGCTGCCGGCGCTGGTGCTGGGCGACACGTCGACGGTCGCCGCCGTCACCGGCCAGGAGTTCCGGACCGCCGGGCTGACCCATCTCACCGCGGTGTCGGGCGCCAATGTCACGATCGTGTGCGGCGCGGTGCTATTCAGCGCGCGGCTGATCGGCCCGCGTGCGGCGGTCGCGCTGGCCGCGGTCGCGCTGCTGGTGTTCGTGATCGTGGTGCAGCCGACGGCCAGCGTGCTGCGTGCGGCGGTGATGGGCGCCATCGCGTTGGCGGGCGTATTGAGTTCGCGGCGGCGACAGGCCATTCCGGCTCTCTCGGCCACCGTGTTGCTACTGATGGTGCTCGCGCCGCAGCTGGCGGTCGCTGTCGGTTTCGCGCTGTCGGTGGTCGCCACGGCCGCGCTGGTGGTCATCGCGCCGGCCTGGTCGGCGCGTCTGGTGTCGGCCGGCTGGCCCAAACCGCTGGCCGACGCGGTCTGCGTGGCCTGGGCCGCACAGGTAGTGACCGCCCCGTTGGTGGCGGGCATTTCGGGGCGGGTCAGCCTGGTGGCCGCGGCAGCCAACCTCGCGGCCGCGGCGCTGATCGCCCCGATCACCGTGCTGGGCAGCGCAGCCGCCGCGCTGTGCATGGTCTGGCCGCCCGCCGCGCAGCTATTGATCCGGTTCACCGGTCCGGAGCTGTGGTGGGTGCTGCACGTCGCGCACTGGGCGGCAGGCGTGCCGGCCGCCAGCATGCCTGTTCCGTCCGGCGCTGCAGGCGTGGTGCTCATCGCTGCTACTGGGGTGCTGACCGTCGTGTTGTGGCGGTGGCGGTGGTTTCGCGTGGCGATGGCCGTCGGTGTGGTCTGCCTCGTGGCCTGGTCACTGTCGGGCTTGATGCCGACCGGATCGTTGTCGGCGCTACATGAAACGATCGAACGGTGAACCAGGCGTTGCACCTCGTGCTGGGAGACGAGGAACTGCTGGTCGAGCGCGCGGTGGCCGCTGTGCTGCGGTCGGTACGTCAGCGGTCTGGCACCGACGACATTCCGGTGAGCCGGCTGCGGGCCGGCGAGGTCGGCACCTACGAACTCGCCGAACTGCTGAGCCCGTCACTGTTCGCCGACGAGCGGATAGTGGTCCTCGAAGCGGCGGGTGAAGCGGGCAAGGAGGCGGCCGAATTGATCGTCGCGGCCGCGGGCGATGTCCCGGCGGGCACCGTGCTGATCGTCGTGCACTCGGGCGGCGGGCGGGCCAAGGCGCTGGCCAATCAACTGAAAACGCTTGGGGCGCAAGTACATCCGTGCGCTCGGATCACCAAACCCAGTGAACGTGCCGACTTCGTCCGCAAGGAGTTTCGTTCGCTGCAGGCCAAAGTCGACCAGGAGACGGTCAACGCTCTGCTCGACGCCGTCGGCTCGGATGTGCGCGAACTCGCCTCGGCGTGTTCACAATTGGTCGCCGACACCGGGGGCCGTGTGGACGCCGCCGCGGTGCGGCGCTATCACAGTGGCAAGGCCGAAGTGAAGGGCTTCGACATCGCCGACAAGGCAGTGGCCGGTGATGTCGAAGGGGCCGCCGAAGCGCTGCGGTGGGCGATGATGCGCGGCGAACCGCACGTGGTGTTGGCTGATGCGCTGGCCGAGGCGGTGCACACCATCGGCCGGGTCGGGCCGCTGTCGGGTGATCCCTACCGGCTGGCCGGGGAGCTCGGCATGCCGCCCTGGCGGGTGCAGAAGGCGCAGAAACAGGCGCGGCGGTGGTCACGCGACATGGTGGCGACCGCGATGAAATGGGTGGCCGCGTTGAACGCCGACGTCAAGGGCGCCGCCGCCGACGCCGATTACGCGCTGGAAGCCGCAGTGCGGAGGGTCGCCGAACTGGTCGCCGATCGAGGCCGCTGAGCGCACAACAAACGAAAGCACCCTGAACCGGTGGTCGCAAGGTGCTTTTTGGGTTTGGGCTCAGAGCTTGTTGAACGCGCGGGCCAGCGCCGACTTCTTGTTGGCCGCCTGGTTCTTGTGGATGACGCCCTTGCTGGCGGCCTTGTCCAGCTTGCGGCTGGTCGACGCCAGCAACTCGGCGGCCTTGTCCTTTTCGCCGGCCTCGGTGGCCTCGCGGAACGCGCGAACAGCCGTGCGCAGCGACGATTTCACCGACTTGTTGCGCAGTCGCCGGCGCTCGTTGGTGCGGTTGCGCTTCTGCTGCGACTTGATGTTGGCCACGCGGTAGTTCCTTCGTCGATCTCAACGGGAGTATTTGGGCTGCACATGCCGGGTCAGGCGGCAGCGAGTGACCAGGTTATCAGTAGCCGCGGCGTTCTCCCAAAGCAGAGCCCACTGGCCTGCGGAAACGGCCGTCGAACAGGCGATCGGCGCCATAGTGTGCGGTTATGGATGCCCGCCGCCCGCTGCTGGCTCTGTGGGCCGCGATCTGCATCGGCCTGCTGTTGGGGGCTGTGGCGATCGGAGTCTCGCTCGGCGGCGTCATGCCGCTGCCGTACGGGCCGGCCGCGCCGGTTCAGCAGTACGTGGCCGAACAGCCGATGGCGGTGCAGGTCATCGCCGTCGGCGTCTTCGCCTCTGCGGTGCCGCTGGCCGTCTACGCTGCGACGGCCGGCGCTGGGCTGCGTGAGCTCGGGGCCGACGTGTCCGGGGCAATCGCGTTGACCGGCGGTATCCTCGCCGCCGGCACACTCGGTTCGACGGGCCTGGTGGGCTGGGTGCTGTCGCGCCCGGACACAAACAACGACGCCGCGCTGGTTCGGGCGCTGTATTACCTGGCGTTCCTCCTTGGTGGGCCGGCGCACATCGTGGCGCTCGGCCTGCTTGTAGCCGGGATCTCGGCGCCGGGATTGACGCTGGGACTACTGCCGCGACCGCTGGCCTGGATCGGCCTGGCGCTCGCTGCCTTTGCCGGACTGGCGACGCTGGTGCTGGTGTGGCCGGCCCTGGGAGTGATGCTGCCGATCGCCCGGGTTTCGGCACTGGCATGGCTCTTGGTGGCCGGCGCCCGCCTGGGCCGCAACCACAGTCGCCCGGCGCGCTGACCTGGGCCGGCAGTGCCCATTTCCACCAGCCGCTTTCACGCCGACTGAGTTGGCCGTAGCCTGGTGTGAACCGGATCACAACGGGAGGTCCCGATGCGGATAGCGGACGTGCTGCGTAACAAGGGTGCGGCGGTGGTGACGATCAATCCCGAGGCAACGGTGACCGAACTGCTTGCGGGGCTTGCCAGGCACAACATCGGCGCGATGGTGGTAGTCGGGCCCGACGGTGTCGTGGGAATCGTCTCCGAGCGTGACGTGGTGCGTCAGCTGCACACCCACGGGCCATCGGTTCTTTCTCGCCCGGTCTCCAAGATCATGACGGCCGTCGTGTCCACCTGTAAGAAGGCCGACAGCGTCGATGCCATCAGCATGCTGATGACCGAGAACCGGGTGCGCCATGTACCCGTGATCGACAACGGGAAGCTGATCGGGATCGTCAGCATCGGTGACGTGGTGAAGAGCCGGATGGAAGAGCTGGAGGCCGAGCAGGCGCAGCTGCAGTCCTACATCACCCAGGGTTAGAGCCTCAGCTCCACGAGTAGTCGGCCCGCAAGCGGGCGGCCACCACGTCGAACATCTCGCGTTGCAGGATCGCGCCCTCGCGGCGGATGCCCTCCTCGGGGACGTCCAGCACCCGGTCCAGCCGCACCCAGCTCGGCCGGCCGTCGTCGTCCCAGCTGCCGCTGCCGATGCCGACCCAATCCCGGTCGTCGGCGTGCCGTTCCTGACTCGACAGCATCAGGCCCAGCAACGTCTGCCGGTCACGGCCGACCACCAGCACCGGGCGGTCCTTGCCGCGGGTGGGGTCCTCCTCGTAGGCCACCCACGTCCACACGATCTCGCCGGGGTCGGCACGACCGTCGAGGTTGGGGGCGTACACCAGCTTGCGGGCCCGGTGCGCGGTGGGAACGCTGGTGCGAGTGACCGGCCTGCCCGCCGCGATCTCGATGGGCGGTGACGAGGCGGTGCCGGCGATGACGTCCATGCCGAGCTTGATGCCGCGCTGGATGGCCGGCGAGTTCTGCAGCTGGCGGATGATTTTGGGCGCCTCGCTGAATACCAGGTTTTCCAGGTTTCGCTGAAAACGCTGCAACGTCCTCCACTGTGACGCCATGTTCGCAGGATAGGACGCCCGGCACGATTGTGTCCCGAGGGCGCTGCCTCGATACCCTGGACGTACCCGCGCCGCGCCGCACCGCACCCGTCGTACCAGGAGATTCCCATCAGCAGCTTCGCCGACCAGACCTTCACCGCGCCGGCGCAGATTCGGAACTTCTGCATCATCGCCCACATCGACCACGGCAAGTCCACGCTGGCCGACCGGATGCTGCAGCTCACCGGTGTGGTCGACGAGCGGTCCATGCGCGCGCAATACCTCGACCGGATGGACATCGAGCGGGAACGCGGGATCACGATCAAGGCGCAGAACGTGCGGCTGCCGTGGCGAGTGGGCGATACCGACCACGTGCTGCACCTGATCGACACGCCGGGCCACGTCGACTTCACCTACGAGGTCTCCCGCGCGCTGGCCGCCTGCGAGGGCGCGGTGCTGCTGGTCGACGCCGCGCAGGGCATCGAGGCGCAGACGCTCGCCAACCTCTATTTGGCGCTGGACCGCGACCTGGTGATTATCCCGGTGCTCAACAAGATCGACCTGCCCGCCGCCGACCCGGACCGCTACGCCGGCGAGATCGCCCACATCATCGGCTGCGAGCCCAGCGACGTCTTGAGGGTCTCCGGCAAGACCGGCGAGGGCGTGCCCGAACTGCTCGACGCCGTCGTCAAGCAGGTCCCCCCACCGCAAGGTGACGCCGAAGCCCCAACGCGGGCAATGATTTTCGACTCGGTGTACGACATCTACCGCGGCGTGGTGACCTATGTGCGGGTGGTCGACGGCAAGATCACACCGCGCGAGCGCATCGCGATGATGTCCACCGGCGCCACCCACGAGCTGCTGGAGGTGGGCATCGTCTCGCCGGAGCCCAAGGCCAGCGACGGCCTGGGTGTGGGGGAGGTCGGTTACCTGATCACCGGCGTCAAAGACGTCCGGCAGTCCAAGGTCGGCGACACGGTGACGACGGCTCGGCACGGCGCCACCGAGCCGCTGACCGGCTACCGCGAGCCCAAGCCGATGGTGTACTCGGGCCTGTATCCCGTCGACGGCTCGGACTACCCGGATCTGCGCGACGCGCTGGACAAGTTGCAGCTCAACGACGCGGCGCTCACCTATGAACCGGAAACGTCGGTGGCGCTGGGCTTCGGATTCCGTTGCGGCTTTTTGGGTTTGCTGCACATGGAGATCACCCGCGAGCGCCTCGAACGCGAATTCGACCTCGACCTGATCTCGACCTCGCCCAACGTGGTCTACCGGGTGATCTTGGAAGGGGGAAGCGCCGACGGCATCCTCGTCACCAATCCGTCGGACTGGCCGGAGGGCAAGATCCGCACGGTCTACGAGCCCGTCGTCAAGACCACGATCATCGCGCCCAGCGAATTCATCGGCACCATCATGGAACTCTGCCAATCCCGGCGCGGCGAGCTGGGCGGCATGGACTACTTGTCGCCCGAGCGGGTGGAGCTGCGCTACACGATGCCGTTGGGCGAGATCATCTTCGACTTCTTCGACTCGTTGAAGTCACGCACCCGCGGCTATGCCAGCCTGGACTACGAGGAGGCCGGCGAGCAGGAAGCCGCGCTGGTCAAGGTCGACATCCTGTTGCAGGGCGAGGCCGTCGACGCATTCAGCGCGATCGTGCACCGCGACGCGGCGGCCGCCTACGGCAACAAGATGACTACCAAACTCAAAGAACTGATCCCGCGTCAGCAGTTCGAGGTGCCGGTGCAGGCCGCGATCGGCTCGAAAATCATTGCGCGAGAAAACATTCGGGCGATCCGCAAGGACGTGCTGTCCAAGTGCTACGGCGGCGACATCACCCGCAAGCGCAAACTGCTGGAAAAGCAGAAGGAAGGCAAGAAGCGGATGAAGACCATCGGACGGGTCGACGTGCCGCAGGAAGCCTTCGTCGCCGCGCTGTCGGCCGACGCGGCGGGCGACAAGGCCAAGAAGTAGCGGCTACATCGGCGCGTTGGCGGGCTGGAACACCCCGGTGGAGTCGGCCTCTTCCTCGGCGCGGATCACGTGCACGACCGCGTTGATCAACGCCAGGTGGGTGAACGCCTGCGGGAAGTTGCCCAAGTGCCGGCCGGTGCGTGCCTCGATCTCCTCTGCGTAGAGGTGCAGCGGGCTGGCGAACGACAACAGCCGTTCGCATAGATACTTGGCGCGGCTCACCTCGCCGATCTCGACCAGCGCCGACACCAGCCAGAACGAGCAGATCGTGAACGTGCCCTCCTCGCCGGTGAGCCCGTCGTCGGTCTCCTCGACCCGGTAGCGCAGCACCAGGCCCTGTTCGGTGAGGTTGTCGGCGATCGCCAGCACCGTCGCGCGCACCCGCGGGTCGTCCGGCGGCAGGAACCGGGTCAGGACCACCATCAGCAGCGAGGCGTCCAGCGCGTCGGTGTTGTAGTGCTGCTTGAACACTCCGTTCGCGTTGACCCCGTGGTGGAGGATGTCGGCCTTGATCTCCTCGGCGATTGCCCGCCACTGCTGGGCGTAGCTCTTCTCGCCCTGCCGCTCGGCCAGCTTGGCGCCGCGGTCCAGCGCGACCCAGCACATCACCTTCGACGACGTGAAGTGTTGCGGTTCGCCGCGCACCTCCCAGATCCCGCGGTCGGGTTCCCGCCAGTGCTTTGCCGCCTCTTCCACCTGCTTCTTCAGCACCGGCCACAGCGTCTCGGGGATCTGCTCGCGGGATTTGGAGTGCAGGTAGAACGAGTCGAGGATGCTGCCCCAGATGTCGTGCTGTTCCTGGTTGTAGGCGCCGTTGCCGATCCGGACCGGGCGGGCGTGGTCGTAGCCGGACAAGTGGTGCAGTTCGGATTCCTCGAGGCTGCGTTCGCCGCCGACGCCGTACATCACCTGCAGCGGATGGCGCTCACCGTTGTTGGCGCCGGACACGTCGGCGATGAACGCGAAGAAGTCGTCGGCCTCACGGTCCAGACCAAGCGTGTACAGGCCCCACAGCGCGAACGTCGAGTCGCGAATCCAGGCATAGCGGTAGTCCCAATTGCGTTCGCCCTGCGGGGTTTCCGGAAGCGAGGTGGTGCTGGCCGCCAGCAGGGCGCCGGTTGGCGAATACGTCAAACCCTTCAGCGTCAGCGCGCTGCGCTGCAGATACGCCCGCCATGGATGGTCGGGGAAGTTGCCGATGTTGATCCACTGCCGCCACGACTCGGTGGTCTGCCACATCTTGTCGGCGGCCTCTTCGTAGGTCTGCGGCGCGGGGTGCTTGGACCAACTGAGCGCGACGAACACGTCGTCGCCTTCCTTGAGCCGAGTGCGCGCCCGCGCTTCCCGGCCCTCCAGCCCGATCCGCAGATTGGTGGTCAGCCGCAGCGTCGGATGGGCGTCGGGGTTTTGTTTGGCCCGCGCGATCGCTTCGCCGTAGGCGCTGGCCGAGTATTCCCAGGCGGCGCCCACCCGGTGGTAGTCGAACGCCGGCTCGCAGCTCATCATCAGCTCGACGGTGCCGGACACGCAGCGCACAGTCCGCAGCAGGATGTGCTCGGCATCCCAGTCCATCGGGGTGCGACGATGTGTGCGGGACCGCCGCTCGATGTCATGCCACGGCCCCATGACCAGCGCGTCACGCACGATCAGCCAGCCGGTGTGGGTTTGCCAGGTGGTCTCCATGATCAGGCTGCCGGGCAGATAGCGCCGCGCCGAGGGCACCGAGACGCCGTACGGGCCGAGCCGGAAGTGGCCGGCACTGCGGTCCAGGATTGCGCCGAAGACGCTCGGCGAGTCCGGCCGCGGCACGCACAGCCACTCCACCGAGCCGGCCGGCGAAATCAGGCAGGTCGTCTCGCAGTCGGACAAAAACGCATAGTCGGCAATCGGCGGGAAGGGGTTCCGCAGCGAGCCACCGGGCGTGACCGGCACCGGGGACGTGATGGTGAACGGCGCGGCTCGGTCCTCGGAGGTGTCGTCGGCAGACTCGGCATGCAGGACCATGCCGACATCATCATCTGCCGACCACGCCGGCGTCCACTAGGGGCGGGGCGTGTCCGGGCGGTCCGAGTCGGCCGCGTTGGTTTCGCCCGTCGCGGGGAATAGGGTGAGCTCGATGGACGGGTTCCTCAGTTGGTGGGACGGCGTCGAGTTGTGGTTGTCCGGACTCGGGTTCGTCCTGCAGACCATCGTGGTGATGCCGGTTGTGCTGGCGTTGGCCTACCTCATTGCGCTGGTGCTGGACTCGATGCTGGGCCGCGGCATCCGGCTGATGCGCCGCGCCCGTCATGCCGACGAAGGCCGCGGGTGACCGGCATGCCACGCTCGCAGGTGACGTTGGTGCTGGTCACCCTGGTGGTGCTGGTGATCGTCACCTGGTGGCTGACGCGCTGATTCGGCGGATTCTGTTAGGCTTCGCGCCATGCCTACAGCGACCGGCAACAAAGAGTGCTATGTCTTGGCGCTCATTGCCGTGGGGAATTGCGCTGTAGCCGACGTGCACTGTTGTCGCTGACTGAAATACCCGCGCGCGGTCTGGCGTCGGAGTCGGCGGAATTCGGCAATTCAGACCTGAGCCTTTCCGGAGCGACGGGTATTGAGATCCGAAAGCCCGGCACGGAAAGGTCCAATGCTCAACCTCGTCAAAGGTTCGTCGCGCGTCATCGCCCTCGCGCTCGGCGTCGGCGTGGTGGCGGCGTGCCACGGTGGCGCCAGCGACGTCGTCGGCGGCGGCGGGCCCGGCGATGCGCGCACCAGCATCACGCTGGTCGCCTACTCGGCACCGGAACCGGGGTGGAGCAAGGTGATTCCGGCGTTCAACGCCTCACAGGAGGGCAAGGGCGTGCAGGTGATCACCTCCTACGGCGCCTCGGGCGACCAGTCGCGCGGCGTCGCCGCCGGCAAGCCCGCCGATATCGTCAACTTCTCGGTCGAACCCGACATCACCCGGCTTGTCAAGGCGGGCAAGGTTTCCAAGGATTGGGACAAAGACGCCACCAAGGGCATTCCGTTCGGTTCGGTGGTGACGTTGGTGGTGCGGCAGGGCAATCCGAAAAACATCAAGGACTGGGACGATTTACTGAGGCCCGGCGTGGAAGTCATCACACCAAGCCCGTTGAGTTCGGGGTCGGCGAAATGGAATCTGCTGGCTCCCTACGCGGTCAAGAGCGAGGGTGGGCGAAATCCTCAGGCGGGCGTGGACTTCGTCGACAAACTGGTGAGCCAACACGTCAAATTGCGCCCGGGCTCGGGGCGCGAGGCCACCGACGTGTTCGTCCAGGGCAGCGGCGACGTGCTGATCAGTTACGAGAACGAGGCCATCGCCACTGAGCGGCAAGGCAAGCCGATCACCCACGTCAACCCGCCGCAGACCTTCAAAATCGAGAACCCGCTGGCGGTGGTGACCAACAGCACCCACCTGGACACCGCGACCGCGTTCAAGAACTTTCAGTACACCGAGCAGGCTCAGAAGATTTGGGCGCAGGCCGGTTTCCGTCCCGTCGACCCGGCCGTCGCCGCCGAGGTTCGCGGCCAGTTCCCGGTGCCGCTCAAGCTGTGGACGATCACCGATCTGGGCGGCTGGGACACCGTGGATCCACGGCTGTTCGACAAGAACAGCGGCAGCATCACCGGAATCTACATGCGGGCCACCGGATGATCGCGCCCGCGACGATGCAGAGCGAAGCGATGAGGAGGAGCGGCGCATGACGACGGCGACGCTGACACCCAATCTGAGCGCCGCGCGCCGCGGCGGCACATCGCTGCGCGTCGGGGTGGCGATGGGGTGGCTGTCGGTGATTGTGCTGCTGCCGTTAGCCGCGATCGGCTGGCAAGCCGTCGGCGGCGGCTGGCGTGCGTTTTGGCTGGCGGTCAGCTCCAATGCCGCGCTGGAGTCGTTCCGGGTGACGCTGACGATTTCGGCCGGGGTCACGCTGTTGAACCTGGTGTTCGGCATGTTGATCGCCTGGGTGCTGGTACGCGACGATTTCCCGGGCAAGCGCCTGATCGACACCATCATCGACCTGCCGTTCGCGTTACCGACCATCGTCGCCAGCCTGGTGATGCTGGCGCTTTATGGTCCGCACAGTCCGGTCGGCCTGCATCTGCAACACACCGGCTGGGGTGTGGCGGTGGCTCTGGCGTTCGTCACGCTGCCGTTCGTGGTGCGTGCCGTGCAGCCGGTGCTGCTCGAAATCGACCGCGAGGCCGAGGAAGCGGCGGCGTCGCTGGGCGCCAACAACGCGACGATCTTCACGTCGGTGGTGCTGCCGTCGCTGACGCCTTCGCTGTTGTCCGGTGCGGGGCTGGCGTTTTCGCGGGCCATCGGTGAGTTCGGCTCGGTCGTCCTGATCGGTGGAGCGGTGCCCGGGAAAACCGAAGTGTCCTCGCAGTGGATCCGCACCTTGATCGAGAACGACGACCGCACCGGGGCCGCTGCGATATCGATTGTGCTGCTGGGCATTTCGTTCGTGGTGCTGTTCATCCTACGCACGTTGGGGGCGCGCGCGGCCAAGCGTGAGGAGTTGTCGGTATGACGACCTCGCCGCGCGTCCGCTATGTGCTGCGCTCCGTCGCGCTCGGTTATATCGCCGTGCTGCTGATCGTGCCGGTGGCGCTGATCCTGTGGCGCACCTTGTCGCCCGGCCTTGGTCAGTTCTATGCCTGGGTCAGCACTCCCGCGGCGATCTCGGCGCTGCAGCTGTCGCTGCTGGTGGTCGCGATCGTGGTGCCGCTGAACGTGATCTTCGGCATCCCGACGGCATTGATGCTGGCGCGCAATCGGTTCCGCGGCAAGGGTTTGCTGCAAGCAATCATCGACCTGCCGTTCGCCGTCTCACCCGTCATCGTGGGCGTGGCGCTGATCGTGCTGTGGGGATCGGCCGGCGTGCTGGGCTTCGTGGAGCGAGATCTCGGACTGAAGATCATCTTCAGTCTGCCGGGAATCGTGCTCGCCAGTGTTTTCGTCACGCTGCCGTTCGTGGTCCGCGAAGTCGAACCGGTGTTGCACGAACTTGGCACCGATCAGGAAGAGGCGGCGGCAACGCTGGGTTCGTCGTGGTGGCAGACGTTTTGGCGGATCACATTGCCGTCCATCCGGTGGGGACTGACCTACGGCATCGTGCTGACCATTGCCCGAACGCTCGGCGAGTACGGCGCGGTCCTGATGGTGTCGTCGAATCTGCCGGGGAAATCGCAGACATTGACGCTGCTGGTATCCGACCGCTACAACCGGGGCGCCGAGTACGGTGCCTACGCGTTGTCGACATTGCTGATGGCGGTATCGGTGGTAGTGCTGATCGTCCAGGTGCTGCTGGACGTCCGGCGGGTAGGCAAGGAGGTCGCATGACCAACAACGCGATCATCGTGCAGGGCGCCAACAAGCGCCATGGCAACTTCGTCGCGCTCGACAACGTCGACTTTACGGTTCCCGCCGGCTCGCTGACGGCGCTGCTGGGCCCCAGTGGATCCGGCAAGTCGACGCTGCTACGCGCCATCGCCGGACTCGACCAGCCCGACACCGGAACCATCACGATCAACGGCCGCGACGTCACCCGGGTGCCGCCGCAGCGGCGCGGCATCGGATTCGTGTTCCAGCACTACGCAGCGTTCAAGCATTTGACTGTGCGCGACAACGTCGCGTTCGGGTTGAAGATCCGTCGCCGGCCGAAGGCCGAGATCACCAAGAAGGTGGACAACCTGCTGGAAGTGGTGGGGCTCAGCGGATTTCAGGACCGTTACCCCAACCAGCTCTCCGGCGGGCAGCGTCAGCGGATGGCACTGGCTCGCGCGCTGGCCGTCGACCCCCAGGTGCTGCTGCTCGACGAGCCGTTCGGCGCGCTGGACGCCAAAGTCCGCGAGGATCTGCGGGCCTGGCTACGCCGACTGCACGACGAGGTGCATGTCACCACCGTGCTGGTGACCCACGACCAGGCCGAGGCGCTCGACGTCGCCGACCGCATCGCGGTGCTCAACAAGGGCCACATCGAGCAGGTCGGGTCGCCGGCCGAGGTCTACGACACCCCGGCGAACGCCTTCGTCATGTCGTTTCTGGGAGCGGTGTCGTCGCTGAACGGCACTCTCGTCCGGCCGCACGACATCCGCGTCGGCCGCAGACCCGATATGAAGATCGCCGCCAGCGACGCCGCCGCCGAGTCCGCCGGCGTCGTTCGCGCCACCATCGATCGGGTGGTCATGCTGGGCTTCGAAGTTCGCGTGGAATTGACCAACGCCGCCACCGGCGGGCCGTTCACCGCACAGATCACCCGCGGCGACGCCGAGGCGTTGGCCCTGCGGGAGGGGGACACCGTCTACGTGGCCGCCACCCGGGTACCGCCGATCGCGGGGGAAGTCAGTGCACCGGTAGCCGACGCGTTGGCGTAGCGTTGGCCGAGTGTGAATTGCGCGACGCGACACGCCGAAAACTCGTCGCCGAATTCACAGTCGAAGGCGTCAGGCGGCGACGGCCTCGGCCAATGCTTCGTCGTAGCGGTCCAGCACGGTTTCGGCGACCAACCGGTGTGCGCCCAGGGTTGCGGCCATCGGAATACCGTTGTCGCCCGCATAGTCGGACACCCGGTCGAGCAGTCGCCCCGGTGCCAGGAACCACGGCGCGATGACCACCTGCCGGGCGCCGCGCCGGCGCAAGTCCTCGACACCGTCGGCGATCGAGCCAGGGGAGGTGGCGAACGCCGTCGTCGCGGCTGCCCAGTGAGTGCCCGCCGACAGCTTCGCCGACACAGATGCGGTGCGGGCGTTCGCCACCGCATGCGACGACCCGATCGCGACCACCAGCACGCCGAGCCCGATGTCAGCGCTGGAAACGCCGACACCGCTTAGCCTTTCGCGCAGCACTGCCACCAGGCGATCGTCTTCGCCGAGCACCTCCGCCTGCCGCACACCGGCAAAACCCGTGATCTGCCTTGGGATGTCGATGCGGGCGTGATAGGCGTCGGCGAGCAAAAACGGGGTGACCACCGCGCCGGGCGTCAGCACCTCAGGCAGGCTGGGTGTGTTCAGCTCGCAGAACGCGACGCGCACGTCAAGGCCGGGCCGCAACAGCCGCAGCCGAGCGGCGACCGCCTGGGCATTGGCCGCCGACCGCGGGTCCGCACTGCCGTGCGCGGTCAGTACCAGACAAGTCACGACGCGTGCAGCCCGCATTCGATCTTGCCGGTCCCTTGCCAGCGTCCGCTGCGTGGATCGGCGCCCTCCGCCGGCTTGGCCGTGCACGGGGCGCAGCCGATCGACGGATACCCTTCGTAGACAAGCGGATTGACCAACACGTCGTTCTCGGCGATGTAGTCGTCCATGTCTTGATCGGTCCATGCGGCCAGTGGGTTGACCTTCACCAGCTTGAAAGCCTCGTCGAAGCTGATCAGCGGTGCATTGGCCCGGGTGGGCGCCTCGACCCGGCGCAGGCCGGTCACCCAAGCGGAGTAGCCGCGCAGCGCCTTGGACAGCGGCTCGACCTTGCGCAGCCGGCAGCACTCGTTGGGTTCGCGGGCGAACAAGTCCTTGCCCAGCAACTTGTCCTGCTCGGCGACGGTGTGCTCGGGCGTGACGTTGAGTACCCGGATGTCGTAGACCGCCTCGACCGCGTCGCGGGTGCCGATGGTCTCCACGAAGTGATAACCGGTGTCCAGGAACAGCACTGGCACGTCCGGGCGCACCTTGGCCGCCATATCGACCAGCACCGCGTCCTGCATATTCGAGGCCACCACGTAGTTACACGTCGCCGCCCCACGCGGACCGTGCACCCCGCCGAAGTTCTCGTCGGTCCAACGCAGCAGATCGGTGGCGCTGGCGCCCTCCAACTCGGCCGCGCCGCGCGCCGCCAGGTCCCGGAGCTCCGCTTCGGTGAAGGTCATCGCAGATCCGCCTCGTCGGCGCGGGCCGCCCACGTGGCGAACCGTTCCCCTTCGTCGCGCTGTTTGACGAAGTTGCGCACCACCCGGTCGATGTAGTCGGGCAGCTCGTCGCTGGTGACCTTGTGCTGGCGCAGTTTTCGGCCGAAGCCGCTGTCCAGTCCGAGGCTGCCGCCCAGGTGCACCTGGAAGCCCTCGACGGAACCGCCGTGGCCGTCGTCGACCATCTGGCCCTTGAAACCGATGTCGGCCACTTGAATTCGCGCGCAGGAGTTCGGGCAGCCGTTGATGTTGATCGTGATCGGCACGTCGAGCTGGGCGTTGATGTCCTCCAGCTTGCGTTCGAGCTCGGGCACCAGCACCTGCGAGCGGCCGCGGGTTTCTGCGAACGACAGCTTGCAGAACTCAATTCCGCTGCAGGCCATGAGGTTTCGCCGCCAATGCGACGGCCGCGACGGCAGCCCCAGCGCGTCCAGGCCCGCAACCGTCTCGTCGAGCCGCTCGTCGGGGACGTCGAGAATGATCAGCTTCTGATACGCGGTGAACCGGGCCCGGTCGGAGCCGGCGCGCTCCATCAGGTCGGCCACCTTCGACAGGGTGGTGCCGGACACCCGCCCGGCGATCGGAGCCACGCCAATCGCGTTGAGCCCGTTCTTCAGCCGCTGCACACCGACGTGGTCGATCGGATGCTTGACCGGTTCGTGAGCGGGGCCGTCGATCAACGGTCGCTTGAGGTACTCCTGTTCGAGAATTTCGCGGAACTTTTCGATACCCCAGTCCTTGATCAGGAACTTCAGCCGCGCCTTGGAGCGCAGCCGACGATAGCCATAGTCGCGGAACACGCACGTGACGGCTTCCCACACGTCGGGCACCTCGTCGAGCGGCACCCAGACACCGACCCGCTTGGCCAGCATCGGGTTCGTCGACAACCCGCCGCCGACCCACAGGTCCAGGCCCGGCCCATGCTCGGGATGGTTGACGCCGATGAACGACACGTCGTTGATCTCGTGCGCCACATCCTGCAGACCCGACACCGCGGTCTTGTACTTGCGCGGCAGGTTTGCGTACTCGGGCTTGCCGACGTAGCGGCGCACGATCTCGTCGAGCGCGGGGGTGGCGTCGAGCACCTCGTCGAGGGAGTCACCGGCCAACGGCGAGCCGAGCATCCCGCGGGGGCAGTCGCCGCAGGCCTCGGTGGTCTGCAGGCCAACGGCCTCCAGCCGTTTCCAGATCTCCGGCACGTTTTCGATCTCGATCCAGTGGCACTGCAGGTTTTCCCGGTCGGAGATGTCGGCGGTGTCACGCGCGAATTCGGTGGAGATCTCGCCCAGGGTGCGCAGCGCGGCGGCCGAGAGTGCCTTGCCGTCGGTGCGCACCCGCATCATGAAGTATTTGGCCTCGAGCAAATCGGCGTTCTCGTCGCCGGTCCAGGTGCCGTCGTAGCCCTCTGCGCGCTGGGTGTAGAGGCCCAGCCAGCGGAACCGGCCACGCAGATCGGTCTTGTCGATGCTGTCGAAACCCTGCTGCGCATAAATGTTTTCGATGCGGGCCCGCACATTCAGCGGCGCGTCGTCGAACTTGAGCTGTTCGGTGGGATTGAGCGGATCACGCTCGCCCATCGCCCACTGGCCTTCGCTGCGGCTCTTGGCCGGGCGGGTGGTCGTCATTCGGCGGTCTCCTTTGCGGAGGAGCCGGCGTGGACCGCGCGGATCACCGGTTGGCTGTCCCGGCGGCGCAGATCCGGCAGCCAGCTGCAAGTACAGGTGGGCGGGTCTACGACATCAAGGCAGACAGCGACAGCTGCAGACACGCTTGAGATCGATGTGCCGGCGCGCAACCAGGGCAACCCCAGACTCGGTGCAATAGGCGACGGTCACCCGGCCATTGTGCCACACACTCCGGCAGGCCGTTTCAGCAGGCCGAAGTTTTGGTCACCGTGAGCGAAAAGCCTGCAGAGGCGCGTGTCGATCGCCGAAAAAGCCGCTGAACTGGCTCAAACTACCTGCGTGCACGCCGTTCGGCGCGGGCAGGTAGGCGGTTGACATGAATGAAGTCGAGCCTTCGCACGCGGGCGCTCGTGACGAAGGCCACTCGAAGCCCAAGCGAGCACACCTACGCTGGCTGGCCGCCGCGGCGTTGGCGGTCGCGCTGACCGGAGCGGCGGGCTATGTGGGCCGGGTGCAATTCGAGCGACACCAAACGGACGTCGCCGCACAGCAGGCAGTGGCCGCGGCGGTGAAATACGCCGTCGCGTTGACGAATTTCGACAGCCAGGCGATGGACCGCAATATCGCGGTGATTCGCGACGGCGCAACCGGTGAATTCAAACAGCGCTACGACAAATCCCATGGGCTGCTGCGCACGGTGTTGCTCGACCACCAGGCAAACGCGCAAGGCCAGGTCGTCGAATCGGTGGTCAAGTCCGCGAGCACCAACAGGGTCGAGGTTGAGCTGTTCGTCGAGCAACTGGTGAGCAATATCGAAGCTCCGGACTCGGTGGTCGACTTCAGCAGCATCAACATGACCATGGAGCGAGTCGACGGCCGGTGGCTGGCCAGCAAGGTGCAACTGCGATGAAAGCCAAGGCCAGGCCGGCGGCGATCGTGCTCGCGGCGGCGTCGGTCATACCGTTCAGCAGCCTGGCTTCCGCGGACACCGTCAACTGGGACGCCATTGCCCAATGCGAATCGGGCGGTAACTGGTCGGCTGACACCGGCAACGGTTTTTACGGTGGCCTGCAGATCAGCCAGGCGACCTGGGAGGCCAACGGCGGCGTGGGCTCACCGGAAAATGCCTCCCGTGCCCAGCAGATCCAGGTGGCGCAGCGGATTTATGAGACGCAGGGGCCCAAGGCGTGGCCGGGATGCGCCTCTCCTGCTCGCAGGGTGGCGCCGGTCGGTTCGCTGAATCACCTGTTGACCTACATGTTCACCCAGCTCGACGGGCCCAGATAGCACCCAGTCGGCGGTGGGATGATGTCGTGGCATGACGGCCGACCTGCCCGACGTCCAACTGAGCCCGGGGGCGCCCTTCGGGGTGTATGTGCACGTGCCGTTTTGCCTGACTCGCTGCGGGTATTGCGACTTCAACACCTACACCCCGGCGGAATTGGGTGGGGTCAACCCAGACGCCTGGATGCAGGTACTGGGCTCCGAACTCGAGTTGGCGGCCGCGCGGCTCGGCGGCCCAACGGCCGACACCGTGTTCCTCGGGGGCGGGACGCCGTCACTGCTGGGCGCGGAGCGGTTGTGCACGCTGCTGGAGATGGTTCGCCAACACTTCGGTGTCGCCCCGGACGCCGAGGTCACCACGGAGGCCAACCCCGAGTCGACGTCGCCGGAGCTCTTCGAGGCGCTGCGCGAGGCGGGCTACACCCGGATATCGCTGGGCATGCAGTCGGTGGCGCCGCGGGTGCTGGCGACGCTGGATCGCGTGCACTCGCCGGGACGGGCGGCGGCCGCGGCAGGTGAGGCGCTCGCGGCCGGCTTCGAGCACGTCAACCTCGACCTGATCTACGGCACGCCGGGCGAGTCCGACGACGACGTATGCCGGTCGGTGGACGTCGCGATCGACGCCGGCGCCGATCATGTGTCGGCCTACTCGCTGATCGTGGAGGAGGGCACGGCGTTGGCGCGACGGATCCGCCGCGGCGAGCTGGCCGCCCCCGACGACGACGTGCTGGCTCGTCGCTACGAGCTGGTCGACGAGCGGCTGCGCGCCGCCGGGCTGGACTGGTACGAGGTGTCCAACTGGAGTCGTCCGGGTGGGCGGTGCCGGCACAACATCGGCTACTGGGACGGCGGGCAGTGGTGGGGCGCAGGGCCCGGAGCGCACAGCTTCGTCGGCGCGACGCGCTGGTGGAATGTCAAGCACCCCAACACTTATGCGCAACGGCTGGCCGACGCGGCGCTGCCGGTGGCAGGCTTCGAGCAACTCGACGACGACGCACTGCATACCGAGGAGGTCATGTTGCGTCTGCGGATTCGCGACGGGCTGCCGCTGGACATCTTGGATGCCGGGGAGCGGGAACGCGCCGCGGTCGCCGTCGGCGACGGCCTGCTGCAGCGCGATGGTGAGCGGCTGGTGCTCACCGACCGCGGACGGCTGCTCGCCGACGCGGTGGTGCGCGCACTGCTCGATTAGGACAGCGGCACGGAGGGATCCACCTCGATGCCGAAGCCGCGCAGATGGTGGTCGATGATCACCCAGGCCTGGGCGGTCAGCCGGTCGATGAGTTGCTCGCGGGTGCCGACCGGCCGGCTCAACCAGCGCAGCACGGACGCGTCGACCAGCCCGATCAGCGCGACCAGAGTCGCTTCGGCGGCGTCGGGATCTTCGGCGAAACGCGGAAAGTAGCGCGCCCCCGCCGCGGCCAGCTCGGCGGCGAAGTCGCTGCGGTCGACCCGCTGCCGCTGCGAGTTGCGCTGATAACCGCGGCTGACCAGGAAGCGGTACAGGTTCGGGTGGCGATCCGCCCAGTTGACCTGGGCGGCGATCGGTGCCCGGATCACGTCGAGCGGCGTCCCGGAGAGGTCGAGCCCGCCGCGGATCTCGGCGCGCAGCTCCTGGTAAGCGTTGCGGGCCAGCGCGAGGTCGAGATCGTCCTTGGAAGAAAAGTGGCGGTACACGTTGGGCCGGGCCAGCCCGGCACGCTGGGCAATCTGGCCGGTCAGCGCACTCGGCCCGTATTCCTCGATCGCGGCTCGTGCCGCTGCCAGGATTTGCTCGCGCCTCGCCGACGCCGGGGAATCCCCGCCGTGTCGAGATGACCCCGGGATCCGGGTGGCCACGGGCCCACTTTATCGGCGTTTAGCCTGGCGGACCGGTGATACGCACTGTATCGTCGGACCGCGATACGCCTTGTATCACATTGCCGAGCGAAGGACATCTGACGAGACACCCAGGCGCGCTTGCTTTTCGGAGATCAGCATGAGCCAGCCGATCAATGCCACGTACGACGCGTTCATCCGGGTAGCGGCATGGTATTTCGCGAACCCGCCCGCTACCTGGTGCATTGCCCGACACCCGGCCGGCTGGTGCGTCACCGCCGCCGACGGTACCTACATCAGCTCGCACCGGACCAGACGCGACGCGATCGCCAACCTGACCGACGGCCCTTACGCCAAAGCCCATTACGCCACCCTCGACTGGTACCTGGGCTACTCGAACGACCCGACCATGCGGCCGCTGACCGACGCCGAACGCGCCGCGGTTGACGAGATCCTGTCCTGGCCTGGCTATTAGGGCGTTTAAGCAGACCACGCTGCGCGCTCTGCGTCCGGCGAACGCCGTTTCAAGTCACCAGCGCCCGCTGCGGCGCGCAATATATTGGCTCGCAAGGTTATCCGGGCACTCTGGCCTCGCCAGGCTAAGCCTGCCGCAGTATCCGGCGATACTGATCGAACGGGGCAACATGAAGAATGCCGCACAAAACAGAATTGGGCGACACGGTCTTTCGTTGTGAATTGGTGACGCGAACGCGATCTAACAGTTCTGCGAACTCGATAACCTTGGGCGCGCGGGGGATTAATTGGTTGGGCGGTGAAATCACGTCAATCCAAGGGGGTTCACATTGAGCATCGCGACGACGGCGGGTAACGATGGGTGACACACGGCGCCCGCATCGGCGGCGTCGGTCGGGCCGAAATGCCAGCGCGGACTTGGCGGTCGACGCACGGGTGTGTGTCTTCCCGGGCACCGATCACGAAAAACGGGGCCTAGTGGTCGAAGACTTTGGTGACTCCCCGGGATACGCGGTCGATGTGGGTACCAGCCACATCGCGGATCCGGCGCGACGATGGGCCGTACGACTCGATGACGGCGACTTGGTTTTCGTCGACAGTGACGACCTCGCCTCCGAGTGAGCCCTGATCCGAGCGCCTCGTAGGATTCCTGCGGACCTCGGGCAGCCCCTCACGCCGTCTGGTCGAAGCAGACGACGCTGCGCGCTCCGTGGCCGGCCGCCATGTCGGCGAACGTCGCCTCGACGTCGTCGATTCCGATGCGTCGCGTCACCAGCGCCTCGAGGTCGAGTCGGCCGCGGCGCGCCAGCGCGGCCAGCATCGGAATGTCGCGGGCCGGGTCGCTGCCGCCATAGACGCTGCCGCGAATTGTCTTGCCGTCAGCCATCATCGACAGCGCGGGAAAGCTCACGGTCTCCTCGATGCCGGCGGCGCCCACGATGGTGATCGTGCCGCCGCGGCGGGCGGCGTCGTAGGCGGCGCGGATGGTGACCGGCTTGCCGACCACTTCGATCGCATGGTCGACGCCCTCGCCGCCGGTCAGTTCGCGCACCGCGGTCACGAGATCGGTAGCACCGGTGTCGATGGTGTCGGTGGCGCCGTTGGCCGTTGCGGTCGGCAGCTGGCCGGCCACCCGGTCGGCGGCGATGATCGGCGCCGCGCCGGCTAGTCGCGCGCCTTGCACTGCCGCCAAACCCACGCCGCCGCAACCGATTACCAGCACGCTCTGGCCGGGCCGGACCGCCGCGGTATGCAGCACCGCGCCGACACCGGTGATCACCGCGCAGCCCAACAGCGCGGCGTGGTCGAGGCGTAGCGAGCGGTCGACGGGCACTGCCGCAGCGGCGGGTAGCAGCGTCTCCTCGGCCAGCGTGCCCGCGCCCATGGCCGGCCACACCGGCCCGGCGCCGTCACGCGCGTACGGCTCACCGAAGCCGTGGTCAAGACCATGCGGGCACAGCTGGGCATCGCCGCGCAGGCAGTGCGGGCATGACCGGCACGGCACGTTCCAGGTCAGCACGACGTGATCGCCGGGCGCGACGCTGCCGACGGCGTCGCCGACCTCGGTGACAACCCCCGCGCCCTCGTGGCCCAGCGTGCACGGCAGCAGCGCCGGCATTCCGCCGTCGCGCACCGACAGGTCGGTATGGCACACACCGCTGGCGGCCAGCCGCACCCGCACCTCGTGGCTCGCGAGCGGTCGCAGCGTGAGCTCTTCGACCGCGCTCGGTTGTCCGATCTGACGCAGCACGACCGCCCGCATAGCGACCTACGATGGCGACACGACCGCACCAGGTCAAGGAGGCAGCGCGATGCTCACCATCGACGGCGAGGCCCGACCCGGCGCGACCACCTACCCGGTGCGCAATCCGGCGCGCCCCGCCGAAGCCGTCGGAGACGCCCCGGCCGCCGACCGCGAGCAGCTCGACACCGCGGTGCGCGCGGCGCGGCGGGCGGCGCCCGGGTGGCGCGCCCTGGATGTCGCCGAGCGGGTCGCTGCAGTCACCGCGGCGGCGTCAAAGGCGGCCGAGCACCTCAGCGCCCGAGACGGTGCCCGGCTGTACACCCGCGAGCACGGCAAGGTGTTGCCGGAAGCCCGCTTCGAAATCGACACCGCCCCCGTGCTGGCGTCGCTGCTCGGCTCGATGGCCGAGACGGCGCTGGCGCCCGAGCACATCGACCCGCACCAGGCCTACCCTCGGCTGCACCGCGAGCCGTATGGCGTTGCGGCGCTTGTTCTTCCATTCAATTGGCCGCTGGCTTTGGCGATCACCAAGCTGTCTTCGGCGCTGGTTGCCGGCAACACCGCCGTCGTCAAGGTGCCGCCGACCTGTCCGCTGGCCGCCCTGCAGCTCGGCGCGGCGTTCGCCGCGGCGCTGCCGCCGGGAGTGGTGAACGTGCTCGCCGGCCCGGGCAGCGGCCTGGCCCAGGCGCTGGTCACCCACCCGGGCATTGACGTGATCTCGCTGACCGGCGGGGTGGCCACCGGGCGCGCGGTGATGGCAGCCGCTGCGTCGCGGCTCACTCCGGTGCTGCTCGAGCTCGGCGGCAACGACGCCGCGATCATCGGCCCGGATCTCGAAATCAGCGACGAGCTCGTCGAGCGCCTGGTGACCGCGACCTACACCACCGGTGGTCAGGTGTGCATGGCGATCAAGCGGCTGTACGCGCCGGCGGATCGGGTCGGCGAGCTGGCCGACGCGGTACTGGCACGCTGCCAAAAGGAGGTGGTCGGCGACGGCCTGGCCGAGGAGACCACGTTGGGCCCGCTGCACACCGCCGCCGGCCGCGACCGGGTACAGGCTCTGACGGACGACGCGCGCGTGCACGGCGCGACGGTCCGCACCGCCGGCCGCATCCGGGAGGCCGACGCCGACTCCGGCGGCTACTTTGTCTTGCCCACGGTCGTCACGGGTTTGGCGCCCGACGCGGCACTGGCCACCGAGGAGCAGTTCGGTCCGGTGCTGCCGATCTTCGGCTACCAGAACATCGACGACGCGGTGGACGCAGCGAACGCCACCGAGTTCGGGCTCACCGCGTCGGTGTGGACCGGCGACGACGCGCTGGCCGACCGGGTCGCCACCCGGCTGGTCGCCGGCACGGTCAGCGTCAACTGCCACGGCATGGCCGCCCAGGACCCGCGGCTGCCGTTCGGCGGTGTCGGCCAGTCCGGTCTGGGCCGCGAGCTCGGGGTCGACGGCATCCGGGCGTTCACCCAGCCGCGGGCCTTCGTGCGACAGCCGGCGCCGCGGTAACCGCCTGTGACCCCTATGAGTCATCTATACTCATATCATGAGTAAGCGTCTGCAGGTTCTGCTCGATGCCGACGAGTGGGAAGAGCTGCAAAAGACCGCGCGTCGGCACCGAACGACTGTCTCCGATTGGGTTCGCCGCACGTTGCGCGAAGCACAGCAGCGAGAGTCAAGCGGCGATCTCGACGCCAAGCTGCGTGCCGTACGTACCGCCATGCGTTATGAGTTCCCGGCGCCCGACATCGAGCAGATGCTCGAGGAGGCCGAGCGCGGATACCTGGAGCCGCCGGAAACCTCCGAGTGATTCTCGTCGACGCCAACATCCCCATGTACCTGGTGGGCGCTTCTCGTCCGCACAAGCTGGATGCGCAACGGCTCCTGCGATCCGCACTCTCCGCCGGCGAGCGGTTGGTTACCGACGCCGAGGTATTGCAGGAAATCTGCCATCGGTACGCGGCCATCAACCGGCGTGAGGCGATTCAGCCCGCCTTCGACGCGATCCTCGGGGTGGTCGATGATGTGCTGCCAATCGGCCAAACACACATCGAGCACGCGAGGGATACCCTGTTGCGATATCGACACTTATCCGCGCGGGACGCGGTGCATATTGCCGTCATGGCACACCACAACATTGCCCAAATCATGAGCTTCGACCGCGGCTTCGATGCTTACCCGGGGATCACCCGGCTGGCCTAACTTCGCTGTCATTGCATAGATAGCATTGACAGCCGCAAAAACCCGTCGTTAGCTTCAGGTATGGGGCTGCTGCCGGACCCGTCTCCGCGCGAGCGACGGCACGTGGTGATTTCGGTCGACGACCACGTCATCGAGCCCCCGGACATGTTCGACGGGCGATTGCCCACCGCGCTGGCCGATCGGGCGCCGCGGATCGTCGAGACCGACGGCGGACGCCAGGTGTGGCGCTACGAGGATTGCGACTACCCCAACATCGGGCTCAACGCGGTGGTCGGGCGGCCGCCGGAGGAATGGAGCATGGAGCCGGCCCGTTTCGACGAAATGCGCCCAGGCTGTTGGGATATCAAAGCGCGCATCGCCGACATGGACCTGGCCGGCATTTGGGCGTCGCTGAACTTCCCGTCGTTGATCGCAGGTTTCGCCGGCACCGTGTTCTGGAAGAGCAAAGACCCCGAGCTGGGTCTCGCCGTGTTGCGGGCCTGGAACGACTGGCATCGAGAGGTGTGGGCCGGCAGCTTCCCGCAGCGCATCATCCCGCTGCAGTTGCCATGGCTGGCCGACCCGCAACTGGCCGCCGACGAAATCCGCACCAATGCCGCCCGCGGCTTCAAAGCCGTCAGCTTCCCCGAGTTGCCCGCCCAATGCGGGCTGCCGAGCCTGCACACCGGAGTGTGGGATCCGTTCTTCGCCGCCTGCGAGGAGACCGACACCGTGGTGTGCCTGCACACCGGATCGGCGCAGTGGGCGCCAATTCCCGCGCCGGACACTCCTTTTGAAACCATCACCACGCTGTTTCCGGTCAACGCGTTGGTCGCGTGCGCCGACATGCTGTGGTCGGGGATCCCGGTGCGCTTCCCGAGGCTGAACATCACGCTGGCCGAGGGCGGGCTCGGCTGGGCGGCGATGCTCGGCGACCGTGCCGACTACGTGCTGGCCCACTCCGCGTCCGGGCAGGAGGGCGGCTCCTGGAGGAGCGACCTGCTGCCCAGCGAGGTGCTGCGGCGCAACTTCTGGTTCTGCTCGATCGACGACCCGCATGCGTTCGGCGCCCTGGACGCCGTCGGCGCCGACCGCATCCTGGTGGAAAGCGACTACCCGCACGCAGATTCGACGTGGCCCGACACCCAGGACGTGATCGCTCGCAACGTTGCCGGGTTGTCCGCCGACGACGCCGCCCGCATCACCCACCGCAACGCCGCGGGCCTCTTCCGCCACCCACTACCGGACGACGGCTGGCTGACATGCTCGACCTGTTGATCCGCGACGCGGAAATCGTCGACGGCACAGGCACGCCCGCCCGGCACGGGAACGTCGGCGTCAAGGATGGGTGGATCGTCGCCGTGGGGGAGACCGACGAGCTGGCTGCGAAAACCATTGACGCGCAGGGGCAAGCACTGGCACCCGGCTTCGTCGACCTGCACACCCACTACGACGCGCAGCTGTTCTGGGATCCGACGGCGAGCCCGTCGCTGCAACACGGCGTTACCACGGTTTTCGGCGGCAACTGCGGATTCACGCTGGCGCCCGCCGCCGCCGAGCAGCACGACTACCTCACCCGAATGCTGGCCCGTGTCGAGGGCATGCCGCTAGAGGCACTGCGGGCCGGCCTGGACTGGGAGTGGACGTCGTTCGGCGACTGGCTGAAACGGCTGGACGGCCACATCGCGGTGAATGCCGGTTTCCTCGTTGGTCATTCGGCATTGCGGCTGGCGGCGATGGGTGACGACGCGGTCGGTGGCACGGCGACGCCGCAACAGATCGACCGGATGGTCGCGCTGCTCAACGACGCGGTAACCGCTGGGGCGCTGGGGTTCTCGACGTCGCAGTCGCACACCCACAACGACGACTCCGGGCAGCCGGTGCCATCACGGGCGGCGTCGCGTCAGGAATTGCTGGCCCTGGCCGGTGGTCTCCGCTCCCACCCGGGCACCACGTTGGAGGCGATCATCCCCGGTTGCCTGTCGGGATTCACCGACGACGACATCGGCTTGCTCACCGACATGTCGCGGGCCGCCGACCGGCCGCTGAACTGGAATGTGCTCGGGGTGTCGGCGGCCAATCCGGCCGGGTACCAGGGCCAGCTGCGCGCCTCGGAAGTCGCCGCCGAAAACGGCGGGCGGGTCGTCGCGCTCACGTTGCCCCACACGATGAGAATCCGACTGTCGTTTCACACCGGCTTCGTGCTCGACGGGCTGCCCGGGTGGCGCGAGGTTATGCACCTGCCGGTGCCCGAGCGGCTCACGGCGCTCCGCGATCCCGAGGTGCGCAGACGCCTCAACGAAGGCGCCCAGTCCGAGGCCGCGGGCATTCTGCGTGGGCTGTCGCACTGGGAGCAGCTGATCATCGTCGAAACATTCGCGCCCGAAAATGCCGACGCCGCAGGGCATTCCGTAGGAGAAGTCGTCGCCGCGCGGGGCTCAGAGCCGTTCGACACGCTGTGCGACATCGTGGTCGCCGACGAGCTGCGCACCGGGCTGACGCCGCCGTCGAGCGGTGACGACGCCGCCGACTGGCGGGTACGTGCCGAGGTGTGGCGGCACCGCGACGCGGTCATCGGCGGCTCCGACGCCGGGGCACACCTGGACATGATGTGCGGCGCCATTTATACGACATCGCTGCTCGGGCACGGGGTTCGGGAGCATCAGGTGGTGACGCTCGAGGAGGCGGTGCGGCTGATCACCGACGTTCCGGCCCGGCTCTACGGACTGGCCGGCCGCGGCCGGATCGCGCCCGGCTGGCACGCCGACCTGGTGCTGTTCGACCCGGCCACTGTTGGCCACGGGCCTGAGCGCACCCGTTACGACCTGCCCGCCGGTGCGCCCCGGTTGGTCGCCGATGCTCGTGGGATCAGCTCGGTGCTGGTCGGCGGGGTCGAGGTGTGCCACGACGGCGTGGCCACCGGAGCGATGCCCGGGACCGTGCTGCGGTCCGGGCGCGACACCGAGACGGTGAGGGCGGCATGACCGTCGACGAGTTCGACCCCGCCGAGCTGCAGGGCAGCCTGCTCATGCAGGTCGAAAACGTGCACGAGCGGCTCCGCGAGGCGCGTGCCAAGCACCGGGTCATGGTCGGCAACCCGTTCAGCGAAACATCAAGCCAGACACTGGGTTCCGCGGGCATGACGGTATTGGGTTACGACGAGTGCCAGACGGTGCTGACCCATCCCGACACGTTCTCGTCGGCGATCTACGAGCAGATCATGGGCCCGGTCATGGGCCGCACCCTGCTCGAACTCGAAGGCGCCGAACACCGGGCCAGCCGCGCGCTGGTGTCCCCGTCGTTCCGGTCGGCGCTGCTGGAGCGGTGGCGCAGCGAGCTGGTGGAAGTCGTGGTGCACGAGCTGATCGACCGGTTCGCACCGCGGGGCCGTGCCGAGCTGGCTCGGGAGTTCACGTTTGCCTTCCCGGTGCAGGTGATCGCCCGCATGATGGGTCTGCCGCGCGAGGATTACCTGCGCTTCCAGCGGCTGTCGATCGAACTGCTCAACGTGGTCTACGACTGGGAGTGCGGGATTGCCGCATCGGCCGAACTGAAGGCGTATTTCGGGGAAATCCTTGCCGCGCGGCGCCGTGACCCGCAGGACGACCTGATCAGCACGCTGGCCGAATCCGAGATCGACGGCGCCCGCCTGACCGACGACGAGATCTTCGCGTTCCTGCTGCTGATCCTGCCGGCCGGCGTCGAGACCACCTACCGCGCCTCCGGCAACCTGCTGGTCGGCCTGCTCACGGAGCCCCTGCTGTGGGAGGCGGTGCGCGCCGACCGCGGCCTGGTTCACGGCGCCATCGAGGAGGCGCTGCGCTGGGAGCCGCCGATCACCACGGTGATGCGCAGGGCGGCACACGATTGCGAACTGGGCGGGGTCGCGATTCCGGCCGGCACCAACGTCAGCGTCAGCGTCGCGGCCGCCAACCGGGATCCGGCGCGCTACCCCGATCCCGATCGGTTCGACCCCACCCGAAAAGGCATCGCGCACTTGACGTTTGGCGGTGGCCCGCATCTGTGTCTGGGCATGCACCTGGCGCGGATGGAGTCCACGGTCGCGATCAACGCGCTGCTCGACCGGCTGCCGGATCTGCGACTGGATCCCAGCGAACCCCCGCCGCACGTGGTGGGGGTGGCGTTCCGCTCGCCGGCGGCGCTGCCGGTGCAGTTCAGTCCGAGCTAGGCTGACGCCTTCTTGAGCCCCGCGCCCTTGACGCGGTGCGTGACCGAAGCCCACGCCGACGGCGAGAAGTGGGTGGTGACTTCCTCGAAGCCGTCCACCCGAGAAACGGTGAGCACACCGGTGTCATGGTTGATCGAGAGCTGGTCGCCGTCGTTGGCATGCACTTCTTCACCGTCGAGAAGCCGGATTATGAACACGGCGGTTGCCCCTCTCTTCGTGATTGGCGTCGGTTGTGGATCTGGCCAGTGGTTGGGCTGCCCGTGATGCTATGAATGGCCTCCTTCTGGACGCGATCCACCGCGGGACTGGGGACTGAACGTTGCGCAAACGTTCGGTGACCAACCAATCACAGTGACGGTCGACCCGCGTACGTCGCGTCGCGCGCCTAGACAACGCATCGAGGCTCAAGGGCGTGCTCAGCGCCGGTCTAGCAGCGCCGACGGCACTTAAAGTCATCGCTACTCAAAGTGCCGCGCGCCCGTGGCCGGGGGCGATGTCGAACCGGAGCTGCCCACCGGTGGATAGGTTAGGCTACATTTACTAACCGTGACCGAGGTCAGTGTCGAGACAAGTCCCGCAGGCGCCCCGTCACAGTCGTTCCGGTTACCCCCTGGCATCGCGCCGGCCGACCTGGCCGCTGAGCTGGCTGCGGCGCTGCCGGAGCGCGACGGGGAGGAATACCTGCTCTACGAGCATGATGGCCAGTGGGTGCTGGCCATCGGCGTCTTGGCCATGGTCGAGCTGGACCGAGACGAGCTGCGCGTCATCCGCGACGGTGTCACCCAACGTCAGACCTGGACCGGCCGGCCGGGACCGGTTCTCGGCGAAGCGGTCGATCGCCTGCTCCTCGAGACCGACCACGCCTTTGGCTGGGTCGCATTCGAATTCGGCGCCTACCGCTTCGGGCTGCACGACCGCCTGGCGCCACACACTCCGCTGGCTCGGGTGTTCTGGCCGCGCACCCGCATAGTCGTCACACCGCAGACGGTGCAGATGTCCGACGCCGACGAGCGCCAGCGCGACGTGGTCGACCGGCTCTTGCGCGACGGCCTGCCGGCCACGCCGTCGGCATCGGCGATCGACGTGGGCGGTGACGCCACCGGCTATCACGCCCGGGTAGCCGCGGCCATCGGCGAGATCGCGACCGGCAAATACCACAAGGTGATCCTGTCCCGGTGCGTCGACGTGCCGTTCAAGCTGGACTTCCCATCCACCTACCGGCTGGGTCGTCGGCACAACACGCCGGCGCGGTCATTTCTGTTGCGCCTCGGCGGTGTTCGTGCCGTGGGCTACAGCCCCGAGCTGGTGACGGCCGTACACCGCGACGGCGCCGTGATCACCGAGCCGCTGGCCGGCACCCGGGCGCTGGGCCGCGGTGCGGCGTGTGATGGCCAGGCTCGCGTCGACCTCGAGTCGAACTCCAAAGAGATTGTGGAGCATGCTATTTCGGTTCGCAGCTCGCTGCTGGAGATCAGCGAGGTCGCGACGCCGGGCAGTGCGGTGATCACCGATTTCATGACCGTGCGCGAGCGGGGCAGCGTGCAACATCTCGGCTCGACTGTCCGTGCGCGGCTTGACACTTCGAAAGACCGGATGGACGCCCTCGAGACGCTGTTTCCCGCGGTCACCGCATCGGGCATTCCCAAGGCCGCAAGCGTCGATGCGATCCTGCGTCTCGACGAGAGTCCGCGCGACCTGTATTCCGGTGCAGTGGTGATGTTTTCGGCTGATGGCGGACTTGATGCGGCGCTGACGCTGCGGGCGGCCTACGAACGGGACGGGCGAACTTGGTTACGCGCGGGAGCAGGCATCATCGAGGCTTCGCAGCCCGACCGCGAATTCGAGGAAACCTGCGAGAAGCTGACCACGCTGGCGCCGTATTTGGTTCCGCGCTAACCGAACCACTGACCCACCACGCGGGAAATCTCGATATACAACGGGATCCCGATCGTGACGTTGTAGGAGAACGTCAATCCCAGTGACGCGGCCAGCGGCAGTGTCGGGCTGGCCTCCGGAATCGCCAGACGCTGCACCGCGGGAACCGCGATATACGACGCCGCGCCGCAGAGCACCGCGAACAGGATGTACGTTCCCGGTTTGAACTGGGCGTGGGTGAGGTGCGCATAGCCGTGCGCGGTGATGATGCCGAGCGTGGCGAAAAGGTTCGGCGCCAGCAGTCCGAAGAAGATGAACCCCGGCCCGGCAGCTTTCAGGTCCTTGAGCCTGCGGGAGGCCGTCATACCCATCTCGAGCAAGAACAGGCACAGCGCACCCTGGAAGGCCGTCACGAACACGCTGTCGTCGTCGTGCACGACCTTGGCTCCCTGCAACCGACTGACCAAGCCGATGACGATGCCGCCGAAGAGCAGGTAGAGACCCGGATTGAGCAGGACCTCCCTGAGCAACTGGACGGTGGCCATGCGCGGTTTTTTGCCGTCTGCGGCGGCATGGTCAGGATGCTCGCGGCGTTCCAGCGCAAGCTCGGCTTCCTGCTCGATCGCGCGTTCGCGGGTCTCGAGGTCGTCGCCGGGAGCCGGCCGGGCGGCCGCCCCGGGACCTAGTCTCACCGGCGGGGTGTACCCGGGCTCGCCCGGCATGTTGCCCGCCGCGTCCATTGCCCTGTGCCGCAGTCGAGCCGCCAGGTACAGCGCAACCAGGCAGCCGGGCACCTCCATGACGGCCAGCATGACCGGCATGAAACCGTTGAAAGCCATTCCGACGGTGCCAAGCACGCCGGTGCAGGTCGCGAATGTTCCTGCCGAGTCCGACCCGTAGTAACCTGCGACGGTCGCCTTGTCGATCCGGCGCATTGTTGTCAGCCGGTTCAGCAGCTGGTAGGCGAGCAGCCCGATCAGGAAGTTCAGTGCGAACCCCAGCACAATGAATCCCGCGATGTTGGCGACGCTCGATGCATGAATCGTGGCGAGCTCTTCACCCCCGTGCCAGCCGATGGCCAGCAAGAGGTACATCGTCAGGCCCTGGTAAATCACGTAGGGAAATTCGAACTCCACCTTGAGAATTGGGATGAGGAACCCGAGATAGAAAAACAGCAGCAGCGGCTTGAACAGATTGTGGGTGAAGTTCTGCCAGAACTCGAGCAGCATCAGGTTTCTCTCCCTTCCCTTATCAGGGGGCGGCGGCGGGCGCATTCCCGCCGCGTGGCGCTAAGAGCATAAACAGGCCAAGCTGGGGATTAGCTTGGGGCTGCGCTTCATGAGAATGAACCTCTTGTCAACGTCGGATGACCGATTGCTCACCAGCAGGCCAACGCTGGGCGAACAGACTCAGTCTGCGGGGGCCGATGACCGCTCCATGTAGTCGGCGAGGATGCTGCTGACCAGCGATTCGATCGTCGATTCGATCGACGACGCGAGGGTTGCGGTGACCGACGCGACGGCCTGGGTGCGGAACCGCACCAACATGGTGATCAATTCGGCGATTTCGGTGTCGGCGGGCAGAGCCTCGCCCGGTTTGACGCGGTCGGCGACGTGTTCGGCACCCGCCTGCACCAGCAATTCGCTGATCTGGTCGACCAGCGGCACGATTTGCTCGTGCAGATCGATCAGCTTGTCCATGCTCACGCCGTAACCGCGGATCTCGTTGAACGCCTCGATCAATTTCGGCCGGACGATTGTGGCCTGCTCGCCGTCGACCCGAATCACACCCAGCCTCACCAGCCGGTCGAATGCCGCCGCATCGTTGATACGCCGCTGCGCGTCGGAAAGCGGTATGGTTTCCGGTTTTTCGGTGGTCCAGGTCCCGACGATCGCGGTCTCCAGGCCCAGCACGTCGCCGAGATTCTTGCCTTCCTCCCAGGCGCTGAGCATTTCCCGCACGTGCGCGATGTTGTATCCCCGGTCGAGCATCGAGGTGATCAGCCGCAGCCGGGTCAGGTGGGTGTCGTTGAACAGCGCGATCCGGCCCACGCGCAGCGGCGGCGGCAGCAGCCCGCGATCGCGGTAGACCCGAATGTTGCGGGTGGTGGTCCCGGCCAGCCGGGCCAGGTCGTCGATCCGGTATTCCCCGGAGACCGGGGATCCGTGCGGGTGACGTACCGCCGCGTCGAACAGTTGGGACACCGCGGTTTCGATGACTTCCCGGGATTGACGCCGAACACGTTTCGGCGCGCGCCGCAGGTTGGCCAGCACACCCGCGATGGTGCCGGTCTCCGCTCGTGGCTGCCGGTCGGGAGCCATCAGGCCGACGAACTGACCCGAACGTCGGCGGGCCGTGCCGCCGCCTGGTAGTCGGCAAACCGGAAATCCCGCATCTGTCGAAGATACTGGGTGGCGAATCCCGGGTACATCGACGCGTTGAAACCATCCTTGGTGAGATACCAACTGCGGCACCCGGACATCCACGTCGTCTTGGTCAGCCGCTTCTGGATGCGTTGGTTGTATCGGCGTTGGACGTCGGCGCGCACGTCGAGGTAGCGCAGGTCGCCCTCGAGGATGGTGGTGATGCCGCGCACCGCGTAGTCGAGCTGGCCCTCGATGTAGACCAGCAGCGAATTGTGGCCGGGCCCGGAGTTGGGGCCGGTCATGAAAAACAGGTTCGGGTAGCCGTGGGCGTTGATGCTCTTGTAAGCCTGTGCGCCGCTGGCCCATTCGACGGCCAGCGACCGGCCGCCGAGCCCGGTGACGGGGAACGGCGGACCGGTCAGATGCACGTCGTAGCCGGTGGCGAACACGATGCAGTCCAAGTGATGCTCGACGCCGTCGCTGGTGCGGATCCCGGCCGGGCTCAGCGTCGCAATCGGCCAGTCGATGAGTTTGCAGTTCTCGCGTTGCAGTGCAGGGTAGTAATCGCTGGAGACCAGCATGCGTTTGCAGCCCGGCGCGAAGTCGGGCGTCAGCTGCCGGCGCAGCCACGGGTCTTTGACCGCCAGCCGCAGATGGGCCTTGCCGAGGCGCGCCACCAGGGAGGTCAGCGGGGTCTTCCACACCAGCGCGGTGGCGCTGGCCTCATGACCCCAGAACAACGCCTGCCGGGCAAGCTCTTGGGCTGCAGGCGCTTTCGCGAACAAAGTCTGCAGGGCTGGTGGTGTGGCGACGTCGAGGCGCGGCAGCACCCAGCCCGGTGTGCGCTGGAACACCTTGACGAACTCGGCTTGCTTGACCAGTTCGGGAATGATCTGGATGGCGCTGGCACCGGTGCCGACGACGGCGACCCGCTTACCGGCGAAGTCGTAGTCGTGGTCCCACCGCGCACTGTGGATTTTGTGCCCACGGTACGTATCGAGGCCCCGGATGTCGGGGAAGCTGGAGTCCGGCAGTGGGCCCGACGCCAGAATCACCGTGCGCGCACGAAACCTCTTGCGCCCGTCCGTGGTTGCCGTCCAGACCCCGGCGCCTTCGTCGAACGACAACCCGTTGACTTCCTGGCCGAACCGGATGCGACGGCGGAGGTCGAACCGGGTGGCCATGTCTTCGATGTGACGGCGGATCTCTTCGGCGGGGGAGTAGGTACGCGACCAGTTCGGGTTCTTGACGAACGAGAACGAGTACAGCAGCGACGGGATGTCGCAGCTGGCGCCGGGATAGGTGGTGTCTCGCCAGGTTCCGCCTACTTGGTCGCTGCGCTCGAGGATGACGAAGTCGTTGACGCCTGCCTCGGCCAACTTGATCGCGGCGCCCAGGCCGGTGAAGCCGGCGCCGACGATCAGCGTTGCGTAAGTCTGGGCCATCGGTTACGCCGCCGGCTCGTAGGTCAGCTCTTTGAACCAGCTGGGCACCGGTTTGAGCAGCTGCCGGGGATAGCGATCCGACAGCCACACCATGGAATTGGCCAGCAGATGGTAAGGATGCCGCGGGTTGACCACCATGGCGGCGTGGCGTTTGAGGACCTGATAGGTCGGCACCCGCCAGGTGGCCTCACCCCGCTCGCCGAGCTGCTTGAAGCGTTTGACCGCATTGTAGAGCCGCTCGGGTTCCATGCCCATGTCGGCGAGCTCGTTGCGCACCCGGTTGAGCAGCGGCAGATACATCAGTGCGCCGATGATCAGGCCCGGCGAGGCGACGTTGCCGACGAAGTCGATCGCCAGCTTGCGTGCCTTGGCATGGCCGATCATGTTGAGCACCTCGAAGTCGACTGCCAGATGCCGAGATTCGTCGTTGTTGATCTTCTCGAACACCTGGTGGCAGACCGGGTCCTCGACCTCGTCGAGCAGGAACTTCAGCAGTGCCCCATCGAGCGCGACCTCCAGCATCGGGATGACGGTGCCCAGGATCGACAGCGACATGCCGTCGGCGTAGGTGTCCAGCCACTGCATGGCCAGCCGGATGTTGACGTTCGGCTCGGGCATTTCGCCGTCGTCGAGCATGCCCCACCGCTTCATCAGCGCCAGCTCGGCGTTGGCGTGGCGTTGCTCCTCGGCGTGGAAATAGCGGTAGATCTCGGCCAGTGTCGTCGTCGGCGCCTTCTTGGCGAGCGCCGCGAATCCGCGGGCGCCGATGTTCTCGATCCAGCACAGGTCGGCCATGAAAGCCTTGAGCTTGGGCCGGAACTCGTCGCTGATCGTCTCGGCGCCGGGTGCGTCCCAATCGATGTCGGCCAGCGCCCATTGCCGGTCCTTGATCTTGGCCAGCATGGTGTCCATGTCGATAGTCACAGGCTTCTCCTTCGCGACGTCATGGCAGGCCGGCCCGGGACACCAGGCCGACTGCCCGGGTATAAGCGCCTGGCGCAAGGCGTTTGATGTTCCAGCCGATCTTGGCGTCCCATTGCGGCATGCAGTACAGGTCGCCGCGGTCGTGGGCGTCCAGGCAGATGCGCGCAACCTTGTCCGGTGAAAAGCCGGTCCAGCGCATCAGTTTGGCGGCCAGTTCGGTGGATTCGGCGGTGATCCGGCCGGACTCGACGATGTTGGTCTTGACGAAGGTGGGGCACAGCACGGTGACTTTGACGCCGCTGCCCGACAATTCGGCGGCCAGCGTTTCCGACAGCGATAACACACCGGCCTTGCTGACGTTGTAGGCGGCCATGCCGGGGGCGGCGCCGAATGCTGCGGCCGAGGCGACGTTGATGATGCCGCGCGGCGGTTTCGACGGTTCGGCGTCCCGCAGGATCGGAGCGAACACGTGGCAGCCGTGGATCGGCCCCCACAGGTTGACGCCGAGGGTCCAGTGCCAATCATCAAGGGAGACTTCGCCGATGGGCATACCTCCTGCGCCGACCCCGGCGTTGTTGATCACCAGGCTGGGTGGGCCGCCGAACCAGGACTGCGCCTTGGCGGCGAGTTCGGCTACGTCGTCGTACTGGGAGACGTCGCAGTGGATGGGAATGGCGCGGCCACCCTGGGTCGTGATTTCGTCTGCCGTCGCGGTGGCGGCGGCTTCGTCGATGTCGCTGCAGACGACGGCGCCGCCACGGCGGGCGAGTTCGATGGCGAACGCCGCCCCGATGCCGCTGCCGGCCCCGGTGACCACCGCCGCAGCATTGTGGCTGGTTTTGGGAGACTTTCGGCCGAGCATCGCTAGCTAGCCCTTTCGACGGTGTCGACGTTCAGGGCATCGGTGATGAAGTGCGCCGCATAGGCCATCGCGTTGCGGGCTTCGGGGGATAGCCGGGGCAGTGCCTGGAATACATGCGCCTGATCGGGCCACACCTGCAGTTCGCAACGTCCGCCGCCGGCCGTGATCTCGGCGGCGAGGCGCTCCGCGTCGGCGGCCAGCATTTCGGCGCCGCCGGCCTGGATCAGCGTCGGCGGCAGCGCCGGACCGCCCGCGACGTCGAGGCTCAGCCGACAGTGCGCGGGATCGGTGCCGCCGCAATACAACTCGACCAACCGTAGGGCGTCGGCGGCCCGGATGGCCGGGTCGGGCCGGCGTCGCTCACGCTCGGCGGCCGACGCGAAGGTCAGGTCGATCAGCGGGGAGAACAACACCAGTGCGGCCGGGCGGCTGGCGGCGACCTCCGGTTGGAGCAGCAGATCCACCGTGAGGTGTCCGCCGGCCGAATCGCCGGCCACCACAATGCGTTCCGCTGGTATCCGGTGCGACAGCCAATCCCATCCCGCGCGTACGTCGTCGGCGGCGGTGGGGAAGCGGTGTCGCGGCGCGAGCCGGTAGTCGATGCTGAACACCGGCAGCCCGGTCAGTCGTGACAGCCAGGCCGTCAGTCGACGGTGGGTGCGCGGCGAGCACAACGCATATCCGCTGCCGTGGACGTAGTACACGACTGCGTCGGTGCGCCGGCCGCCGGGTCCACGCACCCATTCGCCGACGACGCGACGCCCGTCCGAAAGTGTGGTGTCGGTCGGCTCGACACGGGCTCCGGCCAGCGACGGCCCGAAGGCATCCATGATGCCGGCCACGATCTGGCGCGACAGCCACAGGCCCCAGGCCCGCTCGGGCGGTAGCACCGCGCTGATCTGTCGCAAGGTCAACGCGCTCACGACCGCCGCAGCGCGGGATCGCAGCGATCCGCGCGCCGGAACATCGTCCGTCATGCGACTCAGTCAACCGCCAATGGTGACATTAGTCAATGGCAACGTCGGCGTGTCCGCTCAGTCCTGCAGTTGCGCCGCGATCCTCTTCTTATCGACCTTGCCGATCGCCGTGGTCGGCAGGGCCGTCATCGCCACCAGGGTGTCGGGCCGGGTGTGGATGGCCACGCCCCGGCCGTCCAGGTAGCGGTTCAACTCCGCCAGGGTCACCGGCATGCCACTGAAAACGACTGCGGCGCAGATCTTTTCGCCCAGATACTGGTCGGGTAATGGGACCGCCGCCGCTACCCGGATCGCCGGGTGGGCGAGCAGGTGTTCCTCGAGGTCGGCGGCGGAGACCGTCTCGCCGGCGCGGTGGATGACGTCTTTGACCCGCCCCGTCACCTCGAGGTAGCCGTCGGCGCGGCGGCGGACCCGGTCGCCGGTGCGGTAGAAGCCATCGGGCGTGAACGACCGCTCGTTGGCCGCGTCGTCGCGAAAGTAGCCGTTCAACGTGTAGGGCCCGCGCACCAGCAGCTCGCCCTCCGGTACCTCGGCGCCCCCGTCGTCCACCACCCGCAGCTCGTCGGCCTCGCACAACGGCCGGCCCTGAGTGTTCTCGACGAGCTCGGCCTGGTCGTCGAGGCGGGTGTAGTTGAGCAACCCTTCGGCCATCCCGAACACCTGCTGCAGCCCCGGGGTCAGGGTGGTGCGGATGTGGCGCGCGTCGTCGGCGGCGAGTTTGGAGCCGCCGACCTGCAGCAGCCGCAACGACGTCGGCGTGACCGGCTCCCACTCGCACGCTTGCGCCCACAGCTTGGCGAGCGGCGGCACCAGTGCGGTGACCGTGACACGGTGGTGGGCGATGGTGGCGAACGCGGACTCCGGGCTGGGATCGGCGGCGAACACGGTGGTGGCGCCGACGCTGATCGCGCCGAGCAGGCCGGGGCAGGCCAGCGGGAAGTTATGGGCGGCCGGCAGTGCCGCCAGGTACACGTCATCGCTCGTCAGCCGGCACAGCTCCGCGCTTGCGGTGACGTTGTAGACGTAGTCGTCGTGGGTGCGGGGGATGAGTTTGGGCAGCCCGGTGGTGCCGCCGGACACCAGCAGTAATGCAGGACGTGTTGTGTCGCAGTCGTTCCCGGGCGGGTCGCCTGCGGGCAGTTCCGCAAAGGACATGAACGGTCCCGGCTGTCCGTCGACGACGACGTGACGCAGCTGCGGATGTGCCGCGACCAGCTGCTCGGCCATCGCGCGGTAGTCGAACCCGGCCGCGTTGTCGGCGACGACCAACCCGACCGCGCCGCTCACCTGGGCGAAGTGGCTGAGCTCGGTGAAGCGATGCCCCGGTAGACACATCACCGGGATCGCACCGGCACGCAGCAGGCCGAAGAACGCCACGGCGAACCGACACGAATTCGGCAGGTCAAGCAACATCCGGTCGCCGGCCGCGATACCGATCGCCGCAAACCCGCCGGCCACGGCGTCGACGCGCCTGTCCAGATCGGCGAAGGTGTAGCTGCGGTCGGGATCGACGACGGCGATGCGGTCCGGCCAGGCCGCGGCGGCGTCCCGCAACAGCGAATCAACGGTGCGGCCGGTCCAATACCCGGCGGCGCGGTAGCGGGCCGCTCGATCCGGCGGAAACGGAACGAATCCATCCAACGGAAGGGCGACAGCCACTCCGCGACTCCCTCCGGGCAACGGTGTTCTGGTTCTGGGACATCGTGTAGCGTACAGAAAGTTAGGGAAGCCTGGGCTAATCAGCGGGGTGCGATTGTGGGTGGTGCTCTCCGATGAGCGGGACACTCGCGATCGTCGGGGCCGGCGCGAAGGCGGTGGCCGTCGCCGCAAAGGCGGCCGCGCTGCGCCAGATGGGCGTCGAGACCGTCGACGTCGTGGCGATCGAACGGTCCAGCGTGGCGGCCAACTGGCGGGCCGGCGGCGGCTGGACGGACGGGCTGCAGCGGCTTGGCACCAGCCCGGAAAAAGACGTCGGCTTCCCGTACCGCTCGGCGCTGGTCCCCGGCCGCAACGCCGAGCTCAACGAGCGGATGACGCAGTGGAGTTGGCAGTCGTATCTGGTTGCCACTGACCAATTCGTCGGCTGGGTCGACCGCGGGCGGCCGGCGCCGACACACAACACCTGGGCGCAGTATCTGCGCTGGGTCGCCGATGTGGCCGGCTTGAACGTCATTTACGGCGAATTGGAGAAGATCTCGATCGATGGGTCGCGATGGATGCTGCACACGCACGATTCGCGCCTGCCCGCCGACACCCTGATGATCACCGGTCCGGGCCAGCCGGAGCGATCCATCCTTTCCGGTGATCCGCGCATGTTGTCGATCGCACAGTTCTGGCAGCGCACCGCATGCAAAGACCGGATCACCGCCGAGAACGTCGCGGTCATCGGCGGTGGAGAGACCGCGGCGTCCATGCTCAACGAGCTGTCGCACCACCGGGTTTCGACGATCACCGCCATCTCGCCACAGGCGACGTTGTTCACCCGCGGGGAGGGCTACTTCGAGAACTCGCTGTTTTCCGATCCGACGAACTGGCGCAGCCTCACCCGCGCCGAACGGCGCGAGTGTATTGCCCGCACCGACCGCGGTGTTTTCTCCTCGCGTGTTCAGGAGTCGCTGCTTGCCGACGAGCGGATCAAGCATCTGCGCGGGCGGGTCGTTCACGCGGTCGACCGGGACAACCGGATCTGGATCACGTTGCACACCGACCGTGGTGGTGAACGAACGGAAACCGTCCACGGCTTCGACCTGGTGATCGACGGCTCCGGCGCCGACCCGCTGTGGTTCCTGCCGCTGCTGAGCCAGGACGCCGTCGACAGCCTGGAACTGTGGCTGGGCGGACCGCTGACGGGCGAACGGCTGGAGGAGTCCATCGGCCCCGACCTGGCCGTTCGGGGGGCCACCCCGAAATTGGTGCTGCCCAACCTGTCTGGTCTCAACGAGGGCCCGGGCTTTCCCAACCTGAGCTGCCTGGGGCTGCTGTCCGACCGTGTCCTCGGCGCCGAAATCGGCGTCACCGAGCCGTCGATCCAGAGAAGCGCCGAGTACCAATCCGTTTAGTGCTGGACTAGCCGCCGAGCCGGGCCAGAACGTCCGCGATCGACGCCCCGCCGAGCAGATCCGACACCTCCAGGTCATAGTTGAACTCGCTCTTGACGCGGCGGCGAAACTCTAACGCCTGCAACGAATCCAGGCCGATCGCGACCATCGGTACTTCCGCGTCGATCGCTTCGACGCCGTCGACGCCGATGGCTCCGGCCAGCAGGCTGGTCAGCCGCTGCTTGAGATCGCCGCTCTCGACCGGCGCGGCAACCGGGCCGGCGGCCGCCGGGGCAACCAGCTCGGAGATCAGCGGACCGTAGCCGTAGGCCGCCAGCACCGGTTGCGCGCGATCCAAATCGAACGCCGCGACAATGGCGTTGTCCCGAAGCCCGGTCAGTCCCACCGCGAGCGCGTCGGCCGGGCGCATCGGCAGCAGACCGGTGGCGGTCACCTTCGCCAGGCCGGCGGCATCCAGACTGTGGACCGTCCACTGACCCCACTGCACCGACACGCAATCGAGACCCTCGGCGCGCAACCGGTGCGCCATGGCGTCGAGCATTCGATTGGCAGCGGCGTAGACAATCTGGCCGCGACCGCAGATTGTCGCCGCCGCCGACGAACACAGCACGATGCGGCAGGTGCCGGTCCGCGGAAATGCGTGCAGCAGGCGCCAGATGCCGACCACCTTGGCGTGCAACGCACCCTCGACCTTGTCGGCGGTGACGTTCTGCCATTCGATATCCGAATATGCCAGCGCCGCATGGATTATCAGATCCGCCGGCACGTCGCCGTGGTTCTCGGCCAGTCGCGACACCGCCGCCTCGTCGCCGACATCACATGTGGGCGTCTCGATCCGCGTCGAGGTGGCCGAGCGAATCTGCCGCAGTCGATCGGCGACTGCCGCGGTTTCTCCCGAGCGGCTCACCAGCGTGATCCGGCGTGCGCCGCGGCGAGCGAAGTGTTCGCAGAATTCCAGCCCCAGATTGCCGGTACCGCCGGTGATCAGCACGTGCTCGGGAGGATTCGCCTCGGCAGCGTCGCCCGCCGTGCCCTGGGTGATCCGCTTGGCGTACAGACCACCGTCGCGCAGCGCGAGCTCGGACTCCTCCTTCGTGTGCAGCGCTGCAAGGATTGCGGTCGCGGATTCCGCAGATGGCGGTCCGGCGGGCAGGTCGAGGTGGCGGAAGCTCACCCGCGGAAATTCGGCGCCGATACTGCGGAAGCCGGCGCTGGCCGCCGCGTGCACCAGATCCGGCGGCGGATCGCCGGCGACCACCTTCTCGCCGCCCACGGTCACCAGCCAACAGTCCGTAACCCTGTCGGTGATGACCGGCCACCAATCGCGATTCCCGAAGAACGACGCGACCTCGGTCGCTGCTGCGGCGTCGTCCTGTTTGGGCGATGGCGGCACGATAATGACGTAGGTGTCGAGATCTGCTGCGCTGTCATGGTTTTGGGGGTCAACGACGCGTGCGGTGGCGCCGGCGTCTCCCGCTGCCGCACCGAGTGCGTCGGCCAGTTGGGAGCAGGACCCGGTGTAGTCGACGATGCCGATAGCGCGCGGCGGTATCAGTGAGCGCTGCGCCAGACGGATCCACTGCTCGGCCAGCAGTTGCGGCCGGGGGTGTTCTGCATTGGGCGTGGCGCTGGGCCGGCTCTCGGATGCCCCGCCGTCATAGGGCAGCCACAGCGGCACTTCGTTCATACGGGTGTTGGGGAAATCGGGGAGCGGCAGCGGAGTCGGGCCGGCCGACTCGGTGCCCAGGCTTTCCCATCGGTAATCCAGGTCATGGACCGCCAGCAGCGCCAGACTGCGGGTGAAATCGCGGAGGCTGCGGGCATTTCGGTTCGACGTGCCGATCACCATGGTCGTGCGGTCGCCGACGACGCCACTGAGGTTTTCCTCGATGGCCAACTGCAGCGTCGGATGTTCGGCCAATTCGACGAAGGTGTCGGCGCCGAGCGGCAATGCCGCCGCGACCGCCTTGTCGAATCGAACGGTGTTGCGCAGGTTCCAGAACCAATAGTGGTCGACCGGTAGGTCGGTGCCGAGCGGGCCGCCGAGGGTGGCACCCACGCAGGGGATGTCCGTGTCGCGGAAGGCGGGGTTCTGCAGCTGGCGCTGCGCGGCGGCGCGGACCTTCTCGGCAAGCGCATTGATCATGCTGGTGTGCGCGGGGTAACGAACCCGGATGATCCGCGCGAACGTGCCCCGCTCAGTGAGTGTGTCCACGATGCGCTGCACCGCGTCGCGCTCACCTGAGATTCCGGTCATTCCAGGCGAATTGACGACAGAGAGCTCTGCCCAGCCTGTGCTGCGCGCAAGTTCACTTTCGCAGGTGTCGCGGTCGGCGGCCAGAACGGCCATGGCGTAGTCACCGGTGATGAACTCGTCGGCCGCGTGTGCCCGGATTTCCACAAGCTGCACGGCGTCGGCCAGGGTGATCGCGCCGGACACATAGGCCGCGGCGATCTCGCCCTGGCTGTGCCCGATCGTGATCTTCGGTTCGACACCGAATGACCGCCACATCGCGGCCAGGCCCGCCATTTGGGCGAACAACGCGGGCTGGACCGTGGCGGCGGTGTCTTCGGCCGGAAGACCGTCTGTCAGAAGGTAATCCAGCGGCGATTCGCCGCTGACGCTGCAGAAGGCGGCCACGCAGCCATCGACCTCGGCGCGGTACGCGGGCACCGATTCGTAGAAGATTCGGCCCATCCCGGGTCGCTGGCCGCCCTGACCGGGAAAGACAAAGGCGACATTGCGCATTGTGGCGGGGGTGTCATTGCACACCACCGAACCATGTTGGCGGCCATCGGCAATTGCGGTACACGCGTCGAGCAACTCGTCGCGGTCGGCGACCATGGCCAACGCCCGATACGGGCGTGCGGTCCGGGTGCGAAACAGCATGGCGGCGATAGCATCTGGTGCTGTCTGCGGGTGAGTCGTCGCATAGCCGAGCAACGCGGCGGCCTCCTCGCGAACCAGGTCCGGTGTCGGCGCGGACAGCAGGATGGGAACGGTGCCGTCGGGCAGCCGGTAGCTACGAATCGTCACTGGTCTCACTCACTGGCATGGCGATGATGGCGTGCGCGTTGGCGCCTCCGGCCCCAAACGACGACGCGGCACCGTAACGGACACCGTCCTTGGGTTCCCACCGGTGCAGCTTGGTGGCCAGTCGCATACCGACGAGATCCCAGTCCAGCTTGGTGGTTGGGTTGTCCGAGAACAGGGTTGGCGGAATGCAGCCGTGCTGCCCTGCGAGCAACAGCTTGATCAGTCCAAGAATGCCGGATGCCGCTTGCGCGTGTCCGGCATTCGACTTGATCGAACCCAGCAGCGCGGTGGATCCCGCTGCGCCGTAAGTCTTGAAGAGCGCGAGCAGTTCCACCGGATCGCCCGCGAGGGTAGCGGTGCCATGGCCTTCGACCATGCCCACATCCGCCGGGTCGATCCCCGCCGCGTCGAGCGTCTTGCGAATGAGCTGTTCTTGGGCGCGTACCCGCGGCACCAGGATTGGCTTGCCCTTCCCGTTGTGGTTGGTGCGGATGGCCAGGATGCGCCCGTAGACGGGATGTCCCAGTTCCCGTGCTCGCGACTCCCGTTCGACAAGAACCACGCCCGCACCTTCGCCCCAAACGGTGCCGCTGGCGTCGTCAGCGTACGCTCGGCAGTGACCGTCCTCGGAAAGCGCGTTGAGCCGCGCGAACTCGAAAAATGCGCCGGGAGAACCCATTACGCACACCCCGCCGGCGAGTGCCCAGTCGCATTCGCCGGTCTGCACCGCAGTGGCGGCCAGGTGCAGCGCGGTCAACGAGGATGCGCAGGCCGAGTCGACACACATCGACGGACCGGTCAGGCCGAGGCTGTGCGAGATGCGGCCGGCCGCACCCAGTTGTCCCAGGCTGGCGATCCGGTGGCCGCTGTAGGCGTCGGCGGTCGCCGCGCGCGGGCCGTACTCCATCGGCGACATTCCGATGAAACAGCCACCCTCCTCGCCGTCGAGCGTGCCGGGGTTGATTCCGGAATTCTCCAGCGCCTTCCACGCCACCCGCATCGCCACCCGCTGCTGGGGATGCATCACCAGTGCCTCGCGGTAGGTGATGCCGAACAGCGACGGGTCGAACATCGCTGCGCCGTCGAGGAATCCGCCGGCGTCGCACACCCGGCCCCAGCCGTCGAGCCGGGACACCGACAGCAGCTGATCGAGCGGCCAGCCACGGTCCCGCGGGAACGGAGTGATCAGCTCTCGCGATTCGGCCAGCGCCGACCACAACGCAGCGGGAGTGTCGACTCCGCCGGGCGCCTCGACCGCCATCCCGGAAATGACGACAGGGTCGTCGGTGGTCACGCGCTCTGCTCGCAATACCCGGGCGCCGCCAACAACTTCGCCACCGCGTCGAGGTGATCGGCGAGATAGAAGTGCCCGCCGTCGAACACGGTGACGGTCGCGGTGTCGGTGTGCTTGCCCCACCCGTAGAGATCGCCCAGCGTGACATAGGGGTCCTGATCGCCGCCCATCGCCTGAATCGGCGCGGCCACCTTGACGTCTGCGGCGCAGTCGTAGGCATCGAAGGCTTGGTAATCCGCCTTGATCACCGGCAGCGCCAGCCTCATCAGCTCGCGGTTGGCGAACACGTCCGTCTCGGTGCCCTCGAGCGTCGCGAGGTGGTTGAGGATGGCCTCGTCGTCGGTGGGGTGCGGTGGCTTGGCCGCGACGTGGCTGGGCGCCACCGCGGCGGAGACGTTGAGTTGGCGCACGTCGATCCCGCTGGACTCGGCGATCCGCACGAACTCGAACGCGATCAACGCGCCCATGCTGTGACCGAAAGCGACGATGGGTACGCCGCGGTTGTGCTCCGAGCGCGAAAACTCCTCGAACGCCGCGGCCGCCATCGCCGGCAGGGAGAGCAACGGCGCTTCGCCGGCCCGGTCCTGGCGCCCCGGGTATTGAAAGACGAGGACGGTAAACGTGCTACTGAGGACTTTGGAGAAATCGCGGTAGGCCGATGCGCCGGAGCCGGCATGGGGAAAGACCAGCAGGACGGGCCGCTCGGGCGAATCGGGTTTGTGGAACTGCCTGATCCAGCCCAACGTGCGCGGCATGGGCACCACCTCTCGATCGCCTGACTCCGCGGCCCCAAAACTTAGCGAAGGCTAACATAAGCTGCGGCCCGTTAGGGCTGCTCCCGATCGCGGACCATGAGGGCCGCACGCTTGTCCGGCAGGTCTACGACCGCGAGGCGGTAAAACCCCGCCCGCTCGAGCATCCGGACCACCCGCTCGTTGGTGACGTCAGGCTCGGTGACCACCCGGGTGGCATTCGGATCGGCATCGAGCAGCCAGGTAGAGATTGCGTCCATCAGCCTCGCGGCCAGCCCGCGGCCCCGGTACCGGGCCGGACCCAGCAGCATGTGAAAGCCGACGTCATGCGCACGGGCCGGGTAGTACCGGGCCAGCGGATCAAGGTCGGCGCGATAGAGCTCCCAGTAGCTGATCGGCACCCCGTCGAGTTCACCCAGGACAGGGACGGAGTGCGCGCTGCGGTCCTGTTCGCGCAGATACGAGCCGATTCGGTCGCGAGGCCAGGGTTTCCGCCAGAACCGGGCCACCTCGGGATCGTTCATCCAGGCATGCATCAGGTCGAGGTCGCCACCCGGGTCCAGCCGGCGCAGTGAGAACTCCCCGGAAAACGTGCCATGGTCCAAGGCCAGCCGGCGGTGCTGCAGGTCCAGCGAGGCCACGCTGGCACTCTCCGCACCGGATCGGTCGACGTAGGTCACTGGCTCTCCTTCGGCTTGGTTAGCATAGCCTATGCTAAGGCGATGCTTTGGTGGCTGACGCGACTCGTGCGAACCGGACTAAGTGAGACCAGTCGATGACGGACAACGCCCAGACCGTGCAGGACCGCCGCAGGGAACTGCTGCGTAAGCGCATCGCCCAAAGCGGTGTGACGCCAGGCCATTCGAGCGAGCACGCGGTGATCCGCCCCGGCGAGCGTTACCGGCTGTCGAGCGGCCAGCGCCGGATGTGGTTTCTGCAGGCCATGGATCCATCGGACTCCACGCTGAATATCTGCGTCGCCTACCGGTTGACCGGTCCGCTGGACGAGGGCCGGCTGCGCAACGCTGTGAACGACGTCGGTGCGCGCCATGCGATTTTGCGCACCACCTATCGTGTCGACGGCGAGGGCGAGCCGTATCAGGAATTCCACGATGACGTCCAGATACCTTGGCGCACATGCGATCTCACTGGTGTATCCGACGCCGAACGGCAACTCGAGGTGCTGGCGTCCGGCGACTTCGGCAGGCCGTTTGACCTCGGCAGCGAGCTTCCGCTGCGGGTAACCGTGGTGCATACCGGCGCCGACGAATCCGTGCTGCTTCTTGTCGTGCACCACATCTGCTGGGACGACGACTGCTGGGAGTTGTTTTTCGGCGAGCTGAGCGCCGCGTACAACGGGCAGCCGAAGGGCGGCCAACCGCCACAGTATGTCGCCGTCGAGGTGCTCGAGCCCCCGGCCGAATCCACCGCGGCCGACATCGAGTACTGGCGAAAGTCCTTGCAGCCGTTGCCCGAACCGGTGGAGTTGCCCGGCCCGGCGGCGGCAAACCCGTCGCGGCGGGCCGAACGCCGGACCCGCGCAGTGCCCGCCAACCTGTTCAGCCGCGTCGAAGCCTTTGCCCGCGAGCACGCCACCTCACCGTTCACGGTGTTGCTGGCAGCGTTCGGGGTGCTGATCCGTCGCTACACGGGCGCGGCGGACTTTGTGGTCGCCGTCCCGGTCACCGAGCGCCGGGCCGCTGCGCAGAACGCCATCGGCTATTTCGGCAACACGCTGCTGCTGCGGCTGGCCGCCGAACCGCACGATTCGTTCGCGTCATTCGTCGACACCGTTCGTGAAACATGCCTGGGCGGCTTTGCCCACCAGTCCGTCGGCATCGACAGGGTTGTCAACGAGGCGCACCCGGAGCGGACATCGGGCCGCGACGGGATGGATCATCTGGTCCGGCTGGGCTTCAGCATGCGCAAGAGCGTCGGCGGATTCTCGTTGGACGGCATCGTCGTTCGGCAACTCGAGCTCGGCGCCGTCACCGCGCCGGTGCCACTCGCCATGGCGGTCGTGCTCGAGCCCGACGGCGTGTTCACCGAGATCGAGTACCAGGTCGACGTGCTGCCTGCAGAACTCGTCGACCAGATGCTGGCCCACTACCTCCATCTGCTGGACAACGCACTGCGTGCGCCGGGACACCGGGTCACCAGCCTGGACATGCTCGGCCCCGGCGAGCGTGCCGCCGTTCTGGCACAGTCTCACGGCGAACTCGTCGCCACACCGCCCACCACGCTGGGCGCCATGCTCGAATCGGTTGCGGCCGCCACGCCGGACGCGGTCGCGCTGGCTTCCGACGACGCAGAGCTGACCTATGCTCAGCTGCATCAGCGCGCGAATCGCTTGGCGCGCTGGCTGATCGGCAAAGGAATCGGCACTGAAGACGTCATCGGCCTACGGTTGGCCACCTCGATCGAGTTCATCGTCGCCGTGCTTGGCGTCCACAAGGCCGGTGCCGCCTATCTACCGATCGACCCGGCATACCCGGAAGACCGCATCGACTACCTGATCACCGACACCCGTCCGCGCATGGTCATCGGTCGACCGCAACTCGACGCCGCCGAAACCGCCGCAGCTCACTTGCCGGACGCCACCATCACCGACGCCGAGCGTGTCCGCCCGCTGCACCCGGACAACCTGGCCTATGTCATCTACACGTCGGGCTCGACCGGGCGGCCCAAAGGGGTGGCCGTCTCCCATCGTGCGATTGCCGAACACGTGGACGGCTTCATCGCCGAGTGGAGCATGACCGCCGAAGACCGAATGCTGCAGTCGTCGTCGGTGAGCTTCGACGCGTCATTGCCCGACATCTTCATGACGTTGTCGATCGGTGCCCGGCTGATCGTTCCCAAACCCGAGGCGTTCGGCGACATCGGCTACATCGCCGATCTCATTGACCGCCACGGCATCACGGTGGTGCACATGGTGCCCTCGCTGCTCGCTACGCTACTGGCACTGCCGGAGGTCAAGCAGTGGCGACAGCTGCGGCACGTGCCGGTAGGCGGAGAAGCGCTGCCGGGGCAGGTCGCGGACAAGTTCGCCACCTACTTCGACGCCGAGTTACGCAACCACTACGGCCCGACCGAGGCAGTGGTGTGCTCGACGCACAAGCTGGTCGAGCGGTCGTACGGGACCGGCGTCGTGCCCATCGGCGTGCCGAACCGCAACGTATACGCCTACGTTCTCGATCATGAGTTGCAGCCGGTGCCCGCGGAAGTGGTCGGCGAACTCTACCTTGGCGGTGCGCAATTGGCGCGCGGCTACCTCGGGCGGCCGGGCCTGACCGCCGAACGGTTCGTCGCCGACCCGTTCAACGCCGGAATGCGGCTGTATCGCACCGGCGATCTGGTCCGCCGGAATATGGCGGGGGAGTTGGAGTTTGTCGGCAGGGCCGATGAACAGGTCAAGGTACGTGGCTTTCGCATCGAACCGGGCGAGGTCGAGTCCGCGATCACGTCGCATCCAGCGGTGCAACAGTGCCTGGTCCTCGCAACCGACACCGAGGCGGGGCCGATACTGGCTGCCTACGTGGTGCCGCGGGCGCAGCTGAACCTCGACGAGTTACGCGATTATGCCGCCACGCTGCTGCCGGATTATATGCTGCCCAGCGCCTTTGCGATGATCCCCGAGGTTCCGCTGACCGTCAGCGGAAAGCTGGACAAGCGCGCGCTGCCCGCACCGACGCCGATTGCGGCGCGCGCCTACCGTGAGCCGGCGACCACGACCGAGCGCCGGATCTGCACGATCTTCGCGCGGCTGTTCGGCTGTGAGCGGGTCAGCGCCGACGACTCGTTTTTCGAATTGGGCGGTCACTCGCTGCTGGCCGCACGACTGGTCGCGCAAGTCCGCGCCGAATTCGGCGTGGAACTCGCGGTTCGTGCAGTGTTCGACACGCCGACGCCGGCCGGATTGGCGGCCCGGCTCGTTGAGCAGTTCCGTGCGGAGTTCGATATCGACCTCGATGATCTGGACACCGGCGAGACATTCGACGACGCGGCAGATTCGGGACGCCCGGAACTCGTCGCCGCCGCGCGCCCCGAGCGCATCCCGTTGTCCTACTCACAGCTCGCCGCCTGGTTTCAGTACCGGATGGAAGGGGCGCGCGACGCGTTCAACCTGCCACTGGCGCTTCGGTTCAGCGGTCCGCTGGACACCACCGCGCTGGCCGACGCGCTGAACGACGTCGTAGCTCGCCATGAGGCGTTGCGGACCAATCTGGCTGAGCACGAAGGGATTCCCTACCAGTTCGTCCACCCGAGATTGGAGCTGGAGCTACCCGTTCGGCACGTCGGCGCGGCTCACGTCGACGAGACGATCGCCGAGTTGCGCCGCGCAGTCTTGACACCCGAGGCCGGACCATTGATCCGGGCGACCCTGCTGGCGGTCGACCCGCAGACCCATGTGCTGCTGGTGATCGTTCATCACATCGTCAGCGACCACGCGTCGCTCGGAATCATCTACGACGACCTCGTCACGGCCTACCGGGCCCGGCTGGCAGGGCAGCCGCCGCAATGGAGCACATTGCCGATCCAGTTCGTCGACTACGCGCTGTGGCAGCGCAACGCCTTTGACGGGCCCGGCGGGTGGGGCCGGCACGAGATCGACTATTGGCGCGAGGCACTGGCTGGCCTGCCCGACGAGACCTCGATAGTGCCCGACCGCGAACGCCAACCGGTGGTGGGAAAGCGCGGGGAGGTAGTGACGTTCACGGTCTCCGCGGCCCAGCGTTCGGCCCTGGCCCGACTCGCCGAGCACAACGGGGCCACCGAGTTCATGGTGTACCAGGCCGCCGTTGGGGTAGTGGTGCACAAGCTGGGTGGCGGCACCGACATCGCGATGGGCAGCCCGGTCGCGTCCCGCGTCGACTCGGCCACCACCAACCTGGTCGGTCTTTTTGCCAACATTGTGGTGCTGCGCAACGACCTGTCCGGCGACCCGAGTCTGCGGGCCACGGTGGCGCGCAGCCGCGACATGGTGCTCGACGCGTTCGCGCACCAGGAGGTCCCCATCGAGCGCCTGGTCGAGGCCGTCAAACCGGCCCGCTCCCGATTCCGGAACCCCTTGTACCAGAACACCATCCATTTCCGCGGCCAGGACTGGGTAACGACGCCTCGCGATCTCACCGCAACGGGGCAAACCACCGTCGTGGCGCTTCCGATGGATTTCGACGTCTCGCTGCTGGACCTGGACGTCAGTATGCACGTGACGTCGCACGGGGAACTCGAGGTGCGCGTTGTCGCCAACGCCGATCTCTACGAGCCGCAGACCGTTCGGCTCATCGCCGATGCTCTCAAAGCCGCCCTCGACGCCTTCGCGACGACCCCGGATTGTCCGGTATCGACTGTGGAGCTGCTGGCATCGGCCGACTTGGCGAAAGTGCTTGCGCCGCCGACTACGGCGGGCGCCGGGCCGTCGCAGCCGGCGGCCCGCGGTTCCGCGGAAACCGAGCAGCGGCTGATCGCGATGCTAGAGGAGTTGCTCGACATCGCCGGTGTCGAGCCCGACGACAACTTCTTCGCGCTCGGCGGCGACAGCATCATTTCCATCAAATGGTCGGCGCAGGCGTCCGCGCAGGGACTGGCGCTGACACCGGCAATGGTTTTCGAGCACATGACAATCGGGGAGCTGGCCGCGGCGGTCGATGCGGCAGCGCCTCAGGATGGTTCGACGTCCGAGCAGGAGTACACGCCGATGAGCGCATCCGGCCTGAGCACTGACGCGTTGGCCGAACTCACCGCGGCATGGCAAGAGCAGTCGTGAGCAGCGCTCCGCCGCAGATCGAGGACGTGCTGGCGCTCACGCCGCTGCAGGAAGGGCTGTTTGCGCTGTACCGGCTGGCCGAGGACAGGGTCGACCTCTACAGCATGCAGTTCGTGGTCGACATCGACGGGCCGGTCGACGTGGAGTTGCTGCGCCGCAGCGCGCAGGCCATGCTGGACCGGCATCCGAATCTGCGCGCCGCCTTCTGGGATCGCGGGGTGGAAAAACCGGTTCAGATCGTGCCCGCCGAGGCACAGTTGCCGTGGTCCGAACGCATTGCCGCGCCAACCGAATTCGAGTCCATCGCCCGATCGGAGCGGCGTCGCCGGTTTGATCTGAGCCGCGGCCCGGCATTGCGCGTCCTGCTGCTCCGCGTGCCCGGCGAGACCAGGCGACGGATGATCTTCACCGCGCACCACATCGTGGTGGACGGCTGGGCGCTGGCGGTGTTCTTCACCGAAATGCTCGCCGTGTACCGGGCCGGGGGATCGTTGGAGGCCCTGCCGCCGGCGCGTCCCTATCGCGACTACATCGTCTGGCTCGCCGGGCAGGACAAGGCGGCGGCATTCGATACGTGGCGAGAGTATTTGCAACGCGTGTCCGGGCCGCTGATGGTGGCTGACACCAGCGTCGTTGCCGGAGAGCGCATCCCGGAGAAGGCGTCACTGCTGCTGCCCGCCGCCGATACGACGCGGCTGCGGCAATGGGCAAGTAGTTCGGGGATCACGCTCGGCACCGCGGTCCTTTTCGCCTGGGCGGTCGTGCTCGGCAGGATCACCGACCGCCGCGACGTCGTGTTCGGCACCATCGTTTCCGGCCGCCCCGAGAACTTGACCGGTGTCGAAAGCATGGTCGGATTGTTCATCAACGCCGTGCCGGTCGTGCACCAGGTCAGCGACACCGAATCGGTGGTCGGGCAGTGCTTCCGGTTGCAGCGCGAGTTGTCGACGATGCGCGACATCGGCTACTTCAGCCTGTCGGAACTGCAACGCGCGCACGGCCATCCGAACCTGTTCGACAGCATGTTCGTGTTCGAGAACGCGCCCATCGAGGACGCCATCAAAACGGTGACCGAACCCGACGGCGCCCGCTTCACTCCGGTGGAGATGGAAAGCCTGACGCACTATCCCCTGACCGTCGTCTCGCACCTGAGCGGCGACGCGCTCATGGTGGTCGTAGAGGCGATTCCTGAAGCGCTGCCGCATCTTCCGGCCGCCGAGCTCGGCGAACGACTGCTTGCGGTGCTGCGTCAACTGCCCGATATCGGCGAGCGCACTCCCGACGCCCTGGACATCCTTACCGCAGCCGAGCGTCACGTCGCGGCGCGGCCGGCGCCGGCTGTAGAGCGCGCGACGGTCTGGGAGATTTTCGAACAGCAGGTGCGCGCGACCCCGGAGGCCGACGCGCTGAGCACCGCCAGCGGTGAGCGGTACACGTATTCGGACCTGCATGGACAAGCATGCCGGCTGGCGGGCGAGCTGGCCGCTCACGGCGTGGGACCGGAAACGGTGGTCGCGCTGGCGCTGCCGCGCTCGCCGCGATACATCGTCGCCATCCTGGCTGTGCTCGCCGCCGGTGGCGCCTACCTGCCGGTCGACGTCACCCTTCCCGAGACGCGCATTGAATCCATTGTGGCCCAGGCTAACCCGATCACGGCGATCGCCGAAGCCGGCTGCCACAAGCTGCTTCCCGCCGGGTTACCGTCGCTGCTTCTCGATGATCACGCCGTCGCCGAACGCGTTTCGCGCCGCGCCGCTGTCGGACCCGCCGCTGCTCGCCACCCCGAACACAGCGCATACGTCATCTTCACTTCCGGTTCCACCGGTGAACCCAAAGGCGTTGTCGGCACGAACATTGCGCTACTCAACTATTTCGCCGATCACCGGGAGCGCGTCTACCGGCCGGCCTTGGAGCAGCTTGGGCGCCCGCTGCGGATCGCACACGCCTGGTCGTTCAGCTTCGACGCCTCCTGGCAGCCCATGGTTGGCCTGCTGGACGGCCATGCGCTGCACCTGTTCGACGCCGACGAGATGCGCGACGCCGACCGACTGGTGCGTGGACTGGCCGCCCACCGCATCGACATGATCGACACCACGCCGTCGATGTTCGTCCAACTCCGTGCCGCAGGGTTATCGGACGCGCCGCTGTCAGTCCTTGCGCTGGGCGGCGAAGCGATCGACACCGCGCTGTGGGACCAACTGCGCGCGCTTTCGCCGACCGCGGTCTACAACTGCTACGGGCCCACTGAGGCGACGGTCGAGGCGGTGGTGGCGCCGGTCCAGGATTACTCCGCGCCGACGATCGGTACGCCGAACGCCGGAACCGTTGGCTACGTGTTGGATTCGGCATTGCGGATGGTGCCCGCTGGTGTCATCGGCGAGTTGTACCTGTCGGGCGCGCAGCTGGCCCGCGGGTATGCCGGCCGGCCGGGACTGACCGCGGGCCGTTTTGTGGCCGACCCCTTGCGTCCGGGACAACGCATGTATCGCACCGGTGATTTGGTCCGCCGGCTGCCGCACGGCGGCTACGCCTACGTCGGCCGCAGCGACACTCAGGTCAAGATCCGCGGCTACCGTGTCGAAGTCGGCGAGATCGAGGCTGCGCTGCGCGCCCGACCCGAGGTGCACGACGCGGCGGTTGCGGTGCAGCGGCGCGGCGGTGGTGCCCAACTGGTGGGCTTTGTGGTGTGGCATGAGAACACCGCAGGCGACCCGGTTCTGTTGCGGGCCAGGCTCACCGAGCTGTTGCCGCTGTACATGGTGCCGGCGCGGATCGTGGAACTGCCTGCGCTGCCGGTGAACAGTAACGGCAAACTCGACGGCCACGCGTTGGATCGGCTGGCTGAGGAAGCGCTTTCGGGCGCCGGCGACGGCGCGCTGTCGGCAACCACCACGACGGAACGGTTGCTGTGCGAAGTCTTCGAAGAACAGCTGGGCGGCACGGCACCACACATCGACGACGACTTCTTCTCGCTCGGGCTGGACAGCATCGTGGCTATCTCGTTGGTGCACAAGATTCAGCGGCGCGGTCTCACCGTGAGTCCACGGATGGTGTTTGCCTTCCCCTCGATTCGCCAACTCGCGGCCGCCATCGACGATGGCATTGGCTACCCCGCAGCCGCCGAAAGTGCCGAATACGGCGAAGTGCCGCCGTTGCCCATGGTGTCCTGGCTCTACGAGTACGGCAACTACCGCCGCTTCACCCATACAGTCTTGCTGAGGTTGCCCGACGACATCGACGAATCGTCGATCCGCTCGATGCTGCAGTTGCTACTCGACGGGCACGACACGTTGCGCTCGATCCTGCACGACACTCCAGACGGACCGCGGCTGGTCACCCGTGAGCCCGGTGTGATCAGCGCTGCCGACGTGCTGACCCGCGTCGAGCTGCCGGCCGACGCCGAATTTCTCGGCGCTATCACACATTACGCACGCCAAGCCAACGACCAGATCGATCCCCGTCGCGGCGCCATGCTGCGGGCGGTGTGGCTGCACGGCACCGATCGCGCGCCGGTACTGCTGATCAGTGCCCACCACTTGGTGGTCGACGTGGTCTCCTGGCACGTCATGCTGGGAAATCTCGCTGAGGCGTGGCGCGCCGTGCAAGCCGGTGCGGCACCGAAAGCGCTGCCGGAGTTCACCTCCTACCGGCGGTGGTCGGAACTGATGTGGCGGCGGGCCGCGACGGCGGAGGTAGCGGCGCAGCGCGACTACTGGGCTGGGCAGGTCCGCGACCCCGACCCCGCGCTGGGTGTACGCCATCCGGATCCCAACCGCGACACCTGGTCCACCCTGCGTGTGACCCCCGTGATCACTCCGGTCGAAACGACCGAGCGTGCGCTCATCCGCGCGGACCGTGTTCGCGAATTCCTGCTCACCGTCACCGCAATGGCCGTTGCGAGTTGGCGCCGCGTTAGGGGGCAGGACCCGTCGTCGGGCACGCTGCTTGCCCTGGAAAGCCACGGGAGAGCCGACGCCATCTTGGACACCGACACCACCAACACCGCCGGCTGGTTCACCACGGCGTTTCCGGTGCGCCTCGGATCGGGCAGGTGTGCGGTCGACGTCGAGCAAGCCGAAAGTGACCCGGGCGCTGCCCGAGCGCTCTACGATTCGGTGGCCGCGCATCTGACCGTAATCCCCTACGAAGGACTGGATTACGGGCTACTTCGCTACGTCGAGCGGGTCCCCGAATTGCAGGAGGCCGCCGAACCGCAGATCCAGTTCGGGTATCTGGGTCGGTTGGACCTCAGTGGTGTCAGCGATCAGCCGTGGTCATTGCTCACCGAGCCCTACATCGGCGCGCTTCCGATCGACCCCGAACCTGACCTGCCGCTGCGGTTCGCGCTGAACATCAGCACGCTGGTGGGAACCACCGGGCAAGGCTCGCAGCTGATCACCAACCTGCGCTGGAGCAATGCCCTTTTCGACGCTTCCGACATCGACCTGCTGGCAGGTTTCTGGCGGCGCGGCATCGAGGCGCTGACCGTCGGACTGGAGAGCACGCCATGATCAGCAAGGACGAGATCAGGGCGACGGTGGCGGCCCAACTCGATTGCGCCCCAGCAGATGTGGCCGACCACGACGACCTCATCCAACTGGGACTCAACTCGATCCGGATGATGGCGCTCGCGGGAGGCTGGCGCAAACGCGGGGCCGACATCACCTTCGCCCAACTCGCGGCCAACCCCACCGTCGACTCGTGGCACGACCTGCTGATGGAGGGAATGGCCGGCGCGGCACAGCCGGTTCCCAACCAGCCCGTCGCCTCCGAGGACGCCCCCTTCCCGTTGGCAACCATGCAGCACGCGTATTGGATCGGACGTTCCGACGAGCAGCAACTCGGCGGGGTAGCGGCCCACCTCTACGTCGAATTCGACGGCGGCGCAGTGAACCCCGCGCAACTGGACAAAGCGGTGGCGAACCTCGTCGCCATTCATCCGATGCTTCGCACCCGGTTCCTCCCGGATGGGACGCAGCAGACCATGCCCAGGCCGGGGCGGCCGGTGTTCAGCGCCGTCGACCTGCGCGGGCAGAGCCCCGAGGCGGTGGACGCCGCGCTCACCCAATTGCGCGACCGGAAAACCCACCAGCGCTTGGCAATTGCAGAAGGACAGGTTATCGACGTCACGTTGACCATCTGTGACCAGGGCCGCACCCGCCTGCATCTGGACATCGACATGCTGGCCGGTGACGCCATGAGCTACCGGGTGCTGGTTTCCGACCTGGCCGAGCTATACCGGGGCGCAGCGGTGCGGGCGCCCGGCTACACCTACCGGCGGTACCGCACCGAGCGCACCGTTGACGGCGCCGCACGTGAGCGTGATCGGCACTGGTGGCAGCAGCAGATAGCTCAGCTGCCCGCTGCACCCGAACTTCCCACCGTCGCCACGGCATCGCATCGCACCGTCCGATACGCGCACTGGTTGGGGCCGGAGTCAAAGCAGCGGCTACTTGCCGGTGCGCATCGCCGCGGCGTCACACCAGCGATGGCCGTCGCGGCGTTGTTTGCCGACACCATCGGCGGCTGGTCGGCGCAGAGCAGGTTCCTGCTGAATGTGCCGTTGTTCCATCGCGACTCGGTGCACCCCGACATCGACCGGGTGGTGGGCGACTTCACCTCGTCGGTCATGCTCGACGTCGACGTCACCGAGAACATGTCGGTCACCGACCGCGCCCGCGACATTCAGCGCCGGATGTACGAAAGTGCTGCCCACGCCGCCTATTCCGGGCTTGACGTGCTGCGTGATCTGGGACGATACCGCGGTGAGCCGGTGCTGGCGCCCGTCGTGTTCACCAGTGCGCTCGACCTCGGGGAGTTGTTCGCCGACACCGTCGTCGACACGTTCGGTGAGCCGGTGTGGATTGTCTCGCAGGGCCCCCAGGTATTGCTCGACGCTCAAATCACCGAACTGCAGGACGGATTGCTGCTCAACTGGGACGTGCGCGAGGCGGCGTTTCCGCCGGGGCTGATCGACGCCATGTTCGCCAGATTCACCCGCGCCGTCGAGCGCCTTGCCGATAGCGATGCGGGGTGGGACGCCGAGGCGGCGGTGCGGTTGCCGAGCGACCAGGCGAAGATACGCGCGGCGGTCAACGCGACCGACGGCCCAGTCAGCGCCAGGTGCCTGCACGAGGCCTTCTTCGACTATGCCGCCGCCACCCCGGAGGCGCCCGCGGTGGTGTGGGGACTCGGCGAGGACGCGGGCGCATGGAGTTACCGGCAACTGGCAGAACGTTCACTGGCGGTCGCGGGCGCATTGCGTGCCCGAGGTGTGCGTCGCGGTGACGCCGTCGCCGTCCAACTCCCCAAGGGACGCGACCAAATACTGGCCGTGCTCGGGGTACTCGCGGCCGGGGCAACATATGTGCCGATCGGATTCGATCAGCCAATTGCGCGGCGCGCCAAGATCCTTCAGACAGCCGACGTCGTCGCGGCAATCACCGCCGAGACCGTCCAGATGGACTCGGTTCCCTGTATGTCCATCGAGGCCGCGGCCAACCACTCCGCACCGCTGCCGGCGCCCGTCTTACCCGACCCTGACGACATCGCCTACGTGATCTTCACCTCCGGCTCGACGGGGCTGCCCAAGGGCGTCGATGTGCGCCACAGCGGCGCGATGAACACGATCGACGCCGTCAACGCGTGGTTCGGCGTCGGCAGCGCCGACCGGGTGCTTGCATTGTCCGCGCTGGAGTTCGATGCGTCCGTCTACGACATGTTCGGCATGTTCTCCGTGGGCGGCTCGCTGGTAGCGGTCGACGCCGAACAGCGTGCCGCGGCCACCACCTGGGTGGAATTGCTTCGCCGGCATCGGGTTTCGATTCTCAACTGCGTGCCAAGCATGCTCGACATGATCTTGGAGCTCGGCGGCGATCAGCACGGCGACTCGTTGCGGGCAGTCACCCTCGGCGGTGACTGGGTCGGCGCCGACCTTGCGCGCAGACTCGCCCGGCAAGTGCCGGGATGCCGGTTCGCCGGACTGGGCGGTGCGACCGAGACATCCATCCACCACACCATCTGCGAGGTCGTCGGCGAACCACCACCGCAGTGGGCGACGGTGCCGTTCGGCATTCCGTTGCGCAATGTGCGGTGCCGGGTCGTCGCGCCGTCGGGCCGCGACTGCCCCGACTGGGTAACCGGCGAACTGTGGGTGGGCGGCGCGAATGTCGCGGCGGGCTACCGCAACGACCCGCAGCGCACCGCGGAGCGCTTCGTCGAGCATGGCGGTGTTCGCTGGTACAAAACCGGTGACATGGCCAGGTATTGGCCGGACGGCACCATCGAGTTCCTGGGCCGGGCCGACAACCAGGTCCAGATTCGCGGCTACCGCGTCGAACTCGGCGAAGTGGAGAGCGCGTTGCGCACGGTGCCCGGAGTGCGCCACGCCGTCGCTGCGGTGGTCGGTGACGCCGCACCGACACTGGTCGCCGCGATTTCCGGCAATCCGACCGGCGATGTCTCCGCGGCTGTGTCGGATCTGCTGCCGGGCTACATGGTTCCCAAGCGCATCGTGGCATTCGACCAAATGCCGTTGACGGCCAACGGAAAGCTGGACCGCAACGCGGTGACCAGGCTGCTCGAACCGGGAACCACCGACACCGCAAACGGTGCGCCAGGTAACGACGTCGAAGCGGCGCTCGCCGCGATTGTCGCGGAGGTACTGGGCGTGGATTCGGTTGGGGTACACCATGATTTCTTCGCCATGGGCGGTGATTCGGTGCTGGCCACCACCGTGATCGCCCGGCTGCGCGACTGGCTGGAAATCGATCATGCGGTGGTGGCCGATCTCTTTGCCGCGCGAACCGTCGCAGGGTTGGCCGAGCGGCTGGGCCAGCGGGAGGCTGGGCGCGGTACGCCGGATCGCCTGGCGGTGATCGCGCGTGCCTACCTCGAGGTTGCGGCGTTGACCGACGAAGAGGTTCTCGCGCAGGAGTAGTCAGGCAACTGAGCCGACGATGATGCTGCCGACGTTGCATTCCTGGCGTTCGTCGACTCCCGTGGCGGCGACGAACGCGGCGGTATCGCCGAATCCCTGGGCGCACGCGCCCAGGCCCATCGCGGTTGCCGCCAAATAGATTGTCTGCATCAGGACACCGACGTCTTTCAGGATGGCGGCATAGCCGATCTGCTCGTAAGTCCACATGATGCGGCCGCTCCGTGCCGCCATCGCGACGAGTACCTGCGGCTCGGCGCCGCCGGTCAACGTCGCCGAAGCCGGTTTGACCAGGCGGGACACCGCATTTGACTCCGCGCCGGCCACCGGCCGCAGCACGTGGTCGAACGAGTCGTAGTGGTACATGCCCGGCTCCAGTCCGCCGACGTTGCGCACCACCGGGTACAGCTCGAGTTCGTAGAGACCGCCGCCGGACGGGTAGGGCCGCGACAGCAGTTCCTCGCCCGGGCCGACGAGCTGGGTTCGCCTGGTGCGTGCTGTGCGGTACAACAACTCGCCGAGTTGTTCGACGGTGATGGGACTGGTGTCGTCGAAAGTTCTGGTCGAAACACGGTCTTCGAGAACGGTTGTCAGCGTCGGGTCTTCGGTTCGTTTGGCCGTGAGGTCGGGGACGAACAGGGCGATCGGTTGGCCGGGATAGTTCGGCCGGCGCGCCGAGGGTTGCGGGAATCGGTCCTTGGCCCACTTGGTAGGTCCGAAATGCTCCCAGGTGACAGTGCGCTCACCGAGCGTGCTGCGGCGGTGAAACCACAGATCCGGTGTGCTCCAGGCCAGCGACTCGAAGCTGGCGTCTTCCTCGCCGGCCGGTCGCCGGAAGCCACACCAGTGCAGGTCGTCGACGAACTGGGCGGCGACGGCAGCCGGTACCCGGGGGTCGGTCGGCACCGGCCCGTCCAGCAGCGTGAGCAGACTCGGATCGTGGATCCGTAGATCGCACCACCCGAGCGGATGCTCGAGCGCAAATCCGCCTGAATCCCGGTGCAGGACAGCGAATTTCGACAGGATGCTATCCGGCGGCGATGACTCCGGGCGTGCTGCGGGCTGGCCGAACGGCAGTATGGAGTACAGCTCGCGTACGCCGTCGCGCACCGTAATGGTCAGCCAGCCGCCGGCAGTGAGCTGATCTACCAGTGCGACGACGTCGTTGCTGTCCGACAGTTCGGAAATGGTTGTCGGGCCGAGGTTGAGCGTCTTGAGTGCGTGCAGCTGCCCCGGGCTCAGTCGGGTCAGCTTTTCGCTGCGGGGAGGATTCAGCAGCACCGCGCCCGCGGGTGTGGTCAGGCAGGTGACGCCGGACCGAAATGCGTAGGTGGTCTGATCGGGGTAGCTGACGGTGGACAATCCGCGACCTCTTTCGCTGCCTTCACGGGATTCACCGTGCCAAGCCCATGAGCGTAGGGCAGCGGCGAGCTCGTGTAACACGACGGGCCGGCAAAACGACACACCAGTATCAGCATCACCACCAACAACAGCTACGTCCGACCCGAAGGGACACCCATGACCCTGAAAGCCCTCGCCACCGGTGTGGCAGCCGTCGCCGCGATCGGCGCCGCAGCCGCCGGCCTGACGTCCAGCTACCCGACGACATCCCAGGTGCAGCCCGTCGTCTTCAGCGTGCCGTTGCCGCTCGACCAGACCACAGCTTTGCCAACCGTCGGCCAGCTTTCCACCGTGCTGACCAGCCTCGCCGACCCCAACGTCCCGTTCGCGAACAAGTCCGGGCTGGTCGAGGGGGGCATCAGCCCGTCCGAGGCTGCGCTGGCCGACCACGCGCTGCAGAAGGCGGCCAAAAAGGGCCAGTTGCCGTTGACGTTCGGCATCTCGAACATCCAGGCTGCCGCTCCGGGGAGCGCCACCGCCGACGTGGCGGTCTCGGGTCCCAAACTTACGGCACCGGTCACGCAGAGCGTCACGTTCGTCAACCAGGGCAGCTGGGTGCTGTCACGCGACTCGGCCATGACGCTCCTCCACGCGGCCTCTGGGCACTAGTCTTCGCTGTGATACTGCCGACACCCGAATCGAAGGGACATCCATGACTGTCAAAGCTCTCGCTACCGGTGCGGCGGCCGTCGCCGCGATCGGTGCCGCAGCAGCCGGATTCGCGCCTGCCAACCCGGCCCCAGTGCCGGTGCTGCCCGTGGTCTTCAGCGTGCCGTTGGACCCGCCGCCAGCCCCGCCGCCGGGGCAGGAGCAGCTGCCCAGCGCTGACCAGTTGGCAAACCTGTGCAACCAAGTCACGGATCCTGGCGTGAGGTACACCGAGAAGAACAATCTCGTCCAAGGCGGCATCCCTCAGAATGAGGGCATGGTGGCCGACCACGACCTGAGAAAGGCCTACCGCAACGGGAACTTCCCGGAGCAGTTCAACGTGACGAACATCGCGCCGGCCGGGCCGAATGCGGCCAGCGCCGACGTGGCTATCTCGGGTCCGAAGTTCGCCGGACCCGTCACCAAGCAACTCGCGTTCGTCAACGAAGGCGGCAACTGGATGCTTCAGCATGACGCCGCGATCGCGCTGATCCAGGCGGCCACCGCCACCAATTAGCGGGACAGCGCGCTCAGGTCGATCCGCGCGAGGCGTGCGGGGTCGGCCAGCACGTCGATCGCGGCGATGCGGTTGCCGCGTACCACGAAGCCCATGATCGCGGCCGGATGGCCGGCGACGAAGATCACCGCGCCGGCGGCGCCGTTGACGGTGGCGGCGCGCGCTTCCCGCTCCGGGGCGGCGTAACTGCGTGCCAGGCCGGCCACCGCCGACGCGCCTCGCACCCAGCGGGTTTGGTCGGGGCCGAAGTCGCCGCGCAGCACCACATCCGGATCCAGGACCGCAACCAAGCGGTCGAGGTCGCCGGCGCGCCCGGCCGCGAAAAAGGCGTCGACGACCGTGTGTTGAGCGCTCAGGTCGGCGTCCGGATCGGGTGCGGCGTCCTGGATGCGCCGCCGCGCGCGACTGGCCAGTTTGCGGGCCGCCTCCGGCGACCGGTCGACGATCCCCGCGATCTGGTCGAACGGCACCGCGAAGACGTCGTGCAACACGAACGCCAGCCGCTCGGCCGGCGGCAACGTGTCCAGCACCACGAACAGGGCCAGCCCGACCGCGTCGGCCAGCAGCGCCTGGTGTTCGGGATCGAATTCGCCGACCGCGTCGACCACCGGATCCGGAACATGGGCGACGAGTTCCTCGGCCCGACGGGCGCGCCGGCTGCGCAGCGTGTTCAGGCAGATCCGCGCCACCACGGTGGTCAGCCACGCATCGAGGTTCTCGACGTCAGCAGCCCCGTCGCGGCTCAGCCGCAGCCACGCCTCCTGCACCGCATCCTCGGCGTCGTCGACCGAGCCCAGCATGCGGTAGGCGAGCGCGCCCAGCTGCGGACGAGCCGCCTCGAATCGTGCCGCCAGCGAGGCCGTCACCGGCTGGCCGCGTCCGGCAGCGCACACACTCGGCCCTCGGAAAAGCCGGACGACCCGATCCCGAGCGCCAGGTTGAACCGGGCCCGAAAGTTGCCCAGGTTGATGACGTGGGTGAGGGCGACGAGTTGCGGGGTGTCGAAGTATCCGCGCAACGCGTCGAAAAGCTCGTCGGTGACCTCGACGGGCGTGCGGCTCATCGCCGCGGCGTAGTCGAGGATCAACTTCTCGACATCGGAGAAGCACGGGGCCCTCTTGTAGTCGGACAGCGCGAGCAATTCCTCGTCGGTGATGCCCCACTCGCGTGCGATCTGCGAACCCAAGTCGATGCAATACTCGCAGCGCACTGTGGTCGCCGCCTTGAGCTCGGCAAGTGCGCGGTGGCGGGCACTGAGCATGTCCAGTTTCGACTCCGCCAGTTCCAGCCGCCCGATCGCGTTGAGCAGCTTGGGGATGTGGGCGTACATCCGAAGGGGTTCGAGCATCGTCGCGGTTTGCAGTCCAGTCATCTGCTTGAACCGACGCTTGGTGAAGAAGAAGGCGATCCGGGCGCCCAGCCCGGCGTCGCGGTCGGAGACTCCGGTAAGTCGTGGCATGGTGTCCTCCTGCTGCAAGTGGTCTCACTTAGCTCGACACCCGGAGCCGCCGAAACGTGACCGCTGACTAAGCGTGCTGACCGGCCCCGTCCATGTCCAGCAGCCGCGCATGCAGCACCGTGCGATTCCGCAGTGCCGCGCGCACCGCCCGATGCAGGCCGTCCTCGAGGTAGAGGATGCCCCGCCACTTCACCGCGTGCGGGAACAGATCACCGTAGAAGGTGGAGTCTTCGGAGAGCAGCCGATCCAGGGCGAGCACGGTGGTCGTGGTGACCAGCTCGTCCAGCCGGATCTGGCGCGGCGGTATCTGCGACCACTCCCGATACGACAGGCCATGGTCGGGGTACGGCTTGCCTTCCCGCACTCCTTTGAAGATCATTCGCCGACCGTCTCCGGTGCCCGGTCCGACGTGAGCATGGTTGTTAAGGCTAGCCCGCCGCCGATGCGGGCCGAAAGGCCCGGGGAGAAGGCGGGCGATTCAACACAGCCCTCGATTGCCGATGACCGTAACCCGCTGCTGATCACCGTAAAATGGACGCGGTCAAGGAGGTGGACTCGGAATGGGAAGTGCCGACGAGCGTCGCTTCGAAGTGCTGCGCGCCATCGTCGCCGACTTCGTCGCCACCAAAGAACCCATTGGCTCGAAGTCGTTGGTGGAGCGCCACAACCTCGGAGTGTCCTCTGCCACTGTGCGCAACGACATGGCGGTCCTGGAGGCCGAGGGCTACATCACGCAGCCGCACACCAGCTCAGGACGGGTACCGACGGAGAAGGGGTACCGCGAGTTCGTCGACCGGCTACACGACGTCAAGCCGCTGTCGTCGGCGGAGCGGCGCGCCATCCAGAGCTTCCTCGGGTCCGGTGTGGATCTCGACGACGTGCTGCGCCGCGCGGTGCGGCTGCTGGCCCAGCTGACTCGCCAGGTGGCCATCGTGCAGTACCCGACGCTGTCGACGTCGACCGTGCGGCACCTGGAAGTGATCGTGCTGACACCCGCGCGGCTGCTGATGGTGGTCATCACCGACACCGGCCGGGTCGACCAGCGCATCGTCGAGCTCGGCGACGTCATCGACGACCATCAGCTCTCCCAGTTGCGCGAGATGCTCGGCCAGGCGCTGGAGGGCAAGAAGCTCTCGGCCGCCTCGGCCGCGGTGGCCGACCTGGCGGGGCAGCTCAATGGGCACGGCGGGCCATCCAACAGCCTGTCGGACGCCGTCGGCCGTTCGGCGACCGTGCTGCTGGAGTCGCTGGTCGAGCACACCGAGGAACGGCTGCTGCTGGGCGGCACCGCCAACCTGACCCGCAACACCGCCGACTTCGGTGGCTCCCTGAGGTCGATCCTGGAAGCCCTCGAGGAGCAGGTGGTCGTGCTGCGCCTGCTGGCCGCCCAGCAGGAAGCCGGAAAGGTCACCGTGCGGATCGGCCACGAAACCGAAGCCGAGCAGATGGCGGGTGCGTCGGTGGTGACCACCGCGTACGGCACGTCCGACACCGTCTACGGCGGGATGGGCGTGCTGGGGCCCACCCGGATGGACTATCCCGGAACTATCGCTAGTGTCGCTGCGGTTGCTATGTACATCGGCGAAGTGCTGGGTGCTCGATGACCGCGCACTCGTCTAGCGCTGCGTAAGAAAGGTCAGGCGTGGCACGCGATTACTACGGCTTGCTCGGCGTCAGCCCGAACGCCAGCGATACGGAGATCAAACGCGCCTATCGCAAGCTGGCGCGGGAACTGCATCCCGACGTCAACCCCGACGAAGCGGCTCAGGCGAAGTTCAAGGAGATCAGCGTCGCCTACGAGGTGCTGTCCGACCCGGAGAAGCGACGCATCGTCGACATGGGCGGGGACCCGCTGGAGAACGCCGCGACCGCCAACGGCTTCCCGGGCTTCGGCGGCCTCGGCGACGTGTTCGAGGCGTTCTTCGGAGGCGGCTCCACCTCCCGTGGTCCAGTCGGCCGGGTCCGGCCCGGCTCGGATTCGCTGCTGCGGATGCGGCTGGATCTCACCGAGTGCGCGACCGGGGTCACCAAGCAAGTCACCGTCGACACCGCGGTGCTGTGCGACCGCTGCCAGGGGCGGGGCACCAACGGCAATTCCGGCCCGGTGAAATGCGACACCTGCGGCGGCCGCGGCGAGGTGCAAACCGTGCAGCGCTCGCTGCTGGGGCAGGTGATGACCTCGCGGCCGTGTCCGACCTGCCGCGGCGTCGGTGAGGTCATCCTCGACCCGTGCTACCAGTGCGGCGGCGACGGCCGGGTGCGGGCCCGCCGGGAGATCAGCGTCAAGATTCCCGCCGGTGTCGGCGACGGCATGCGAGTGCGGTTGGCGTCTCAGGGCGAGGTCGGGCCCGGCGGGGGACCGGCGGGCGACCTCTATGTCGAGGTGCACGAGCAGCCGCACGACATCTTCATGCGCGACGGCGACGACCTGCACTGCACAATCTCGGTGCCGATGGTCGACGCCGCGCTGGGTACCACGGTGAGCCTCGACGCGATCCTCGACGGGCTCACCGAGATCACCGTGCCGCCGGGCACCCAGCCCGGCTCGGTGGTCACGCTGCGCGGTCGTGGAATGCCGCACCTGCGTTCCGGGGTGCGCGGCGATCTACATGTGCACGTCGAGGTGGTGGTGCCGGATCGGCTCGACCACCGCGACGCGGAACTGTTGCGCGAGTTCAAGAGCCGCCGCGGCCGTGACGTCGCCGAGGTCCGCTCGACGCACGCCGGCGCCACCAGCGGATTGTTCAGCCGGCTGCGCGAAACCTTCACCGGTCGCTGACTTCTTGTGCCGGGCCTGTTTTACGTCGACGCGCTGCCCGAGACCGGTGGACTGGCCGTCGTCGGTGGCGACGAGGGCTTTCACGCCGCGACCGTGCGGCGGATCCGTCCGGGCGAGCAGCTGATGCTCGGCGACGGCGCCGGCGGCCTGGCCAGCTGTGTGGCGGAGCAGGCCGGGCGCGACGGCCTTACCGCCCGGGTGGTCGACCGTTGGAGCGTCGCACCCGCTCAGCCGCCGGTGATGGTGGTGCAGGCGTTGCCGAAGTCCGATCGCTCCGAGTTGGCGATCGAGCTGGCCACCGAGGCGGGCGCGGATGCGTTTGTGGCGTGGCAGGCCGCCCGCTGTGTGGCCCGCTGGGACGGGGAGCGCCTGGACAAGGGGCTGCGACGGTGGCGGGCGGTGGTGCGTTCCGCAGCCCGGCAATCCCGTCGGGCGCACATCCCGCCGGTCGACGGGCTGTTGTCGACGGCGGAGCTGGTCGAGCGGGTGCGCAGCGGAGGGTCTGTGGTGTTGGCGCTGCACGAGTCGGCGACCGAAAGGTTGACGGATATCGATGTGGCGCAAGCCAATTCGCTGACTCTGGTGGTGGGCCCCGAAGGCGGCATTGCGCCCGACGAGATCGGCGCGCTCACTGACGCGGGTGCCGTCGCGGTCCGACTGGTGCCCACCGTGTTGCGGACGTCGACGGCGGCCGCGGTGGCGCTGGGCGCGCTGGGAGTGCTGACGCGGCGGTGGGATTGACCCCCACTCGCCCGACTGTGAATTTCACGACGTGACACGCCGCAGCGGCGTCGTCAGATTCACACTGGAGACCAGGAACGCTGCCGGCGGTAAACTTGACTACCGAGCGTCGTCACCCGACAACCCAGAAAGCAGGCATTAGAACCCACGTGACGCCCCGCGAGACCAACGCCGCTGACCCCTCTTCGTCTCAGGTTCGCAGCAGCATCGATGTTCCGCCCGACCTCGTCGTGGGCTTGCTCGGTTCGGCTGACGAAAATTTGCGCGCACTCGAACGGATCCTGGCCGCCGATCTGCATGTGCGCGGCAACGCCGTCACCCTGGCCGGTGAGCCGGCCGACGTCGCACTCGGCGAGCGGGTGATCTCGGAACTGGTGACGATCGTCGCCACGGGCCACGCCCTGACACCGGAGGCGGTGCGCCATAGCGTCGCCATGCTGGTCGGCACCGGTAACGAATCGCCGGCGGAGGTGCTCACGCTCGACATCCTTTCGCGTCGCGGCAAGACGATTCGGCCGAAGACCCTCAACCAGAAGCGCTACGTCGACGCGATCGACGCCAACACCATTGTCTTCGGGATCGGGCCAGCCGGAACCGGTAAGACGTATCTGGCGATGGCCAAGGCGGTAAACGCCTTACAGACCAAACAGGTCACCCGGATCATCTTGACCAGGCCGGCGGTGGAAGCCGGTGAACGCCTGGGCTTTCTGCCGGGCACACTGAGCGAGAAGATCGACCCGTATCTACGGCCGCTCTACGACGCGCTCTACGACATGATGGATCCAGAGCTGATCCCAAAATTGATGAGCGCCGGGGTAATTGAGGTCGCGCCGCTGGCATACATGCGTGGTCGCACGCTCAATGATGCGTTCATCATTCTCGACGAGGCGCAAAACACCACGGCCGAGCAGATGAAGATGTTCCTCACCCGGCTAGGCTTTGGCTCCAAAGTCGTTGTCACCGGCGACGTTACGCAGATCGACCTACCGGGCGGCGCGCGCTCCGGACTGCGCGTCGCGGCCGACATCCTCGAGGGCATCGACGACATCCACCTCGCGGAGTTGACCAGTGCCGACGTGGTGCGGCACCGGCTGGTCTCCGAAATCGTGGACGCCTACGCCAAATACGAGGAGCCCGGCCTGACGATGAACCGGGCCGCGCGGCGCACCGCTAATGCCCGCGGGGCCACCCGGCACCGCCGGTGAGAACGCCATGAGCATCGAAGTATCCAACGAATCGGGCGTCGACGTCTCCGAGGCCGAACTGATCAGCGTCGCCCGGTTCGTGCTGGCCAAGATGGACGTCAACCCGGCCGCTGAGCTGTCGATGATGCTGCTGGACACCGCGGCGATGGCCGATCTGCACATGCGCTGGATGGACCTGCCCGGCCCCACCGACGTGATGAGCTTCCCGATGGACGAACTCGAGCCAGGCGGTCGGCCCGATGCGCCCGAGCCGGGGCCGGCCATGCTGGGCGACATCGTGCTGTGTCCGGAGTTCGCTGCCGAACAGGCCGCTGCCGCAGGGCATTCGCTGGGCCACGAATTGGCGCTGCTGACCATCCACGGCGTGCTGCACCTGCTGGGGTACGACCACGGCGAGCCCGACGAGGAAAAGGAAATGTTCGCGCTGCAACAGCGCCTGCTCGAGGAGTGGGTCGCCGATCAGGTCGAGGCCTACCACCTGGACCGGCAGAGCGAGAAAGACCGCCGGTTGCTGGACAAGTCAAGGTATTTCGACGAACCGTGAACGTGTTTGCTCCGTTGCTCGGCGCAATCGTATTGATAGGCGTGGGCGGGCTTTTCGCGGCGATCGACGCGGCGATCAGCACGGTGTCGATGGCCCGGGTCCAAGAATTGGTCCGCGACGGGCGCCCTGGGGCGGTGCGGCTGGCCAAGCTGATGGCCGACCGGCCGCGCTACATCAACCTGGTGGTATTGCTTCGGATCACCTGCGAAATCACCGCCACCGTGTTGTTGGTGGTTTTCCTGCGTGCCAGCCTCAACTTGGAGTGGGGCCGAATCGCCGCCGCCGCAATCATGGTGGTGACCAGCTTCGTCGTGATCGGGGTCGGCCCGCGCACCCTCGGTCGCCAGAACGCCTACTCCATCGCACTGGTGGCGGCTTTGCCGTTGCAGGCGATCTCCTGGCTGTTGATGCCCATCAGCCGGCTGCTGGTGGTCCTCGGTAACGCCCTGACCCCGGGCCGCGGCTTTCGCAACGGGCCGTTCGCGTCCGAAATCGAGCTGCGCGAGGTCGTCGACCTGGCCCAGCAACGCGGTGTGGTTGCCGCCGACGAGCGACGAATGATCCAGTCGGTCTTCGAACTCGGCGACACGCCGGCGCGCGAGGTGATGGTGCCGCGTACCGAGATGATCTGGATCGAAAGCGACAAGTCGGCCGGCCAGGCGACCTCGCTGGCCGTGCGCAGCGGGCATTCCCGCATCCCCGTGGTCGGCGAGAACGTCGACGACATCGTCGGCGTGGTCTACCTGAAAGACCTTGTCCAGCAGACGTATTACTCGACCAACGGCGGGCGGGACACCACGGTGGCCCAGGTCATGCGGCCGGCGGTGTTCGTGCCGGACTCCAAACCGCTCGACGCGCTGCTGCGGGAAATGCAGCGGGACCGCAACCACATGGCGTTGCTGGTCGACGAGTACGGCGCGATCGCCGGGCTGGTGACCATCGAGGATGTGTTGGAAGAGATCGTCGGCGAAATCGCCGACGAGTATGACCAGGCCGAGACGGCACCGATAGAAGCCTTGGGCGACAACAAGTTTCGGGTATCGGCACGCCTGCCTATCGAGGACGTCGGCGAGCTGTACGGCGTCGAATTCGACGACGACCTCGACGTCGACACGGTCGGCGGGCTGCTTGCACTGGAGTTGGGCCGGGTCCCGCTTCCCGGCGCCGAAGTGGTATCACATGGATTGCGGTTGCGCGCGGAAGGCGGCCCCGACCACCGGGGCCGGGTCCGCGTCGGCACGGTCTTGCTGAGCCGCATCGACTCCGACGGACAGGAGGCCAACGGTGACCGCTGAGCCGCTCGACGCCGAAGACGCGAAACTGGTGGTGCTGGCCCGATCCGCGATGGCCCGCGCCGAGGCCGGCAGCGGTGCAGCGGTGCGCGACGCCGACGGCCGCACCTACGCCGGTGCGCCGGTGAACCTCTCGGCGCTGCAGCTGACCGCGCTGCAGACGGCGGTGGCCGCGGCGGTGTCCAGTGGCGCCGCCAGTCTGGAGGCCGCCGTGCTGGTGGCCGGGTCGGCCGACGACGCCGGTATCGCCGCGGTCCGGGAGCTTTCCCCGACAGCGGCGATCATCGTCACCGACCGCGACGGTGTCGTCGTGTGAGCGAATTCCATTCCGGCTTCGTATGTTTCGTCGGCCGGCCGAACACCGGCAAGTCGACCCTGACCAACGCGCTCGTCGGTTCCAAGGTCGCGATCACGTCGAATCGGCCGCAGACCACCCGGCACACGATTCGCGGGATTGTGCATCGGGAGAACTTCCAGATCATCCTGGTCGACACACCAGGGCTGCACCGGCCGCGCACCCTGCTGGGCAAGCGGCTCAACGACCTGGTTCGCGACACCTACTCTCAGGTCGACGCCATCGGGTTGTGCATTCCCGCCGACGAGGCGATCGGCCCGGGGGACCGGTGGATCGTCGAGCAGATCCGCTCCATCGCACCCAAGACCACGCTGGTTGTCGTCGTCACCAAAATCGACAAGGTCTCCAAGGACAAGCTGGCCGCTCAACTCGCCGCGGTCGGCGAACTCGTGGACCACGCCGAAGTCGTGCCGGTGTCCGCGGTGACGGGCGAGCAGATCGACGTACTGATCGACGTGCTGGCCGCCGCATTGCCGCCGGGACCGGCGTTCTACCCCGACGGCGAGCTGACCGACGAGCCCGAAGAGGTTCTGATGGCCGAGTTCATCCGCGAGGCGGCCTTAGAAGGCGTGCGCGACGAGTTGCCGCATTCGCTCGCGGTGGTGATCGACGAGGTCGAACCACGGGAGGGGCGTGACGACCTGATCGACGTGCACGCGGTGCTGTATGTCGAACGCGACAGCCAGAAGGGCATCGTGATCGGCAAGGGCGGTGAGAGGCTGCGGCACATCGGCACCGTCGCGCGCGGTCAGATCGAGAAGTTGCTGGGCACCAAGGTCTATCTCGACCTGCGCGTCAAGGTCGCCAAGAACTGGCAGCGTGACCCCAAACAGCTTGGCCGGCTGGGATTTTGATGCTCTAGCGGGTCACGATCTGGGGCTGGCCGCCGGTGTCGGTGATGGTGCCGTGCTCGAAATCGGCCACCGACCCGCCGGGGATCGGCCGTGGGTCGCTCACCGGGTAGCCCAGCGGCCCGTCGGGGCCGCCGTTGCCTTCCCAGGCCGCACGGATGGCGCCCGACAGGACGTGGGCCCCGCTACGCGGCGACCAGTAGATCACCCCGGTCTGAAACTTGCTGTACTGGCCGCCGTTTGGCGCCGGCAGCTCATTCGAGATCGGCGTGCCCAACGGCCCGCTCGGCCCACCGGCGTCGGCGTACTTGCGCAGAATTTCGCCCTGCACAACGTATTGCCCGCTGGGAGTGGGGATTCGGCTAGTCGACACCGGTGTCCCGGACTCGGCCAGACTCGACGGGTCGACACTATTGCAGCCGGCGGCCACCAGCGCAACCGCCATGCACGCCAGGACTTTTCGATGACAAACCATCAACCGATCGACCCCAGAATCGCCTGTGATTCGATCAGACCGTCGTCGCTGGGCGCGCTGCCTTCGGCGAACACTCGCCGATACTGTTTGGCACGCCACTCCCGATGCGCCTCGGCCGGCTTGTCGTAGCCGTAGCGGGCGCGCGCCTCGGCGGGGGAGACCACGACCGGGTTACGCGGCGGTACCCCGAGCAGCACAGGAGCGACCACCGGCACGGTCGCGGGTGACAGCAGCCGCAATACCCACAGCCGAATCACGGGCGGGCTGGCATTGAGCGCCGCGAACGCGATCCGCAGCATCGGGACGACGGCGACGTCGGCGACTCGGGGCTGTTTCAGGCCGCCCATGGCGCGCATCCAGTGCGGCATCGTGGCCATCACGCCGGCTCGCAGGCTGCGGTTGATGATCCAGGTGACCGGCGCAAGGTAGCGCGGCAGCGGCGAGATCAACTCGGCGCCGTTGATCAGGTGCTCCATCGCCTGGCGGGCGATCGGCGAACCGGACAGTTGCGGACGCATCCGCTCGAAGTAGGCCCGGACGCCCGCCCGGCTGCGCGGCACATCGGCCGGATCGCAGGTCTGCAGCTCCGCCGCAACCGCGCATTCCTCCCAGTAACGAGCCTCCTCCTCGGCGGAAAGCTTGCCGGGCCCGTACTTCTCGTAGGCGTAGAGAATCGAGTGCCACGCGGTCAGGTGGATCCAGAGCTGGGACTGCGGATCGTTCGCGTCATAGCGCTGCCCGCTGTACGGCTCGGTGCCGATCGCTTTGGAATGGACCTTCACCAGCACGTCGGCGGCCTGAGAGGTGGAGCGGGAGTCGCTGAATGCCACCATCGCGAAATAACGCAACGTGCGGTCGTAGCGGGTACGCGGCCGGTTGTAGATGTCATGGGTGTGGTCGACGGACGCGACGAGCGCCGGGTCGAGTTCCTCGATCACCACCGCACGGATGAACCCGACGGTCAGGGACGTCGGATAGCTCCACACTTTCCAGGTGACGGAGTCCGGACCGAAGAAGCCGTAGTCCTCGGCGGGCTGAGGCATGAGCGTTGTCCTTCCGCGTGCCGTGTTGGCGCGATTCCTACAAGACTGTAGCATTTTCCTTCATGGGTGAAGCAACCGTTTCCCGGCCGGCACTTCACCGGCCCCGCGCGGCCCATCTGGGCCCGCAGCGGCGCCGCCCGCAGGTGCTGGACGCCGCCAAAGAGATTGCGCTGCACGGCGGTTTCCCGGCCGTGACCATCGGCGCGGTCGCGGAGCGGCTCGGCGTGACCCGTCCCGTCGTCTACGCGTGCTTCCCCGACAGGATCGAACTGATCAAGGCCCTGCTGGCGCGCGAGGAGCAGAAGCTGCTGACCGGGATGCTGGCCGCCTATCCCACGCCGGGCCGCTATACCAGTACGCAGGAGGCGTACGTCCGGGGCATGCAGGCCTGGCTGCGCACGGTCGCTGACCAGCCCGACACCTGGCGCACGCTGTTCTGCTGCAATCCCGGCCCCGACGTCGCCGAGCTGTTCGCGCGTGGACGCCGCAGGGCGGCCGAGCAATTCGCCGAGCTGGTCAAGCCCGACCTGCAGCGCTGGGGGACCGAGGACGTCGAGCACAAGCTGCCCGTCCTCGTCGAACTGTTCGTCTCGATGAGCGAAGCCGGGGTGCGCAGCCTGCTCGCCCCGGACAACACCTACACCCCCGACGAACTCGGCGAGCTGGTGGGACGCGCCGCCTATCGGGCCATCCGGGAACTGGCCTAAGTCACGCCCGGCCGCTGGACACCGGCGGCGTATCGGTACCGGTGTTCCACCACACCTGCGGCTGCTTGGCGGCCCAGCCGCCGACCGCTTCCAATTCGGCGGCCAGCGATACCAGCAGCGGCTCGCTGTTGGCCGGCCCCATCAGCTGCACGCCGATCGGCAGCCCCTCGGAGGTGAATCCCGCCGGGATGTTGATCGAAGGCCAGCCCAGCAGATTCCACGGCCAGGTCACCGGGCACGCCGCGATCATGACCCGATCGGTTTGCAGGCCGCTCAGCCCGTCGAATGCGTGCACGGGGGGAGGTGGCTGGGCCGTGGTCGGCGCCAGCACGACGTCGACGAAGCGGAAGATCGAGCCCACCCGACGCTGGTCGGCCGCTTCGTGTGCACGGGCGGAGCGCAGGATCCACCGCGACAGCAGCCGGCCCATCCGCATGTTGGCCAGGGTGCGTTGATCCCATTCGACGCCGTCGCCGAGCCGCTCGGCCCAGTCCAGCAGCCCCGAGGTGGACCGGGACAGGAAGTTCCACGACAACCGCAGCCCGTAATCCGGGTTGGCGGGCACTGTGCTGTGGCCGAGCAGCTTCAGTTGATCGGCCACCGACTGCACCGCTGTGCGGATCTCGGGATGCAGTTTGGCCGGAAAACCGGTGAACGGGAACCGGGTTGACACCGCGATGCGCAGTTCGCCGGGTGCCGTGCCCACGTGGTCGGACACCCGCACCGGCGGCGGCTTGTGCAGATCGCCCTCGGCGTTGCCGGAGACGGCGTCGAGCACCAGCGCCGCGTCCTCGACCGTGCGGGCCAGCACACCGTTGACCGTGATGCCGTTGAACGCCTCCGGCAGCGGCCAGGTCGAGATGCGGCCGCGCTGCGGCTTGATGCCCACCAGGTGCGTCCACGCTGCCGGGATGCGGACACTGCCGGCGCCGTCGGAGCCGATCGCGGCGGCCACCAGGCCGGCGGCCACCGCCGCTGCGCTGCCGCCGGACGACCCACCCGGCGTGTGCTTGCGTGACCACGGATTGCGGGTATGGCCGAATCCGGGGCCGCTGGTAAATGGCCACTGTCCCAGCTCACAAGTGTTGGTTTTGCCGACGATCACCGCGCCGGCCGCCTTGAGCCGGCGCACCACTTCGGCGTCGGCGGCGGCGGGCGGCACAAACCCCGACGTGCCGAAAAAGGTGGCGACGCCCGCAATGTCAGTGTCGTCCTTGACCGCGATCGGCACTCCCAGCAGCGGTGCCTGGTCGCCGGCGGCGCGGCGACGGTCGGCCTCGGCCGCGTCAGCCAGCGCCGTCTCGGTGAGCACCACCCGGAAGGCGTTCAGTGTGGACTGGCTGAGGTCGATGGCGTGCAGCGAGCGGCGGACCAGTTCGTCGGAGGTCACCTCGCCGTTGGCCAGCTGGTAGAGCTGCTCGGTCAGGGTCTGGAAGCGGTGGGTAGCGGTGTTACTCATCGGTACCGACATTATCGGCGCGTGGTCCCGGGGATGTCTCAGCGCGATGACAGACTGATCTGATGCGGCTGTACCGGGACCGGGCGGTGGTACTGCGCCAGCACAAGCTCGGCGAGGCCGACCGGATCGTCACCCTGCTCACCCGCGACCACGGACTGGTCCGCGCGGTGGCCAAGGGTGTTCGCCGTACCCGCAGCAAGTTCGGCGCGCGGCTCGAGCCGTTCGCCCACATCGACGTGCAACTGCACCCGGGCCGCAACCTCGACATCGTCACCCAGGTCGTGTCGCTGGACGCGTTCGCCACCGACATCGTCAGCGACTACGGGCGCTACACCTGCGCGTGCGCAATGCTGGAGACCGCCGAACGCCTGGCCGGCGAGGAGCGGGCACCGGCCCCCGCGCTGCACCGGCTCACCGTCGGCGCGCTGCGGGCGGTCGCCGACGGGCGGCGGCCCCGCGAGCTGGTACTGGACGCCTACCTGCTGCGGGCTATGAGCATCGCCGGATGGGCGCCGGCGCTGACCGAATGCGCCCGCTGCGCCACGCCCGGCCCGCATCGGGCGTTTCACATCGCCGCCGGCGGCAGCGTGTGCGGCTATTGCCGCCCGGCCGGCGCCACCACGCCGCCGATGGGTGTGCTGGAGCTGATGTCCGCGCTGCGCGACGGCGACTGGGAGGCGGCCGAGGCCGCGCCGCAAGCGCACCGCAGCCACGTCAGCGGATTGGTGGCCGCGCATCTGCAGTGGCATCTCGAGCGGCAGCTGCGCACATTGCCGCTGGTGGAGCGGGTCTACCGGGTTGATCGAACGGTCGCCGACCGCCGGATCTCGCTGGTCGGGCAGGATGTGCCCCATGGTGCGGAATCAGAAGCCGGCTGACTTCCCGCAACTGCCCCCGGCCCCCGACGACTACCCGACCTTCCCGGACAAGTCCACCTGGCCCGTCGTCTTCCCGGACCTGCCTCCCTCGCCCGACGGCGGCCCGTGCCGCCCGCCGCAGCACACGTCGAAAGCCGTCGCGCCGCGAATTCCGGCCGACCAGTTGCCACTTCACGTGGCCATCGTGATGGACGGCAACGGACGCTGGGCCACGGGTCGCGGACTACCTCGTGTCGAAGGCCACAAAATGGGGGAGGCTGTGGTCATCGATGTTGTCTGTGGCGCAATCGAAATCGGGATCAAGTGGCTGTCCCTGTATGCGTTCTCCACCGAGAACTGGAAGCGCTCGGCTGAGGAGGTCCGTTTCCTGATGGGGTTCAACCGCGACGTGGTGCGACGCCGGCGGGTCAACCTCAAGGCGATGGGTGTCAAGATCCGGTGGGTCGGTTCGCGACCGCGGTTGTGGCGCAGCGTCATCAAGGAATTGGCGATCGCGGAGGAAATGACCCGCGACAACGACGTCATCACCGTCAACTACTGCGTCAACTATGGTGGCCGCACCGAAATCACCGAAGCGGCAAGGGAAATCGCACGCGAAGCCGCCGCAGGCAAGTTGAACCCGGAACGGATCACCGAGGCGACGGTTGCCCGTCACATGCAGCGCCCCGACATCCCCGACGTCGACCTGCTGCTGCGGACCTCCGGCGAAAAGCGCTCGAGCAATTTCATGCTGTGGCAAGCGGCTTACGCCGAGTACATTTTTGCCGACAAGTTGTGGCCCGATTACGACCGGCGCGACCTGTGGGCGGCTTGCGAGGAATACGCATCGCGACATCGTCGGTTCGGGAGCGCGTGATGCCTGAAGGACCTGAGTTGCAGCAACGGCTGACGGCGGTGCTCGGTGAGATCCTGCCCGTCGAAGAAGAAGCCGACGGCGCGCTGACCATCCGTCACGACGGCACCTATGCGTCGCTGCGGGTGGTGGGCATTGTGGAGGGCCTCGACCTGATCTCGCTCACCCAGGTTTTGGCGTGGGATCTGGTGCTGGCCAAGAAGATTCGCGATCAGGTGGCCGACGCGGCGCACAACACACTGCTGGGCTCGGTGGCGCTGGTGGAGAAGGAGTCCGGCAAGTCCGCCGATGTGATGTTGCGCTACAACTTTCCGGGCAACGGGCTTACCGACGAGGCGCTGCGCACCTTGATTCTGATGGTGCTGGAGCGGGGCGCCGAGATCCGCCGCGCGCTAACGGCTTAGCCCTGGCATGCTTCGCACGTGCCGAAGATCTCGATGGTGTGGCTGACGTCGGAAAACCCGTGCTCGGCCGCGACCTGCGCAGCCCACGTCTCTATGTCGTTACCGCCGACCTCGACCGTCGACCCGCAGCTGCGGCACACCAGGTGGTGGTGATGGTCGTCCGAGCAGCGCCGGTAGACGGACTCGCCGGTGTCGGTGCGCAGCGTGTCGAGCAGTCCTGCCGCAGACATCGACTGCAGTGTGCGGTACACGGTCGTCAGGCCGATGTTCTCGCCGCGCCGGCGCAACTCGTCGTGCAGTTCCTGGGCCGAGCGGAAGTCGTCGAGGCTGTCCAGCAGCGTCGAGATCGCCGCCCGCTGCCGGGTGGCGCGCACGCTGGGGCGGGTCACGAGTTGTCCTCACCTGCGTGGGCGACGGCGTCGATCACGATGTGCGCGAGGTGATGATCGGCCAACCGGTAGAGCACTTCGCGTCCCGACCGCTCCCCGGCCACCACGCCCGCCGCCTTGAGGATCTTCAAGTGCTGGCTGACCAGCGGCTGCGGCACACCCAGCGCGTCGACCAACTCGTGCACGCAGCGCTGCGATTCGCGCAACTGCAGCACGATCGCGATGCGCACCGGCGCGGCGAGCGCCCGCAACAACTCCCCGGCGGCGTCGAGAATCTCCCGCGGAGGTGGCGCCGGGAACCCGGCCGATCCGCCGTGCTCGTGGCTTTCGACGAGCTCGTCGCCGTCGGCGGCCGTTGATGTGGTGGGGGACATGTTGGTTCCACTGTCACATGCGTAATGACGCATGTCAAAGACTGCGGGGTGGCTCGCTACGATGGCGGTGCTCACCGCCCCCTCATCCCTAGACCATCCGTAGACAAGGAGTGCAGCACCTCGTGGCGTCCGTCATCGACACCGTCGTCAACCTGGCCAAACGGCGGGGGCTGGTCTATCCCTCCGGGGAGATCTACGGCGGCACCAAATCGGCGTGGGACTACGGGCCGTTGGGAGTCGAGCTCAAAGAGAACATCAAACGGCAGTGGTGGCGTGCGGTGGTGACCGGCCGCGACGACGTCGTCGGCCTGGATTCCTCGATCATCCTGCCCCGCGAGGTGTGGGTCGCGTCCGGTCATGTCGAGGTGTTCCACGACCCGCTGGTCGAGTCGCTGATCACCCACAAGCGGTACCGCGCCGATCACCTCATCGAGGCATACGAGCAAAAGCACGGGCACCCGCCGCCCAACGGCCTGGCCGACATCCGCGACCCGGAGACCGGCGAGCCCGGCCAGTGGACCGAGCCGCGCGAGTTCAACATGATGCTCAAGACCTACCTCGGCCCGATCGAAACCGAGGAGGGGCTGCATTACCTGCGGCCCGAGACCGCGCAGGGCATCTTCGTCAACTTCGCCAACGTGGTGACGACGGCGCGCCGCAAGCCGCCGTTCGGTATCGGGCAGATCGGCAAGAGCTTTCGCAACGAGATCACGCCTGGCAACTTCATCTTCCGCACTCGCGAGTTCGAGCAGATGGAAATGGAGTTCTTCGTCGAGCCGTCGACCGCGCCGGAGTGGCACCAGTATTGGATCGACACCCGGCTGCAGTGGTACATCGACCTGGGCATCAACCCGGAGAACCTGCGGCTGTGGGAGCACCCGAAGGACAAGCTCTCGCACTACTCCGACCGCACGGTCGACATCGAGTACAAGTTCGGCTTCCAGGGCAATCCGTGGGGCGAGCTGGAGGGTGTGGCCAACCGCACCGACTTCGACTTGTCCACGCATTCAAAGCATTCCGGTGTCGACCTGTCGTTCTACGACCAAGCCAGCGACACCCGGTACGTGCCGTATGTGATCGAACCGGCGGCGGGGCTGACCCGCTCGTTCATGGCGTTTCTGATCGACGCCTACAGCGAGGACGAGGCGCCAAACGCCAAGGGCGGCATGGACAAGCGCACCGTGCTGCGGCTGGACCCGCGGCTGGCGCCGGTGAAAGCCGCGGTGTTGCCGCTATCCCGGCACGCCGATCTGAGCCCGAAGGCGCGCGACTTGGCCGCCGAGTTACGGCAATGCTGGAATGTCGAGTTCGACGACGCCGGCGCGATCGGAAGGCGCTACCGGCGCCAGGACGAGATCGGCACGCCCTTCTGTGTGACGGTGGACTTCGACACGCTCGACGATCAGGCAGTGACTGTGCGCGAGCGTGACGCGATGACACAGGAACGGGTGGCGATCGACGCCGTCGCCGACTATCTGGCCAAGCGCCTCAAGGGCTGCTAAGGCGCGGAACTCGCGCCAAGGGGGACTCAGAACCTTCCGCCGCCGCCCATGAAGCCGCCGTCCGACGAGCCGCCGAAAGATGTTGGGCCCCAACCGCTGTCGCCCCAGCCGCCGCCCCAGCCGCTGTAACCGCCGCGCATCGCCCCGCCGAGCAGGTCACCGATGATGATCCCGCCCATCATCGCGCCCATGTCGTTGCCGCCGTACCGCCCGGCGTAGGCACGCTGAACCGACTGGACGTCGTCGTTGGCCAGCGACTGCGCCCGGGTGGCCAGCGCCGCGGCGCTGTTGGCGTGGGCAATCGCGTCGCTCACATCGGTCGCCCGTTTGTCAAGGGCTGCTTGCAATTGCCGGTTTGCTTCGGCAAGCCGGGTACGCGCTTCCGGCCCGATGCTGCCGCGGCGGGTGTCGATGAATTCCGACACCGCCCGCACCCGCGACTGCGCGGTGAACAACGCCTGTTCCAGTGTGCGGTTGAGCCGTTCGGCGGTCGCCTGCTCTTCGGCGACGGTGGCCAGCAGCCGGTCCAGATCCGCGTCGGCCTTGGTCAGCCGGGTGAACGCGCCCAGCGGATCGGTGGAGCCGCCGGCGCGGGCGGCGTCGACGGCGCTGACCGCGGCATCGCGCGCGCCGGCCAGTTCGCGGGCGTGCTGGGCCTTGACCTTCTGGGCCAGATGCGTGTTGGCCTGCTCGATGCCGGACTGGATGTCGGCGATCAGCGACGGCAGGGTGGCGACGGCGTGGTGGATGTCGCTTTCGGCGCTGTCGACGGCGTCGAGCAGCGCCCGGGCCTGCCGCAGCGACGACTCGGCGGCGCGCACGGCGTCGACCAGCCCGGTCTGCGCGCCGCTGATTGGTCGCGCCGCCAAGTCGCGCGCCCGGGTGATGTTCTGCTCGGCGAAGGCGAGCCGCTCCTTGGCTGAGGCGACGTTGCCGGACACCGAAGTCAGTGCGGCGGCGTCGAATTCGTCGTGCAGTGCGGCCAATCGCTGCTCCGACGGGGAAATCCGCGCGGTCAGCTCGACCAACTGCTGGGTGAGCCCGTCGAGCCGCGTCGGCGCGTTGATCAGTAGGTCGCGCAATTGCTCGAAAGCTTCGCGCTGCTCTTCGAGTCCGCGATCGGCCCGCGCCGCCGAGACGACCACCCGGGTCAACAGCTCACGCCGTTGTTCCGGGGTTTCCGGTATTGCGTCGTCGAGTTGCTGGCGAACGGAAAAGGCTTGCGCCAAAGCCTCTTTCGCTTTGTCGACGGCACGGGTGAACGGCTCGGTCCGCTGTTCGCCGAATTCCTCGACCGCCAGCGCCAGCTCGTTGGCGCTGGTGCGCACCGCGTTGTCGACGTTGACCACGATCGACCGCGACAAACCGTCGAGGGCGTCCAGCGGCACGGCGGCCAGCGCGTCGGGGTCGGTCGGATCGACCCGTCGCGCCGCCTCCAACTCGGCGGCGAGCCGTCGCCGTCGCCGATACCGCATCACCAGCAGCAAGGCCAGGACCGCGATCGCGACCACGCCCAGCGCGATCAACAGCGGCACCCAATTCGGTGCGCCGGGCGCGGGGTTGAGCCCGTTGGCCGCGGCAACCACCGCGCCGCTCCAGTCGCCGCGATGCAGCGCGGGCTCAATCCCGTTGCGCCGCAAGTCGTCGACCTGGCTCGAGCTGACGCTTTTCACACTCGACGGCACCAAAAACGCGTACGCATGGTCGACGGTGGCCACCGCCAGCAGCGCGTCGTTGCCGTCCAAGTCGCTGGTGCGCCAAGTGCTCTGCGCCCAACTCGATGGATCCTGACCCGAGAAGTCGTCGACGTAGACCACCCAGAGCCGGATGTGGCGGTCGCCGTAGAGCTTGTTCACGGCCGACTCGACCGCGCCGCGGCCCGAGCCGCTCAACGCGCCCGCCTTGTCGGTGACGTAATCGGAAAGCCGGAAGGGCGGGTCGGCGGCGGCCGACGGCGCCAGCAGCACTCCGGTGGTCAGGGTCGCCAGCAACACGGCCAGCAGGCGGACAACGCGCATGCTCGCCAATCTAATGCGGGCTGGACCCAGCTGGCAGACTGAGCGTCGATGACCCCGCAGGATCCCTACAGCGCGTTCGACCGTGAGCGGTTGGTGGCCGAAGCGCCGAAGACCGCCGGCTTGCCGGGCACCGAGGGCCAGCACCGCACCGACTTCGCCCGGGACCGCGCGCGGGTCTTACACAGCGCCGCCCTGCGCCGGCTTGCCGACAAGACGCAGGTTGTCGGGCCCCGGGAAAGCGAGACCCCGCGAACCCGGCTGACCCACTCGCTGGAGGTCGCCCAGATCGGGCGGGGCATGGCGATCGGGCTGGGCTGCGACCCGGACCTCGTCGACATGGCCGGCCTCGCGCACGACATCGGGCATCCGCCGTATGGGCACAACGGCGAGCAGGCCCTCGACGAGGTCGCCGCCCCCTGCGGCGGCTTCGAGGGCAACGCACAGAACTTCCGGATCCTGACCAGTCTCGAGCCCAAAGTCCTTGACTCGCAAGGCCGTAGCGCCGGGCTGAACCTGACCCGGGCCGCACTGGACGCGGTCACCAAGTATCCGTGGACCCGGAGCATCGGCAAACGCAAGTTCGGCTTCTACGGCGTCGACAGTGAGCCAGCCGCGTGGGTACGCGAACGAGCGCCGGCCGAACGGGCGTGTCTGGAAGCGCAGGTGATGGATTGGGCCGACGACGTCGCATATTCGGTGCACGACGTCGAGGACGGGGTCATCTCCGGCCGCATCGACCTGCGGGTGCTCGCCGACGACGACGAAGCCGCGACGCTGGCCAAACTGGGCGAGCGCGAATTTGCAAAGGTGCGCGCCGACGACTTGATGGCCGCCGCGCAGCGGCTGTCGGGGCTGCCGGTGGTGGCCGCGGTCGGCAAGTACGACGGGACGCTCGCGGCGTCGGTGGCGCTCAAACGGTTGACCAGCGAGCTGGTGGGCCGGTTCGCCTCGGCGGCGATCGCGGCCACCCGGGCGGCGGCCGGACCCGGCCCGCTGGCCCGCTATCGGGCAGACCTGCACGTGCCCGACCTGGTGCGCGCCGAAGTCGCGGTCCTGAAGATCCTGGCGCTGCAGTTCATCATGTCCGACCCGCGGCATTTGGAAATGCAGGTCGCCCAGCGCGAACGGATTCACCGGGTGGCGCAGTGGCTCTCGGCAGGCGCGCCGAGAACCCTCGACCCGGTGTTCGTGCCGGCGTTCAACACGGCCGCCGACGACGCCGCCCGGCTGCGGGTCATCGTCGACCAGATCGCCTCGTATACCGAAGGACGACTGGAACGGATCGAGGCTGGGCACCTCCCCGGGTGAGGGTGCGCAGTTGTACGTCGATACCGCGAAAAACACGTACAACTGTGCACGCTCGCCGAAAGGAGGGGGGTGCCGCGCCTTACACTGACCCGATGGCCGGCCGCATCTCCGATCGCGATATCGCCGCCATCCGTGAACGAGTCCGCATCGACGAGGTCGTCGGCGACTACGTGCAGCTGCGCCGCGCCGGCGCCGACTCGCTGAAGGGCCTCTGCCCCTTCCACGACGAGAAGTCGCCGTCGTTTCACGTGCGGCCCAACCACGGTCATTTCCACTGTTTCGGCTGCGGCGAAGGCGGCGACGTCTATGCGTTCGTCCAGAAGATCGAGCACGTCAACTTCGTCGAGGCCGTCGAGCTGCTGGCCGATCGGATCGGCTACACGATCACCTACACCGGCGCGGCCACCAGCGTGCAGCGTGACCGCGGCAGCCGCAGCAGACTCATCGCCGCCAACGCGGCCGCCCAGCAGTTCTACGCCGAAGCCCTGGAATCCGCGGAGGCCGCGCCGGCTCGCCAGTATCTGACCGAGCGGAATTTCGACGGCGACGCCGCCCGCCATTTCGGCTGCGGCTTCGCGCCGTCGGGCTGGGACTCGTTGACAAAACACTTGCTGCGCAAGGGGTTTGAGTTCAAAGAGCTGGAAGCGGCGGGGCTTTCACGGGAAGGCCGCCGCGGACCGATCGACCGGTTTCACCGGCGGCTGCTGTGGCCGATCCGCAGCGCCGCCGGCGAGGTGATCGGGTTCGGCGCGCGCCGGCTGTTCGACGACGACCCGATGGAAGCCAAGTACGTCAACACCCCCGAGACGCTGCTGTACAAGAAGTCGTCGGCGTTGTTCGGCCTCGACCTGGCCAAGCGCGACATCGCCAAGGGCCATCAGGCCGTCGTGGTCGAGGGATACACCGACGTGATGGCGATGCATCTGGCGGGAGTGACCACGGCCGTCGCGTCCTGCGGCACCGCATTCGGCGACGAGCACCTGTCGATGCTGCGCCGATTGATGATGGACGACAACTTCTTTCGCGGCGAACTGATCTACGTGTTCGACGGCGACGAAGCGGGCCGGGCCGCCGCGCTCAAGGCGTTCGGCGGCGAGCAGCACCTGGCCGGCCAGTCGTTTGTGGCCGTTGCCGCCGACGGCATGGATCCCTGCGACCTGCGGTTGGCCCACGGCGACGTCGCACTGCGCGACCTGGTGGCCCGGCGAACCCCGTTGTTCGAGTTCGCGATCCGCAGCGCGCTGGCCGAAGTCGACCTGGACAGCGCCGAGGGCCGGGTGGCCGCGCTGCGGCGCTGCGTGCCGATGGTCGCCCAGATCAAAGACCCGATGCTGCGCGACGAGTACGCGCGCCGACTCGCGGGCTGGGTCGGCTGGGCGGACGTGGCGCAGGTGCTCGGCCGGGTGCGCGAGGAGGCCAAAGGGGGCGGCAGGCCCCGTCGTCGCGCCGCGACGGCATCCGCCGAGCCGGCCGCGGTACGCCCCGATCCCCGTGACCCGACGTTGTGGCCGCAGCGGGAGGCGCTCAAATCGGCGCTGCAGTATCCGGCGCTGGCCGGCCCGGTGTTCGACGCGCTGACCGTCGAGAGCTTCACCCATCCCGGCTACGCCGCCGTGCACAGGGCGATCGACGCGGCCGGCGGCACCGGCGCCGGCATCACCGGGGGCCAGTGGCTGGACGCGGTGCGCCGGCAGGCGACGTCGCCGGCAGCTGCCGGTCTGATCAGCGAGCTGGGCGTCGAAACCATCCGGGTCGACGACGACGACAAGCTGCCGCGCTACATCGCCGGGGTGCTGGCCCGGCTGCAGGAGGTCTGGGTGGGCCGCCAGATCGCCGAAGTCAAGTCCAAGCTGCAGCGGATGTCACCGGTCGAGCAAGGCGACGAGTATCACGCCTTGTTTGGCGACCTGGTCGCGATGGAGGCCTATCGGCGCAGCCTGCTCGAGCAGGCCAGCGGCGACGACCTGACGGCCTAACGGGTCGTCGCGGGGCTTACCGAGCGTTCCGTTGCGGCTCGACGACGGTGGTCGCCTCGTCGATCTCGGTCAACGTCACCATCCGCGCGTCGGGCGAGACCCGGTTGGCGATCTTGCGCCGCCCCGCTTCGATCACCGATTTGGCGGCAGGACTGCTGGTCAGGGCGCGATAGGTGCCGACGATCTGCTCGTAGCGGCGGCGGCCGGCCTTAGCGCCCAACACGTAACCCAGTCCCAGCACGACGAAATACCGGATCAAAACGGCCCCCTCCAGGAAACGGTGCGTGGCTCCATCCTGCCTCACGTGTCCAGACCGCGTCGGCTGGCGGCGGTGACTTGGCGAAGCTGTGGGCCCGTAAGCTAGAGTCATCCCTCGTCGTACGGGCAGTCCCCTGTAGCTCAACTGGCAGAGCATTCGGCTGTTAACCGAAGGGTTGGTGGTTCGAGTCCACCCGGGGGAGCTACTGAACAGGGGAGCTACTGAACGCCCGCGTTGGCTCCGGATGCAGATCAGATTACGACCGCATCGATGTTGTCGGTGCTTGGTGCCAGCATGTGGTGTATGAGCGAGCCTGCGCGGTTACGGCGGATGGCCGAGCCGATGGTGGCAGCAGTCCCGACGGGTGTGCGCGTTCGTACCAGAATTCATGTGAGCGCGGACGAAGCGGTGGCATTGACCGCAATCGGGGTGTTCCTCGGATCCGTGTATCGAGCTGAGTTGGCGGGCCGCATCCGCTGCGGTGTCCTAGATCGTGCTGGCCGAGCGGCTTGGCGGGCCGGGCGTAAGCGCGCAGTTACCGCTGTGTCGTCTTCGCGTTGGGCAGGGACTATCACCCGGGCCGTGGAGGACCAGTTTCAGCTGGGGATGCGAGGTTTGGCAGCGCATGTCGCGGACCTTAAAGCGGCGGTGAGCGTGTTGTCTGAGCGGTGCGCGCTGCACCCCGGTGAACGCAGCACTGCAGAGGCGGGTCATACAGTTATCGCCTCGGCTCAGGGGAGTGGGCGGCGCGGTTATCGGAGCGCGGCGGAGCGGTTCACCAAGACACGCCGACTCGCTGTACTGAGGGGACGTTTGCGCGCCGCGGAGGATGCATTAGCGGAGGGTCGCCCATCGATGGTGGTCGGCGGCACCCGCCTCTGGCGCCAACGCCACAATCTTGCTCACTCTGACATGACTGAGCTGCAGTGGCGACAGCAGTGGGATGCGGTCCGGATGTTCATCACCGCCGACGGCGAGGCCGGCAAGGTCGGGGGCAACGAGACGATCCGCGTCGATCCGCAAGGCTGCCTGCGGGTCAAGGTCCCCGCGGCATTGACGGCAGAATTCGGCCCGCATGTGGTGATCGAACAGCCGGTGCATTTTGCATACCGCGGCGATGAATGGGCTGAGCGAGTGGCATCCCGGCAGGCAGTGCGCTACGACGTCCATTTCGACGCTGACAGAGGCCGCTGGTATTTGGACGCCTCTTGGAGGACTAGTCCCAAACCGGTACCCAGTCTGGAGGAGCTGCGCGCCGAGCGGGTGCTGGGTGTGGATTTAAACGCCGACCATTTGGCCTGCTGTGTACTTGACGCGTCGGGCAACCCGATTGGAGAACCGAACAGCATCGAGGTTGTTACCGCGGGGCTAGCCGCGTTACACCGCGACGGACGTGTGCGCGCAGCCATCGTCACACTCCTGAATTTGGCTCAGCAGCACAATTGCGGTGCGATTGTGATTGAAAACCTCGGCTTTACCGACTGCCGCGCCACTGGCCGCGAAACCCTAGGCCGGGGAAAGCGTGGAAAACGGTTGCGGCGCACCGTGGCCGGTATCCCGACCGCCAAGTTCCGCAGGCGCCTGATCGGCATGGCGGCACGACGGGGAATCAATGTGATCGGGGTTGATGCGGCCTATACCAGCCGCTGGGGTGCTCAGCACTGGATCCAACCCCTGCGGCAGCAGACTTCCGACCCGACCACCGTCACTTCCCATCATGGGGCGGCGGCGGCGATCGGCAGGCGTGGTCTCGGATTGGCAATCCGGCGACGACCGGCAGGGCCCCGCACCGGACAGAGGACCGGTGCGGGCAAACCACCGGTCAGGCCGAGCCGTCATCTGAGCACCACGCGGCGATACAGCAGTTCTGACCCACCGACATGCCCGCAGCGAGGCGTATCGGTCCGTCGGAAAACACCTATCGCACGCGGCCAGCACCGTTCGGGCCGCAGTGAAGCAGTACGCACTCCTGCTCACTCATCAGGAACGGTTGAAGGTTCGAGTCCTTCCGCGACTTGACAACAAGCCAGACGGCCCTGTCATCACTCGTGGTTGTTCACCACGAACGGTTGGTGGTTTGCGTCCGACGGTCCCTGCGGCGCTGAGCCCTGTTGCTTCTACGTCTACTGCTGCGCCACTTCCCGCCGCTTCTCCTCGGACATCTCATAGAACGCCCACGCACACCAGGCCGCCGGCTGGACGTAGAGCTTCACCGGGTCGCGCCGATCGCGGAAAACGGCCGGGACCGCGACGGCCCGTCGATGGTCGCCGACGTACTCAGTTCTGAGCGATCCCTTCGATGTTCGCCGACTTGTACAACTCGTAGGTCAGCGACTCTTTCGGCAGTCCTTGCAGCGCGAAAAACCCCGCCATCTGGCTACTCCGTTGCTCGGTGGTCGACCTCCGGCCGAGCAGACACAGTAGCTCCTCGCGCCGGTATGAATTGGGGCACTTTGCGTCTGGTGGTCGGGCAGTGCGCGGCGAAGACCACTGCTAGTCCGGCAGGTTCTCCGGATGAAGCATCTCGGCGTAGCGCAGCGGCTCGGGGATCCCGAACCCGTCGACCAGCGTCTCGGCGTAGGGCCGCAGCCGGCGGCAGCGGTCGTTGATGCCGCGGGTGACCGCCTTGGCCCTCTCGGTGGATAGATACCGGTGCTCGATATACCACGCCTTGTCGTCTTCGATAACCGTCAACGCGTACAGGTCGCACACCAGATCGAGGATCTCGCGGGCCTTTTCGTCCTCGCACGAGTCGATGCCCGCGACGAACGCCTCCAACACCACCCTGTCGATGTGCGCCGACGCGGCGTGCAGCACGTGATCCTGCACCGCGTTGAACGCGTCGAACGCCGACATCTCGTTGGACTTTGCCTGCAGCCGTCGCGCCACCGAGGACAGCAGGTATTCCTCGCGGTCCTCGAACATCTTGACCTGGGTGCCGCGGTTGAACAGGCTGCCCTCTTCCTCGCTGTCCTGGCGGGCGTCGATGATCCGTTGCATGATCGCCTCGGCGGCCGTGCGTTTCATCACCCGGTCGCTAACGGCATTGGCCGCGAAGCGAACCCACTCCACGGGACTCATGCTGCGAATGTCGTCCGCGTAGGCCGTCAGCAACTCCTTGGCCACCAGCTGGGTCAGCACGTGGTTGTCGCCCTCGAAGGTGGTGAACACGTCGGTATCGGCCCGCAGCGCGATCAGCCGGTTCTCGGCCATGTAACCGGCGCCGCCGCACGCCTCGCGGGCTTCCTGAATAGCCTTCGACGCGTGCCACGTGTTGGCCGCCTTCAGCCCGGCCGCACGGGATTCCAGTTCGCGCTGCTCTTCGGCGTCGGGAGCGTCCGCGGTCTGGATGTCGTGGCACTTGGCCACCAGCTCGTTCTGCGCGAACTGCAGAGCATAGGACTTGGCGATCAGCGGAAGCAGTCGGCGCTGATGCACCAGGTAATCCATGATCAGCACCTCGTGCTCGTCGTCAGGTGCAGTGAATTGCCTGCGCTGCAACGCATATCGGGTGGCGATGTCCAATGCCAGCCGAGCCGCGTTGCCGGCGCTGCCGCCCACACAGACTCGCCCGCGGATCAGGGTGCCGATCATCGTGAAGAACCGGCGACCCGGATTCTCGATCGGCGAGCTGTAGGTGCCGTCCGGCGCGACGTCGCCGTACTTGTTCAGCAGGTTCTCCCGCGGTATGCGCACGTGGTCGAACACGATGCGACCGTTGTCCACACCCGGCAGGCCACCCTTGTAGTGGTTGTCCGAGGTCGTCACACCGGGCAGGTCGTTGCCGTCGGCGTCGCGGATCGGCACCAAAAAGCAGTGCACGCCATGGTTCTCGCCGCCCGTGATCAGCTGCGCGAAAACCGCTGCAATGGTGGCGGTTTCGGCGGCGCCGCCGATGTACTCCTTGCGCGCCGACGGGGTGGCGGAGTCGATGACGAACTCTTGCGTCTGCGGGTCGTAGGTGGCGGTGGTCTCCAGCGACTGCACGTCGCTGCCGTGGCCCCATTCGGTCATCGCGAAGCAGCCGCGCAGCTCGAGGTTGATGATCTTGGGCACATACCGTTCGTGGTGGCGTTCGGTGCCCAGATTCTCCACGGCCCCGCCGAACAGACCCCACTGCACGCCGGCCTTGACCATCAGCGACAGGTCCGACATGGCCAGCATCTCGATCATCGTGATGGCCGCGCCGACGTTGCCGGTGCCGCCGTGTTCCTTGCGGAACCCGTCGTCGGCGGCGCCGGCGTCGGCCATGATCTTCATCTGCTGCGCTACTTTGGTACGGGCGATCACCGTGTTGGGCGTGTAGTGGGGGGCGAAGATCTCGTCGGTGAGCCGCTCTCGCATCTGGTTCTTCACGTCACGCCAACGGCCGTCGAGCGTGTTGCGCAGATGTTCGGCAATGGTGGTCATACCCCTGACCGTAACGCGGTCGAGGCGGCGACAGGCCGGTGAGTTTAGATATCGCCATGACGCAGTACGACGTCGGCCACACCCACTCCGACGTAAGCGGTGGTTGGTTGCGGGCGGCCAGCTTCGGCGCCATGGACGGTTTGGTCAGCAACTCGGCGCTGATCGCCGGCGTCGCCGCCAGCGCCGGCACCCAGGCCGTCGTGCTCAGCGGTATCGCCGGCCTGCTGGCCGGCGCCTTTTCGATGGCGCTCGGCGAATACACGTCGGTGACCACCGCCAACGAGCAGATCGATTCAGAGGTCTACGTCGAACGTCGCGCGCTGCGCACCCGCCCGCATGCCGAGCGGGCCGAGCTCGTGGGCATGCTGGTGCAGCTGGGCCTAACCGAGCACACCGCCGAGGTCGCCGCCGACGAGATCCACCGCGACGAGAAGGGCGCGATCACCTTCCATCTCGCGCAGGAGCTCGGTGTCAACCCCAGCCACAGGCCGTCGCCCTGGCTGGCGGCTATGTCGTCGTTCGCGATGTTCGCCGTCGGCGCGGTGATCCCGCTGATTCCCTACCTGCTCGGTTTCGAGTCGCTGGCGGCGGGGCTGGCCTGCGCGGGCGTCGGTCTCTTGATCGCGGGCGGCGCTGCGACCCGGTTCACCCGCAAACCGATCTGGTGGGGGGCGTCGCGCCAGTTGCTGTTCGGTGCTGTCGCCATCGCCGCCACTCATGCCGTCGGCAAGCTCATCGGGATGGTGGTGTGACGGTGGTTTCGACGCGCCGCAGCCGCCACCGCACGAAAACGGCGCCCAACACTCCGAAACCGACCAGGATCGCCATGTCGAGCAGCCACCAGCCCGCCGAGTGGGTCCACGACTCGTCGTAAGTTGCCAACAGGTTGATTGCATGCACGTCGACGGTGGACGCCGCGGCCGCAAAACCCCACTGCGACGGCACCAGCCAGGCGAGCTGCTCCAAGCCGAAGCGGCCGGCCAACGGAAAAGCCCCGCCGGAGAACAGCAATGAGGCCAAGATCAACAGCACCGTCAAAAGCACCAACTGTTCGGTGTACTTCGCCAGCGACGAGAGCACCAGTGCGACGATCACCGAGACGATGGCGGTGGCGGCCAAGCTGACGTAGAGCTCGAAGACCGGACTGCCCAGCAGGACCGCGCCTTTGACCGGCGCACCCTTGCCGGCGACCGCGGCGGTGGTGATGATCGCGGTCTGCACCAGGGCGGCGAGCCCGTAGACGATGATCTTGGCGGCGAGGTAGGCAGACGTCGACAACCCGTCGGCCTGCTCACGCTGGAAGATGCGGCGCTCGCGGAAGACATCCCTGATGGCCAGCGCGGTACCCATCACGACCGCACCGAGATTCAGCACCGAGATGATCTCCAGAGCCTCGTCCGGGCTGTCGCCGTACGGGTCGGCCTGGCCCAGCCCTGCTTGGCCGGGCACCAGCAACGCCAACGCGCCGAACAGCACGGGCAGAATCGTCAGGAAGATGAAATAGCGCTGATCGGCGACCAGGAGCCAGGCCTGGCGCCGAGCGGCGACGGCGATTTGCCGCCACACGCCGAGGTGTTCCGGTAGGCCAAGCGGCTCAACGGGTTTCGCGGCGGCAGGCGGCTCCTGACCGCGCGCGAGGAATTTCTGGTGGGCCCCGTCCGGGTCGGTGGTGACCTGCGCCAAGATTTCGGGCCAGCTGGTGTCGATCTCTGCGGGCGGCCCGGCGAAGGCGGTGGTGCCGGCCGAGGTGAGCACCAGAACCTGGTCGCAGACGTCGAGGTGGTCGACCGCCGAGGTCGACAGCACCACGACGCGGCCGGCCTCGGCAAGACGTCGCAATATCGCCAGGATCTGATGTTGACCCGCGGCGTCGAGCCCGGCGGTCGGGTCGTCGAGAACCAGTAGCGACGGTTGGGTGATCAGTTCGGAGGCCAGCGAGGCGCGCTTGCGTTGCTCGACCGACAGCTTGCCGACCTGGATGGTGCGCAGCGAATTCAACCCCAGCTCGCCGATGACCCGGTTGACAATTCTGCGGCGCTCGTCGGCCGAAGTACTTGGGGGCAGCCGTAATTCGGCGGCGTAGCCCAACGCCTGCTCGACCGTGAGTTGACGATGCACGAGGTCGTCCCGCGGCACGACGCCGATGTAAGGCCGGATCGCGTCGTACTCGCCGTGCACATCGTGGCCACCGAGGGTGACGGTCCCGTAACTGGGCCGCGCGGCGCCGCCGAGCAGATCGATCAGGGCGGATGCCGCGGCGGGCGACGGCCCGACGATCGCGGTCAGGGTGCCCGGCGCTGCGCTGAGCGACACGTCGGAGAGCACCGGTTGTCCTTCGGTGCTTAGCCATAGCCCTCGGGCCTGCAGTGCACCAAGTTCCGGCGCTGGGCGTTGCGACGGGGTCTCGCTGCCGGCGGCCTCGGCGCGCGGCAACCGACTTGTCGGCGCCGTTTCGTGCGGCCGTGGCTCGGGCCGGTTCGGGATCAGCCGCTGCATGGCTCCGGTCACGCGCCCGACCAGGTTCTGCCCCTTGCGTTGGGCAGTCTGCGGCCACGATGGCTGCGATTCCGGTTGTGGCTCGGGAGGTTTCGGGTGAACTTCAGGCGGCGGCGGCGGTGGCGGTGGTGTGGGTGGCGGAGGTGGTGGTGGAGGCTGCGGCGGTGGCGGCTGAAAACGCGTGGTGGGCAATTGAGATGGCGGTGCCGGCGCGGCCGGTCGCGGCTCGGGTGACGGCGGCCGGGCCGGCTCTTGCCGGGGCCGCGGCAAGCGGAATCGCTGTGTAGGCGCCTGGGAGGGTGGGCTTTTCGGCTGATCTGCCGGCGGCGGCTGGACCCGCGGCGGTCCGGGCCGTGCGGGCATCCGCGGCGGGGCGGGCCGCTGCGGTGGCGGGGGAGCCGGCCTTGGCCGACCGCGTGGCGGAGGTGCTGGTGCTCCTCTGGGCGGCGGCGGTGGGGCGGGCACGCCCAGTTGGAACACCAGCCGGGGTCCGCGTCGCGGATCACCCAGTGTGATGGCACGGCCGTCGCGGATGAATACGGTCGACATGCGCACGCCGTCGACGTAGATGCCGTGTTGGCTGCGGTCCAGCGCCACCCACTGGCGGCCGTCGTGGTGCAGCACCAGGTGGGTGGGCGAGGTGGTGGTGTCCGTGCCGTCGAGGTGGATATCTGAGCGGGTGTCGCGGCCGACGGTCACGTCGCGGCCGGCGGGGAAGGTGTAGCGCTTCGATCCGACCCAGACGGTCAACGGGGAAGCCTGCGCCTCCGGCCGCATGATCACCACCTTTCGCACCCATCGTTGTGGGCCGATCAACGGTTTGTCTACCCGCCATCATGCGCCCACAATCGCGGCGGCCCGGCGGTCAGCGGGGGCGGGTCGGTGGCGCGGCGTCGTCGAGAAGCCGATGCAGGACGGCAACAGCCTCGGCCAGCGTCTTGCGGTCGGCGGGATCGAGCCGGCCAAGTTGCGGCTCGATCGCGGCGGCCCGATCCGCCCGAACCCGGTTGAGGGTGCGCAGCCCCTCCGGCGTGATGCGGATGCGTACCGCCCGCGCGTCGCCGGGGTCGACGGCCCGGGTGACCAGGCCGGCGTCTTCGAGCCGTCGTACCTGGGTGGTCATCGTGGGCTGCGAGCAGTGATCCACCATGGCCAAATCGCAGATCCGCGCCTCGCCCTGGGCGTCGATGGTGGACAGCAGCCGCGCTTGCGCCGCCGGCAACGGCATCTGGACCCGTTGGGTCGCGTAGCGGTTGAGCCGGGCGACCACTGCCAGCAAATCCGCACCCAGGCCTGGGACGGCCTCGACGGTGTCGCGGCCCGAGGGGGGCCGTGCAGTCGCGGATGATGTCATGCCTCCATAATTGCATAGCTTGGCTATGTACACCACCTGTCGGGCGAGTTCGCGGCGGCAAACACCGGACCGGCGCCACGGCGTGCGAACACCGCACACCCGCCGACACCTGGCAGAATCAGTGAGATGACCGCCGCTGCCACAGCGATTCCTGCGCGACGGGCGCGATCGCTGCGCCCTGGTGAACTCGCCCAGGCATCGGTGATGGCCGCCTTGTGCGCCGCAACCGCAATCATCGCGGTGGTCGTCCCCTTCGCGGCCGGCCTGGCGCTGCTGGGCACCGTTCCGATGGGTCTGCTGGCCTACCGTTACCGGTTGCGTGTGCTGATCGCGGCGACCGTGGCCGCTGGGATCATCGCCTTCCTGATCGCGGGCATGGGCGGCTTCATGACCGTCGTCCACAGCGCCTACATCGGCGGGCTGTGCGGAATCGTCAAGCGCCGGCGCCGTGGCACCCCGACGGTGATCGCCGCGTCTTTGGTGGCCGGCGCAGTGTTCGGGGCGGCGGTGGTGGCCGCGCTGGCGGTGCTGGCGCGGCTTCGGCATCTGATCTTTGCCGCGATCGCCGCCAACGTCGACGGGATCGCGGCGGTCATGACGCGGTCTGGCTTGGAGCAGTCCGCCGTCGGCCTCAAGCGCTTCTTCGCCGCCGCGGCGCATTATTGGCCGTGGCTGCTCCTGGGCAACTTCGTCATCTCGATCATGATCGTGTCTTTGATCGGCTGGTGGGCACTGTCACGAGTGTTGGACCGGATGCGCGGCATACCCGACGTGCACAAACTCGACGCGCTGGCCGAAACCGGGCCTATTGCACCGGTTCCGGTGCGCCTGGATGGGGTTCGCTACCGCTACCCAGGCACCCACCAGGACGCGCTGCGGCCGGTGAGCCTGGAGGTCGACGTCGGCGAACACGTCGCGGTCACCGGCGCCAACGGTTCGGGCAAGACCACCCTGATGCTGATCCTGGCCGGGCGGGAACCCACGTCGGGCACCGTCGAACGTCCCGGTGCGGTCGGGCTGGGCCGGGTCGGCGGAACCGCGGTCATCATGCAGCACCCCGAAAGCCAGGTGCTGGGAACGCGTGTCGGAGACGACGTGGTGTGGGGACTGCCGCCGGGCACAACCACCGACGTGGACCGGCTGCTGGCCGAAGTCGGGCTCGACGGGCTCGCCGAACGTGACACCGGGAGCCTCTCTGGCGGAGAACTGCAGCGGCTGGCGATGGCGGCGGCGCTGGCGCGCGAGCCGGCGTTGCTGATCGCCGACGAGGTCACCAGCATGGTCGACCAGCAGGGCCGCGAAGCGCTGCTGGGCATCATGTCCGGCTTGACCGAGCGGCACCGCACCGCCCTGATTCACATCACGCATTACCACGACGAGGCCCAATCCGCCGACCGCGCAATCAATCTCAGTGATTCACCGGACAACACAGAGATGGTCGAGACCAGGGCCGCGCCGGCTGCTACCGTCTCCGTCGACCACTCGGACGCCGCGCCGGTGCTCGAGTTGACCGGCGTCGGCCACGAATACGGCAGTGGCACACCGTGGGAGACCACCGCGCTGCGCGACGTCAGCTTCTCGGTGTATCCGGGCGACGGGGTTCTGATCCACGGCGGCAACGGATCCGGTAAGTCCACGCTTGCGTGGATCATGGCCGGGCTGACAGTGCCCACCACCGGCACTTGCCTGCTCGACGGGCGGCCCACCCACGAGCAGGTCGGCGCGGTGGCGCTGTCGTTCCAGGCGGCCAGGCTGCAGTTGATGCGCAGCCGGGTGGATCGGGAGGTGGCCTCGGCGGCCGGCTTTTCGCCCGACGACCACGACCGGATCGCCAACGCACTGGCCGTTGTCGGGTTGGATGCCGCGCTGGCGGGGCGGCGTATCGACCAACTCAGCGGCGGCCAGATGCGCCGCGTGGTGCTGGCCGGCCTGTTGGCCCGTTCGCCGCGCGCGTTGATCCTCGACGAGCCGCTCGCCGGGCTGGACGCGGTCAGTCAGCGCGGCCTGCTGCGGCTGCTGGAGGATCTGCGCCGCGAGCAAGGGCTGACCGTGGTGGTGATCTCGCACGACTTTGCCGGCATGGAGGAGTTGTGCCCCCGCACACTGCATCTGCGCAACGGCATGCTCGAGGCGGCGTCGGCGACGGCCGGAGGTGTGTCATGACGACCGCTGCGCCCACCCGCCGGCCGTCGCGGCCGGTCTTGCTGTTGCGCCCGATACCGCATGGCTCGCCCGTCCACGACCTGTGGGCCGGCACCAAACTGATTGTGGTCTTCGGCATTTCGGTGTTGATGACGTTCTATCCGGGCTGGGCGTCGATCGCTCTGGTGGCCGCACTGGTGCTGGCGGCGGCCCGCGCCGCCCGTATTCCGCGTGGTGCCCTGCCGTCGGTGCCGCCCTGGCTGTGGATCCTGCTGGCGTTCGGCGGGATCACCGCGGCACTGGCCGGCGGTGACCCGATGATCCACCTGGGCGCTGTTTCCCTGGGGCTCGGCGGGCTGTTGAACTTCCTGCGCATCACCGCGCTGTCGATCGTGTTGCTCGGCTTGGGTGCGATGGTGTCGTGGACCACCAATGTCGCCGAAATCGCGCCTGCCGTTGCGACATTGGGCCGACCGCTGCGATTCCTGCGGATTCCGGTCGACGAATGGGCGGTCGCGCTGGCGCTGGCGTTGCGGGCATTTCCGATGCTGATCGACGAGTTCCGGGTGCTGTACGCCGCTCGGCGGTTGCGGCCCAGGGAGGTACCGACGTCGCGGCGCGGGCGTCGGCGACGCCGATGGGTGGAGCTGGTCGACCTGCTCGCGACAGCCGTCACGGTGACACTGCGGCGCGCCGACGAGATGGGCGACGCGATCACCGCCCGCGGCGGCACCGGTCAGATCTCGGCCGCCCCGTCGCGGCCGAAGAAGGCTGACTGGGTGGCGCTTTCGATCACCGCCGTGGTGTGCGCCGCCGCGTTGGCGGCGGAATTGATGCTCGGCGTCTAACGGCGTGCGGCGGCATTGGCCGCATCCTGGGCTTCGCGCAAGATCGTCGCCACGTCGCCGCGGCCGAGGAACATCTCGTCGAAGTACGGTGTGAGCGCTTGGTACCCGGCGGGGAAACCCGCGCCGCCCGGTGCCGCGATCCGCGGCCCGTTCAGCACCGCGAAAAACGGTGTGACGTCGACGCCCTTGCCCGCCCAGTAGTCGAAGTACACCCGCTGAGCCGACCGCACCGCGGGGATGGCGCTGCCCTGGCGACCCAGATATTCGTTGCCCAGCTTACTGCCCATCCAGTCCAGCACCTGTCGTACCGCGGCCGGGTTTTCGGAAGCCGAATTGCCTGCTGCGGCAATGCCATTGGTGACGCTGACCCGGCCCTTCGGGCCGGCGGGCAGCACAGCGATTCCCCAGCGGAAACCGGCCTGCTCGGCCACCGCCGCCAGGTTGTAGGTGCCGGACTGGAACAGCGCCATCCTGCCGGCCAGGAACTGGTTGCGGGAAAAGTCGTTGTTGGCGTTGGTGTCCGAGGCCGGCGGTGCGACGTGGTCGTCGTTGATCAATTGGACCAGGTAGTTGAACGCGGTGCGAGCGCCGGTGTTGTCGAACGCGAACCGGTCACCGATCTGGAAAACCCCGCCCGCGGACCCGATGTAGTTGAGGTAGATCCCCTGCGGGTCGTTGGCTGCGTTGTAGCCCCACTGCCGGACCCGTCGCGGGTCGAAACCCGCTGTGCGCGCTGTGTGTCCGGCGGCATCGACGGTGAGCCGGGCCAGCAGCGGTCGCAGCGTGTCGCCGTTGTCGGTGCTCCATCGCACGGTGCTGAGCTGTGCGGGGTCGACGCCGGCCTTGGCGAGCAGGTCGGCGTTGTAGTACACGGCAATGCCGGCGTCGGTCAGTTGCGGTACCCCCCACAGGGTTCCGGCACGGGTGAACTGGTCGACGACCGACGGTTCCCAGTTCGGCTTCGCGTCGATTTTCATCAGCCGTCCGCTGTCGGCGTAGGCGGCGAGGTAGGCATTGGACAACCAGAAGATGTCGTCGGCGCTGCCGCCGGCCACGTCGGTGCGCAGGGTGTCGAAATAGGTGGCGTAGGCCACCACGTTGGTGCGCACCTCGATGTCGGGATGGGCGCGGGTGAACGCTGCGAACGACTGCCGGTAGGCCGCGGCGACTTGCTCGTCCCACAGTCGAACGGTCACCACGGTTTTGCCGCCGCGCGGGGTGGCCGAGATGTCCAGCAGCACCGCCGCCGCGGCTAGTAGCGCCGCCACGAGTACGACTGCGGCGGCAACCAGCGTGGAACGCCTCGGGCGGGTCATCGAGATTGCGTCCAGGGTCGTGAATCGGCGAAAACCACAGCCCTCAGCGCAATCTCGACAGTCATTTGAGCCCGGTGACGACGATCGAGCGCACGATGTGACGCTGGAACACCAGGAACAACACGATCAGCGGCACGATCGCCACCGTCGTCGCGGCCATCACCAGCGTCCACTGTGCGTTGTAGCGGGACTGCAGTGCAGCCGTCGCGACCGTCAACACCCGCCACTTGGCCCCGCTGGTGATCACCAGCGGCCACATGAAGTTGTTCCACTGCGAGACAACCGTGATCAGCATCAGGGTGATCAGGATCGGTCTGCTCGCGGGCACAATCACATGCACGATCACATCCAGTGTGTTGGCGCCGTCCAGGCGTGCGGCGTTGACCAGGTCGTCGGGAATCGCGCGGAAGTACTCACGCAACAGGAAGATCGCGTACGGCGAACCGAACACGAACGGCAACACCAACTCCCAGAACGTGTTCCGCAGACCCACTTGGGCCATCATCAAATACAGCGGCACCACTGTCACGGTCGCAGGCACCATCAACGTTGCGATGTAGACCCAGAACAGCGCGTCACGGCCGGGAAAGCGCAGCCGCGCAAAGGCGTATGCGGCTAGCACCGAAAAGCTCAGCTGGCCAAGCAGGATCACCAACGTCATCAACGCGGTGACCGCCAGCGCCCGGCCGAAACCTGCGCCGCCCAGGTCGGCGTAGTTGGCCAGCGTGGGCGGGCGCGGCCAGGACAGCGGTGTGCCCGTCGCGAACTGTCGAGCCGAGGTGAACGACGTCAGCAATCCCAGCGCGAACGGCGCCAACGTGATCAGCGCGCCGAGCCCCAGCCCGGCGTACACCGCCGCCGCCCTAGACGAGGTCATAGCTGATTCGCCGCCGGAAGTACAAGTGCTGGACGACGGTGACGCCGACCAGGATCACGAACAACACCACCGCCATCACCGCGGCCCGCCCGATCGCCGCCGCCCCGAACGCTTCGACGTAGATGCGGTGCGCAACCAGGTCGGTGCGTCCGGCCGGACCGCCACCGGTCAGCGCGTATACTGTATCGAAAACCTGTGCGGCGCTGACGATTCCAGTGACGAGCACGAAGAACATCGTGGGCCGCAGCATCGGCAACGTGATCCGCCAGAACCGCTGCCACGCCGTCGCCCCGTCCGTCAGAGCCGCGGCGTGGATCTCGGCGGGGATCGCCAGTATGCCGGCCACGAAGAACAGCGCGACGTAGCCGACGTTGGTCCACACGATCACGGCCGACACCACCGGCAACGCCAGACCGGGATCGGTGAGCCACTCGACGCGGTGCCCCAGCACGGTGCTGACTGCGCCGTCGGTTGGCGCCAGGATCCAGCGCCACAACACCGCGATCGCCAGCGGCGCGCAGATCCACGGCACCACGTAGAGCGTGCGGAACGCCCCGGTGCCGGGTAACCCCCGCGCCAGAAGCGTCGCGGCCGCTAACCCGAGCACCGTCTGCGCGGGAACCACGATCGCCACGAAAAACAGCGTCACCAGCAGCGAGTTGCCGAATGTCGAATCGCCGAGCACCGAGCGCCAATTGGCCAGCCCCACATACTCGATGGGACCCAGCAGATCCCAGCGATGCAGGCTCAGCCACACCACGACCAGGATCGGCAGCAGCAGGAACGTGACCACGCCGAACAGGCTGGGGGCCAGCAGTGCGTACCCCAGCGCAGTCGACCGTCGCGCCATGGGTGTATTAAAGCCGCTCGCTACGGTGGAGTCGTGACGCCGAACCGGGGAATCGACGACGACTTTCTCGACCTGCCCCGCCTCGAGTTGGCCGACGCCGCGCTGTCGGCGGCCACGGCGGCGGGGGCGAGCCATGCGGACCTGCGGGTTCACCGCATCACCACCGAAGTAGTCCGGCTGCGCGACGGCGAGCTGGAGACGGCGGTGACCAGCCGCGAACTGGGGTTGGCGGTCCGGGTGATCGTCGACGGCACCTGGGGATTCGCCTCGCACGCCGAACTGTCCGCGCCCGTCGCCGCGGAGACCGCGCGGCGCGCCGTCGCGGTGGCCACCGCGCTGGCGCCGCTGAACGCCGAGCGCATCGAGTTGGCGCCCGAGCCGGTGTATCGCGACGCCACCTGGGCGTCGAGTTACGAGATCGACCCGTTGACAGTGTCCACCGCCGCCAAAGTCGCCGTGCTGGCCGAGTACTCGGGCCGGTTGTTGGCCGCCGACGGGGTCGACCATGTGACGGCCGGGGTGACGGCCGTCAAGGAGCAGACCTTCTACGCCGACACGTTCGGGTCGACGATCACCCAGCAGCGGGTGCGGATCATGCCGGGCTTGGAGGCGGTCAGCGTCGACGCCGCGGCAGGGGAGTTCGACACCATGCGCACGCTGGCTCCGCCAACGGCCCGGGGCTGGGAGGTGGTGGCCGGCGACGAGGTGTGGAACTGGAGCGACGAACTGACCGAGATCCCGGCGCTGCTGGCCGAGAAGGTCAAAGCGCCCGGCGTGACGCCCGGCCGTAAAGACCTGGTGATCGACCCGACCAACCTGTGGCTCACCATCCACGAATCCATCGGGCACGCCACCGAATACGACCGCGCGATCGGCTACGAAGCCGCCTACGCCGGAACATCTTTCGCCACTCCCGACAAGCTCGGTAGCCTGCGCTACGGCTCACCGGTGATGAACGTGACCGCCGACCGCACCGTCGAATTCGGTTTGGCCAGTATCGGTTACGACGACGAGGGAGTGGCAGCGCAAAGCTGGGATCTGGTGCGCGACGGGATCTTCGTCGGCTACCAGCTCGACCGGGTGTTCGCGCCGCGGCTCGGGGTGCCGCGGTCCAACGGCTGCTCGTACGCCGACTCGCCGCATCACGTGCCGATCCAGCGGATGGCCAACGTGTCGCTGCAACCGAGCGCGGACGAGCTGACCACGGCCGATCTGATCGGCCGTGTCGACGACGGCATCTACATCGTCGGCGACAAATCCTGGTCAATCGACATGCAGCGCCACAACTTCCAGTTCACCGGGCAGCGGTTCTTCCGGATTCGCAATGGGCAACTGGACGGGCAGCTGCGCGATGTGGCCTATCAGGCCACCACCACCGACTTCTGGAATGCGATGGAAGCCGTCGGCGGGCGGTCAACCTGGCGGCTGGGCGGGGCATTCAACTGCGGCAAGGCCCAGCCGGGACAAGTCGCCGCCGTCAGCCACGGCTGCCCGTCGGCGTTATTTCGCGGTATCAACGTGCTCAACACTCGTGCAGAGGCGGGCCGATGATCGGTGCGCAGCAGGTTGTCGACGCGGCATTGGGTGCGTCGCGGCGCGCCGACGAGACGATCGTGATCGTCGCTGACCGCAGCGAGGCGTCGCTGCGGTGGGCCAACAACTCGATGACCACCAACGGTGTGTCGACCAGCCGCAAAACCACGGTGATTTCGATTGCGCGCCAAGGCAACAGCGCACGGGTTGGCTCGCTCAGCACCGCCGAGGTAGACCCGTCGCTGATCCCGGCACTGGTAGAAAAGTCGGCGGAGGCCGCCCGCTCCGCGCCCGAGTCCTGCGACGCCGCCCCGCTGCTGCCCGGCATTGGCGTGCCCGAGAATTGGGATGCTCCAGTACCCGCCACCGGGGCGGAGGTGTTCGCCGACGTCGCGGGTGCATTGCGGCGGGGATTTGGCGGCGGGGATCAGTTGTACGGCTTTGCCCGCCATGAGCTGCAGACGACGTTCGTGGCGACGTCGACCGGGTTGCGCCGGCGCTACACCCAGCCCACCGGTTCGGTGGAGATCAACGCCAAGCGCGGCGGAGCCAGCGCGTGGGCTGGTGTGGGCACTGCTGACTTTGTCGACGTGCCAACGGATTTGCTTTTGGAGCAGCTTTCTACGCGATTGGGCTGGGCGGGACGGATTCTGGAGCTGCCCGCGGGGCGCTACGAGACCATCATGCCGCCGTCGACCGTGGCCGACATGATGATCTATCTGGGCTGGACGATGAGCGGTCGCGGCGCGCAGGAGGGCCGCACGGCGTTCTCGGCGCCCGGCGGCGGAACCCGGGTGGGGGAGCGGCTCACCGACATGCCGCTGACGCTGTACTCCGACCCCTTTGCACCCGGGCTGGAGTGCGGACCGTTCGTGGCCGCTGCCGGTTCGTCGGAAACGGTGTCGATCTTCGACAACGGCATGGACATCGGTCGGGTGGACTGGCTGCGCGACGGCGTGATCAACGCGCTGGCCTACCCGCGGGCCGCGGCCGCCGAGTTCGGCGCCCCAGTGGCCGTCGCCGCCGACAACCTGCTGATGACGGGCGGCCACTCCACGCTCGGGGACATGATCGCCGAGACTGAGCGCGGGCTGCTGCTGACCACGTTTTGGTACATCCGGGAGGTGGACCCCACCACGTTGCTGCTGACCGGGCTGACCCGCGACGGGGTGTACCTCGTCGCCGACGGCGAAGTTGTGGGGGCGGTCAACAACTTTCGGTTCAACGAGAGCCCGCTGGATCTGCTGCGGCGGGCAACCCAGGTCGGCGCCAGCGAGGTGACGCTGCCGCGGGAGTGGGGCGATTGGGCCACCCGGGCGGCCATGCCGTCGCTGCGAATCCCGGACTTTCACATGTCGTCGGTCAGCCAGGCGCAATAATTCTGCGATGAGCGGATTGTTGACGCCGTTGGTGGCGCTGCCCGGCGGAGCTGTAGTACGAGGAGTGTGCGCGCGGGCGTTGTCGTTACCGCCGCTGCCGGGCGCGGTGGACGGGCCGCAGTCGGATGCCGAAAAGGTGGTTGCCGAGTTCGCCGAACAATTCAGCGTCGACGTGTCGATGATCAGCGACGAGCAGCGGTCGCGGTTGTCATCCGCCTTGGGGGACAAGACGTTTGGCGCCGTGGTGCAGATGTATATCGCCGACTTCGTTCCCCGCGTGCGCGCCGGGCTGGAAACGCTTGGGGTCGGCCAGGAGCACCTGGGGTGGGTTACCGAGCCGATTGCCTGGGATCGCTCCACCGATCCGGCCGACGCGGTGTTCAACGGATTTCTGCCGGCGGTGGCGCGGCTGCGCGAACTCGACGCGCTGACTTCGGAGTTGATCCGGTTGAGCGGGGCGGCTCAGCACAACTGCCGGTTGTGCAAGTCTCTGCGGGAGACGACGGCGCTGGCGGCCGGCGGCTCGGAGCCGCTGTACGGCGACATCGAGCGCTTCGAGGCGTCGGCGTTGCTGACCGATCGGCAGAAGGCGGCGCTGCGATATGTCGACGCACTGATCTGGTCGCCGGCGCACATCGACCGAAGCGTTGCGGCGGCGGTGCGGGCGCACTACTCGGAAGCCGAGGCGGTCGAGCTGACCTTCGATGTGATGCGCAACGCCAGCAACAAGATCGCCGTATCGTTGGGTGCCGACGCGCCGCGGGTTGAGCAGGGCACCGAGGAATATCTGCTCGACGCCGACGGCCAGACGGTGTTCAGCTGACGGCACACGGACATGGCAACATGGTGCCGTCACCCACGGGGCGGTAGCTCAGTTGGTTAGAGCCGCGGACTCATAATCCGTTGGTCGCGGGTTCGAGCCCCGCCCGCCCCACCATAATTCTGTATGACCTCGGCTGATGGTTGACATTTCAGCTTCGGGTGATGCCTGAAAGCCGAGAAGGTAGGAGTGTCGCGGCAAACGCTGCACACCTGGCTGGGCCCCGCGAAGCTTCCCCTGATGTGCCGATCCGACATCAAGTGACAACTCGTATGACCATAGCAGTTGACAAGTTTGTTTACCTCGGAATATCCCGCCTAGTCTTGACGGGGTTTGAGTAGTGGTCATACATTCGTGGCATACATGTCCATAACCCGCCTGTCTGGGCGCAACGGAAGTTGAGACATCGATGAACGTGGACAGCACCGCTCCCAACGTTTTCGACGCCGGCCTCCCCACGCTCAATTACAGCCTCACCGCCACTCCGCACGACATTCTTGAGGATGTCCGAAAGGCGCAATCGTGCGCGCCCATTGCCATCGGACCCCTCGGCCCGGAAATCCTGTCCTACGGTTTGGCTCGGGATATATTGCGCGACAACAGATTCCGCCTACCGCCCGGTATCACTCTGGCGGCGCAGGGCATCACCTCGGGTCCGTTGTACGACAAGATGGCGAATAGCCTCCTGGGCCTGGACGGTGCCCCACATGTTCGGTTACGCAAATTGGTTTCCAAGGCGTTCACGCCGCGCGCGACAGCACGTCTGCAAGACACGATTTACGAGGTGGTGAACGGGCTGATCGATCGGGTGGTGGACGCCGGGCGGTGCGACGTCGTGACCGACATCGCGCGTCGCTACCCCACCCCGATCATGTGCGCGCTGCTCGGTGCGCCTCGCGAGGATTGGCATCTGTTCGTAGATTGGACTGAGCAGATCTTCAAAGCCTTCAACTTCCAGCCGGATGCCACCTTCGATGAGTCTGCGATCATGCGCGCATGGGGTGAACTCGACGCCTACGTCGACCACATGGTCGCCGCCCGCCGAAACAGTCTGACCGATGATCTGCTCTCCGAACTCATCCGCGCTGAAAGCGACGGTGACCGTCTCAATCTCGACGAACTCCGCATGCTGGTGGCCGGCTTCTTGATGGCGGGGACGGATACGACGCGGAACCAACTAGCCGCATCGGTGCAGGTGCTCTGCGAGCATCCAGATCAATGGGCGAAGCTGCGCAACCATCCAGAACTTGCCATGCAGGCGGTCGAGGAGAGCATGCGCCACTCGCCCGCGGCCTGTATCGTCCCGCGGACTGCCACTGACGACGTTGAATTCGCCGGATACACGTTCCCGGCAGGAACCTTCGTACTCGTGAATACCTTTGCAGCCAACCGTGATCCAGCGATCTATGACGATGCTGACCGCTTCGACATCGCGCGGAAGGACGTGCCCCCAATTCTGACCTTCGGCGGTGGCGCGCACTACTGTCTCGGGGCGAACCTCGCACGCCGCGAACTGGCGGAAGCACTCACAGTCCTCACCCGTCGCCTCCCCGCCACCCACCGCGTCGGTCCGGCACCGTGGAAATCCCTGCTGGGAATGACCGGTCCGACAACGCTTCCGATCGAATTCACCAGCGAAAGGCTTGTGACGGCGGATGCGTAGTCGTGGCTGGGCGGGTTTGACACCCTCATCGGACGAGGAGGCGATTTCGCGAATTCTGACTGCGGTAGACGAGGAGGTCGCCGAGCACGGATCGGCGATACGTCTTGCCGACGTTGCCCGCAGGCTCGGTGTCACGCGCCAGACGGTGTACCGCTACTTTCCCAATGCTGACGCGCTGCTCATCGCCAGCTCAATGCGTGCAGTCGACGGGTTTATTGACCAAGTCGTAGAACACGTTCGCGGACTCAACGATCCCGTCACCGCGATTGTCGAAAGCCTGTCGTTTGGAATCGAGAACCTCGCTGGTGATCCACAGCTGGTGAATTTGCTGACTCGGCGGATTGAGGGCGAGGCGATCATCTCGATGACGTCCGACACGGCGATCGCATTCTGTTTGTCGGTCTTCCACCGCCTCGAAGTGGATTGGAAGCTTCATGGCTTCAACAGCGCCGGGCTTCATGAACTTGCCGAAATGACCCTGCGCACAGTGCAATCCCTCCTGACCGATCCCGGCCAGCTGCCGCGCGACGGAATTGAACTACGCCGCTTTATTGCGCGATGGCTCGGTCCAGCGATCCTCTATCCCCGGATGGCGTCGCTGTCGGCCTACCAACGACACGCATCATCGGACTGACGCATCGAAGCAGAAACGCGCCTGTCGCTGTCGCAACGCGGTTCATGATTAGTTCGCGGCTGCTAACAGCGTGCGTCCGTCACTACAGCCACCGGCGTGGGATCCGCACAAAACACGCAAAATAGACAGATCAGCTAAAATAGACCCAGCATGCAGGCCTTAACCGAGGGAGAGCGCCCACCATGTCCACGGTCACATACCGCAACCGCGACGGGAAGCTCGTCGATGTACCCGTGGTCGCCGCCACCCGTCTCAAAAACGAGTTCGGCACAGTCTTCGAACAGGCCGCCGTCGGTGGCGCCGTGGTGATCACCAAGCATGACGTCCCCAAGGCGGTGCTGTTGTCGTATGCCGAGTTCGAGGCGTTGACTGCATCGGCCACACCACCGCTCGACGATCTGGCTGAGCGCTTCGACAAGCTGCTGGCCACCATGCAGACACCGAAAGCCAAGGCCGGAGTCGCTGCGGCCTTCGACGCCACACCGGAGGAATTGGGTGCCGCCGCGGTGAAAGCGGCGCGCACCGCCCGGTCGCGGTGATCCTGGGTGGCCCATGGTTCCCAAAACCACTACGCGGGCCCAGATACACGTGTTGGCGGGCGTCAACGGAGCGGGCAAGAGCAGCATCATCGGCGCGACGATCCGCGATAAGGGCGGTGAGTACTACAACCCGGATGAGGCCGCACGCGAGATCATGGCGGCTAACCCAGGACTTACCCAGATCGAGGCTAACGCGGCGGCATGGGAACAGGGTCGAAAGCTCTTGGAGCGAGCGATTATTCAAGGCCTCGACTTCACCATTGAGACCACATTGGGCGGCAGCACGATTCCGGGGCTGCTGACCAAAGCCGCCAAGCGTGGCATCGAGATCCACGTCATCTATGTCGGGCTCGGCAGCGCCGATGCCCATATCCAGCGGGTGCGACAGAGGGTCCAAGCTGGCGGACACGACATCCCCGAAGCCGACATCCGTCGTCGCTATCGCCACAGCCTGATTAATCTCGTGACATTGCTTCCGATGCTCACCGAGCTTCGGGTGTATGACAATTCCGCGACCGCGGATCCCGCGACCGGGCAGGCACCCAAGCCGGTCTTGGTACTGCACACGAAGCGCGGTCGCATCGTCGGGCCGGCCGATCTGACCGCCACACCGGATTGGGCCAAGCCCATAGTGGGTGCCGCGCTATAGCGGGTCTGGAGGCTAATCCTTGGTGTGCGGTGTAGGACTCTGCGGTGATTCCCACTTCGATTCCGGATGCCTTCGCACCAAGGTGCCTGCGGCTAGTTGGAGCTGGAAGGTTTCACCGTCGTCGTCCTCGAGCGTGACGACGCAGCCGTCGTCGCCCGAGTCCTTGAACACCACTTTGTAGAGCTGTTCGCCAGAGCCGCGCTCGACAGCGATCATGTCGCCAGGTGTGACGTCGTCGATGCGGTCGTCGCCGAATACTTCAGGCATAAGTCGATGTGGGAGGGTTCAGCCGCCGAGTGCGTCTTCCAGTTCCCGCACGTGATCCTGTGTTTGCTGCAACAACGGCCGTAGCGCCTCGGCGACATCCGGCAATCCCAGGTCGGTCGCGTCCATCACGCGCTGGCGGTAGCGGTCCAGCTGACGCCGTTCCAGTTCCACATCAGCCTTCAACGCCGACGCGCCGTCGGTAACGTCGGGCACACCGGGCACTGTCACGGTCGGCGTACCGCCGAGGAAATCGATCTGCTGAGCGAGGATCTTCGCGTGCTGCAGCTCTTGGGCGAGGTGCCTGTCCAGTTCCTCGGTGATCGAGTGGTATTCGGGTCCTTTGATCGTTGCGATGTGCTGGGTGTACTGAACGATCGACTGATACTCCGTAGCCAGATCCTCGTTGAGCCGTTCGAGAAAAGTGCTGGTGTCCATCTGGCTAGGTTTCACCGAAGACCACGGGCTGAAACGTAGTCGCCGTGCCAGCAGGGGAGCAGCGCTGCGGCCCAGTTTCCGGTTCGTCGAACGTGGGGGATATGGACGAAAAGTGGTCGGATTGTGTACTTTCCCCCACGCTCGACGCGCCCTGACGGCCCAAAAAGAGGTCAGTACGGCGGCTCCAACGTGGTGAACATCGGAAAATGACGCACGTTGGTCGTGAGCAGGTCGGCGTCGATGACAATTGCGGTGGCCGCGATCACGTAATCAACAGCACCGATACCGCTGTGGCTTCGTCGGTAACGACGGGCAAGCCGTCCGGCGACGCGGGCGATTTCCTCGGTTACTGCGGCCCAACGCAGGGCAGAGCAGAATTCTTCGAGCGCATCGAGCTCTTTGTCGCGTACGCCTGCATGGAGCTCGAATCGGACTAATTCGCTTGCTACTAAGTCTTCGCCGCTTCCGACAACCGTCGCCAGAAAGTCGACAGCGGCCGGCTCGCCGCGCAAGTGGTCGACAGCGATCGTCGTGTCGAGCAGCTTCACGCCAGGCCGAGCCGGCTCAGGCGTTCGTTGAGGTCGCCGCGAACCGCGTCGACGTATTCGGCGCCAGTGGAGTCACGTCTACGCCAGCTGCCGGCACTTCGCTTCAGCGCGGCCACCCGGTCTTCTTTGCTTCCGCTGCCGTACGTGGCGCGAATCGCCCGACGGATGAGTTCGGAGCGCGATGCACCGCTTGATCGTGCGGCGCGATCGAGAAGCTCGACCTCCTCGTCCGTCAGGGTGATTTGCGTGCGCATGACGTCATCATACATCTAGTGATGTATACCGGCCTTCGCCGCCCTGTCACCCGAAGCCCGGGCTTGGACTACGGTATGCAGCGGTAACTCCGCCCGCTGTCTCACGTCCGCGGCGCGGTGCCGCGTTTGCTTGGAGGGATTTGAACCATGCGCTTGTTCAGCGTGGCCATGCTCGCCGCAGCCACCACGATCTTCGGCTCTGCCGGCATTGCCGCGGCTGCCCCGAAGGACTACTGCGCCGACCTCAAGGGCGCCAATACCGGCAAGACGTGTGAGATCCAGCTCTCCGACCCGGGGTACAACGTCGACATCAGCATCCCGCTGGATTACCCCGACCAGAAGTCGGTCGCCGAATTCATCTCCCAGACGCGCGACGGGTTCCTCAACGCGGCCAAGTCGGGCGCGCCCCGCGATACACCGTATGAGCTGAAGATCAAGCCGACGGAATACAGCTCGGCGATTCCCCCGCGCGGTACGCAGGCCGTCGTGTTCAAGGTCTCCCAAAGCGTCGGTGCCCCGCATCCGCAGATGTACAAGGCGTTCAACTGGGACCAGACCTATCGCAAGGCGATCACCTACACCGCCGCATCGGACGACAAAGAACACACGCCGTTGTGGCGGGTGGACGATCCGCTAAAGACCGTCGCGCCGATCGTCCAGGCCGAACTGCAGAAGCAGCAGGCACCGCCGCCCCCGCCGGCGCAGCCGGGACAGCCGGCGGCGGCCACGACGACGACTGCGCCGACACTACCGCCCGTGCCGATCGCGACGACCGCGCTGTACAACCCGGACAACTACCAGAATTTCGCGGTGGTCAATGACGGGGTGTATTTCTTCTTCGACCAGGGCGTGCTGCTGCCCGACTCAGCCGGGGCGCCGCAGGTGCTCGTGCCCCGATCGGCGATCGACCCGATGCTGGCGTAACACTCTCAGCCGGTACGCGATTCTCCGGTCAAGGCAGCGCTTAGGCGGCGAGTCGCAGAAGCGAGCTGCACCCCCAGACGGGTGACCGCCGCACCGCTCATCGGCTCGGCGCTGGGAACCAGGCTGAGCATGAGGGCGATGCGCGACTCCTGCTCAAGGATCGGCGAGTCGATGTGGCTCACCTCGTAGGTGCGGTCGGGGTCCAAGTTCACCGGAAACCACTCCTCGGTGTGGATGAGTTCGTCGGTCAACGCCTGCGCCAGCTGGCTCAGCCGAGCGGAACGTACCTCGGCGCTACGCACGAGCTGCGCCAGCTCCCGCAGGCGCAGGTCCGGAAGGATATGTAGCCCAACGGCATAGCCGCGTTGGTTGGCGGCGGCCAGAGCCTGGCGATAGCGATCGCGGACGTCCGCGGGTAACGCGGCCAGCCAGCGCTCCCTAGCATCTGGCCCGGACCACGCAACGATCGACGCCCCATATGGCGGGCGGTGGGGGAACTGGGTGCCGATGGGCATCGGGTGACCGCCGCCGTGAGGGCTGCGGACCTGATCGACGACGGTGGCGCAGTCGTCGCCGACCGAGAAGGCAATGCAGTGTGCGCCCGTCGCGGCCGACAACTCGGCCATCGCCGAGCGGGCCAATACCAGGGCCGGATAGTGGCTTTCGGCCTCTCGCCCGAGCCGGACCAGAGCGGGACCGAGGTGGTAGGTCTTGCGAACCGGGTCTCGTAACAGCCAGCCGGCCCGGAGCAGCTCGGACAGCATCGAGTGGCAGCTGGCCTTATGCACGCCCAGATGCCGCGATACCTCGGCCAATGTCATCCCCCGGTTCCCGTCACTTGCCAGATGCTCGAACAGGTTCACGACCCGTTCGGTCTGAGGGGAGGGGCGCGGAGCCATAGGCCAATGGTCGCATAATGCGACTGCTTGCGGTGGCATGCGCGACCGTGTGACCATTGCCACAATGACTGACCTTCAGGGCAGAGTGGCGGTCGTAACCGGCGGAGCCGGTGGCATCGGCCGGGCGATGGGCAGGCGGTTCGGCCGCGAGGGCATGAAGGTGGTGCTGGCCGATGTCCTCGCCGAACCACTCGACGAGGCAACCCGGGAATTGGTGGACGAGGGCGTCGAGGCGACCGGGGTGGTTGCCGACGTCACCGACTACTCCTCGGTCGAGTCGCTCGCCAAACAGACCCTCGATCGCTTTGGCGCGGTGCACGTGGTGTGCAACAACGCCGGCACCGGCGCGGTCTCCGAGGGTTATATGTGGGAACACGACCTGGCCGACTGGCGGTGGGGAATCGACGTCAATGTGCTGGGCGTCATTCACGGCATCAAGGCTTTCGTGCCCATCCTGCTCGAGCAGGGCGAGGGACATGTTGTCAACACCTGCTCGGGCAACGGCGGATTCGCGCCAATTGCCAAGGGCGCCATGGGCGGACCCGCGACCGCGGTCTACCCGATGACGAAGGCCGCGGTGCTGTGCCTGACGGAAAGCCTCTACAGCCACCTGCAGATGACGGGAACTGAGGTCAAAGCGCATGTCCTTTTTCCCGGCGGCTTTCTGAACACCGGCATCTGGGAGTCGTGGCGGCACCGGCCCGAGCGTTACGCGGCGACCCAGGAACGCCGCACCCCCGAGCACACGCTGAAAGACGTCGTGGCCCGTTTCGAGAACGCCGGCGCGCGTGTCGAGTTCACTCCGCTAGAGACGGTCGCGGACCAGGTGGTGGAGGGAATCCGGGCGGACCGCTTTTGGATGATGGGCCCACCCACCCCCACCGAGGACGTCGTGAGCCGCAAGGCGGCATCGATCCTTAATCGCAGTAACCCCGACTACCTGGTCGACGTTCTCGGCCAGAGCGCCGAGAAGCAGCCGCAAACCAAAGGAGTAGCAACATGATTCGCTACGGTCCCCGCCCGCCCGAAGCGCAGGTCGACCACGAGATCGACGCCACCAAGGCGCCCATCGCCACCGAAGCGGTGACTGTCACGTACCTCACCGACCCGGAGATCGTCGCTGCCGTCTTACCTAAGCCACTGGAGCCGGCGGCCGAGCCGTTGGTGCGTGTTCAGCTGCAGCGGGTCCGCATCGAGGGCAGGCCACCGTTCGGATCGGCGGTGTTTTCGGTGACCGCCCGGCACGGCGACCTGCAGGGCGACTACCCCCTCTTCATGCCCCAGTCCACCGAACAGTCGGTCACGGGCGGACGCGAAACATTCGGCGAGCCAAAGAAATTAGCTCACATTGAGGTTGAACGCGACAAAGACCTCGTTAGCGCCACCGTGGACCGCCTCGGCTACCAGCTCATCAGACTCGACGGACAGGTCACCGGCCCGGCGGCCCTGCCGCCCGACCAGGTGAACACCGAGTTCTACTTCAAGTTCCTGCGTGCCCCCGACGGCAGCGGCATCACCGACCCCCACCTGGTCTACGGCGAGTACCACCGCCACTACGAGCTGCTGGAAAACATCGACGGCACACTCGAACTGGGGGAGTCGCCGCTGGATCCGGTGGCCGACATCGTAATTCGCCACATCACGTCGATCACCTGGTGTCGCCGACGCACGGTACAGGTGGGACGCATCGCGGAGCGGGTGCCGGCCGAATGGCTGCTGCCCTATGTGCACCAGCGCTACGACGACGTGGCACTGCTCGCGGCGCCGGCGAGGGTATAGCCATGGAGCGGTACCCAGTCATCTCCGCCGACTGCCACGCCGGCGCGGACCTGCTCGACTACCGCGAGTACCTCGATCCGCAGTATCGAGACGAATTCGACGGCTGGGCAAAGACATACGTCAACCCGTTCGGCGACCTCACCGAGCCCGACGCCGAGCGCAACTGGAACAGCGATCGACGCAACGCCGACCTGGATCGGGAAGGTGTTGCGGGCGAGGTCATTTACCCCAACACCGTGCCGCCGTTCTTCCCTCAGGCCAGCCTGGCCGCACCCCCGCCGGAGACCGCCCGAGAGCTCGAGCTGCGCTGGGCCGGGCTACGGGCACACAATCGGTGGCTGGCCGACTTCTGTTCTTTGTCTCCCGAGCGTCGTGCCGGGGTGGGCCAGATCCTGCTCGGAGATCTCGACGAGGCGGTCGCCGAGATAGCACAGATCGCCAAGTTGGGGCTGCGCGGCGGGGTGCTGCTGCCCGGTGTCGTGCCCGGCACCGGCATCCCGCCGCTGTACGCCGAGCACTGGGAGCCGCTGTGGGCCGCGTGCGAAGACGCTTGTGTGGTGGTCAACCATCACGGCGGTAGCGCCGGGCCGAGCCCGACCGACGGGTGGGGCAGCTCGTTCGCGGTGTGGGTGTACGAGACGCACTGGTGGGCACATCGTGCGCTGTGGCACTTGATCTTCAGTGGCGCACTGGATCGTCATCCAGACCTCACTGTGGTCCTCACCGAGCAGGGCGCCGGTTGGATACCGGCGACCCTCGACTCACTGGACGTGGCGGCGGGCCGGTACGCGCGAGCCAGCTCGGCGATCGCTCGCTTCGCCGGGCCCACGGCCGGCTCGCTGTCCCTTAAGCCCAGCCAGTATTGGGCTCGCCAGTGTTACGTCGGTGCCAGCTTCATGCGACCCGTCGAATGTGCCGAGCGCCGCCGAATCGGCGTCGAGAAGATCCTGTGGGGAAGCGACTACCCACACTTCGAGGGCACCGCTCCCTATACGCGGGAGGCGTTGCGGCACACCTTCAGTGATGTTCCGGCCGACGAGGTGGCGGCCATGGTCGGCGGGAATGCGGCGGCCGTGTACGGCTTCGACCTCGAGGCCCTCGCGCCGTTAGTCGACCGCATCGGGCCGACCGTGGCCGAGGTCGCCGAGCCGTTGGCGGCCGTGCCCGCCGACGCGCGCAGCACCGTCTTCGAACCCGACCCCATCCGTGCCTGGTAGCGAAAGGACCAAAGTGGAGCCCTACACCATCATCTCCGCGGACTGTCACGCCGAGCTCCCGACCGAGCGGTACCGCGAATACGTCGACCCCGAATACCGGGAGGACTTCGAGGCATACCTGGCCGAGAAGGAGGCCGCGGCGCGGGCCGGCGGGTTCATCGACGAGGAGTTCGCCGAGCAGTGGTTCTCCGAGCATGGCGAGGGTATCGCCGGCGGATGGGATGTCGCCCTGCGCGACAAGGAACTTGACGGCGACGGCGTGGTCGGCGAAGTCATCTTTCCCGACGCCGACGCGGTGACCGGGGTCGCCGGGGCGCCGTTCGGTGCGGGGTTGGGCCAGTCGGGCGACCTCGACCCGGGCCGCGCGATGGCCGGTGCGCGCGCCCACAACCGCTGGTTGGCCGAGTTGTGCAGCCACAGCCCCGAGCGGCGGGCCGGGGTTGCGGTTGTGCCGATATTGGCGGACGTCGACGCGGCCGTCGCCGAGATCACGCGAGCCGCAGAGTCCGGGCTGCGCGGCGGCATTCTGATCCCCGCGCGCTGGGTCGGCTACCCGCCGTACCACGACCGTCGCTACGACAAGGTCTGGGCTGCTTGCCAAGACCTGCAGATGCCGGTCCACACCCACTCCGGTCCGGCGCCGCAAGAGGAGTACGGAGGGCACCTGGGCATCTACGTGACCGAGGTGCGCTGGTGGGGGGCCCGGCCGCTGTGGTTCGCGTTGTGGTCGGGGGTGTTCGAGCGCTTCCCCCGGCTGAGGTGGGGAGTCACAGAGTGTGGTGCGTTCTGGGCCAACGATCTGCTGTGGCTGATGGACACGCGGTATTTGCGTGAGCACTCGGCCAAGAAGATGAGCCATCAGATGGAGGGCGATCTGACGATGCCGCCCTCGGCCTACTTCGACCGCAACTGCTTTATCGGGGCCACCACCACCGAGCGCAGGGAGCTGGCGCGGCGCTACGAGATCGGCGTGGCGAACATGCTGTGGGGCAACGACTTTCCACACCCGGAGGGAACCTGGCCGCACACCCGCGGCTGGCTGCGTCGCTCCTTCTGGGACGTGCCCGTCGAGGAGACCCGCCAGATGCTGGGTTTGGCGGCGGCCGAGGTTTACAACTTCGATCTGGACGCGTTGGCTCCGTTGGCCGAGCGCATCGGCCCGACGCCCGAGGACCTCGGCCAGGACGATGCGGTGAGTATTCCCAAGTGGGAGACGGCCCGCGAGGTAGGACGTCACTGGTTGACGGGTGCTGAGCCTTTGCCCGACCTTGTGTAATCCGTTGGCGGACGGACAGTCTGGCGTTAATCTCGTTGTCGGGCGAGGATTTCGCGCAGGGTCGGTAGTGTTCGTTGGTCTTTCGGTCGGTTCGCCGCTTGCTTGGACCGGATGACGTCGCTGAGCGACGCGATGCGCACCTCTACCCCGTAGAGGTGGACCCGGGCTGCGTCGCGACGTAGGTCGGCGTAGCCATCCGTTCCGGATGGCTTGAATGTCACGTCAAGATCGCCGGCGTCCGTGGTGAGATTCCAGATTTGTGCCGCCGCCAGTGCCTCACCGTCGCAGCGGAAGGGAAGTCCTCCGGGTTCAGAGTCGGTGCGGACTCGTGCATTGAGTTCGCGCAGCGCATCGGCCAGTTTGTCGAGGTTTCGCCGGTCCATTTGCGGGGTGATGTCGGCGTCTTCGGTCGGAAATGGTGAGCCGTGGTAAACGGCGGCGAGGCCGCCAATCAGTATGTAGGCCACCTTGTTTCGGTGCAGTACCTCGAGGATGCGGGGCAGATCGAGTTCCACATCAACCCCGTCCGCCCTGACGCAGCTCGGCAAGCTGCCGTGTTATCCGAGCGTGGCGGTCCATACGCTCTTGGCCGCTAAGCGACGCAAGACGCGCGGCCTGCGCCAGGTCGCTCTCGCCGTGCGGCACAAGCATGACCTCGAGGTCGAGGCCACACAGTCGGACCAGCCGACGGACGTCGTCGAGACTGATTGCGGTGCGCCCGGACTCCCACCGGGCGATCGCCGACTGGGTCGTGCCGGCGCGGCTTGCGAGCTCGGCCTGCGTGAGGCCCGCTCGTCGGCGCGCCTCGCGAACTAGATCGCCACCGTAGGAACCCACGAACCTAATATAGCAGTTCTGCTATATCGATAGCCAGTCGCAACGATCACGCTCGCGCGACGAGCCGCGGCACGATCGGCTCACCCGGTGTCAGCCGTGTCGACGCGAACTGCCCCTTGATGCCCTCGACCCAACGCCGACACCGTTCGGTGAGCTTGTAGTCCTTGGTCTGCAGGTGCCCGCGGGTGACGAGCACGCCGAGTTCGGCGCCCTTGCAACGCACGTCGCCCGGCGCCGCGATCCGCATGTAGAAGGCTTCGGCCTCGGTCAGCGTGGCCCAGTCGTTGGCGGAACGTGCAAAGGAGACGCGCCCGTCGTCGTCAAGGCGCCACACACCCGTGCGCGGGGCCGCGGTGATGAGCTCGACGTGTGGCGAGGTCTCCCAAATCATCAGCTGTCCCCACACATCGTCGCCGCCGTAGCCGCGCTCCCAACGCGCGTTGATCTCGTCGATATCGAGCTCGTAATCCACATCCATGTACTCGAGCAGGTGAAAGAGAAACAGCGGCATGTCGGCGTAGGCCTCGGTGGTCAAGTTCGTCATCGGGCTGACACCGCTCAGCCGCGGGTTCACCTCGCCGAGATACAGCTCGCCAGAATCCCGGTCGTGCAAAAGGTCCACCTCGAAGTAGCCGCGATACCCCTCGCGGCGCATGCGGTCGCCCAGCTTTCGCACCATTTCTCGCGCGGTGTGCGTCTGTTCAGGCGTCAGCGCCCCGCGCCACACGTCGTTGCCGCACCAGCCGCCCTTGTACGGGGTCAGCTCCGGGTAACCGACCAGACTCGTCATCGCGGGACCGACCACGGTGCCGTGCCGGGTCACGGCGCCCTCCAGGCACACCTCAACATTGCGGATGCGCTTCATCACCTTGAGTTCCTGCCCGACCACGTCACCGGCGTGACGGTCCCAGTCGCGCTGACCGCGCACGAAGAACGTCGTGGTGCCGGCGTCGCCGTAAGCACACTGGACGACGAGGTCATCGCCCAGACCCGCACCGTGGGCAAGCGCCAACAGCTCGTCGTAGGAGCCGGCCCGCCCGATCACGTGAGGCACGCTGGCTACCCCGGCCTTCTCGGCCAGCCTCGTCATGACGATCTTGGAGCCCAGCCGATGACGCAGCTCCGCCGACGGTTGCATGACCTCGAGTCCCACCTCGCGGGCCAGGGCGTGGGTTGCTTCGTCGAGCATCACAAAGCAGGCCTTGCCGCCGGGCCCCCGATGCGCGATGAAATCGAGCGTCTCGGGATCCCGCAGCAGGTAATTGCACACATCCTCCATGGAGTCGAAATCCATGCGGTTGCGCCGTCGCGGCACGAACACCCGCGGATGTTCGCCCTCGAAAGAGTCAAAGTACGTGAGGTAGAAGAAGTTTCGTATCCAACGGTCGATGCCGAGCAGGTTGAACGGCGTCGGCGAGATGAAATACAGCGGCACGGTGTTGGTGTGAAAGAACGCACGGACGTCCGAGATGCCGTTGAGCGTGCGGCGCGGCTCGGACTCAGGCCCGCTGGTGCGCATGTCCATGCCACAAGTGTGCACGGCCGACCCGGCCGGTTACGCGTCTTCGGCGTACAACAGCGAGTGCGTAACGCCAGTGCCGTCGAAACGGAATTCGTGCGCGGGCCGCCGTAGCGGCTCGATGGTGATATCCGGGTGCACGACCACCCCGCCGCCGGAAGGCAGTCCGAGTCCGGTGGCCCCGCCCTCCAGCGACTGGATGGTGCTTGCCAGCCGCGCCCACTCGGAACGCTCGTCGTGGGTGTCGATGACCAGCGGCGCAAGCTTGAACACGTCGAGCAATTCGGATTCCTCGACGATTCCATACCGCCCGAGTTGGACCGCCCCGGCCGAAATCCCCACCAGCACCGCCCCTTGGGTGTACCGGTCGAGGATCACGTCCTTCATGCCGGTTTTCTCGAACGTGTTCCAGCCCATGCGCACATCGCCGCCCGCGAGCACGATCAGCTCGGCGCGCTCCAGGAAGGCGCGGTCATCGGGGCCGAACGACGAAGCGATCATGCGACGGTCGGTGATTCCAATCGGTTCGATCGCCGCCTCGAAAATCTCGTAGAACTCCGGACGATCGCCGTTGGAGGCGCCGATGTAGGCCGCGCTAAACGGTGTGTCCCAAGCAAATCCGTCGAGCGCTGCCTCGAGGAGCAGCCGGTCCTGCCGCTTCCAGAACAGCAGCTGGCTGTCCGCCAGCAGATAGAGCGGTTGCAGCTGTGGCGCCGACTCAGACACCGCGCCGCGGAGGCCTAACCTCCTCCGTAGGTGGGTCCCTTTACGCCATCGCGGTACGTAACGCATTGGCCTGCGGTGCAACACGTTTCGATAAGGACCGGAGCGGCGCCCCAATGGGGTTGCACTTCCTGCGACGTGTAGTCGCCGCCCGTGTTACGACAGTTGTCCTCGACATCCGTGACTGCGCTGGCAAGTGGCGCACCCGAGATCATCACCGCGACCGGGATTGCGAACACAGCCGCGCGCATCGCGGTGGATACAAGACGCTTCATGATCCTCCATAACTCGGCGTAGGTGCCGAGGCCATTCCTTGTGTAATTGACGGCGAGTTTACCGGCCCCGGATGGCGCTGGGACGTCGTACTTACAACTCGCCCAGGTCGTCGGGCACGTCGACGGCGTACTCCCGCAGCACCTCCAGCGGCACCGCCTCCAAGGTGCGTTCGTGGGTGGAGGCCAGCACCACAGGCGCGGCGTAGCCGTCGTGGTGGGCGCGAAGCCAGTTCAGCGCGGTCACACACCAGCGATCGCCGGGCGTGAGGCCGGGGAAGCGATACTCGGGTCGCGGCGTCACCAGGTCGTTGCCGATCGAGCGCTGGTGCTCCAGAAACTCGGCGGTCACCACCGCGCAGATGGTGTGCAGGCCGATGTCCTCGGGACCGGTCGCGCAGCAGCCGTCGCGGTAGAACCCGGTGAGCGGCTCGGTGCCGCACTCTTCCAGCGGCCCGCCCAGCACATTGCGCTCGAGCATCGTCAGCGACGCAGCAGCTTCTCGCGGACCGTGTCGGTGACAAAGCGCCCCATCGAGACCGGCCGGAACGCGCGGGCGGCGTCGGTAAGCGCGTCGCGGGAATCCGCGGGCAGCTCGATGTCGGCGGCGGCGACGTTGAACTCGAGCTGCTCGACGCTGGACGCCCCGGGAATGGCGACCACGCCCGGCAAGCTGACCAGCCACGCCAGCGCCACTTGTGCCGGCTTGGCGTTCACATCGGCGGCGACGGCGCGCAGCGTCTGCAGCAGCGGCTCGATGCGACGAAGGTTCTCGGTGCCGAAGAACGGGTTGATGGCCCGGACGCCGCCGGGACGGTTGTCGACGCCGTACTTGCCGCCCAGAAGTCCTTGCGCCAGTGGGCTGTACGCGATCACGATGCGCTTCTCGCGCTCCGCGAACGGCACCAGGTTGTCCAGCGCGCGGGGGTACGCGAGCGAGAAATGCACCTGGTTGCTGATCACCGGCCGGCCGAGCGCGGCGTCGGCCTTCTGCCATCGCGCAAGCGAGTAGTTCGACACGCCGGCCGCGCCGATCGCGCCGCTGTCGAGCAGACCGCGCATCCCGGGCATGATCACCGAATCGGGGACTACCGGGTTGGGTTGGTGAACCTGGTAGAGCGGGATGCGGTCGAGCTGCAGCCGGCGCGCGCTGGCACGCTCGCGCTGCTTGACCACCGGGGGTAGCGGCGCAACCGGCATGATCTTGCTGGCAACCGCAACCTCGGCACGCTTGTCGCCGAGCGCTTCGCCGAGAATCCGTTCGCTCTTGCCGAACCCGTACACCTCGGCGGTATCAAACAGCGTGACTCCCAACGCAAGAGCACGCTGCACGATCTCGCGCGCCGCACCCGTGGCGTACTGGTCCCCGTAGCCCCACTCCCGCGAGCCGAACTGCCAGGTGCCCAGCCCGATCCGGCTGACTTTTCCGATTCCCTCGACGTCCAGATATTTCATATCGCTCACGGTACTGACACCCACGGCGATCTGTACGCTGTGCCTGCAGCGGGCGTTACAAGAGAGGGCGAATATGTCAAGGACAGTAGTGATCGGCGCATCGAGTGGGCTGGGGCGTTGCATCGGCGTCGGTCTTGCGCAGCGGGGTGCTCAGGTCGCGCTTCTCGCCCGGCGTCGCGAGCGCATCGAAGCCGCGGCCAAGGAGGCCGGGCCGAGCGCGACCGCCATCGAATGCGACGTCACCGACGAGGCGTCGTGCCGGGCGGCGATCAACCAGGCCGCCGACGCGCTCGGCGGCATCGACCACCTGGTGTACACGCCCGCCGTTGGGCCGCTGGTCCGCATGGTCGACACCGACGCCGCCACCTGGCGGCGCGTCTTCGACACCAACGTCATCGGCGCGGCGCTGGCGACCGCGGCGGCGATGCCGCACCTGAGCGCCTCCGCCGGCAAGGCGATCTACCTCTCGTCCGACGCCGGCACCTTCGGGCCACCCTGGCCAGGGCTGGGCGCGTACGGCGTCAGCAAGGCGGCGCTGGAACGACTCGTGGAGGCTTGGCGCGCCGAACATCCCGACATCGGCTTCACCTGCCTGATCGTGGGCGAGTGCCCGGGCGGCGAAGGCGACGCGCAAACCGGCATGAGCGTGGGCTGGGATCCCGAACTCGCCAAACAGGCTGCACCGCTGTGGTTGTCGCGCGGCTGCATGCCCGGCAAATTGATGCCGGTCGAAGACCTCATCGAAGTGGTGCACACGATCCTGCACACCGATGCGGCCACGTCGATGCCGCTCGTGGTCGCCCGCGGCGGGCCCGCCGGCTCTCCAGCATTCGCCGATTCCGGCCAGTCGTAATCTCATAGCCAGACAGGAGGCCTCATGATCGAGCTTCGAGTCGAACGGACAATCGCCGCATCCCGTGAACGGGTCTTCGACTGGCTGGCTGACCCGGCCAGCCTGACCGCCGCTCCGCCGATCTTCCGGGCTTTCTGGGAGAAGGGCGCGACGGTTCCCGGCGTGGGCGCGGTGCGACGGGTGATCGGGCTGGGCACCTGGTTCCGCGAAGAGATCACGGCCTACGACCCGCCGCGCAGCTATTCCTATCTGATCCTCCGCTCGTTTCCGCCGTTCGAGCACGAAGGCGGCACGCTGACATTCACCCCGAGCGGCGACGGCACGCACGTCGACTGGATCACCCGCTACACCCACCCGGCGTACTTCGGCGGAAGTCTGATGGAACCGGTCAGCTCCCGGCTGCTGCGCTCGAGCTTCAACGCGATCCTGGCCGGCGCCGCCAAAGCACTGGAAGGCTAGCGACCCTGGTGACGTCGACAGCGAGTACTCAGCTCGTCGCGTTGGCCCGGGGCATGCGGGAGCTGGTGCGCGCCGAGGCCGCCGAATCGGAGCGCCAGCGCACCCTCACCGCCCCGATTGTCGAGGGGATGTGGGCCAGCGGGCTGTTATCGGCGTTCAATCCCGTCGCGGCCGGCGGCGTCGAACCGTCGTTTGCCGAGATGATCGAGACCTGGATCGAAATGGCTTGGCAGGACGGGTCGTTCGGCTGGGTGGGCATCGCGAACCTGCCGTCGACGTTCGCCGCGGCGTGCTACCTGCCCGACGAAGGCTTCGCCGAGGTGTTCACCGCACACGACAACCGCGTCACGCTCGGCGGCCAATTCTTCCCCAACGGCCAGGGGCTCGCCGTCGACGGTGGCTACCGGCTGAGCGGATCGTGGAATTTCGGCTCGGGCATTGGGCATTCGCAGTACATTGCGGCCGGGTTCCTGCCACTCGACGACGGCGAAATGCGCTGGGTCAGCGACGGTGTCCCCGACATGCAGGTGGCTGTCGTTGCACGCGACGACATCTCAATCGACGACGGCTGGTATGTCCAGGGGCTCAAGGGAACCGGATCCTACGACTACAGCGCCGACGACGCGTTCGTCCGGAAAGCCGGACGTTTCCGCTGTTTCGCCGGGAGCCGTATCGCGGCTCGTCGCCGGCCACCCGCATGGGACTGATGTCGGTGACCGCCGCCGGTCATGCGTCATGGGCGCTCGGGGTCGCCAAGAGCATGCTCGACGACGTCACCGAGCTGGCGGCCACCAAATACCGGATGAGCGACATGGGGGAGTCGCTGGCCAGCCGCCCGACGTTCCAGAAAGGCCTCGCCCAGCACGTCGCGGCGTGGCGCGCCGCGCGCCTGCTGGTTCTCGACGCGTTCGGCACGGCCGAGGCCGCCGTCGCCGCCGGCGCGGAGCTGACCCCGACCTTGCGGGCCGACATGCGGGTGGCCGCCGTGCACGCGACCGACACCGCCCGAAGTTGCGCGGAGTGGGCACATTTGGCGGCCGGCACCACCGCGATCCGCGAAGGCAGCCGCTTCGAGCGGGCATTCCGCGACATGTACACCGGAACCCAGCATGCGTTCATCAGCGAAAAGGTCGCGATCGACGCTGCGCGGATCTGGCTCGGCATCATCGACGACCAGTTCGGCCTCTGAGCGAAGTGGGTAGACAAGGCGACATGAGCACCATCGATCCCTCGGACGAGGCGATCACACTGAGCCTGCACGACGCGCCGCCGGCTCACCTGATGGATGCGATGGTCAAAAATGTCGAGCTCGAATTGGGTTGGGGCCGACTCATTTTCGGCCAGACCTTCCCCGATTCCGAGAGTCTGGCCGAGGCCCTGCGGCGGGAAGAACCCGGGCGGCGTGACATCTGCATCTATCCCCGCGAGCCGCACGTCGTCGTCGCCCGATCGCCCAGCGAGTTCTTCATCGACCCCAGCCACACCTATCGGCTGCGCTTCAGAGACTCGCCCCAGGAAGCTGCCCCGCCGCCCGGCGTGACAGTGCGCACGCTGAACGAGCGGGCCGACGCCGACGCGATGAACCGCGTCTACGTGCGCTGCGGAATGGTGCCGGCACCGGTCGACGTGACCTGGAACAACCACCTGCACGCCGAGGCCGTGACATACCTGGTCGCGATCCGCGACGACGACGGCGCCGTGGTGGGCACCGCCACCGGCGTCGACCACGAGCTGCTGTTCTCCGATCCGGAGCGAGGGTCGAGCATGTGGACCCTGGCCGTCGACCCGGCCGCGGCACTTCCCGGGATCGGCGAAGCCCTGACCCGGGTGATGGCCGAGCACTTCCGCCGCAAGGGCCGCGCCTACCTGGACCTGTCGGTCGCCCACGACAACGACGCCGCCATCGCGCTCTACGAGAAGCTGGGTTTTCGCCGCATCCCGGTGATGGCGATCAAGCGCAAGAACGCGATCAACGAGCCGCTGTTCACCCCGCGCCCGGAAACGATCGACGACCTCAACCCCTATGCGCGCATCGTCGCCGACGAAGCGCTGCGCCGCGGAATCCGGGTGGAGGTCCTCGACGCGGAGACCGGCGAGATGCGGCTGAGCCACGGCGGCCGCAGCGTGATCACCCGAGAATCGCTGTCGGAGTACACCTCGGCCATCGCCATGAGCCGCTGCGACGACAAGCGCCTGACTCGCCGGCTGGTCAAAGAGGCCGGCATCACCGTGCCGCAAGCCCGCCTGGCCAGCTTCGACGAGGACGACTACGCGTTTTTGGCCGAGGTCGGCGAGGTCGTCGTCAAACCGACGCGCGGCGAGCAGGGCAAGGGCATCACTGTCGGCATCACCGCCCAGGACGGCCCCGACAAGCTCGCGGACGCGGTGGCCCGCGCACGGGAGCAACACCCCGAGGTGCTGATCGAGCAGCGCGTAGCAGGTGACGACCTTCGCCTGGTGGTGATCGACGGCAAGGTGGTGGCCGCCGCGCTGCGGCTACCGCCTGAAGTCATCGGCACCGGCGACCGCACCGTGCGGGAGCTGATTGCCGCCGAGAGCCGGCGCCGCTCGGAGGCCACCGGTGGTGAATCGCGCATCCCGCTCGACGGCGTCACCGAGGCGACGGTCGCCGAGGCCGGGTGGGCGATGGACGACGTGCTGCCAGAAGGCACCCGGCTACGGGTGCGTCGCACCGCCAACGTGCATCAAGGCGGCACGATTCGCGACGTCACCGCGCAGGTCAACCCCGAATTGTGCCGGGTCGCGGTGGCGGCGGCCGAAGCGATCGGTATCCCGGTGACCGGCATCGACCTGCTGGTACCCGACGTCACCGGCAAGGACTACGCCTTCATCGAAGCCAACGAGCGGCCGGGACTGGCCAACCACGAGCCGCAACCAACGGCCGCGGCGTTCATCGATTTCTTGTTCCCTGGTCAGCCCGCCCCGCCGACGGCGTGGACTCCTGACGAATCGCAATCCGACGGCGGCAATTAAGGCCATTCCCGCACATAATTCAAACCCGCTGAGAGCACCTGGCAGAGCAGGAAATTCGGCAATTCGCTGGCGTTTGCCCCCACATGTCGCGGTAGGCTCGGCAACACGCAAGTTCTCGTCGGCGCAGCGGAAATCTGTTTTCGCAACGGCAGGAATGGGGGTGTGCAGATGCGCTATTTGGCGACCGCGTTCGCCGTGGCGGGCATCTGCATTCTCGCCACTGGTTGCGGCGGCGGCGGAAGCCAGGGCGCCAAGTCGACGACGACCACCACCACGACGCTCATACCTCGCCCCGTCGTGGAGCGCGAGCTCGACGGGTTGCTGCTCGCCCCCGAGCAGATCAACCCCGTGATGGGGGCGACCGAATTGAAACTCACCAGGAAACACGACCAGATGTCCGACGACAGCGCCCTGATGGAACCCAGGGAATGCCTGGCCATCGACAGCTCGGCGCAGGCCCAGGTCTATGCGGACAGCGGATTCACCGCGATCCGCGATCAGGCGTTCAACGACGGCGACAACTTCACCCATTACGCCGAGCAGGCCGTGGTGTTGTTTCCCACTGCCAAGCAGGCCGCCGCGTTCTTCAACAACTCGGCCAAACAGTGGCCGGCTTGCCACCAATACCGCCACCTTCAGTCCGGGACGGAGTGGACCGCCGGGCCGATATCCAACGCCGACGACGTCTTGAGCGTGGTTGCGACGCAACAGAATGCCCGAGCCGGTGGTTGGGCCTGCGGACGCGCGCTGGCGCTGAAAAACAACGTCATCGTCGACATCAACACCTGCAGCCCGGAACCCAAAAACTCGGCTGTCGACCTCGCTAAGCAGATCGCCGCGAAAGTGCCTCTGCGGTAAGGCCGTTAGGCGTGGAGCCGCTGCTTGATGGCGGCGTCTTGTTTCTTGCCGACATCGCTGACGAAATCCGGCGGCGCGGACATGCCGCTGGGGCCGTCGAATTCGAGTGTGACGAAAGCCCTGCCCTCGGTGAACAGCAACACCGTGATGCCCTTGGACTTGTCGGGCGCATCCCCTGAGATCGTCGTGCCGCCGGCGCCGACGTCCGTCGCGACAGGCGCCCCGGTAATCGCGCCGGGCGGCGCCGACTTGGCCGCATCGAGCGCGTTCGCCGCCGCGGCGGGATCCGGCAGGATCACGATGGTGTCGCGGATGACGTGACTGCCGTCGTCGTCGGTGAACGTGATCGCCGCGCCCTGCTGGCCATTCGGGTCCCGGGTCGGCGGGCTGGCGGTGAAGGTGTCGGGTGCGTTGATGTCTTTCGGCCCGATCAGCAGCTTGGTGTAGTCGGTGGGTGATGCCGGCGCCGAGGCGTGGCTGGTTGCGGTCGGCTTGGCTGACACGGAGGTGGCGGTCGACGACTTCGAATTGTTGTGGCAGCCGGCTACCAGCGCGGCCGCCACAGCGACTCCGGTGGCCGCCATCAGTGGAATCCTCATTGCGTGGCTGCTCCTTTGCTGCAACGTCATCGCCGAACTATATCCGGCTGCGAGTCGGTGCTATTCAGTGTCGGCCGGGTCGAGAAGTCGCACCTCCTCGAGGTCCATCGCGGTCTGCAGCTCGCGCAGCACGATGTCGTCGATGCGATTTCGGTCTCGCAGCTCGGTGACGGCCCGGCGCTTGTGTTCGAGCACACCGAGACGTACCCGTCGCACCAGGTCGTTCTGCTCGGCCGCGGCGTTCGGCGCCGAGGCGTCGGTGGTGACCAACGCGGCGTGTTCTTCGTATTCCTTTCGCAGACGGCTCAATAGCTCCTCGCCGACACCGAGTTCGCCGGCCACCAGTGGCAGTGCCTCGAGCGCGGCTTCGGCACTGCGAGCACGGGCCAGCTGCAATTCGTCGGCGTGCGCAGCGTCTTCGGGCAGCCGGGCCCAGCGGACCACGATCGGCAGTGTGCTTCCCTGGACCAAGACGGTCACCAGGATCACGACCGACACCACGAAGATGATCAGGTTGCGGTCCGGGAACGGCTCGCCGCTGCGCGTGGTCAGCGGGACGGCCAGCGCCGCGGCAAGCGACACTGCGCCACGAAATCCCGCCCAGCTCGACACCGCGCGCTGACGCCAGTCGACGCGACGGGCGCGCTGCACCTCGCGCCGGTCCAGTGTGCGCAGCAGCATGGTGGTGATTTCGCTCCAGGCAATCCGGGTCGCGACGACGACGCCGGTGACGGCGAGCGCCAGTAACACCGCGCGGCCGAGCCCGCCGTCCAGGTTGTCGATGCCCCGCACCGCGCTCGGAAGCTGGACTCCGACGAACACCCACAGCGAGCCGTTGATCAGGAATGTCGAAATGTCCCAGAACGCGAACGACTGCAGCCGCGACCGGGCCCGGATCACCCGTGGGCCGACATAGGTGAGCACGAGAGCGGCCACTAAGACCGCGACGACGCCGCTGCAGTGAACCGACTGGGCAAGCAGAAACGCCGCGAACGGCGTCAGCACGCTCAGAGCTCCCTCCTCCAGCGGCGCGTCGAGTCGGCGGCGCAGCATGGTCACCGCCAGGCCGACCACGAGCCCCGCGGCGATACCACCGAGATAGGAGCCGACGAATCGGCCGACCAGAGCGGCCGGGCCGATCGCGGGACTGCCGGTCGCGACGGCAACCGTCACCGCAAACAGCACCAGCGCGGTGCCGTCGTTGATGATGCTCTCTGCGCGCAGCACGGTGAGGGGCCGGCGCGGCAACTGCTTGGCCAGCCCGGCCACGGCGGCGGCGTCGGTCGGCGAAAGCACCGCGCCCAATACCGCGGCCGCGTGTGATTCCATGCCGAGCGCTCGCGCGGTCCACGACACCGCGACGGCCGTGGCGATCACCAGGCCGACACTGATCAGCACGATCACCCGCAGGTTCGCCCGGATCTCGCGGAAGCTGGTGTTCATGCTTTCCCAGTAGAGGATCGCGGGCAGGAACAGCAGCAGCACGATTTCGCCGTCGAGCCGAATTCCGCCGAACCGGGGGATCAGTCCGAGCAGGGCGCCCAACAGGATGAGCAAGACGGGCGGACCGACGCGATAGCGCTTGCCCAGCACCGTCCCCACGATGACGGTGGCAAACAGCGCTACGACAACGACGAGTCCGAACACCAGCACATCTTCCTGTATGGGTTCGGTAACGCGCTGCGCGGCGGCTCAGTTTTGCCGCAGGGCCACTACCTGATTGCTGTGGCCTGCCACGTAGACGGTGCCCATGTTGTCGACCGCCAGACCCCACGGGTTGTCGAGCCCGGTGAAGGGCAGTTCGATTTGCGTCGTAGATCCGACGGGAAGTTTCAGCGCGCGGTTGTTCTGGCTATCGGTGACATATACGGCGCCGTCGCTGTCGACTGTCACACCTCCGGGTTCCTTGAGGCCCGTCAAGGGGAGGGCCGCTTGGGTATTCGATCCCACCGGCAAGGCCAGCACGCGGTTGTTGCCGCCATCGGCCACGTAGACCGTTCCGCTGCTGTTCACGACCACACCAGTGGGAGCACTCAGTCCGGCGAAAGGCAGTACGGTTTGCCGCTTCGAGTCGATGTCAAGCGCCACCACCCGGTTCTTGTCGGTATCGGTGACATACACGATGCGGCTACTGGTCACGGTCACACCGGTCGGGTTGCCGAGATCGGTGAAGGGAAGTTCGGTTTGGGTGGTCGACCCGGCGGGAAGGACGACCACCCGCTTGTTGCCGGAGTCGGTGACATAGACGCTGCCGGTGTTGTCCGCCGTCACACCGGTCGGATAGTTCAGGCCCTCGAACGGTAGGACGTGCGCGGCACTCGCCCCCGCCGGCAATGCCAGCACCCGGTTGTGCGGGGTATCGGCGACATACACCGTGCCGCCGTAATCCACCGAAACCCCTTCGGGTTCCCGCAGACCGGTGAACGGCAGCGTCACCTGGTGGTAATCGCCGGCTCCCGCGCTGCGATGGCCGATGGCCAGGGCCGCGCCGGCGATGACCGCTGCGACGACGAGCGCGGCGGCTGTCGAGATCACGACGGTTTTACGGCGCCACCACGGCGGCGACGCTGCCTGCGGTGGCGGGGTCTGCCTTTGGTCGCGGCTGGCAATCCGCGGCTGTGTGGGAGCCGATGCGTGCGGCGAAGCGACGGGTGTGGTGATGGCCTCCCGGGCGGCGCGCGCCAGCTCCACGGCAGTGCCGAAGCGCGCGGCGGGGTCTTTGGCCATGCCCCGGGCGATGACCATGTCGAAGCCGCCAGGCAATCCGGGGTTGGTGGTCGACGGTCGCGGCGGGGGAGTTGTGACGTGGTTGGTGATTTGTTGCTCGAGGCGATCCCCCGGGAACGGGTAGCGCGCGGTCAGGCATTCGTAGAGCACGCAGGCCAGCGAATAGATGTCCGAACGGGCGTCGACGTGTCCGGCGCTGAACCGTTCCGGAGCCATGTAGTGGTAGGTGCCGATCACGTCGCCGGCCGCCGTCAACCCCAATTCGCCCGCGGCGCGGGCGATTCCGAAATCGATCAGATATGCGAAGTCGTCGTGGTCGAGCAAAATGTTGGAGGGCTTGACATCCCGGTGCAGCAGCCCGACTTTGTGTGCGGCGTGCAAAGCCTTGGCGACCTGCTCGACGATGCGCACCGCGCGCTCCGGCGGCAGCGGGCCGCGGGCGAGGACGGACTGTAGGTCGGGGCCCTCGATCAGCCGCATGTCCACGAAGAGCCGTCCGTCGATTTCCCCGTGGGTGTGGATCGGGATGACATGTGGGCTGTTCAGTCGCGCCGCTGCATGGGCTTCCCGCCGAAACCGTTGTTGGAACACGCCGTCTTTGGACATCTCGGCGGGTAGGATCTTGAGCGCGACGATCCGATCGATCGAAGTGTCGTGGGCCCGCCACACCTCGCCCATGCCGCCGCGGCCCAGCAATTCGATGAGCCGGTACTTTCCGAACGAGGTTCCCTGCAACGAAGCCCTCCACAGCAACCTGCCAGCAACGTGCCAGCACCTTAGCGCGCCGCGAATAGCGGTCGCAGGCTTTTCCCCGCGCTACCGAGGCGGACGGCAACTCAGCCCGGACAAGGAGATTCGCCCGGCGCCGGCCGAATTACGCGCCTGGTTCCTGGTCGTCGGCGGGTGGCGGTGGTGGCGGCGCCGGCGCGGGCACGGGCACGGACGGCGGGCTCTGGCCCGGAGGCGGCGGTGGGCCCAAGTGATTTGCGGCGAACGCCGCCCCGCGGTCGATCATCGCCCCGTCGCCTGCGTAACTATCGTGCGCGGCGAAATTCATTCCGTCGGAGCAAACCGGGTCCTCGGGTGCGCACAATTTGATGGTCTTCGCCTGGTAGGCCGGGCCGATGACGACCGGCGGCTGGCCGAGGAAGTTCATGGCCCGGACGTTGGGCATGGCGAAAAGCACGACGGCGGCAACGTGGTCGGCGATCTTGGGGTCCAGCGGTTTCGGCACCGTCGCCGGGTCGACGCCGTCGGGCACCGAGGCCGACGTGACGAAGCCGGTCACTGCCGCGCCCTGCGAATAGCCGCCGAGCACCATCTTGGTGTTGGGACACGTGTTCGCCATCGAAACGACATGAGCGCCCGCGTCGCGAATACCGTCGAGCCCGGTCGCCCACTCCTCGCTGGCGGGGTAGTTGACGGGGTAGACGTCGAGCGACCTTGCGCCCAGTCGCGGGCGCAGCGAGTCGACGAATGCTTGGCCGGTCGGCCCGACACCGGGTGGCTCGCCGGTACCGCGGGCGAACACCACCTGCACGTCAGGGCACGGTTGGGCGGGTGCGGACGCAACGCCGAGGCTCGGCAGCGCTCCCGTCGATACGACTGCACCACAAAGGAATCGGGCGGTAAGACGTCCTCGCATGGCTCTTATGGTGCCATATTGCGTCGCAACGCCCTGCATCGAATCACCGTCGCACGCCCGCCATTTCTTCACCACGATTCAAAAGCTCGACGACACTGCCGCCCGAGCACAGGATCTGCGTCGAGCGCCCCGAAAGTGCACGTAGGCGTCCCGCGGCGGGTGCGTTTCAGCGGTGTGACGATTCGTGTCTTGCCCGTAAATGATTCGGCGCCGCCATCACGCACCGGCGCTTGCTGAGCACTAAACCGGCGAAGGCAGAAATCTTCGTGACTGGGAGGACTTTCATGACCGATGGTCTTGTCATCGACGCCGAGGGTCTTGACCGGCTGTCATGCAGCGCCAGGGCTGAGCCCGGCGCGGGCAAAAAGACCCTCAAAGCCAAGACGGTGTGTGAGGCCGGTTTCCGCAACCTGACGTACGTCCGCAACCTGTCGCCGGTGCTGGTTGGCGAGCCACCCGCGCTGCTGGGCGACGACTCGGCCCCCAATCCGTCGGAGACCGCGTTGGCCGCGCTGGGTTCTTGCATCTCGGTCGGGTTGCTGGCCAACGCGACTCATCACGGCGTGACGCTGACGAAGATCGAAGTCGAGATGGAAGGTGACATCGACATCTCCGCGGTGTGGGGTGTCGGTGATACGCCCGACGACAAAATCCCCGGCTTCACCGAGGTTCGCTGCAAGGTCACCCTCGCCGGCGATACCGACGAGAAAACGCTTCAACGGATTCACGACAACGCCATCACCTGGTCGCCCGTCGTGAACACCTTCCGGCGTCCTGTGATCGTCGAGTCGACGCTCGTCACCTCATGAGAGCCCTGACAGTGACGGCCGACACCCCGGCAGGTGGCCTCGACAACGCGTTGCTTTCCGACATCGCTGCGCACGCCGCGGCCCTGGATCTGGGTGAGGAGAGCTCGCGGCGCAGTTTCGCGGCGCTCGGCGAGGCGGGGCTGCTCGGTCTGGGCGCCCCGGGCAACACCGATGGTCGGCTGCCTGCGATGGCAGCGGTCATCGGCGAGATCGCCGCGGAGTGCATGAGCACGGCGTTCTCGGTGTGGGCGAACCGGATGGTGGTGGAATACCTGCTGACCGCTGAAACCGCTTACAGCACAACGGTAGTCCAGCCGTTATTGCGCGGCCAGGCCCTCGGTGTGACGGCCATGGCGTCCGCTTTCAAGGATGCGGCAGGCTGCGGAGCCCTTGAGCTGCGGGCGGCGTCGGTCGAGGGGGGATACGAACTGTACGGCCCGATCAGGTGGGCCAGCAACCTCTACCCCGACTCCTTGCTGGTGACCGCGGCGCGCGGCGAGAACGGCGAAAAGCTCGTCGCCGCACTGCCGCTCGACACACCGGGCATCACTGTGGGAGACCAGTTCGATCTGTTGGCGCTGGGCTGCACCGCGTCGTCGTATCTCAAGCTGAAGGGCGTCCGAATCGCGACTGAGCAAGTGCTGTCGACCGACTTCGCGGAATTCATCAGTACGGTTCGCCCCACCTTCCTGGTCCTGCAGTCCGCGATGTGCCTGGGGCTGGCCTCCACCGCCCTGCAGCAGGGCCGGCTCGGGTTGGCCGGGGTCAACTCGGTGTTCGCCGCCGAGGTCGACTCACTCGCCGGCAGGCTCGCGCTGGCCGAGACGACGCTGGCGAGTTTTGCCGCGGCGGTGGGGACTCCGAGTCAGCCGACGAAGAAGGACCTGCTTTCGCTTCGCCTCGACGCAGCCGAAATCGCCAGCGCCAGCGCGGCATTGGAGATCCGAACCGCTGGCGGCAAGGGATACGCCAGCAGGACTTCGGCAAGCCGACGCTACCGGGAAGCGGCCTTCATTCCGGTCCAGTCCCCGTCCGAGGCGCAGCTGCGATGGGAACTCGGCCGGTGCGCATGACGTCGGTGTCCGTGCCGCTCGACGGTACCGACCCGCACGTGGGCGGTATCCCGCTGGCCGACCTGGTGCGCGATTTTCACAAGCAGATGGTGAACTTCGCTCGCACTATGGTGGATTCACCCGCGGGTGCCGAAGAGGCCGTGCAGGAAGCGTGGTTGCAGATTCTGCAGTCGGCGCATTCGTTCGAGGGCCGCTCCTCGGTGGCGACGTGGCTGTTCGCCGTCGTGAAAAACACCGCGTCGCGGCACCGTCGCCATGAATCACGGATCCGCAAGCACGAGCTGCTGGCTCAGGAAGCCGCCGATCCGCTGAGCGGGCGGATGCATCCGCCCGGGCATCCCGATGCCGGCCACTGGAGCGTCCCGCCGTCGAGGCGGTTCTTGCCCGAGGACGAGACCGTGACCCGAGAGCTGGTGGGTCAGGTGCGCGCTGCTGTGGCGGCATTGCCTGCGCGGCAACGCCAACTCGTGATTCTCCGCGATCTCGTCGGGATGACGCCCGACGAGGCCGCCGAGATTCTGGAAGTGTCCGGGCCGGCGCAGCGCGCTCTGCTGTATCGCGCTCGCGGAAACCTGCGCAACGAACTGGAGAGGCGCTATCTGGAATGCCCGTGAACCAAGACCACCTCGTGCCCGCGATCGACTGCACCGACTTCGTCCTGCTCGTCGAGGACCTTCTCGACGCAGAGCCGGATCGGTGGGCGGCAGTCGTGACCAAGCATCTTCGGGATTGCCCGCCCTGCCTGATTTACCTGCAGCAGATGCGTGATCTGCGGATTCTGCTCAACCACGTCTTCGACGGGGAAAAACTCAGCGACGAGCACATCGGCGGAGTCCTCAACGCGCTCACCGGGTTCCGAGAGGTGCGCTGATGTCACAAATCGTTTCGTTGCCAGAAGACTTCCGCGCACCTGCGCAGGCGCCCAGCCTCCGCCCGACGGACGATCCGTTCGAGCTCTTGAGTGTCGGCGCCATGGTGCGCCGAGTCGCCGACATGGCGGTCGACAAGGCATCTCACCCATGGGCGTTCCTGGTTCGTTCTCTGGTCGGCGGCGCGATGGTTGCATTCGGGGTGCTGCTGTCGCTTGTGGTCAGCACGGGAGTCAAAACGCCTGGGGTGGCGAGCCTATTGATGGGTCTGGCATTCGGTATGTCGTTCGCGCTGATTTTGGTGTCCGGCATGTCGCTGATCACCGCCGACATGTCCGCTGGGCTGCTGGCGGTGCTGCAGCGGCGAATGAGCGTCGTTGCCTACGGCCGACTCATCCTGATCGGCTTGGCGGGCAACACCATTGGCGTGCTGGTGTTCGCGACCATTTGTGCGGCGGCGGGCGGCCCTTACTTGGGCGGATTCGCCGAGCGGGCCGCAGCTGTCGGTGTGCAGAAGGCCGGTCAGCCGTTTGGGACCGCACTTCTGCTCGCCGTGTTGTGCACATGGTTCCTGCAGACCTCGATGTGCCTGTTCTTCAAGGCGCGAAGCGACGTCGCGCGCATGGGCTTCGCGTTCTACGGGCCGTTCGCGTTCGTGATCGGCGGCACCCAACACGTCATCGCCAACGTCGGGTTCATCGGACTGCCGTTGCTGCTATCGGCTTTCCACGGCACGGCGCCGCACACCGTGATCGGTTGGGGTTTCGGCAGTCACGGTCTCGCCACAAACCTGTGCGTCACCACCCTCGGCAACCTCATCGGCGGCACGGTCTTTGTTGCCGTGCCCTTTCAGCTCGTGGCCTGGCTGCAGCAGCCGGCACGTTAAGAGCCGCCTTGGCGGGCGAGTCGCTGGTCGTGGATCTTGACCAGTTCACGGAATCCGATCCGGTGGTACTGCGGAACCGGCTGCACTCCCCATTTGTCCCGCGCGGTGTGCTGGCCGGCGGCTTCGGGCGCGCCGCCGAACGGCGCACCGGACAGCGGGTAGGGGTACTTGCATTCCAGCGTGTCGTCGGAGTAGCGGACCTTCATCAGCTCGCTGCAGATGTCGCGCAGTGGCAGTGTCGGCCAGCCGTAGTAGACGGCCATGAACGGAAGAGTGAAGGCGCCTTCGATGACCAGAGCGACCAGGCACACGAACACGCCACGTTTGAGCCACTTGTGCATGCGCGCGAAAGTCGGTGTGGTGCCCAGCGGAAGGTTTTCTGACGACGTAGTCACGGCAACGCTCCTTCTAGTCGGAGAAGATTTCTCGGTTCACGGTGTGCAGGTAGGGGATGGCCAGGAACGGCGTGATGTAGAAGATGTCGTAGAGCCACCAGCCGACGACCGGGAACACGACTCCGGCGTAGCGCACGTCGGCGTACATGGTCATGTTGAACACGTAGCCGATCCAGATCACCACGCCCATCCAGCAGGTGATGATCAACCACTGATGGCCCCACCGCTTCATCTGTAGAAAGCCGATCGCGGCTGCCATCCGCATGCTGAACACGGTGAGGATGAGCCCGACCTCCCAAGCCTTTTCACCGGGTCCGGCCGCGCCACCGATCCACAATTCGTTGTAGTGCCAGAAGTAGCCGGCGTCGAACATGTTGCCCCACCCGGTCATCAGCACCCGATCGATCAGCGTGTGGTTGGCGACGAGGTCCAGCGACCAGCCCAGGCTGTTGAGGGCGCTGTCGATCAGGACCAGATAGCCGATCAGGGTGACGATCATCGGCCGAACCGACAGCCCGGCGCGTTGGGCCTGCCGCTGCAGCCACACCCCGCGCAGGAAAACGGGCAAACCGACCAGGCCCAGGGCCCAGGTTCCCATCAGCACGGTTCCGGCGATCAGCCACTTGTCGGCGTGCCGCTGGGCGGCGCGGCTCTCCTCGTGATGCTGGTCGTAGCTGCTCTCCGAACTTCCGCGCAGCACAGGCACATTCATAGGTGCCACCAGCCGCGCGCAAACGACATGTACAGCTGGACGGCGAACATCAGCAGCAGGTAGCCGTAGATGAAGATCTGGAAGACGATCATGGCCCGCTTGCGTCGCTGGTCTTGTTCGTTCATCAGGTGCCGCTCCCTTCTCAAAGTGATTGCGCGTCAAGCAGGCTGGCGGCCGCGACCTCGCGCAGCCCGTCGGTGATCGCGCCGTCGTTGCTCAGCGGCGCCAGGATGCACGCCTGGGCGGCTTCCATTTCGGTTGCGCCGGAGGCGATCAGTTGCGCCGCGGTGACCAGGACCCTGGTCGACGGCGGCTCGAAGTGGAACACGTCGTCGGCGGTGCGGATGCTGGTTGCGCAGCCGACCAGCCGGCGGGCGACCGCCATATCGATGCCCGATTCGGTGACCAGTACCTCGGCTTCCCGCTCGGGTGGCAGGTAGTTCATCGCGATTGTGACAAACCGTTGCCGCAACGAGGGTTTCAGTTCCTTGAGCGAGCTGCGGTAGGCCGGGTTGTAGGAGCAGACCAGCATGAACGAATCGGGCGCGTGGATCACCGTGCCGGCGCGGTCCAGGTACAAGCAGCGACGATGATCGGTGAGCGAGTGCAGGATGGCCAGCGAGTCGTGACGCGCTTCGACCACCTCGTCGAGGTAACAGATTGCGCCGTCCTTGACCGCCCTGGTCAGGGGCCCGTCGGTCCAGGCGACGTCGCCGCCGGTGACCAGGAACCGGCCGACCAGATCGGAACTGGTCAGGTCGTCGTGGCAGCTGATCGTCACGACCGGGCGCTCCAGCAGCCCGCCCATGTGTTCGACGAGCCGGGTTTTGCCGCAACCCGTTGGGCCGGTGAGCATTACCGGCAGCCGCCGCTCGAATGCCCGCTCGAACAATGCGACTTCGTTGCCGGTGGCGTAGTAGTTCATGCGGCCACCAATTCTCGATGGACGTGCGCCAGCACGCGGGGGAGTTCCTCGACGCGCCGGATCCGTTGGGAGCGGCGGGGTCCGAACACCTCGGGTAGCGGGTCGACGCGGGTGGGGCCGACGCCGAGGTAGTAGACGGCGACCCCGGCTTGGCGTGCTTCCTCGGCGGCGTGGGCGGTGTCGGCCCAGGCGTAGCGGCCCTCGTAGCCTTCGTCGGACATCAGCCCGTCGCCGATGACGATCAGCAGGCGCCGTTCGGATGGCTGCGCCAGCAGCCGGCTGGTCAGGTGGCGAAGCGGGGCGCCGAGCCGGGTGTAGCCGCCGGTCACGAGACCCATGCCGCTCGGTGCGACGAAGTGAGTGTCGTCAAAGTCCTTGAGGCAGCGGACGTCAACGTGATGGCGGGTGTTGCCGCTGAACACGAAGATGCCGTGCCGCTCGCGGGCGAGCGTCATCGCCCGCGACAGCGCGTCGGCGCAGGCGAGTTCCAATTGGAACAGCCGTCCGCCGTGCACGCCCAGCGACGAGCTGCCGTCCAGCAGCAGCGCGGTGGTGACGTCGCGGCAGGCGGGCAACAGGTCGCGGAACACCCGGGGTTGCGATGCCTGCCCGGTGATGGTGTCGATGTAGTGGGCGACGTAGGAGTCGACGTCGAGATCACAGCCGTCCTCCAGGCGGTTGGTCATCGCGCGGTGGGTGTGTTCCTCGAACCATCGCCGCAGATTGGCCGCATCGGCCGGTGCTTGGTGTCCGCGGGCGGTGTGTTTGCGTTCGAGGACCGCGACGTGGTCGGCGAGAAAGCTTTCGCGCCAGGCGTTCCACTCCGGATAGGGGATACCGGGGCGTTGGTCCGGGCGGATTTCGATGTCGTCGTCCTCGGGGCGGCTCGGTGGCGGGAGGTTGGGATTCCGCACGCCGCCGTCGCCGCCGACGGGAACCGAGTAGGCGCGCGGGGTGTCCTTTCGGGTGCTGCTCCAGGGCATCCGGCCAAATCTGCGTCGGGCGGCAGAGATCAGGCCGTTGCGACTCGAAACAGCGAGCGGCAGTGCGCCCAGCAACGGATGACAGACCAACGGTTGTCGTGAGCGCGCCAGGGCAATGGCGCGATCGAGCATCGTCGGCGCGTCGAGGTCGTGTGGCGCGATTTGAAGGTCAGGCAATGCCCGTCGCAGTTCGGGCAACAGTCCGGGCCACGTGGTGGCGATCCATCCCAGGGCCACGCCGGCTTCGACGAGAGTCAGCGCGTTGCGTTCGCGGGCCGACAACGTGTCCAGCCGATAGGTGGCGATTCGGTCCTTCGACGGTGAACACTGCAGCGCCACACCGCATGTCAGGGTACGTCGCGTCCAATCGGACGGTACCGGGAATGGCACGTGGACGACGCGCCGGCCGGGGCTCAGTCCGAAACCGCGGTGCACACCGGTGACCAGCCGGGCGTCGTCGCGACGCCGTTCGGACAGCACCACCGCCGTCACCGCGCAACTGCGCTCCAGAGACAACGCCCCCGTATCAGCCATGGCTCAAAACGTGCCGATGTTGGCGAACACCCAGTACCAGAACGCGATTACCGCGCCGGTGCCGCCCCAGGCGGCGATGTAACGCACGATGTCTTGCCACACGACCAGACCTCCGTATTCTGATGGGTTATCGCGCTTCGAGCCCGCGAAGGGTGGTGGCGACGAACTTCTGCAGCAAGTCGTCGCGAATCGATGTCATGTGATGGGTCGTGGTCAGCACCGCGTAAAGGCCCAGCAGGAAGAACACCGCGCTGCTGAACGCATCCACCTCGGGGTAGGTCTCGCCCCGGTCGCGTGCACGTTCGATCTCGGCAACCACCAGCACGATCAGCGGGTGGTCACTCCACTGTTCGTTGGGCGGTCGGGTCGATGAGAAGTGCAGTGCCAGAAAGTCTTTGAAGAGCAGATCGCCGAGCCGCTTCTCCAGCCCCGCGACCAGGCGCACCACTTCGGTCAGCGTCGCGGCGAGGTCGTGCCGTTTGTCGAGGAAGCGGGCCAATTCGGTGGCCATCCGTGCTTCTTCGCGGGCTTCCACCTCGAGCAGCACGTGCTCTTTGGTGGGGAAGTGGAAGAAGAACGTGCCGTGCGCGACCCCCGCGGCCGACACGATGGCGCCGACGTCCGCGCCGGCGAGACCGGAGCGCTTGAACTCGGCGACCGCGGCACCCAGGATGCGCTGCCGGGTCTGCAGCCGCTGCGCCTCGCGGGCGGACGGCTTGTCCTGCACTCCAGTCATGGTGCGACCTTTCTAACCTATTGACTGATTAGAGTCAATGAGGGGATCCGTCAGCTGCATTGAGGCTTGTACTATAGCATTGAATTACAACAATATTGCCTGCACTGTCTCGGTCCGGCGTGCTCTCTTTACTGAGTGAAGTCATTGACATGGAAGGTGTCGCGACGCTACAAAGACACGGTGAATCTGCTCGCGTTGAAGCTGCGACATCGCAGCGAAGCCGGCGCGCCGGGCGATGGACTCGGCTACGACGAGCAGGTGGAAGAGGCCCGGCTAGCGCAGCGGCAAGCCGACCGATGGCTGATTGCCGGCACGCTGCTGATGGGCACGATGATCATCGGCTTCGTCGGTTTACCGCTGTTCCTGCGCGGGGTGTGGCTGCAGCGTCGGGCTCAGCAGTCTGGCCTGTCGGTCCGGCCGGTGATGGTGACGGTGCTCGGCTACCTGATCATCCTCGATGCCGGGCTCAATACGCTGGGTTGGTCGATCGACCTGATCGCCAACCATGCGCTGTTGACCCGGGTGATCCTGACCGCCTGGGGCAACTTCTTCGACGCCGGCTACTTCTGGCACTACAACGAGTTGTGGATCGGCGGCGCGGCCGGACCCGGCGAAAAGGGCTGGGAGGTAGGGCTGATCCTCACCGTGTTCACGATGCGCATCGCCGCGGCGATCGGCTTTTTGCAGATGAAGCGCTGGGGCCACCAGTGGATGATCATCACCTGCTGGATGGGTGCGGTGATCTGGATCGGCTACGTGTTCAACATGACCATGTACGCCGACGTGCGCTACGCCGGGGTGGTGCTGCCGGTCGTCGGGTGGTGGCTCTACGACATCTTCTACATCACGCCGTTCCTGGCCATCCCTTACCTACATACGGTCAACCGGGAAATCTTCTCCGACTGACGTGTCGGTGCCCAGTCCTACTCTCGCAGTCGAGGAGAGGAGGACCCCATGGCGCAACTCATCGGTTGGCTGTTCGCGGTGGCGCTCGTTGTCGCGGTCCTACGGGTGATCTGGCCGTTCATCGTGCTGGGCATCGCCGTGTACCTTGCGGTCAAAATCGCAAGGGGCGTCGCCGACCACTACGCGCAATTGATTGCCGCCCGGCGGGCCGACCGGGATGCGCTGTGCGCCAGGGCAGATCGCCAACACGCTCAAGTCCTGCGCGGCAATCCGGCCGGCGTCTACGGCGACTATCCTGCGGCCGACCTCGGCGAATTCAATCCGGTGCTGTGGGTCTGCAACCAGCCGCCGGCGCGTCGCAGCTACCAGCGCACGAGTGTGAACGGGTAGGACTCCGTCCCGCCCGGGCCGCCACCGCAGCTCGAGTCGTAGCTGGACTCCACCGAGCCGGACAGCGTCGCCGCATCCCACGAGTAGGTGTCGTGTGAAGGAAGGAAGTAGACCACGCAGCGCACACCATCGGGTATGTCGACGCTCATCGTGTACCGGCCGTTGGCGAGATGGGCATCCCCGTCGTAGGGGGCCGCCTGCCCGTTGGGCTGCGGTATCGCCTGGATGTGCACGCATCCCGGTTGCATGCAGGGGCGGATCGCCCAGATCCATGCGTGGCCGGGGTCTCTCGGCGTCTGCATCGCGTAGTTGCCGATCTGCATCTCGGCCTGTGAAACCGGGGCGACGGTAACCGCTATCGCGGTGAGCACCACGCCGAGAGCCAACGTCTTCACGGATCTGGATAGTAATCGCCGTCGGGTGCCGGCGGCGCCTATTCGAAGTCCGGCCCGATCGACCGATCCTGCGGCTCCCCGGGGCGATGGTTGGGCTCGGCCGCGACGCGCGTCCAGGTGCCGGGCGGGTAGTAGTCCGACCATTGGCCGGGCTCCGCGTAGTGCACACCGAGCACCCCACCGGTCAGGAACTCGTACCTGTCGCCGTCGCCGCAGTCGGCAGCGCCCTGGTCGCCACCGAGCCACACTGTGAAAGCCATATCTGGAGTATTGCCCGCTCGATCGGCCTACTACTGCGAGCAGACGGTTCTCGCGGGCTGCCCGTGCGCTGTGGCGCTACTGACGACCTTGCCGTCGAGCGAAATCGTGCAGGTGATTGCGCCGGGTCCTTGCGCGCTGATCACGAACACTTCGGTGCCGAACGCGGTGAACTGCGTCGACCATGGCAGCTTCACGTTGGCCTCTTGGCGCTGACCGGTGTCGGTCTGGTACGAGATGTATTCGGCCACAGGGGGACCGCTGATCTGGTAGCGGACCTTTGGCACCGTGGGCAGCTGCGGGGTTGCCCTGGCTGCGCCGACGCCGCAGATTCCGGCGGTGGCTGCCAGCGTCATGAGGGCAGCCACGAAGACCCGGCTGCGGTGCAGGGCTACGCAATAAGTGCTGAGCATCGTCAGGGCCCCTTTCGCGACGAAACACCGGGAAAGACCGCAGATACCCGGAGCGTATTGACGGCGACAGGCGGCGGGCGGGGAACGAACGATCGTGATAGAAACGCGAGCTTTTCGTTATGAGCTCGTGATCGACGTGTGCTATTGGACGCATGTGAAATTTCGCGGGTCGGCTCTAAAAACCTTGTAGCAGAGCGCCTTTGCCACCGGCTTGGCGACGCGCGTAGGGTGGCGTGATGTCCAAACGCGTCGTGGTCTGGGGTACCGGCTTCGTCGGCAAGATGGTGATCGCCGAGATCGTCAAGCATCCGCTGTTCGAGTTGGTCGGTGTCGGCGTCAGTAACCCTGAGAAGGTGGGCCGCGATGTCGGCGACATCTCCGGGCTGGCCGAGCCCGTCGGCATCACCGCCACCGACGACGTCGACGCACTGATCGCGCTCAAACCCGACGCGCTAGTCCACTACGGGCCGACCGCCGCGCACGCCGAGGCCAACATCGCGCTGATGACGCGGTTCCTGCGCGCCGGCATCGACGTCTGCTCCACCGCGATGACGCCTTGGGTGTGGCCGACCATGCACCTCAACCCGCCCAACTGGATCCAGCCGATCACCGAGGCGTGCGAGCTGGGGGAGTCGTCGTGCTTCACCACCGGCATCGACCCCGGTTTTGCCAACGACCTGTTCCCGATGACTCTGATGGGCGTCTGCTCGGAAGTGCGCACTGTACGGGCCTCCGAGCTGCTCGACTACACCAACTACACCGGCGACTACGAAAACGAAATGGGCATCGGCCGGGAGCCGGAGTTCCGGCCCGTGCTGGAAAACCGCGAGGTGCTGATCTTCGCCTGGGGTGCCACCGTCCCGATGATCGCGCACGCCGCCGGCATCATGCTCGACGAGATCACCACCACCTGGGACAAATGGGTGACGCCCACCGAACGCAAGACCGCCAAGGGCGTCATCCAACCCGGACAGGTTGCTGCGGTGCGGTTCACGATCAACGGCGTCTACCAAGGCAAGACGCGCATCCAACTCGAACACGTCAACCGGATCGGCCACGACGCCGCGCCGGACTGGCCGTCGGGCACCAAGGACGACGTCTACCGCGTCGACATCGAGGGAACGCCAAGTATCTTCCAGGAGACGGCATTTCGGTTCACCGACGGTTCCGGGCGCGACGCAGCCGCCGCCGGATGCCTGGCCACGGGGATGCGGGCACTCAATGCGGTACCCGCCGTCAACGAGCTGTCCCCGGGCTGGGTGACTGCGCTCGACCTTCCGTTGATCGCCGGGGCGGGCACCATCCGCTAGACCGTTACATTAGTGCCCGGCGTGCAGACGCGTACGCCGTGGGAGGACGAGATGGCAGACGCAGAACGGCCGGCGATAGGGCTGTCGGTGGGAGCCACCAACCTTGCCGCCGTCACCGCCGAGCGGGCGGTGACCCGCAAACCCGTGCTGACCTTGTACCGGCACCGTCCGCCCGAAGTCGGTGTGCCGTCGGAGAACCCGAAGCTGACCGAGCCCGGGGTGGTGATCAGCGACTTCGTCGACCGGGTGGGCGACCCGGTCGGCATCGCCGCATCCGACGGCTCGACGCACCGCAGCGAGACGCTGCTGGCCGATGGGTTGCGGGCGCTGGCCTACGCCGCGACCGACGGGCGGGCGCTGCCGGCGGCGGTCGCCATCACGCATCCGGCGCACTGGGGACACCCGGCGGTGGGCGCACTGGACGCCGCGCTGCGCCGGGTACCCGAATGGTCGACGGACGGTGTGGCGCTGCTGCCGGATTCCACGGCCGCGTTGACCGCCCTGCAAGCCAACCCCGGGCTGCCGACCCGCGGGATCATCGCGCTGTGCGACTTCGGGGGCACCGGCACCAGCCTCACCCTGGTCGACGCCGCCGGCTACCAACCCGTCGCACCCACGGTGCGCCACACCGACTTCTCCGGTGACCGGATCGACCAGGCGCTGCTGGCCCATGTGATGGCGGATCTGTCCGCGGCCGGTTCGGTCGACACCTCGGCCACCTCGGCGATCGGCTCGTACACCCGATTGCGCGGCGCGTGCCGACGCGCCAAAGAGGAACTCTCGTCGACCACGGCGACCACGCTGAGCGCCGAGCTGCCCGGGTACCGCGGCGACGTCCGACTCACCCGAGCCGAACTCGACGAGGCGATCCGCCAGCCGTTGGCCGGATTTCTCGCAGTCATTCAGGAAACATTGCAGCGCAATGGGATTCGCGATCTCACCGCGGTCGCCTCGGTTGGCGGCGGGGCCAGCATCCCGGCGGTCACCACGACGCTCTCCGAGCATCTGCGGCTGCCGGTCATCACCACACCGCGGCCACACATGACAGCTGCGATCGGCGCGGCATTGCAGGCCGCGCGCGGCCCAGCCGACAACAGCGCGACCGCGCTCGCGCCCGCGGCCACTCAGGCCGGACCGGTCGTCGAAGCTCCCACGATGGCCGAAATTGCGCCGGAGCCCAGCCCCGAACCGGCGCTGGCCTGGTCGGAGGCCGACGACGAGTCCGGCATCATGCCCCTGCTCGACGGCGAATACCCGGCAGCCACCGCCGAGACGACGTCCGCTCGCCCGCAACGGACCTCCGACCGCGACAAGCAGCCCGTCGACACCCGCACGGTTGGCATGCCCTGGTATCGCCGGCCCGCGGTGGTCGTCGTCGGCACCGCGCTGGTGGTGTTGGCGATCATCGCCGCCGTGATGATCGCCATGCGCCATACCTCCGGCGGCGGACCGATCGCTCCGCCCCCCGGCGTGAGCACCACACCGGCACCGGGGACCTCCGCGCCCGGCACCGAAAGCCAGGCCCCGTCGTCGGCGACGACAGACACCCAGTCGCCGAGCAGCGAGTCGCCGTCGTCGACTGAGTCGGCGACCACGCCGTCGACCACGACGGAGGCGCCGACCACCACGACCACAACCGCGCCGACGACCACGCAAGCGCCGACCACCACGGCACCCACCACGACCCAGGCGCCTACCACCACCCAGGCTCCGGTGGTGCCGACAATCCCGCGGATCCCGCGGATTCCGGGTATCCCGCAGTTTGCGCCCCAGCCGGCACTGCCGGGCGGCTAATCCGGTGGTTCCTGTGTGTCCGGCGGGTTGTCGTCGGCGTGCGGCTTCTCTTCGGGGTCGCCGAATTTCGGGTTGCCCTCGTCATCGAGCCACTCGTTGACCGCGGTCCCGGTGATCGTGCGGTCAGTCCCGGGCATCACCGCCGTCGGGCGCTGATCGTCGTAGGACTTCGCCATCTCGGCGGCCTGTTCCTTGTGTTCCTCGGTGACCTCGGGCGCCTCGGTCTGCTGCTGAGGTTCTTCCTCGTCCTGCGGGCTCATAACCAGACGACTACCCGCCGCTCCGCGGCTTCCAAACGGTCAGTGCGATCTTCCGTGTTTGACCAGCACCACCGAGGCGAGCGGAATTTGCATCGGAGCCGGTGCGCTCGACAGCCGCCCGGCGACGGCGATCTCGAGGTGATCGACAAACTCCGCGGCACGCGGATCGGCGGGACCGCCGTCGAGCGAGGCGGCCAGCGTCGGGAACACCGCCGCCCGGGCGAACGCCGCCCACTGCGCGCCGAACGCGGCGGCGTCATGGTCGACCTGGTAGCGAGCCCAGAACCGGTCCTCGGCATTGAACACCTCCAGGTGTTCGATGGACAGGCCCTCGAAGCGGCCTTTGGGTGCGAACGGGGCGCGAAAGTCCTTCTCGGCGCGGGCGAAGGTCGGAATCGTCATGCGCCGCAACTCATCAGCGCTGAGCAGGCCACCGCGATGGTGAGCCTGCAACGCGGCCACGATCGCGTCCAGCAACGGCCGGTAGCCGAATTCGCCGTCGTCGCCGACGGCCATCGTCAGCACCACAAGCCGCCCGCCGAGGCACAGCTCACGGCCCCGGAACGCCAGGAACGCCTGCCAGTCCTGGGCGGCCTGGTGGGCATACGCCGCGCGGGCAGCCTCGTCGCTGCTGTAGGCGACCTGTACGTGGTCCGGCAGCTCGGTCGGTGTCCGACTCAGCCACATCGTCGCCCAGGACGTCCAGCCCAGGTTGACGCTGCCGGACGGCAAAATCTGCGCGTAGTAGGACCGGCCGATCGCCGACGAGAAGCTCGCCGGGTCCTTGTGCACGTAGCTGTCCGGGTCCTCGGACAGCGTGCGAAACAGCGCGGTGAAATCGTTGCCGGGTAGGTCGGTGTGGGTGACCAGGATGGCGTGCTCGGGGCGGGTGCGACGACGGATCGCTGCGATCGCGGCGCACACCGGCAGCAGCGAGTTGTGGCCGGTGGCCGCGCCGTAGTCCGCGATGACAATCGGTTGCGGCGGCTTGGGCAGCGGTACCTCAGCAGCGGCCCGCTCGAACAGCGCGACGGCCGGCGCCAGCCCGGCGGCCTGCAGCCGCGACGACGGGGTATAGGTCGCACTTTCCTCCGGCTCTGGCCGGACGACGATGCTCGATTCACGCATCGGGGTAGCTGACTCCGGTGAGCTGCTCGGAGACCTCCCACAGTTGCCGGCAGTCGGCGTCGTTGCGGGCGCGGGCGGGCACCTTGGCTCTCGTCACGCCGCCGCCGGCGGCCTCGTAGATCCCATGCGGCCCGTAGAACGCGCCGCCCTCGGCTTGCGGACTGGTCGCGGCGTACAGCGCGGGCAGAATGCCCTCGTCGATCTCCTGCCACAAAAACGGAGTCAGCCGCCAGGAGATCTTGTAGAGCCGTTCCATGATCGACGGTGTCGCCCGGCCGTGCGACGGGCCGCTGGTCTGAAGGTTGGTCTTGGTGAGCCCGGGGTGTGCGGCGTTGGACACGATGCCCCAACCGGCGTTGCGGCTGCGGCGGTCCAACTCGAGCGCGAACATCAGCACCGCCAGCTTCGATTGGCCGTAGGCCTGCATCGGCGCATAGGACTTCTCGAATTGCAGGTCGTCGAAATGGATTTTGCCGCTTCGGCGGGCGGCGATGCTGGATAGCGAGACGACGCGTGCACTGCCGGCGGCGCGCAGCAGCGGCAGCAGGTGCGCGGTGAGCGCAAAATGGCCGAGATGGTTGCTGCCGAACTGTAATTCGAATCCGTCCGCGGTGGTGTCGCGGTGCGGCGGTGTCATCACGCCGGCGTTGTTGATCAGGATGTCGATCGGGCGGCCTTCGGAGTTCAGCTGCTCACCCAACGCGGCGACGCTGGCCAGCGACGACAGGTCGAGGGGCTTGATGGTCAAACTGGCGTCGGGCACCGTGGCACGGATCTGGTCGATGGCGGCCTCGCCCTTGGCGCGGTTGCGGATCGCCATGACGACGTCGGCGCCGGCCGCCGAGAGCCGGCGCGCAAGCCCGAAGCCCAGGCCGCTGTTGGATCCGGTGACGACGGCGAGTTTTCCGGACAGGTCCGGGACTTTGGCGACGAGATCGGTGGCCACGTCAGTCAGCGTACCGAGGCAGGATCGATGCCGGATGGTGTAGCAACTGTTTCGCTCTCAACCCCCGGTCCGCAGTGAGACACTGCTTCGATGCGCGGCAGACGATTGGCGAAGTTTTCGCTGACGGTCGCCATCCTCGGCATGGTGGTTGCGGTAGGCGGCTTCGTCGTCGTCTTGGTGAGCACGTTGTTTCTGGACCAGTACAACGCCTACGGCGAGGTACCGATCCCCGGGGAGGGCAGCCTGCAGTTGCCCGCCGGTGATGTCAATATCAGCCTGCACACCGTCGTGATCAGCAGTCCCAGCGGTGGCGGCCTGCCGGTGCCGCCGCTCGGGGTAAGAATCACGCCACCCGACGGTGTGGCACAACCGGTGGTGACCGAAAGCATCGGCGGTACAAGGACAGTCAACAATGACGCGCATGTGCGGGTGTGGGTGGCACATATTGCCGCCGAGGGCACATACGACATCACAACCGAGGGCCAAGTCAACGGATTCGTCCGGCCGCGATTGGCGTTCGGGCACAACAGGTCTTACGGCCATCTCGTGTGGTGGTTCGGTGGCATGTTTGTTGTGGGCCTGATCGGTTCGGTGATGTCGGGGCGGTGGCTGACCCGCACCGCGCGCAAACCGGTGGCGGCGATGCCCCAGGGGCCTCCGGCAACGCCCTACCCGCCCAGCGACGAGGGTGTCCGCGTCGAGCAGCTCAAAACACTGGCAGCGCTGCGAGATTCGGGAGCGCTGACCGAAGCGGAGTTTCAGGCCGAGAAACGCCGCATCCTCGACGGGCGCTAGACACAGGGTCAGTGCCCCCGGGCCACCCACTCGTCGTAGTGCACGATCTCGTCGCCCACGGTGGTTGTGTCGCCGTGGCCGGTGTAGACGACGGTGTCGCCCGGCAACGTGCCGAGCCGGCCCGAGATCGACTGCAGGATTGTCGGGAAGTCGGAGAACGAGCGGCCGGTCGCGCCCGGCCCGCCCTGGAACAACGTGTCGCCGCTGAAGACCGCGCGCAGGTCGGGGGCGTACCAGCACACCGACCCGGGGGAGTGACCGGGGGTGTGCAGGGCGCGCAGCTCCGTGCCCCCGACGCTTAAGGTGTCGCCGTCGGCGACGCTGCGAAAATCCTTGTCCGGATGGGTTATTCGCCACAGCACGTCGTCGCCGGGATGCAGCAGCACCGGCGCGTCGAGGGTTTTGCCGAGCTGGGGAGCGACGGTCACGTGGTCGTTGTGGCCGTGCGTACACACCACCGCCACCACGTTGCGCCCGCGGACGGCCTCTACGATCGGGGCGGCGGTGTGGGCGGCGTCGAACACCACGACATCGGAGTCGTCGCCGACGATCCAGATGTTGTTGTCGACTTCCCAACTGCCGCCGTCGAGTTCGAACGTGCCGTGGGTGACCACCCGCTCGATCACAGCATCACCACCGAGCGCAGCACTTTGCCGTCGTGCATCTTCTCGAACGCCTCCTCGATGTCGCCGAGCCCGATGCGTTCGGACACGAACTTCTCCAGCGGCAACCGGCCTTGCAGATAAAGGTCGATCAGGGTGGGGAAGTCACGCTCGGGCAGGCAGTCGCCGTACCACGACGACTTCAGCGCCCCGCCGTGCGAAAAGAAGTCCAGCAGCGGCATCTCGAGCCGCATGTCTGGTGTTGGAACACCCACCAGCACAACGGTTCCCGCGAGGTCGCGGGCATAAAATGCCTGCTTCCACGTTTCGGGCCGGCCGACAGCGTCGATCACCACGTTGGCGCCGAACCCGTCGGTCAGATCCTGGATCGCCTTGGCGACGTCTTCGCTGCGGGCGTTGACGGTGTGGGTGGCGCCGAAGCCCCGAGCCCAGTCCAGTTTGGTGTCGTCGGTGTCGACGGCGATGATGCGCCGCGCGCCCACTAGCGCCGCCCCGGCGATCGCGGCGTCACCCACACCGCCGCAACCGATTACCGCGACCGTGTCGTCGCGGGTGACGCCGCCGGTGTTGATCGCGGCGCCGATCCCGGCCATCACCCCACAGCCCAACAGGCCGGCCACCGCCGGGTCGGCGGCCGGATCGACCTTGGTGCACTGTCCCTGGTGCACCAGCGTCTTGTCGGCGAACGCTCCGATGCCCAGCGCCGGCGTCAGCTCGGTGCCGTCGGCGAGCGTCATCTTTTGTTCGGCGTTGAAGGTGTCGAAGCACAGGTGCGGCCAGCCGCGTTTGCAGGCGCGGCATTGACCGCAGACCGCGCGCCAGTTGAGGATCACGAAGTCGCCGGGTGCCACCGCGGTCACGTCCGGCCCGACGGATTCGACTGTGCCGGCGGCTTCGTGGCCGAGCAGAAACGGGTAGTCGTCGGTGATGCCACCTTGGCGGTAGGTCAGGTCGGTGTGGCAGACCCCGCACGCAATGACGTCGACAACCACCTCGCCGGGGCCAGGATCGGGGATGACGATGTCGACGACCTCGACCGGATCGCCCTTCTTTCGCGAAACCACGCCGCGCACTGTCTGACTCATGGGGTCCAACCTATCCGCGTTGATTCTGCGCCGACCGCGCGGCCTACTCGATCTTTTGCGTGGTGTGCGCGGAATCAACGACATATAGGCTGCTGCGCGATGGCTGCACTCGACGCGCTCGACGACTGGCCGGTTGCGACTGCCGCCGCGGCGGTCGTCGGGCCCTCCGGCGTTTTGGCCGCGCACGGCGACACCGACCGCCCATTCGTGTTGGCGTCGGTGACCAAGCTGTTGGTCGCGCGCGCCGTGCAGGTCGCGATCGAAGAAGGGGTGGTCGAACTCGACACCCCGGCCGGCCCGCCGGATTCCACCGTCCGCCACCTGCTGGCGCACGCGTCCGGGTTGGCGATGCATTCCGACCACATCCTGGCCAAGCCGGGCACCCGCCGGATGTACTCCAACCAAGGATTCACCGTGCTGGCCGAGACGGTCGCGCAGGCCTCCGGCTTCGAGTTCACCCAGTACCTGAGCGAAGCGATCTTCGAGCCACTGGGGATGGCCGCCACCCGGCTCGACGGCGGCGCGGAGGCCGCCGGCTTCGGCGCAATCTCGACCGTGGCCGACCTGGCGGCGTTCGCCGCCGACCTGCTGTGCCCGACGACCGTGTCGGCGCCGATGCACGCCGACGCGATCTCCGTGCAGTTCCCCGGTCTGGACGGCGTCCTGCCCGGATACGGCGTGCAGCGGCCCAACGACTGGGGGCTGGGTTTCGAGATCAAGGGGTCCAAGTCGCCGCACTGGACGGGGGGCGAAAACTCGTCGCGCACCTTCGGCCATTTCGGGCAGTCGGGCACGTTTATCTGGGCTGATCCGGAGGCCGAGCGGGCGCTCGTGGTGCTCACCGACCGCGATTTCGGGGAGTGGGCGCTGCCGGTATGGCCGGCGCTGTCGGATGCCGTGATATCAGATCACCGCGCAGACTAGCGCAACAGGGGTCTCACAAGGCACAATAGACACGCAAGACACACGAATACTGCTCGTCGGGTTCACCAGGTCGTTGGGGAAGACGTCCCTCGTGGAGCCGAAGGAGCAGCAGATGCGTGCGTCGAACCAGTTCGCCGACGCGACGACTGGCGTGGTCTACATCCACGCCTCGCCCGCCGCGGTGTGTCCGCATGTCGAGTGGGCGCTGTCGTCGACCCTGAACGCCAAGGCGAACCTGAAGTGGACTCCGCAGCCGGCGATGCCTGGGCAGCTGCGGGCGGTTACCAACTGGTTCGGCCCGGTCGGCACCGGCGCACGGTTGGCCAATGCGTTGCGCTCCTGGTCGGTGCTGCGCTTCGAGGTCACCGAGGACCCCAGCCCCGGCGTCGACGGTCAACGGTTCAGCCACACCCCGCAGCTGGGCCTGTGGAGCGGGACGATGAGCGCCAACGGCGACATCATGATCGGGGAGATGCGGCTGCGGGCGATGATGTCCGAGGGCGCCGATGCGCTGGCCGCCGAGTTGGATTCGGCGCTGGGCACCGCGTGGGACGAGGCGCTCGAGATCTACCGCGACGGCGGCGACGGCGCGGAGGTGTCCTGGCTCAGTCGGGGTGTGGGCTGAGTCTGATTTGCCCGGCTCCTCCTCATCGCGCTACGCGCTCTGCATCGTCGCCGGGCTAAGGATTTTCAGCGCGCCGGGCACGGCCGAGATCTCGGCCGGCAGTGGGCAGGCGAATTCCCCGTCGGCATAGGCGTTGATGCCCGGTGACTCCACCTCGACGGTGGTGGCGCGAGCCGTGGTCACCGCGTCGAGCTCGACATGCGTGCCCTTGTACACCGTCGGGAACAACCGGATCAGGCGTGTGCGCGACGCGGAATGCACCATCGTGATGTCGAGCAGGCCGTCGGCGTGATTCGCGTTGGGGCAGATCCGCATTCCGCCGCCGTAGCTGCGGGTGTTGCCGAACGCGGCCAGCGTGAGGTCGGTGGCGATCTCCTCGCGGCCGTCGAGCACCAGCCGAAACGGCAAGAGCCGCAAACCAGACAGCTCGGCGAGCATGGCCAGGTTGTAGCGCATGCGTCCCCGCGGCCAGCGCATCCGATTGGCCCGATCGGTGACCAATGAATCGAATCCGGCGGCGGCGACGGTACCGAACCATTTCGTGGCACCGCTTTGGTCGCGGATCCGGCCTAAGTCAACGGTCTCCGTCCAGCCGTCGGCGACGATGTCTGCGGCCGCGGCGGGATCCTTGGTGGGCAGCCGGAATTCGCGGGCGTGATCGTTGCCCGTGCCCGCCGGAATGATTCCCAGCGGAATGTCGGTGCACGCCAAGACTTGCAGTGCATCGGAAATCACGCCGTCGCCGCCGGCAACCACCACCGCATCGGTGCCGCGCTCCACCGCGTCGCGCAGCAGCCGGCGCGCGTGTTCGGCGTCGGTGCCGACGATTTCGACGACATCGATGCCACGCTGGTGCAGTCGGGCGATCGCCTGTTCGGCGGCGTGCGGCGCGTTGCCGTGTCCCGAGGCCGGATTGGTGAGCAACGCCACCTGCGTGAGTTCGTGCTTCACGGAATGAGCTTGCCCGGGTTGAGAATTCCGGCGGGATCGAGCGTCGACTTGACCGCGCGCAACACCTGCACGCCCAGCTCGCCCACCTCGTCGCGCATCCACGGCCGGTGGTCGGCGCCGACGGCGTGATGATGGGTGATTGTTCCGCCGGTGGCCATGATCGCATCCGACGCTGCGGCCTTGGCTTTGCGCCACTGTTCGATCGGATTGCCGCGTTGCCCGGCGACGACGGTGAAATAGAGCGACGCGCCGGTGGCATACACATGCGAAATGTGGCACAACACCAAGGCGGGCGTGCCGGATTCGGCGAGCGCCCGGGTCAGCGCATCGGTGACTGCCGCCTTGAGCGTCGGGATGTTCGACCACGTGGTGGCCGTTTCGAGTGTTTCGCAAAGCGCGCCGGCGGCCAGCAGCGAATCCCGTAGGTACGGCGCCGAAAACCTGCCTTGTTCCCAGGCGCGTGCCGGAGCTTCGCCGAGTGACGTACCGCCGTTCGCCTGGAGCAGTGCCCGGGTCTCGGCGTGCCTGCTCTCTGTATGTGCCGCCGTGCCCTCGAACACGGTGATCGCCAGGCAGCCGCCCGTGATTTGTTGCTCGCCGATCGCGTCGGTGGTGGCGAGGTTCACGCCTGTCTCAGCCTCGTCGGAAAGCCGGATGACGGTCGGGCCGGTGCCGGTTTGGGTAACGGCGCGCAATGCGGCGGTGCCGGTGGCGAAGTCGGGGAACGACCAGGCTTCGTAGCGGGTGACTTCGGGCAGCGGGTGTACGCGGACCCGCACCCGGGTGATGACGCCGAAGACTCCCTCTGACCCCATCAGCAGCTGGCGCAGGTCGGGGCCGGCCGCTGATGCCGGGGCCCGGCCCAGATCCAATACACCCGCCGGCGTGATTGCGCGCAGGCCGCGAACCATGTCGTCGAATCGGCCGTATCCCGCCGAGTCCTGGCCCGACGACCGGGTGGCGGCGAACCCGCCGAGGCTGGCGAACTCGAAGCTCTGCGGAAAATGCCCAAGCGAAAAACCGTGTTCGGCGAGCAGCCGCTCGGCCCCCGGGCCGGTGACGCCGGCGCCGAACTCAGCCTCGCCGGAGATTTCGTCGAGAGCGAGCAATTGGTCGAAGCGCCGGAGATCCATACAGACAACGGCTTTGAACGAGCCGCGGATCGGGTCGAGCCCGCCGACCACGCTTGTTCCGCCGCCGAAAGGCACGACGGCGATAGCGTGTTGTGTGCAGTACTGCAGGATGGCGGCGACGTCGTCCTCGGAGCCAGGCAGTAGTACCGCATCGGGTGCATCCTGCTCACCAGAGTCCTTGCGGCGCAACAGATCCAGCGTCGACTTGCCGCCGGCGTGCAGCAGCCGGTGGTGGTCGTCGGTGTGGCAGTAGTCGGTGCCGGTGATCGCGGCCAGCGCGTCGCGGTCTTCGTCGGACAGCGTCGATGGGCGCAGTTGCACCTGGTCGGGCTCGAGTTCCGCAGCGGGTGTCCCAGTGACGCCGAGGGCCTGCTCGAGCAGCGACCGGATTGAATCGGAGAGCGGCTTGGCCGCAGCCGGGTCGCCCCAGGCATTCCACTTCATCGGCGGCAGCAGCGCGTCAGGCATGCGTTACAGTATTACATATGCTGTCAATCAGTAACGCCGCGGTGGATGACCGGATCCTGGCCGCCGCCGCGAGCTGTGTGCGAGATTTCGGGGTGGAGCGGGTGGCGCTGGCCGAGATCGCGCGGCGGGCCGGCGTCAGCCGACCGACCGTGTACCGCCGCTGGCCCGACACCCGCTCGATCCTGGCCGACCTGCTGACCAGGCACATCACCGGCGCGGCGCGCGACGTACCGGCCCGCGGCGAGGGCCGCGAAGCGCTGGTGGAGCGAGTGGTGGCGGTGGCCGAACGGCTGCGCCGCGACGAGCTGGTGATGGCGGTGCTGCGGTCGGAGCTGGCGATGGTCTACATCACCCAGCGGCTCGGCACCAGCCAACGCCTGCTGATCGACGGCCTCGCCGACAACCTTCGCGCCGCCCAACGCAACGGCAGCGTGCGGCCCGGCGACCCGCGCCGGCTGGCCGCGATGGTGCTGCTGATCACCCAGTCCACGATCCAATCCGCCCAGATCGTCGAGCCCATCCTGAACGCCAAGGCGCTGGCCGCCGAACTCACCCACGCCCTGAACGGATACCTGTCCTGATGTCGACTGCCCTGAACGCGGCGCGGCGCACCGCCGACCTGACCGCCTTGGCCGACGGCGCGCCGCTGGATCTGCTCGTCATCGGCGGCGGCATCACCGGAGCCGGCATCGCCTTGGACGCAGCCTCCCGCGGCCTGTCGGTGGCGCTGGTAGAAAAGCACGATCTGGCGTTCGGCACCAGCCGGTGGAGTTCCAAACTGGTGCACGGCGGCCTGCGCTACCTTGCCACCGGCAACGTCGGCATCGCCCGGCGCAGCGCCGTCGAGCGCGGAATCCTGATGACCCGCAACGCTCCTCATTTGGTGCGTGCGATGCCGCAGCTGGTCCCGTTACTGCCGTCAATGGGCCGTGCCGAGCGGGCCTTGGTGCGCGCCGGATTCCTGGCCGGCGATGTGTTGCGCAAGGCGGCGGGCACGCCGTCATCGGTGTTGCCGCGGTCACGGCGTATTTCGGCGCAGCGCGTCATCGAGATGGCCGCAACCGTGCGGCGCGACGGCCTCGACGGCGGCCTGCTCGCCTACGACGGGCAGCTGATCGACGACGCCCGATTGGTCGTGGCCGTCGCGCGCACCGCCGCGCAGCATCGTGCTCGCATCCTGACCTACGTGGCCGCATCGGAGGCCACCGGCTCGTCGGTACGGCTGACCGACCAGCGCAGCGGCGAATCGTTCGACGTGTCGGCCCGCGCCGTCATCAACGCGACCGGGGTGTGGGCCGGCGAGATCGACCCCGCATTGAAGTTACGGCCCAGCCGCGGAACACATCTGGTCTTCGACGCCGAAACTCTTGGCAATCCGACTGCGGCGCTGACCATTCCGATACCCGGTGAGCTCAATCGGTTTATCTTCGCCATGCCCGAGCAGCTGGGCCGGGTCTACCTCGGCCTGACCGACGAAGACGCCTCTGGCGCGATTCCCGATGTACCGCAGCCCAGTCCGGCCGAGATCGACTTTCTGCTGCAAACAGTCAACAGGGCACTGGAAATCACGCTCGACGACTCTGACGTCATCGGCGCCTACGCCGGTCTGCGGCCGTTGATCGACACCGGTGCAGGCCGCACAGCCGACGTTTCGCGTGACCACGCGATCGTAGAGTCGGACTCCGGCGTGATCAGCGTGATCGGGGGCAAGCTCACCGAATACCGGCGCATGGCCCAAGATGTCCTCGATCACGCTGTTGAGCGTCGCGGACTCACAGCGGGCGTGTGCCGGACCCCTGACCTCCCGCTGCTCGGCGCCCTGGCAAACTCCGGGTCGGACGTCGCGCTGACCACCGACCTGCCGGAGTCGTTGATCGCCCGCTACGGGGCCGAAGCGGCCAACGTCGTCGCGACCGCTAGCTGCGAACGGCCCACCGACCCGGTCGCCGACGGCATCGACGTGACCCGCGCGGAATTCGAATACGCGATCACCCATGAGGGCGCGTTGGACGCCGGCGACATCCTCGACCGCCGAACCCGTATCGGACTGGTCCCCGCCGATCGGGAACGCGTTGTCGGAGTGGCCGACGAGTTTTTGGGCCGCTTCGGCTGATACTCTGGACGGAACTGATTCGTATCGGCTAGGACGGGACGGCAAGGTGACACGTAGCAGGCGTCCTGCGCGACTCGATCGGTCGCTTGACACGGCCATCCTCGACGCCGCGCTGGCTGGGGTGGCCGAACTCGGATACGACCGGCTGAGCATGGACGACATCGCGTCTCGCGCCGGCGTCGGCAAGGCTGCGATCTATCGCCGCTGGCCCTCGAAGGCCGTGGTGGTAGCCGAAGCGATCGCGCACTGGAGACGACGACTGGGGCCCGTCGAGCCGCCCGACACCGGCAGCCTGCGCGGCGACATCGAGACGCTGATTGCTGCCATGCCGGAGCTCAATGAAACTGATTCCAGTACAATGCAAGTCGTCGTCGGGGTGGCGACGGCCGCGATGCACAACCCGGTCCTGGCGGCTGCCATGGACGACCTTGTGCTGTCGCCGCCGCGGCATGCGATCCGGACGCTGCTCGACCGCGCGGTGGCCCGTGGCGAAATCCCGGCCGGCCGCGACCTGAGCCTGATCCCCGACGTGGCCCTGGGCCTCAATGTCCTGCGCGTGATCACAGGACGGCCGATCGACCGGGTCTATGTCCGGCGCGTGCTCGAAGACGTGATCCTGCCGCTCGCGGGCGCACCGCCGCAGTAACGGTTGCGCGTTGCGCTTGGGCGTGCCACTCTGGTCGCTATACGGAACTAATTAGTTCCGTGTAGAAGGGAGTAGGCGATGGACGTCACGCGTGTTCCGGTTCTGATCGTCGGCGCTGGCGCGGCCGGTCTGACCACGTCGGCCCTGCTCGCCAAGCATGGAGTGCCGTCCTTGCTAGTTGAGAAGCGTCGTGAGGTGTTCATCTATCCGAAGGCGCGCAACCTGAGCTTCCGCAGTCTGGAAATCCTGCGCGGCCTCGGCCTGGCGGACCAGGTCCACGCGGTGGCCGACGGTGTCTCGGACATGATCGCCAAGCCGGCGCTGAACAGCACCGAACAGTGGCAAGCGATGGACGTCGACGCGATCTTCGCGCCTTTCGACGGGCTGAGCCCGGAGCCGTCCGGGCAATATTGTCCCCAGAGTGAATTCGAGCCGATGCTGCTTGCGCACATCCGCGGGAACGGCAGCCAGGTGCGCTACGGCACCGAGTTGTGCTCGTTCGAACAGAACGACAGTGGCGTGACAGTCGTTGTGCGCGACCGGGATTCGGGGGCTTCGGAGACGGTGCGTGCCGACTATCTGGTTGCCGCCGACGGGGTGCACAGCCCGATCCGCGACGCGCTTGGTGTGCCGACCTCCGGCTACGGCGCACTGCCGATTTACGTCGTCTTCATCTACTTCCGGGGGCCCTGGCGCAGGTTCGTCCCACAGCTCGGCGACGGCGACGCCGTACAAGTCCGAAACGCCGACGTGGAAGGCATATTTCTGCCGGTCCGCGACGACTTCGGCATGTTCATCACCACCTACTTTCCCGACAAAGGCGAGACGGCAGCACAATTCACCGCGGATCGCTGCCGCGAGATGCTCACCAAGGCGATAGGTGAGCAGATCGATATCGAGGTCGTCGATGTGGCGTCATGGCAACCCTATGAGCGGGTGGCCGACCAATTCCAAAGCGGCCGAGTCTTTCTCGTCGGTGACTCGGCCCACACCATGCCGCCGTTCAAGGCCGGGGGCGCCAACACGGCAATGCAGAGCGCCCACAACCTGGCCTGGAAGCTGGCCGCGGTCTTGGACGGTACCGCCGATCCCGCGTTACTGGCCACCTACCACGCCGAGCGACACCCGGTAGGCCGGTTCAACGCGCGCCAATCGCTGACGGGGCCGGCCCTGGCGTTCCTGAAGTTGGATGACAGCCGGCCGCAGATACCACCGGAGGAAGAGGCGCCGATGTTCGCGCTACTCTTAGGCTACCAATACCGCTCGACCGCTGTAGTTTCCGACGAACCGGCGTATTCCGACATCGCCTTGGTCGACGAGCTGCGCGGGCAACCCGGCACCCGAGTCCCGCACGCCTGGGTCGTCGACGCCGGAAAGCGCGTCTCGACCCTCGACCTGCTCGGCCCCGGATTCACGCTGCTCACCGGAGACGACGGTGCCTCATGGTCCGACGCCGCGACCTCCGCCTCGAAAGCCCTGGGCGTCCCAATCAGCTTGCGGCGCATCGGGACTGGGGTCGACGTCGACGGCACATGGTCTGCCGCCACCGGCCTGGCGTCCGACGGGGCATTGCTGGTGCGTCCCGACGACTTCGTCGCCTGGCGCGCCGACGCCCTACCGCAATCGCCGGAAGACGACCTCAGTCAGGTGATGTGTCAGATCCTCGGCCGGACGCAGTGAGCGCGTCGGAAACGGTAGCCTGCGTGGGCTCGAGCACCACTGCGTCGAGAGGAACCTACAAATGGATCGACGAGTTGGCAAATCGGCCGCAGAATAGCCGATTTCGCTTCGTGAACCTCGGCGTGGGTGGGGACCTGTCTTTCAACACCGTTAGACGCCTGCACCGGGTGATCAGCCTGCAGCCGGATCGGGTGATCGTCCTCATTGGCACGAATGACATTCTGGCCAGCGTCTTTCCGGGTTTCAGGCGGTTCGTTCGCGTCGTCAAGCGGGTATCCGAAGAACCGACTTCGGGCAGGTTCGAAGAGAACCTCGACGTCATCGTGAGCAGGCTACAAGCTGATACGCTGAGTTCGTTTGCGCCGGTGGGAGAAGAGCCCGATTCGCGTGATCCTGTTCAGCGACGGCTCAACGAGCTGGTCGCCGCCTATAACGCGATCGTTCGCAAGGTCGCGTCGAGTCAACACGCCGATTACATCCCGTTCTACGAGGCTTTTCACAACCAACTCGTGCGGGCTGGGACAGCCAAGCCCTTTACCCGTTTCTCGTTCGCATCCTTCTACCGCGATTACCTGTTGCGCGAAATGATTCTGCGGCAAAACTTTGACGAGATCGCTCGCATCAACGGCTGGCAGTTCCACATTGACGGCATTCATCTGAACACCCCGGGCGGCCAAATCCTCACCGATGCCGTACAGAAGTTCTTGGACGCCTAGAGGTGTATGTGTCCTCGACCTCGGCTGCGGACGTGGCGCGGTCTTGCTGGCAGCCGCCAAGCTGATCCCGCGCGGTCGCGCTGTCGGAGTGGATATTTGGCGAGCCGACCAGACCGGCAACTCGATGGATGCCGCACTGGCGAACGCCGAAGCCGAGGGCGTCGCCGACATCGGCTTCACCCGCCTGTATGCCCGGCGGCTACGCGAACTCGGCATGGCAGAAGTCGAACGCCGGGATCTCGGCTGGCGCGCCTGGTGGGGTCTGCCATTCATCCGCACCACGCCGTCACCGCTGCCAAGCCAGGGCGCTAGCCCAGAATCAGATCCCGCACCGCCGAGCTGGTATGCGGCTGCCACAACGCCTGCAGCGGCACCAGGACCGGCCCGTCGATGTCGACGACGGTGACCGCGCCGCCGATCGCCGGTCCCGGTGGAGAGGTGACGAACGCGACGGCGTCGTCGGTCAGCGGCGCCACCTCCGGCGGGCAGCCCTGCACCCGGCTGACCCGGTATTGAGGTTCGAAACCCGCTCGGCGACAGACGTTTACCAGGAAATCGCTGTAGTACGACGTCCCGGGCGGTGCCCACAGCACGATGCTCTCGTCGGCAAGATCAGCGATCGGGATATGCGTGCGCGCGGCGAGTGGATGATCGCTGCGCACCGCGACGCGAAGTGTGTCGTAGCGGGCAACTGAGCTGGCCAGCCGCTCTTGCGGAACCACGCCGCGGCGCAATCCGAGATGGACCGTGCCGTCTTGCACTCCGCTCACCAGCCGGTCCGGAAAGAGTTGCACCACGGTGAAGGACGTCATGGGCGACGCCGCGATCGCCGGTTGCAGCAGTCGATACACCTCGCCGTTGCTGATGGCGGGGGAATGGCCGACGACGAACTCGTCGGGCTGGGAGCTGGCTGCGGCGCGAGTGTGGTGGGCGACGGTCTTTGCCGCGGCAAGCAGCGCGCGTCCCTCGTCGAGCAGTGTTTGGCCGGCAGGTGTCAGCGAAATCCGGCGGCCGGCCCGCACCAGCAGCGACGCGCCGATCTCCCGTTCCAGTTGTTGCACCGAACTACTGAGTGCCTGCTGAGACAAGTGCAGGTTCTCAGCCGCCCGGGTGAATCCCGCCGCTTCCACCACCGCGACGAAATGACTCAGGCGACGGAGGTCGGGAACCGCGATGTCCGACATTCAGCCCAGCCTAGCTACAAGCGTTGGTTGTTAAAAGCCCGGCAATCGCTGTTTTTCATTTGTGCATGCGCGGCCTAGATTCATAGCCATGAGCAACCTGACAGGAAAATCCGCAGTGGTGGCCGCCGGAGCCAAGAATCTGGGCGGGCTGATCTCGACGACGTTGGCTGAGAGGGGTGTCAACGTCGCGGTGCACTACAACAGCGCATCGTCCGAGCCGGACGCCGACAAGACCGTGGCGGCCGCGCAAGATGCTGGCGCCAAGGCGATCAAGGTGCAGGGTGATCTCACCGAGCCGGCCAACGTGGCCGCATTGTTCGACGCGGCGGTGGACGCGTTCGGCGGTGTCGACATCGCGATCAACACCGTGGGGAAGGTGTTGCGCAAACCCATCATCGAGACCACCGAAGCCGAGTACGACTCGATGTTCGACATCAACGCCAAGGCGGCGTACTTCTTCTTGCAGCAGGCGGGCAAGCGGCTGAACGACGGCGGTTCGGTGATCACGATTGTGACTGCGCTGCTCGCGGCCTTCACCGACGGCTACTCCACCTACGCCGGCGCCAAGAGCCCGGTCGAGCACTTCACCCGCGCCGCGGCGAAAGAGTTTGCGCCGCGTGGTATTTCGGTGAACAACGTCGCGCCCGGGCCGATGGACACGCCGTTCTTCTACCCGCAGGAGACACCGGAGCGCGTCGAGTTCCACAAGTCGCAGGCGATGGGCAACCGGCTGACCCGCATCGAGGACATCGCCCCGCTGGTGGTGTTCCTGGCCGACGAGGGCCACTGGGTGACCGGCCAAACCATCTTCGCCAACGGCGGCTACACGACCCGGTAGAGGACGCGCCGAAAAGTGCTACCTACAGCGGGATGTTCTTGTGGCGGCCGCGGCGTGCGGGCGCCTCGGCCAGCGCCTGGGTCAGCTTGCTGCGGGTGTGCGCCGGGTCGATCTTCTCGTCGACCACGCCGATGTCGATCGCAGAATCGACGCCGCCGGCGATCCGCTCGTGCTCCTCGGCCAGCTTGTCGTGCAGCGCTTCACGCTCGTGCTCCGGCGCGGCCGCCAGCTTCTTCTTGTGCAGGATGCCGACGGCCGCCTTGGCGCCCATCACCGCGACCTCGGCGTCCGGCCATGCGAACACCTTGGTGGCGCCCAACGACCGCGAGTTCATCGCAATGTAGGCCCCGCCGTAGATCTTTCGGGTCACCAGGGTGACCCGCGGCACGGTCGCCTCGCCGAACGCGTGCAGCAGCTTGGCGCCGCGACGCACCACACCGCCCCACTCCTGGTCGACGCCCGGCAGATAGCCAGGCACGTCGACGATCACCACCAACGGAATGCCGAACGCGTCGCACAGCCGCACGAAACGCGCTGCCTTCTCGGCACTTTCGGAGTTCAGGCAGCCGCCCAGCCGCAGCGGGTTGTTGGCCAGCACACCGACCGTGCGGCCCGACAGCCGGCCCAGCCCGACCACCATCGACGGCGCCCACTTGGCCTGGAACTCGTCGAACGGCACGTCGTCGTCGAGCAGCGCCGTCACGATCGGGTGCACGTCATAGGCGCGGCGCGGCGACTCCGGCAGCAACGCGTGCAGGTCGGTGTCCTGGGCCTCGGCCTTGGCGCGGTCGAAATGCCCTTGCTGGCAGAACAATCCGACCAGCCGGCGACCACGCTCGTAGGCGTCGAGCTCGTCGTCGGCGACGATGTGGCAGACCCCGGACTTCTTGTGGTGGGTGTTGGGCCCACCCAGCGACGCCATGTCGACGTCCTCGCCGGTGACGCTGCGCACCACGTCCGGCCCGGTGACGAAGACCCGGCTGTCCGGTGCCATCACGATGACGTCGGTCAGCGCCGGCCCGTAGGCGGCGCCGCCGGCGGCGAAGCCGACCACCACCGAGATCTGTGGGATGTACCCGGAGGCCCGGATCATCGCCTCGAACACCAGGCCGACCGCGTGCAACGCCCGCACGCCCTCGGCCAGCCGGGCACCGCCGGAGTGCCAGATACCGACGATCGGGCTCTGCTCTTCGATGGCGGTGTCGTAGGCGTTGACGATGTGGGTGCACCCCTCGATGCCCATCGCACCGCCCATCACCGTCCCGTCGGTGCAGAACGCGATGGTGCGCACCCCGTTGACGGTGCCCGCGGCGGCCAGCACCCCGGAGCGGTCACGCTCGTGCAACAGCTCCACGCTGTCGTCGTCGAAGAACGTGGTCAGGCGTAGTAGCGGATCGCGGGGATCGAGCGACTCACCAACCGCCTCCGGGGCCATGATCGTCATCGCAGGTCTCCTCCTCGAGGCGGCGCCTCGGTATCAGTACCGGCCAAATGCCAGGGCTACGTTGTGTCCACCGAATCCGAACGAGTTGTTGATCGCGTACTGGTAGTCACCGGTTCGCGGCTTGCCCGCGACCACGTCCAGGTCGATCTCGGGGTCGAGGTTCACCAGATTCAGTGTCGGCGGAATGATCTGGTCCCGCAGCGCGAGCACGGTCAGGATCGACTCCACCGCGCCGACCGCGCCGACCGAGTGGCCCAGCGCCGACTTGGGCGCGTACACCGCGGCGTTCCCGCCACCCGGGCCGAGCGCATTGTTGATCGCCTTGCCCTCGGCCAGGTCGCCGACCGAGGTGCCGGTGGCATGAGCGTTGACGTGGGTGATGTCGGCCGGCGTGAGGTCGGCCAGCTGGATCGCCCGCGTCATCGCGTGCCCGGCGCGCTCGCCGTTGGGGTCCGGGGCGACCATGTGGAAGCCGTCGGAGGTGATGCTGGCGCCCATCAGCCGAGCCAGGATGTTGGCGCCCCGGGCCTTGGCGTGCTCCTCGGTCTCGATGACCAGCAGCGCGCCGGCCTCACCGAACACGAAGCCGTCGCGGTCCTTGTCGAACGGGCGGCAGGCACCCGGCGGGTCGTCGTTGTTGGTCGACATCACGATGCGCATCTGAGCGAACCCGGCGATGGGCACCGCCTCGATCTTGGTCTCGACGCCACCGCAGATCGCGATGTCGGCCTCGCCCAGCACGATCTGCTGCCAGGCGCGGGCGATGCCCTCCGACCCTGAGGCGCAGGCCGACACCGGGGTCATCACTCCGGCCTTGGCGTGCCGCTCCAGCCCGACAGCCGCGGATGCGCCGTTGGGCATGTACATCTGCACGGCCAGCGGCGAGACCGCCTTCATGCCGCGCACCCGCATGTCGTCGTAGCTGAAGACCAGCTCCTCCGTCGAACCCATCCCGGTGCCGATCGATACCGCCAACCGGTTGGTGTCGACCTCGGGCGCCCCGGCGTTGTCCCACACCCGACGACCCAGCACCGTGGCCATCTTCTGCAGGTAGCCCATCCGGCGGTTCTCGATACGGTTCAGCTGGCTGTCGAACTCCTCGACGAGGTGTCCGCCGATCCGAACCGGCAGGTTGTACTCCTCGACGAACGGGTCGTCGAGTGTGCGAATCCCGCTTTGCCCGTCAAGCAGCAGCTTCCAGGTGGTCTCCGCATCGGTTGCAAGGGCAGTCGTCATGGCAATGCCAGTGACGACGACATTGGGGAAGCCTTTCCCCGTGGCCAACGATGCCATTGGTTTTCCGAAAGTTCCTTTCGTGCTAGTCCGGCTCCTCTTCGGGCCGTTTCCGGCCCGAAGCGTCACCGGACGTCGTGCTCAGTACCGCCCGAAGGCGAGCGCGACATTGTGCCCGCCGAACCCGAACGAGTTGTTGATGGCGTACTTGTACTCGCCATCACGGGGTTCGCCGGCCACCACGTCGAGATCGATCTCCGGATCCGGGGTGTGGTAGTTCAGCGTGGGCGGGATGACGCCGTCGCGCAGCGTCAGCACGGTCAACACCGACTCCAACGCGCCGACCGCTCCGATCGAGTGGCCCAGCGCTCCCTTCGGCGCGTACACCGCGGCGTGCTCACACCCCGCGGCCCGAATGGCGTTGGCCTCGGCGGTGTCACCGATCGGCGTGGCCGTGGCGTGCGCGTTGATGTGGTCAATGTCCTTGGCCGACAAGCCCGCCAACTCCAGCGCGCGCGTCATCGCCCTACCGGCACGCAGACCGTCCGGAGCCGGCGCCACCATGTGGAAGGCATCCGACGTGATGCCGGCACCCATCAAGCGGGCCAGCGGCGTGGCGCCGCGGGCCTTGGCGTGCTCCTCGGTCTCGATGACCATGAGCGCGCCGGCCTCGCCGAACACGAAACCGTCGCGGTCCTTGTCGAACGGGCGCGACGCCCCTTCGGGATCGTCGTTGCGCGTCGACATGGCCCGCATCATCGAGAACGCCGCGATCGGCAGCGCCTCGATGCCGCCCTCGACACCGCCGCACACGGCGATGTCCGCGTCACCCATGACGATCTGCCGCCACGCGTGCGCGATTGCCTCCGAACCCGACGAACACGCCGACACCGGGGTCATCACCCCGGCGCGGGCGCCCAGCTGCAGACCCACGGTCGCCGCGGCGCCGTTGGGCATGATCATCTGCACGGCCAGCGGCGACACCTTGCGGGGGCCGCCCTCGTTCATCAGGTCGTAGCTTTCGACGATCCGCTCGGCGCCGCCCAGCCCGGTGCCCACCACGACGGCGAACCGGTCGGGGTCGACCTCGGGGCTGCCTGCGGTCTCCCACAGCTGGCCGCCGAGCAGCTTGGCCATCCGCTGGACATACGACATGCGTCGCAACTCCAGCCGGCCCATGTGGTCGTCGACGGGCTCCTTGAGGTGTCCGCCGATCTTGACCGGCAGATCCCACTTGGAGACGAACTCGTCCTCGAGGACGTGGATGCCGCTCTCGCCGGCCAACAAACCCTTCCACGTGCTCTCGATGTCCGGCGCGATGGATGTCGTCGCCGTGACGGCGGTCACCACAACACTGGGGTAACCGCCGTTAGCAGTGGAAGGTTGACTCACTTGCTCTCTGCTTCCAGCCTGGCGCGGACGGCCTCGACCTTGTCGGGGTTCTCCGCCTCGATCTTTTCGCGGATGGCAGCGGCAGCCTCGGGGTTCTCTTCCTCGAGCTTCTGGATGTAGTTGACGACGTCACCGACGGTGCGCAGGCCTGCGAGGTCCTCGTCGGGGATCTTGACGCCGTACTTGTCCTCGGTCTGCACCGCGATCTCGACCATCGACAGCGAGTCGATGTCCAGGTCGTCGACGAACGACTTCTCCGGCGTGATCTCGGACGGCTCGATGCCGGTGACCTCTTCGATGATCTCGGCGAGACCGGCGATGATTTCTTCCTGAGTGACGGGCACGGTGAGCTTCCCTTCGTAATGTGTTGTGTTACTGGATGAAACGTGCGATATGCGGTTGTACTGGCGAGGTTTACAGCTCTGTCAACCCGTCCAGGTCTGCGGGGGATTTGACGGCGTGCGTCGGGACCCCACGAAGTTCGCGCTTGGCGATGCCCGCGAGAGCGCCCGCGGGCGGGAACTCGACGATCGCGGTGACATTGCGCTGACGCATGGTCTCCGTGCACAGATCCCAGCGCACCGGGCGGGTCAGCTGCGCGACGAGTTTCTCCATCGCGTCGGTGCCCGACGATACCGGTGCTCCGTCGCGGTTCGACAGCAACGTCGTGGTGGGCTCGGCCGGCGTGATCTTCGCCGCCGCCGCCGCATAGCCGTCGAGCGCCGAACTCATGAACTCGGTGTGGAAGGCGCCGGCGGTGGCCAGCGGGCGCACCCGGGCCTTGGCCGGCGGGTCTTCGGCCAGCTTCTGCAGCGCGTCCAGGCGGCCGGCGGCGACGATCTGGCCGGCGGCGTTGCGGTTGGCGGCGACCAGGTCGAGCTGCTCGAGCCTGCCCAACACCTCGGCCTCGTCACCGCCCAGCACCGCCGACATGCCCGTCGGCTCGTCGGCGCAGGCCTTGGCCATCTCCGCGCCGCGGGTGGCGGCCAGCGAGACGGCGTCATCAGCCGAGATCACGCCGGCGATCGCGTAGGCCGCGATCTCGCCGACGGAGTGGCCGGCCACAACGGTGGCGGTGCCGGTCAACAAGCCGCGCCGGGTGAGCTTCTGGTGGGCCAGCAGGGTGGCCGCCACGACCAGCGGCTGGGTGATCGCGGTGTCGGTGATCTCCTCGGCCGAGGCGGTGGTGCCCAAGCGGGCAAGGTCCAGGCCGCTGGCCGTCGACCATGCGGCAAGCTGGTCCGCCGCGCCGGGCAACTCCAGCCACGGCGACAGCATTCCGGGAGTCTGCGATCCCTGTCCGGGGGCAAGCAACGCAATCACGTGTTTAAGAGAACACTGTGAAGACAGTTTTGCGCGGTGTAACAGATTATGAACCTTGTCTTAGGTTTTTGTGGAGACCCCACAAAATCGCTTCGGATGCGATCTGTTTGATATCGTGCCGCAACTTGCTCACTCGACGCGGTGCCCGGCCGAGGGCTCGACCAGGTCCTTCGCCACCGGCGTGGTGACCGGTGTCACAGTGTTGCTTGTGCTGCTGGTGTGCTGCGCCTGGTAGGCGAGGTGACCCACGGTAGCTGCCACCCGAAGGACGTAGGCGTCTCGGGGCTGGGTGGGGTCGCGCCCGGTGAAGTCGGCGATCCGGCGCAGTCGGTAGCGCACGGTGTTTGGATGAACGAACAACTTGCGGGCACACGCCTCGATGGCACCGCCGCAATCCAGATACGCGTCCAGCGTCTCGGTGAGCGTGGGTCCGGCGTCGGCAAGTGGCCGCATCACGTCCGTGTGCAGCGCCGCGATCGCCGAGGCGTCGCCCATCAGCGCCCGCTCCGGCAGCAGCTCGCGGGCCAGTACCGGCCGCGGGGCGCCGCTCCACCCGGCGACGGCGTTCATCCCGGAGATCGCCTCGCTGGCGCTGTGGTAAGCCGCGGTCAGCATCGGCGCGGTCGGCCCGATCACCACCGGGCCGTCGGAGAAGGCGGCCATCAGGTCGCCGAAGAACTTCTCGGTCGGCGTGAGCTGGCCGGAGACGATCGCCACCAGCCACGTGCCGTGCACGTCGGTGAGCGCGGCCCGGCCGTGACGGGTGGCGATGTCACGGACGTCCTGGCTGGCGTGGGCGTCCCGGCCCGGCGCCGGGGTGCCCACCACCACGGTCGCCGGCGCATTTGTGTCCCAGTTCAGGGCGGCCGCGCGCGACAACAGCTCGGGGCCCGTGTCGCCGCGCACCACCGCGTCCACCACGCTGGCCTCCATCCGGCTGTCCCAGGTGCCGCGGGCCTCGGCGGCGTCGGCGTACGACGTGGCAGCGGTGAACGCCAGGTCGCGGCTGTATTTCAAGATGCCGACGGTGAGCGCGGTGACCTCCTCGTCGGAGCGGGCCACCATCGGGACGACTTCCTCGAAGAACTCCATCGTGATCCGCACCATGTCGACGGTGTGACGCAATGCGATCCGGTTTCGCAGCTCCTGCGGCACCAACTCGAAGGCCTGTGCGGTGTAGCCGATATTGCTGCGCGGGTCGCGCATCCACTCGACGAAGTTCACCACCGCGGTCTGCACCACCAGCGCCACGCTGGCGCGTTGGGAGGCTTCCAGGTCGGCGAAGAACGGCAACCGGTCCTGCATCGCCGAGACGGCCTCGGTCGCTATCCGGCCCGAAAGCTGTTTGAGCCGCCGCAGCAGCGACTCGGGGGCCACGTCCAGCAGCTCGAGCGTCGTGCGCGGCAGCGCGAACTGCCCAATATCCTTGTCGGCCACCCCTAAAAGCTACGCCGCTTTTCTGGATGTTTCCGCTAACTGGCGGGGTGGCGAGCCGTTACGCCACCCCCGGGTCGGACGTCTGCCCGGGTGCGGCCTGCACGTCGTCGATCTTGTACTGGCGCGCCGCCGCAGTCGGCACAGCCGGGTCGATCTCGCCGTCGCGGGCCAGTGCCTCCAGCACCGCGACCACCTGCGATTCGGCGTCGGTGTTGAAGTAGCGGCGGGCGGCGGGCCGGGTGTCGGAAAAGCCGAACCCGTCGGTGCCCAGCGTGACGTAGGTGTTGGGCACCCACGGCCGGATCTGCTCGGGCACCGCGCGCATCCAGTCCGACACCGCGACGACGGGCCCGCTCGCCTGCGACAGCGCCTTGGTGACATAGGCCTGGCCGGCCGGTCGGTCCGGGTGGCGCAGCTTCTCCCGCTCGATGGCGATCCCGTCGCGGTTGAGTTCGCTCCAACTGGTCACCGACCACACGTCGGCGGCGACATCCCACTCGGCGGCCAGCATGTCGGCGGCCTTGAGCGCCGACGGCATCGCCACCCCGGAGGCCAGGATGTGCGCGGTGTTGGCCCGGGCTGCCGTGGCCGGCCGATACCGGTAGATGCCCCGCAGCAGGCCCTCCGGGTCGAAGTTCTCCGGCTCGGGCGGCTGCACGTACGGCTCGTTGTAGACGGTGATGTAGAAGAAGATGTTCTCCGGGTTCTCGCCGTACATCCGGGCCAGCCCGCTTTCGACGATGTAGGCGATCTCGTAGGCGAACGCGGGGTCGTAGGAGACCACCGCGGGGTTGGTGGCCGCCAGCAGCAGCGAATGGCCGTCGGCGTGCTGCAACCCCTCGCCGGTGAGCGTCGTGCGTCCGGCGGTGGCGCCGAGCAAAAAGCCGCGGGCCATCTGGTCGCCGGCCGCCCACAGCCCGTCGCCCGTGCGCTGGAACCCGAACATCGAATAGAAGATGTAGATCGGGATCATCGGCTCGTTGTGCGTCGCATACGAGGTGCCGGCGGCGGTGAAGCAGGCCACCGAACCGGCTTCGTTGATGCCCTCGTGCAGGATCTGGCCGACTTCGCTTTCCTTGTACGCCAACATCAATTCGGCGTCCACGGCGGTGTACAGCTGGCCGTTGCGGTTGTAGATCTTGAGCGACGGGAACCAGGAATCCATCCCGAAGGTGCGGGCCTCGTCGGGAATGATCGGGACGATTCGCGGCCCAATCTCCTTGTCGCGCAACACTTCCTTGAAGGTGCGCACCGTCGCCATGGTGGTGGCCACCTCCTGGTTGCCCGACCCCTTCTTCAGCGCCTTGTAGGTGTCGCGACCGGGAAGCGTCAGCACCTTGGACTTGGTGCGGCGCTCGGGAACGAAGCCGCCGAGGGTGCGCCGGCGGTCGAGCAGGTAACGGATCTCGGGGGCCTCCGAGCCGGGGTGGTAGTACGGCGGCAGGTAGGGGTCTTCCTCCAGCTGAGCGTCGCTGATCGGGATCCGCATGGAATCGCGGAAAGCCTTAAGGTCTTCCAGCGCAAGCTTTTTCATCTGATGGGTGGCGTTGCGGCCCTGGAAGTGCGCGCCCAGCGAGTAGCCCTTGATGGTCTTGGCGAGGATCACCGTCGGCTGGCCCTTGTGGTCGACGGCGGCGCGGTAGGCGGCGTAGACCTTGCGGTAGTCGTGGCCGCCGCGCTTGAGGTTCCAGATCTCGGCGTCGGTCATGTTCGCGACAAGCGCCTTGGTGCGGGGATCGCGGCCGAAGAAGTGGTCGCGCACATAGGCGCCGTCGTTGGCCTTGTAGGTCTGGTAGTCACCGTCGGGCGTGGTGTTCATCAGGTTGACCAGCGCGCCGTCGCGGTCGGCCTGCAGGAGCGCGTCCCACTCGCGGCCCCAGATCACCTTGATGACGTTCCAGCCGGCGCCCCGGAAGAACGATTCCAGCTCCTGGATGATCTTGCCGTTGCCGCGTACCGGGCCGTCGAGACGCTGCAGGTTGCAGTTGATCACGAAGGTCAGGTTGTCCAATCCCTCCAGCGCGCCGACGTGAGCGAGGCCCCGGCTTTCCGGTTCGTCCATCTCTCCGTCGCCCAAAAAGCACCACACGTGCTGGTCGGAGGTGTCCTTGATGCCGCGGTCGTGCAGGTAGTGGTTGAACCGGGCCTGGTAGATGGCGTTCATCGGCCCCAGGCCCATCGACACGGTGGGAAACTCCCAGAAGTCGGGCATCAGCCGCGGGTGCGGGTAGGACGGCAGCCCGCCGCCGGGGTGACTGTGCTCTTGGCGGAAGCCGTCGAGTTGCTCGGCGGTCAACCGGCCCTCCAAGAAGGCGCGCGCATAGATGCCGGGGGAGGCGTGGCCCTGGATGAAGACCTGGTCCCCGCCGCCCGGATGCGACTTGCCGCGGAAGAAGTGGTTGAAGCCGACCTCGTACAGCGCGGCCGAGGAGGCATACGTCGAAATGTGGCCGCCCACACTGACTCCCGGCCGCTGGGCGCGGTGCACCATGATCGCCGCGTTCCACCGGATCCAGGTCCGGTAGCGGCGTTCGACGTCCTCGTCGCCGGGGAACCACGGCTCCAGCTCGGTCGGGATCGTGTTGACGTAGTCGGTGGACGTCAGCGCCGGAATGGCGACCCGCTGCTCGCCGGCACGTTCCAGCAGCCGCAGCATCAGGTAGCGGGCCCGCGACGGCCCGGAGCGCTCCAGCAGCTCGTCGAAGGACTCCAGCCACTCCGACGTCTCTTCCGGGTCGATGTCGGGCAGATACGACGCCACACCTTCACGGATCACCCGAACCCGGTCGTGTTCGCTTGCGGTACTTGAGTTTTTCGCCAGATCGTGGCGTACGAACTCGGTAGTCAACTCACTACTCCTTGCGTGGCGGTTCAGCTGCTTGTGGCCCATCCCCGCCGTGTTGTTTTCGGTTGTATCCCCCTATCGTGCCGCACAGCAGCCCCTACCGCGTAGGGGCCTTCGCAACCGGTAACGTCAGTCGGTGTGCTGGTCCGATTGCGCATTGGCCTGCTGGTACTCGGCAGTGTCGCGGCGACGCTGATGGCGATCGTCGGGTGCACCAGCGTCACCGAGGGCACCGCGACCGTCGACACCGCCGTCGCGCCGGCCTACCGGGCGTCGGTGTCGGCATCGGTGTCTGCGTCGTCGGCGACCTCGCGGATCCGCGAGACACAGCGCCAGCAGTCGCTGACGACGCGGGCAGTGGTCAAGGCGTGTGAGTCGTTTGCCAACAGCAGCAAGGACGCCATCGAGAAGGTGAATGCCTTTGTCGGGGCGTTCAATCAGGGCGGTGATACCGCCGCCGCCGAGGGCCCGGCCATCGACGCGCTCAACAACAGCGCCGACGTCGTGGCTCAAAGCATCAGTGACCCGTTGTCGCAGGAGCTGCGCGAGGCGCTCAACGCCTACGTCGACGCTTCCCGGGACGTGGCGAAGGCCATTCGCGCCCACGCGCCCACATCGGAGTTCAACCAGCGCGTCGATCAGCTCAACGACACCAAGTCCAGAACCGTGAAGGCGTGCCTTGCATACTCGTGACGCCGATTGCTGTGCGACGATAGTGCGCATCGCACGGCGTGTTGATGCACAAGACTAAGGAGGCGCACGGTGGTGGCGGCGGACGCCCCGAGCTACGCCCGCAAACTGGGCATCCAGAAAGGCCAAGTTGTCCAGGAGTGGGGCTGGGATGAGGACACCGACGACGACATCCGCGCCGACGTCGAAGAAGCCTGTGGGAGCGAACTGCTCGACGAAGACACCGACGAGGTAGTCGACGTCGTGCTGTTGTGGTGGCGCGACGGCGACGGAGATCTGGTGGACACCTTGATGGACGCGATCACCCCGCTGGCCGACGACGGCGTGATCTGGGTGCTGACTCCCAAGACCGGCAGGCCCGGGCACGTGCTGCCCGCCGAGATCGCCGAGTCGGCGCCCACCGCCGGCCTGATGCCGACGTCGTCGGTGAGCCTGGGTGACTGGAGCGCGAGCCGGTTGGTCCAGCCCAAGTCACGGGCGGGTCGGCGCTGATGCTCAGTGTCGGAACCGAGGCACCGGATTTCACCCTGCGTGACCAGAACCAGCAGCCGGTCACCCTGTCCGACTACCGCGGCGAGAAAAACGTTTTGCTGGTGTTCTTCCCGCTGGCCTTCACCGGGATCTGCCAGGGCGAGCTCGACCAGCTACGTGATCACCTGCCCGACTTCGAGAACGACGACAGCGTGGCGCTGGCGATCTCGGTGGGTCCGCCGCCCACCCACAAGGTGTGGGCCGCCGGAAGCGGTTTCCTGTTCCCGGTGTTGTCGGACTTTTGGCCGCACGGCGCGGTCAGCCAGGCCTACGGCGTGTTCAACGAGAACGCCGGCTACTCCAACCGGGGCACCTTCGTCGTCGACCGGTCCGGGATCATCCGGTTCGCGGAGATGAAGCAGCCGGGCGAGACTCGCGATCAGCGGCTGTGGACCGACGCGCTCGCGGCACTCAAGGCGTGACTTGGGCACCTCGCCCGAGCGTGCGTGTTTGTACTCCGACACGACGCCCGGCGCGTACAAACATGCACTCTCGTCGCCGGTTTGGCGCGTTTTGGGCGCCAGGGCCCAGCCGTGTAGCGTGCGCGGCACGGGCGCGTAGCTCAGTGGTAGAGCTCTGGTTTTACACACCAGCGGTCGGCGGTTCGATCCCGTCCGCGCCCACTCGGTAAATCCGGCGTGTAAGTGCAGGTCAGCTCCTACACCTGGACTAGAGGTGATTCGCGACGAAAGCCGCAGCCTGACTGGGCATCCCGGATTGCTGATAGGAAAGGTGCGCCGGGGAGAACTGCTCTTCTGGCGTCGGCGGTGCCAGGGCCCCGCCCGGCGTGCAAATCGGATCGCCGGGCGCGCACAAGTCAATGGCCTTGGCGCCATACCACGGGCTGATCGCGTCTATCGGCGCGCCCAGATACCTGTCCGAAGGATTTCCGAAGACGGCTAACGCGGCCACGTGATCGGCCACGTCCGCCGGCAGCGATGCAGGGACAAAGCCCGCAACCGGAAATTGGGCGATGGTGATCAGGTCTATCACCATCGCGCCTTGGGAATATCCACCGAGCACCAGCCTGGTGTTGGGGCAGTTTGCCGCCATGGACTGGACGTGAGCGCTCGCATCGCTGGCCCCGGCGGACGCGGATGGGGCCCAGTCGTCAGTGGCGGGGTAGCTGACCGGATATACCCCGACGGATCTCCCGCCGACCTGTGGGCGCAGTGCGTCGATAAATGCCTGTCCGACCCCGCCGACACCAGGCGGCTCGGTGGTCGCGCGCGCGAACGTCACCTCGACGTCGGGACAGGCAGCAGCGGATGCCGGAGCAACGTCGACCGGTGCGCTGAGCAGCGCCACCAAGGTGGTGACTGCCGCGGCACCAGCGATTTGCCTTCGGTTCACGTGCAAATGCTGACATATCGCGGCGGCTATGGGATCCCCTTCCCGGTCAACCCGGGGGCGCGAAGAACTCCAGCGCGATCCCGTCGGGATCGCGAAAGCTCAGGCCCGAGCCATAGCCGGCGTCCACGATCCCGCCGTGCTGGATGCCGAGTTCGCCCAGCCGCGTCATCCACGTCTCCAGCTCGGCGCGGTTGGCGCAGCCGAAGCCGACATGGTCGAGGCCGACGCGGAACTCGCTGAATCGCTCGTCGGGTGCGGAACGCTCATGCTGATGAATTCCGAACAGCGTGCCACCGTCGAGCAGCCACACCAGATGCCGGAAGCCGCCGGGGGTGTGCTCGTCGAGCACTGGGTCCGAGCCGAATAGTCGCCGATACCACGGCCCGCTGACCTTGACGTCGCGCACGGTGATCGCGACGTGGTTGAGCGCAGGGAATGCCATTTCGTTCCGCCTCTCTGTAGGCAATGTGACCTGGATCGCAAATTCGCGTTGATGAGGTCAGCAACACATTTACTAAGGTCGGCTAATCGGTCACGATAGTTAGTATGACTTCACAGTTGACGCCCGAACGTACAACGACCCGTCCCCGCAAGACCGAGGAAACCAACGAGCGCATCTTGCTGCAGCCGTGGTTCTGGACGGCGGTGCTGTGCATGATTGCCATGGTGCTGCTCGTGATGTTCGGCTAAGAGTTACACGATTCGCCAGCCGCGCCGGGCGCGGAATCGCATGTCCCACAGATAAAGTCGATAGCCGAATATCCAAACCGGGTGCGGAATCAGCCGGTCGGCCAACCGCAGCGCCCTGAGCAGCCACTCGAACCGGCGCTGCTGGGATTGCGACCAGTCCAGCTGCATCATCGCCCGGAACTCGGGGGCCAGAAAACCCGTCGTGGCGAACAGGTTGAACCGGCCCAGCATGCGCAGTGGCCACGGCAGAAACACCATCGACGCCACCCCGCGAAGGTGCTCGCGCACCGGGGGATCGATGTGCAGCTCGTCGAGGGTCCGCTTCCAGTACTCGTCGAACGCGACCCGGTCCGGCGGCCACATGCCGTCACGCACCTGCAGCGTGGTGCCCAGCCGCTTGGCGTCGTGATAGACGGCGTCGGCGCTGGCGTCGTCGAGCGGGCCGTGCAAAAACTCGTGCTGGTCGACGAAATAGCGGTACAGGCAGGCGGCCACCCACATCTGCAGCCGCGGGTCAAAGGCGTTGTAGGACACCGGGCTTGACGGTCGGGAGCGCACTTGCCGGTGCGCGGTGTCGACGGCCGCGCGGATCAGTTCGCGGTCTTGTTCCGTCCCGATGGTGGCAACGGCCAGATAGGTGCCGGTGGTACGGGCCCGCTTGAACGGATGATTGTAGACGTTGCCGGACTCGACCGGGCTTTCCAGGACGCCGTAGCCCACGCCGGGCAACGACAGCTGCATGATCACGTTCGCGGCGGGCAGCAGCGTCGCCGCGGGGTTCAGCAGGTCGGCGACACGTGATCGCTTCATGAACCCGAGTAGACCACGTATGAGAGGCTGCCGGGGTGTTTGGGCGGACCCGACTGGTGGGTGTGCTGGCGGGCTACCTGGCCGATTTGGTGCTCGGCGACCCGAGGCGCGGCCACCCCGTCGCGGGGTTCGGCGCAATGGCCGCGGCATTGGAGCGGTTCACCTACCGCGATTCCCGGGCCGCCGGTGCATTGCACGTCGGCATGCTCGTGGGCGCGCTGGGCCTTTTCGGTGTGACGGTGCAGCGCTGCGCCGGGCGGCGTGGCCCACTGTGGTCGGTCGCCGTAACCGGAGCGGCCACCTGGATCTCGCTGGGCGGCACGTCGCTCGCCCGCACCGGATCGGCGATGGCGGAGCTGTTGAGCCGCGACGACATTGACGGGGCCCGGCGGCTGGTGCCGTCGCTGTGTGGCCGCGACCCGGAGCTGCTCGACGCCGCCGGGTTGGCCCGCGCGGCGGTGGAGTCGGTTGCCGAGAACACGTCCGATGCGCAGGTGGCGCCGTTGCTGTGGGCCGTCGTCGGGGGAGTGCCTGGCGTGCTGGTGTACCGCGGCATCAACACGCTGGACTCGATGATCGGCCACCGTTCGCCGCACTACAACCGATTCGGTTGGGCCGCAGCACGTTTGGATGACGCAGTCAACTACGTGGCCGCGCGGGTGACCGCGGCGCTGATCGCGCTGTGCGCCCCGGCCGTCGGTGGGTCGCCGTCGGGTGCGCTGCGGGTGTGGCGCCGCGACGCCGCCCGCCATCCCAGCCCGAATGCCGGTGTCGTCGAGGCGGCGTTCGCCGGAGCGCTGGGGATACGCCTCGGCGGACCAACGCAATACCACTACGGGCTGCAGATCCGGCCCACCCTCGGCGACGGGCAGGTCCCGACGGTGGCCGACCTGCGCCGCGCGGTGCGGCTTTCACTGGCAGCGCAACTCGCGGTTTTGGCGGTTGTTATCGCCGCCGCCCGTACCGGTCGGTGAGCTTGTCGGCCGGCGCCGTCTTCTCGGCGCGGCGGGCGCGGACCTCCGCGTAGACGAAGTAGCCCAGCAGTATCGGCGCGGCGATGCCGAACGAGATCCACTGGATGCCATACGACAAAAACGGCCCGGCATCCAGATGCGGCACCCCCAGCACGCCCAGCCCGCCGGGCTGGTTGTCCACCAACTGCAGATACGACCCGGCGAGCGGCACTCCGGTCAGCTGTGCGATCTGGCTGACATCGATGGAATACACCTGCTGCACACCGTCTTTGGTGAATGGTTCCTTGCCGGGCACCGGCTGCTCGGAGTCGCGCAGCCTTGCCGTGATGCTCACCGTCTCGGCGGGCGGCGGCGGGATCGGCGGCACCCGCGAACCCTGCTCGGGCCGCACGTAGCCGCGGTCGACCAGCGCGGTGGGACCGCCGTCGACGACGAACGGCGCCAGCACCTCGAACGCCGGATCGCCGTCGACCACCCGCAACCGGGCCAGCACCTGCACGTCCGGCAGGTAATGCCCGGTCGCGGTCACCCGACGCCACTGCGCCTGCGGCGCCGACGAATCCTGCTGGGGCAACAGGGTTTTCAACTCGACAGGCGCGGTGTTCAGCGACGCTGCGATCTGGTTGTTCTCCCGCGACGTCTTGCTGTTCTTACCCAGCTGCCACGGCGCCAGCACGGAAAAACACAGGTAGGTGAACGCGATCACCACCACCGCCAGCGCCAGCCAGCCCGGCCGCAGCAAGAACGCCAGCCGTCGCATTACCGCCGGCCGTTCAGCTGCTCGTCGACCCACTTGTGCAGGCCGGGCAGGGCCGCCTCGATGGCGGCGAACGCCGCCTCGAAGTCGTCGTGGTCGCCGTAGTACGGGTCGTCGACGTCAAGGGCATAGGCACCCGAGCTCGGGTCGAACGACCGCAGCATGCGGATGCGGTCGGCGTCGACGCCCAATTGCCGCAGCAGCCACACGTGGTTGCGGGCCAGCGCCACCACCAGGTCGGCGTTGAGATGATCGAGATCGACCTGGGCGGCGCAGTGGTCGGTGGGGTAGCCGTGCGCGCGCAGCACGCGGTTGGTGCGCTCGTCGGCGGCCTTGCCGATGTGCCAGCCGGCGGTTCCGGCGCTGGTGACCCGCACGACGTCGTCGAGGCCCCGCTGCGTGATCTGGTGGGCGAACATCTTTTCCGCCATCGGCGACCGGCAGATGTTGCCGGTGCACACGAACGTGATGTGCAACTGCCGATCAGACACCCAGGGCCCTCCGCAATTCGGCGACGGTCGCGACGCGCAGCACGTCGGCGTCCTCGGCGAAGTCGGACTGCCCATAGCCCCAGCCCACCACTACCGCGTCGATGCCGTGCGCGGCGGCGCCGTCGACGTCGTGCGCCCGGTCCCCGACCATCAGCACCCGCTCGGGCAGCGGCGCCAGCTGCGCCAGCGCATGAGCCAGCACATCGGCCTTGCTGCTGCGTGAGCCGTCGACGCTGGCGCCGGCGACGACTTCGAAATGCCCGTCGAGCCCGAAGTGGGCCAGGATGCGCCGCGCCGTCGGCTCGGCCTTGGAGGTGGCCACCGCCAGCCGCACACCGGCGGCGCGCAGGTCCGCCAACAGCGGCACCATTCCGTCGAACACGCTGTTCATCGCCCAGCCGCGGGCGGTGTAGTCGGCGCGGTAGGCCGCGATCGCGGCGTCGGTGTGCTCGCCGAGCCCCATGCCGGCCAGGGTGTGGTGCATCGGCGGGCCGACGATCCGGCCGGCCAGGTCGCCGTCGGGCACGGCCGCGCCGACGTGGCGCAGCGCGTGGCGGAAGCTGGACACGATCCCGGCTGCGGAATCGGTGAGGGTCCCGTCGAGGTCGAAGATCACCATCTGCGGAGGGCTGGCTGGCACGGTCCCATTGTCTCCGACGCGCTCACCTGCACCCTCGGCAGGACCGTTAGTGTTTCAAGCGTGGCGAGTCCGGACCCGACCCCGCTTGCGGCGGCGCGCTACCACGGCGATCAGGCCGCCGAACCCGGGATGCTCGATTTCGCCGTCAATGTCCGCGACATCCGGCCGCCGGCTTGGCTGGTCGAGCGGCTGGCCGCCCGGCTGCCCGACCTGGCCCGCTACCCGGCGGTTGCCGACGAGCGTGCCGCGGCCGCGGCCGTCGCAGCGCGTCACGGCCGGGCCGCCGACGAGGTAATGCCGCTGGCCGGCGCGGCCGAGGGGTTCGCGCTGCTGCCGAACCTGCGCCCGAAGCTAGCCGCGATCATTGCGCCCTCGTTCACCGAGCCGCAGGCGGCCCTGAGCGCCGCCGGCATCCCGGTGCGAAACGTCGTGCTGGAGCCGCCGTTCGGGCTGGCCGGGTTGCAGGCGCCCGACGACGCCGATCTGGTTGTGGTGGGCAACCCGACCAACCCGACCGCGGTGCTGCATGCGCGTGAGCAGATCCTTGCGCTGCGCCGGCCCGGCCGGATCGTGGTGGTCGACGAGGCGTTCGCCGATTCGGTTCCCGGCGAACCGGAGTCGCTGGCAGGGGAATCGCTGCCCGATGTGGTGGTGCTGCGCAGCCTGACCAAGAGCTGGTCGCTGGCCGGGCTGCGGGTGGGTTACGCGCTTGGGGCGCCCGATGTGCTTGCGCGGCTGGGGTGTTCGCGGCCACACTGGCCGCTGGGCACTCTGCAGTTGACGGCGATCGCCGCCTGTTGTGCGCCGGACGCTGTGGCTGACGCCGCGGCGGGTGCTGAGCAGCTGGGGGCGTTGCGCGCGGAGATGGTGGCGGGGTTGGCGTCGTTGGGTCTCGAGGTGGTCGACGGCCGCGCGCCTTTTGTGCTGTTCACCGTTCCCGACGCGGAGCTGGCACGAAAGCAGTTGCACGCCAAGGGGATTGCTGTTCGCCGATGCGACACGTTCATCGGGCTGGACGGACGCTACCTCCGGGCCGCGGTGCGCCCAGAGTGGCCGGTGCTGGTCGAGGCTCTTGCCGAGGTGTTGCCGTGAGCGTGCGACTTGCCGACGTCATCGGCGTGCTCGACGAGGCGTACCCGCCGCGGCTCGCCCAGTCGTGGGATTCGGTCGGGCTGGTGTGCGGCGACCCCCACGATGTGTTGGAGTCGGTGACGGTGGCGGTCGACGCCACCGCCGCCGTGGTCGACGAGGTTCCCGACGGCGGTCTGCTGCTGGCTCATCATCCGCTGCTGTTGCGCGGGGTGGACACCGTGGCCGCCAGCACCGCGAAGGGCGCGCTGATTCACCGGCTGATCCGGTCCGGCCGTTCGCTGTTCACCGCGCACACCAACGCCGACTCGGCGTCGCCGGGTGTGTCCGACGCGCTGGCACAGGCACTCGGGTTGACCGTCGAGGCGGTGTTGGAGCCGCTGCCCGTAGCGACCGATCTGGACAAGTGGGTGATCTTCGTGCCGCCGGAAAACGCGGACGCGGTGCGGGGGGCGGTCTTTGCGGCGGGCGCCGGTGTCATCGGCGAGTATTCGCAGTGCAGTTGGAGCGTCACCGGCACCGGCCAGTTCTTGCCGGGCGATGCGGCAACGCCCGCCATCGGCAGCGTGGGCGCCGTCGAGCGGGTCGTCGAGGACCGGGTCGAGGTCGTCGCGCCGGCGCGGGCCCGCCGCGACGTGCTCGCCGCCATGCGCGCCGCCCATCCCTACGAGGAACCCGCGTTCGACATCGTCGCGCTGGCGGCACCGCCCACCGACGTCGGCTTGGGCCGCATCGGCACGCTGCCTGCGCCGGAACCGCTGCGCGCCTTCGTCTCCCGCGTCAACGGCGGCCTGCCGACGACGTCGTGGGGAGTGCGCGCCGCCGGCGACCCCGACATGCCGGTGTCGCGGGTCGCGGTGTGCGGTGGCGCCGGCGACTCGCTGCTGGACGCCGTGGCCGCGGCCGGCGTGCAGGCCTATGTCACTTCCGACCTGCGCCACCATCCGGCCGACGAACACCGTCGCGCCTCCGACGTCGCGCTGATCGACGTCGCGCACTGGGCCACTGAATTCCCGTGGTGTGAGCAGGCGGCCGAGGTCTTGCGGTCGGCTTTTGAGAATGCTTTGCGGGTACGGGTGTGCCCCATCCGCACCGATCCCTGGAACGTCGGGAGCAACCAGACATGAAAGCTGCGGTAGCGCAACAACGTTCGCTGCTCGAGTTGGCCGAGTTGGACGCCGAGCTGGCTCGTCTGACGCATCGGGCCGCTCACCTGCCCGAACAGCAGGACTACGAGCGGATACAGACCGACCACGGCGCAGCCAACGACCGGCTGGCGGCGCTGCGAATTGCACTGGAGGACTTGGACGCTCAGGTCGCACGATTCGAATCGGAGATCGACGCGGTGCGCCAGCGCGAGGACCGTGACCGCGCGCTGCTGGGATCCGTGGCAGACGCCAAGCAACTGTCCGAACTGCAGCACGAGCTGGAAACGCTGCAGCGCCGCCAGTCCAGCCTCGAGGATTCGCTGCTAGAGGTCATGGAGCGCCGTGAGGAGCTGCAGGCCCGGCAGGACGCCGAGCTGGCCGCAATCGACGGGTTGCAAGCCGAATTGAGCGCCGCTCAGCAGGCTCTCGACAACGCGCTTGCCGAAATCGACCAGACCCGCTGCCAGCGCTCGACGCGGCGCGAGGAGCTGACGGCGGCACTGGACCCCGAGCTGGTCGCGCTCTACGAACGGCAGCGTGCTCGCGGCGGCCCGGGGGCCGGGCCGCTGCAAGGCCGCCGCTGCGGCGCCTGCCGTCTCGAGATCGACCGCGGCGAGCTGTCCCGGATCGCCACGGCCGCCGACGACGACGTGCTGCGCTGCCCGGAATGCGGTGCAATCCTGTTGCGGGTCAAGGGTTTCGACCAGTGAAGGTCATCGTCGAAGCCGACGGCGGATCACGCGGCAACCCCGGCCCGGCCGGGTACGGGTCGGTGGTGTGGACGGCCGACCGTGCCACCGTGCTGGCCGAAAGCAAGCAGGCAATCGGCCGGGCCACCAACAACGTCGCCGAATACCGCGGGCTGATCGCGGGTTTGGAGGAGGCCGCGAAACTGGGCGCCACCGACGTCGCTGTTTCGATGGACTCCAAGCTGGTGGTCGAGCAGATGTCGGGGCGCTGGCAGGTCAAGCACCCCGACCTGGCGCAACTGCATGCGACGGCGCGCGCACTGGCGTCGCGGTTCGTGACGATCAGTTATTCCTGGGTGCCGCGCGCGCAGAACTCCTACGCCGACCGGTTGGCCAACGAAGCGATGGACGCCGCGGCGGAGATCGAATCCGGCGCGGCTGCAACCGAAACCGAACCTGCGACGGCACCCGGCTGGACCGGCGCTCGCGGTGCCGCCACTCGGCTGCTGCTGTTGCGGCACGGCCAGACCGAGCTGTCCGTCGAGCGGCGCTACTCCGGACGCGGCAACCCCGCGCTCACCGATCTGGGCTGGCGCCAAGCCGACGCGGCGGCGCGGTACCTGGCGCAGCGCGGCGGAATCGCCGCCGTGATCAGCTCGCCGCTGCAGCGCTGCTATGACACCGCGACGACGGCGGCCAAGGCGCTGGGGCTGGATGTGACCGTCGACGACGATTTGGTCGAGACCGATTTCGGCGCCTGGGAGGGACTGACGTTTTCCGAAGCGGCCGAACGCGATCCGGAGTTACATCGGCGCTGGCTGCGCGACACCAGCACCATGCCGCCGGGCGGAGAGAGCTTCGATTCGGTGCACCGGCGGGTCGTGCGGGCGCGCGACCGCATCGTCGAGGAGCACGGCGCTACTACCGTGCTGGTGGTGTCGCATGTGACGCCGATCAAGATGCTGCTGCGGATCGCCCTCGACGCCGGGCCCTCGATCCTGTATCGGCTGCATCTGGATCTGGGGTCGCTCTCCATCGCCGAGTTCTATCCCGACGGCGCGTCGTCGGTTCGTTTGGTGAACCAGACGGCGTATCTGTAGCGCGTCAGGCGGCGTCGTGAAAGATCAGACCGAGGGCGTAGCGTTCACCGGAGCGGACCACCGAAAGACCATGGCGCACCGGTGATGCCGACCAGCCGCGGGTGGAGCGCACCGGGCGGTCGCGGGTGGTGAACACAAAGCCGTGGCCTTGCGGCAGCTGGATCGCGGTGCCGCGGGACTGCGCCCGCGGCCGTTGCTCGACCAACAGAAACTCGCCGCCGGTGTAGTCGGTCTCCGGGTCGGACAGGTTGATCACCACCTGCAGTGGAAACACCAAGTCGCCGTAGAGGTCTCGGTGCAGGGCGTTCCAGTCGTCGGTCCCGTATTTCAGCATGAGAGCCGTCGGCCTGGTCTGACCGGCGGCGTGGCACATTGCCAGCCAATCGTCCAGGCTGTCCGGCCACGGCGCCTCCCTGCCGAGCCTGGCGCTCCAGTCGCGGGCGATCGGCAGCAGCCGCGGATACAGCGCCTGTTTGAGCTGCTCGATCGGCTCGGGGTACGGCTCGTGGAAATAGCGGTACTGCCCGGCGCCGTAGCGGTGTTGCCGCATGTCGATGGTCTTGCGGAACAGGTGATCCCGGTCGTAGAGGCTGCGCAGCCGCAGCGCCTCGGCGCGGGTCAGCAGTTTCGGCAGCAGCGCGCCGCCGTAGTCGTCGACCGCGGCGGCGATGCCCTCCCAGTCGCCGGCGTCGACGCGCTGTTCCCACCGGGTCGGCGGCATCAGTGCAGTATGCCAGGCGAGCGAGTACGGTAGTAGCGCGGACGAGTTGGCCGGGCGGCCGCGGCTCGCTGGCTCGCCAGTCGAGTCGAGGAAAGTCCGGACTTCACAGAGCAGGGTGGTTGCTAACGGCAACCCGGGGTGACCCGCGGGAAAGTGCCACAGAAAACAGACCGCCACCTTCGCGGTGGTAAGGGTGAAACGGTGCGGTAAGAGCGCACCAGCATTCCGGGTGACCGGGATGGCTCGGCAAACCCCACCCGAAGCAAGGCCAAGAAGACCGCACTTCGGTGCGGTCGCGCAGGCGTCCGAGGGTTGCTCGCCCGAGCCTGCGGGTAGGCCGCTCGAGGCACCCGGTGACGGTGTGTCCAGATGGATGGTCGCCGCCGCGCCGTCAGCGATGGTGGCGCGGTACAGAATCCGGCTTACAGGCCAACTCGTCCGCCTCGACTAGCGCAGTTTCTTGCGCACCGCCTTGTCGAGTTTGTGCAGCGCCTTGGGCAATTGCCGACGACAACTGTCGGCCAAATCGGCTTCCTGCTGATACAGCAGGCCGTAGGTGAAGGTGTCCTCGCCGGCCGCGCTCGCGGCATCGGCCTGTTGCTGCAAATGTATTCGGCTGACCACGCTGTCCTGGTGCTCGCCGAGCAAGGACTGAATCGCCTCCGCCCGTCGCGCCACCTTCGACACGCCGACGGCGGTCGCTGTGTACCGAAGTCGCTTGGCGCGCTTGCGGATCCGGTGCAACGCCGCATCGCGGCCCTCCTCGGGCGTCTTCGCCGCGGTCTTGGCTGCTTTGCGTACTCGTCGATAGCCGGCGTCGACCGCCGGCTTCTGGCCGGGGCCGGTCGCCGCGGGTTCGGCAACCAACGCCTCCAGTGCGTCGAGCAGCCGGAAGTATTGCGGCGAGCGCATCGCCTCCAACGACCGCCGCAGCCCCGCCCGGTAGCGGTCCGACGCGTCGTCGACCAGACGTTCCCGGACGCGTCCGCGCACCAACTCAGGCGGCAGCCGGTCGAGCGCCGCCCGGTAACGTTCCGCCAACACCTCGGCGTCGCGGGCTTCGCCCAGTACGGCAGCCAGCTCGCGCAGCTGGTCGAGCACCGACGTGTCGTCGGACACCCCGAACGACTCCGGCGAGGCCCGCAACAGGCTGCGAATCTTGCGGGTCGCCACCCGCATCTGGTGCACGGCGTCGTCGACGTCGGCGCGCACGGCGCGATCCCAGACAATCAACTGCTCGACCTGCTCGGCCACTGCCCGCCGCAGCGGATCGGCGGGTAGCTGCTGCCCGTCGTGCCCATCGAGCACCCGCGCCAACTTCGACGCATGCCGCGCCGGTGTTGCTCCGGCGTCAATCAGCCGGGCGCTTAGCAAGTCCAGCAGTTTCGTGTCGGATCCCGCTAGTTCGAGTTCCCATTCGCGCCAACGCTGTTCGCTGCAGAGATCGTCCGACGATGCGGTGACGCGGTCGTCGCAGAACTCGGCCAGCGGCTCGCCGTCGGCGCCGGACAGCAGCTGGACTTCCCGGTGCGTCGTGATTCGCGCCACCGGCCGCAGCGGGCGATCCCGCACGATGGCCAGCACCACGTCTCGCAAGTCGTCGGGCACCGTGTCGCTCAGCGGCGCCCGAACCTCGGTGCGCGCGTCGGGGCCGGCCGGCAATTTCAGATGCCATCCGGCGTCGGTGCCGCCGGTGCGGCGGCGCAACGTGATTCGATGCGACGCAAGGTCATGGTCGGGCGTATCGAAATACTGGGCGTCCAGCGTCTGCGGTGGTCGCTTTTCGATCCGGCCGATCACCGGGATGGCACCGAACGACGGCGGCAACGTCGACTCGGCGACGTCGAACTTGCGCTCCACCTCCACCTGGCGCGACGTGCTGGGGGCCTTCACCGGCATGTCGCGCTAGCCTATGCGCTCGGCGGACCGGTCAGAAACTGTGCTCGTCGGCGGGAAAAACGCCGCCGGCCACCTCTTGTGCGTATTGCGTTGCAGCACGGCGTAATTCGCCTCCGACATCGCCGAACCGCTTGACGAAGCGGGCCGTCTTGCCGCTGGTGAGCCCGGCCATGTCCTGCCAGACCAGCACCTGGGCGTCGCAGTTGGGCCCGGCCCCGATCCCGACAGTCGGGATGGTCAACTTGCCGGTGATCTGGGTGGCCAACTCGGCCGGCACCATCTCCATCACCACGGCGAACGCACCGGCTTCGGCGACCGCGATCGCGTCGGCGATGGTCTGTTCGGCGGCGTCGCCGCGGCCTTGCACCCGAAAACCGCCAAGGGTGTTGACGCTTTGCGGGGTAAAGCCGATGTGCGCCATCACGGGGATGCCGGCCGCGGTGAGCGTCGCGATTTGCTCGGCGACCCGCTCGCCGCCTTCGAGTTTGACCGCGTGCGCACCGGCTTCCTTCATGAACCGAGTGGCGCTGGCCAGCGCCGCGGTGGGGTCTGCCTCGTAGCTGCCGAACGGCAGGTCCGCGACCACCAGCGCGTGGGGCGCGCCCCGCACCACGCCGCGGACCAGCGGGATCAGCTCGTCGATGCTGATGGGCACCGTGCTGTCGTAGCCGTAGACGACATTGGCGGCGGAGTCACCGACCAGCAGTACCGGAATGCCGGCGTCGTCGAAAATCCGTGCGGTGGAGTAGTCGTAGGCCGTCAGCATGGCCCACTTGTGGCCCTCGGCCTTCATCTTCTGCAGGTGGTGGATGCGGGTCTTGGCTCGCGGCGCGGCACCGGACGCGCCACCGTAAACAGCGTGCTCAGACATCATTGTCCCTAGTGATTCGTCGGGTCGATCCTCGTGGCCCTGCCGGGTCCCCGGGTTCGTCTGACCTTGCCAGTCTGCCATCTCTGGCATCGCGGATACATAGCAAGAGCAGTTGAGTTGCTCACATCGGATCCATGAGCGATTCCCCAACCATCGAGCGGCGCCGGGCATACCATCTGCGCATGCAGCGGCTCAGCGGACTCGACGCCAGTTTTCTGTACCTGGAAACGCCCTCCCAGCCGTTGCATGTGTGCTCGATCCTGGAGCTCGACACCTCGACGATGCCGGGCGGTTACAGCTTCGACCGGCTGCGCGACGAATTGGCGGTCCGGATCAAGGCGATGCCGCAGTTCCGCGAGAAGCTGGCCGACAGTGCGTTCAACCTCGACCACCCCGTCTGGGTCGACGACGACACCTTCGACATCAGCCGGCATCTGCATCGCATCGGGCTGCCGCCGCCAGGCGGCCGGATCGAACTGTCCGAGATCTGCGGTCACATCGCGGCCCTGCCGCTGGACCGCAGCCGACCCTTGTGGGAGATGTGGGTCATCGAGGGCGTCGCGGGCACCGATGCCCAGCAGAACGGCCGGCTGGCCTTGATGACCAAGGTCCACCACGCCTGCGTCGACGGCGTGACCGGCGCGAACCTGATGTCGCAGCTCTGCAGCACCGAAGCCGACGCGCCGCCACCGGAACCGGTGGACGGCGTCGGCGGCGCCAACTCGGTGCAGATCGCAGTGAGCGGGCTGGCGAAGTTCGCGACGCGCCCACTGCACCTGGCCAACGTGTTGCCCAACACGGCGGCCTCGGTGGTGAAGACGGTGGCGCGGGCGCGCAGTGGCCAGGCGATGGCACGGCCATTCGCGGCACCGCGAACCACCTTCAACGCCAGCATCACCGCGCACCGCAACATCGCCTACGCGCAGCTGGATCTCGGGGACATCAAGAAGGTCAAGGACCACTTCAACGTCAAAGTCAACGACGTGGTGATGGCGTTGGTGTCCGGGGTGCTGCGCCAATTTCTGCTTGACCGCGGCGAATTGCCCGAGTCGTCGTTGGTGGCGATGGTGCCGGTGTCGGTGCACGGCAGGTCCGACCGGCCCGGCCGCAACCAGGTTTCCGGGATGTTCTCCAGTCTGCAAACGCACATCGCCGATCCGGCCGAACGCATCAAGGCCATCGCTGAGGCGAATTCGGTTGCCAAACAACACAGTTCGGCGATCAGCGCCACGCTCTTGCAGGACTGGTCGCAGTTCGCCGCGCCGGCGGTGTTCGGCCTGGCGATGCGGGCCTATGCCAAGACCCGACTGACCCGCAGCCGCCCGGTGCACAACCTGGTGGTGTCCAATGTTCCCGGCCCGCAGATGCCGCTGTACCTGCTGGGCTGCGAGGTCAAGGCGATGTATCCGCTGGGCCCGATATTCCACGGCTCGGGGCTCAACATCACCGTCATGTCGCTAAACGGCAAGCTGGACGCCGGATTGATCGCCTGCCCGGAGCTGGTGCCGGACTTGTGGGAATTGGCCGACGACTTTGTCGTCGGGATGGAAGAACTGCTTCTCGCGACCCGGTAGCCGGTGCCGCAGTCCCGTAGCGAGGACCCGGCGTCGGTGCATGGCAGCATAGGTGGACATGGGCCTGCCTCGCCGCGACGCGATCGCGCGCACGACGTTGATCTGGACCGCATTGGCCGCGATCGTGCTCACCGTGGCGAGCTGCACACACGTCGTCGGCGGCCGCCCGCGGATGGCCGGGCCGAAAATCGGTCAGCCGCTGGAGTGGGGACAGTGCCGGGTCTCCGGTGGCACCTCGGTCAAGCTGCCAGCCGGCGCGCAATGCGGCAAGATCGCCGTGCCGGTCGACTACGACCACCTCGACGGTGACGCCACGACGCTGGCAATGATGCGATTCCCGGCGACCGGCGACAAGATCGGCTCGCTGGTGATCAATCCCGGCGGCCCGGGTGAATCCGGGATCGAGGCGGCCGTGGGCCTCATGCAGTCGCTGCCGCCCCAGGTCCGCGAGCGGTTCGACCTGGTCGGCTTCGACCCGCGCGGAGTGGCGTCGTCGCGTCCGGCAATCTGGTGCAACTCCGACGCCGACAACGACCGGTTGCGCACCGAACCTCAGGTGGATTACAGCCCGGCGGGCGTGGCGCACATCGAAGACGAGACCAAGCAGTTCGTGCAGCGTTGTATCGACAAGATGGGCAAGAAGTTCCTGGCGAACGTCGGAACCGTCAACGTCGCACGCGATCTGGACGCGATCCGCGACGCGTTGGGCGACGACAAGCTGACCTACCTGGGCTACTCGTATGGCACGCGGATCGGGTCGGCCTACGCCGAGGCCTACCCGCAGAACGTGCGGGCGATGATCCTGGACGGGGCCGTCGACCCCAACGCGGACCCGATCGAGGCAGATTTGCGGCAAGCCAAGGGTTTTCAGGACGCATTCAACGACTACGCCGCCGAATGCGCCAAGGCCCCGAATTGTCCGCTGGGCACCGACCCGGCCAAAGCGGTCGACGTCTACCACAACCTGGTGAATCCGCTTGTCGATCCGGCCAATCCGATGAAGAGCAGGCCGGCGCACACCAAAGACCCGCGCGGCCTCAGTTACAGCGACGCCATCGTCGGCACCATCATGGCGTTGTACTCGCCGACCCTGTGGCACCATCTGACCACCGGCCTGACCGAGCTGGAAAGCCATCGGGGCGACACACTGCTGGCGCTGGCCGACATGTACATGCGCCGGGATTCGCACGGCCACTACACCAACGCCAGCGACGCGCGGGTGGCGATCAACTGCGTCGACCAGCCGCCGGTCAAGGATCGCGCCAAGGTCATCGACGAGGACCGCCGCTCCCGCGAGATCGCGCCGTTCATGAGCTACGGCAAGTTCACCGGCGACGCGCCGCTGGGCACCTGTGCGTTTTGGCCGGTGCCGCCGACGAGCAAACCGCACTCCATTTCCGCGCCGGGCCTGCCGCCGACTGTGGTGGTGTCGACCACCCACGACCCGGCGACGCCGTACAAGGCCGGTGTCGACCTCGCCAAGCAGCTGCATGGCGCCCTGCTCACCTTCGACGGGACCCAGCACACGGTGGTTTTCCAGGGCAACGCCTGCATCGACGACTACGCGACGGACTATCTGATCAAGGGCACCACGCCGCCCCAGGGCGCGAAATGCTAAGGGCTCGCCCCAAATAACGAGACCAACGTGTGACCTTACGGCCGCGCTGCGCGTGACCGAGGCATGCGACGATTGCTGGCCATGTGGCGCATGAGACGGCTGAGCTCTGCGCTGTTTTCGTTCGCCTTGCTGCAGGCGCTTGCCGTCGCGCCGGTGTACGCCACCCCCGAGCCCGATGCCGGGCAGGCACCCCGACCGGCGGCGGCGACCTGGGGCAGCTGCGGCCAGTTCGTGGAGGACGTCAGCGACATCCCCACCGCGCGTTGCACCACGGTCGCGGTGCCCGTCGACTACAGCGCACCCGGCGGCGCCCACGTTCAGCTCGCAGTGATTCGCATTCCGGCAAGCGGCCCGCGGCTCGGCTCGCTCTTGGTGAATCCGGGCGGTCCGGGAGCGTCGGCCGTCGACACCGTGGCCGGCATGGGCGCCGCTCTGGCGGACAGCGAGCTCGCCCGCCGCTTCGACCTCGTGGGGTTCGACCCGCGCGGGGTCGGCCACTCCACCCCGACGCTGCGCTGCCGCACCGACGCCGAATTCGACGCTTACCGCCGCGAACCGATGGTCGACTACAGCCCCGCCGGGGTGGCCCACATCGAGCAGATCTACCGGCAGCTGGCCCAGCAATGCGCCGACCGGATGGGCGCAGCGTTTCTGCGGAACGTCGGAACCGAGTTAGTGGCGCGCGACATGGATGTGGTCCGGCAGGCGCTGGGCGACGAGCAGATCAACTACCTGGGCTTCAGCTACGGCACCGAGCTGGGCACGGCCTACGTCGAGCGGTTCGGCAACCATGTTCGGTCGATGGTGCTCGACGGCGCCATCGACCCCACCGTCGGGCCGATCGACGAGAACGTCAACCAGGAAGCCGGCTTCCAAACCGCGTTCAACGACTACGCGGCCGACTGCGCCCGCTCGCCGGCCTGCCCCCTGGGCACCGACCCGGCCAAGTGGGTCGCCCGCTACCACCAGCTGGTCGACCCGCTCGTCGGCAAGCCGGGCAAGACGGCGGACCCGCGCGGCCTGAGCTACGCCGACGCCACCACCGGCACCATCAACGCGCTCTACGCCCCGCAGCATTGGAAATACCTGACCAGCGGGCTGCTGGGTCTGCAGCACGGCACCGACGCCGGTGACCTGCTGATGCTGGCCGACGACTACAACGGGCGCGACGACGACGGCCACTACGACAACTCCCAGGACGCGTTCAACGCGGTCCGCTGCGTCGATGCGCCGTCGCCGACCGATGCGGCCTCGTGGGTGGACGCCGACCGCCGGATCCGGCAGGTCGCGCCGTTCCTGTCCTACGGGCAGTTCACCGGGTACGCGCCACGCGACTTGTGCGCACTGTGGCCGGCACCGGCCACGTCGTCGCCGCATCCGGCCGCGCCGGTGGGGGCGGGCAAGGTCGTCGTCGTCTCGACCACCCACGACCCCGCCACGCCGTATCAGTCCGGGGTCAACCTGGCCCGCCAGCTCGGCGCCCCGCTGATCAGCTATAACGGCACCCAGCACACCGCCGTGTTGAACGGCAACCGCTGCGTGGACACCGCAGTCACGCGTTATTTCGTCGACGGGGTGTCTCCGGGCAGCCTGCAGTGCTAAGACGCGATACGCTTCGCATCATGGATCGACAGAAGGAATTCGTGCTCCGCACGCTGGAGGAACGGGACATCCGATTCGTCCGGCTGTGGTTCACCGACGTGCTCGGTTTCCTCAAGTCGGTCGCGATCGCTCCGGCCGAACTCGAGGGCGCCTTCGAGGAGGGCATCGGCTTCGACGGTTCCTCGATCGAGGGGTTCGCCCGGGTTTCGGAAGCCGACATGGTTGCCCATCCCGACCCGTCGACCTTCCAGGTGCTGCCCTGGACCACCAGCACCGGACATCACCACTCGGCCCGAATGTTCTGCGACATCACCATGCCCGACGGCTCGCCGTCGTGGGCGGACCCGCGGCACGTGCTGCGCCGTCAGCTCGGCAAAGCCAACGAGCTCGGCTTTTCCTGCTACGTGCACCCCGAGATCGAATTCTTCCTGCTGCAACCCGGTCCCGACGACGGGCGGCCGCCCGTCCCGGCCGACGACGCCGGCTACTTCGACCAAGCCATTCACGACTCCGCGTCGAACTTCCGTCGCCGGGTCGTCGAAGCGCTCGAATCCATGGGCATCTCGGTGGAGTTCACCCACCACGAAGGCGCGCCGGGTCAGCAAGAGATCGACCTTCGCTTCGCCGACGCGCTGTCGATGGCCGACAACGTGATGACGTTCCGTTACCTGATCAAGGAAGTCGCGCTGGAGGAGGGCGTGCGGGCATCGTTCATGCCCAAGCCGTTCGGGCAGTTCCCCGGCTCGGCGATGCACACCCACATGAGCCTGTTCGAAGGTGAGGTCAACGCCTTCCACAGCCCCGACGACCCGCTGCAACTGTCGGATGTCGCGAAGTCGTTCATCGCCGGGATCCTCGAGCACGCCAGCGAGATCAGCGCGGTCACCAACCAATGGGTCAACTCCTACAAGCGGCTGGTGCACGGCGGCGAGGCGCCCACCGCCGCGTCCTGGGGAGCGGCCAACCGGTCGGCGCTGGTACGGATTCCGATGTACAGCCCGCACAAGACGTCGTCGCGGCGCATCGAGGTGCGCAGCCCCGACTCAGCGTGCAACCCCTACCTGACCTTCGCGGTGCTGCTGGCCGCCGGGCTGCGCGGCGTGGAAAAGGGTTACGCGCTGGGCCCGCAGGCCGAGGACAACGTGTGGGACCTGACGGCCGAGGAGCGCCGCGCGATGGGCTACCGGGAGTTGCCGTCGAGCCTGGACAGTGCGCTGCGAGCCATGGAGAGCTCCGAGTTGGTCGCTGAAGCGTTGGGGGAGCACGTATTCGACTTCTTCCTGCGCAACAAGCGCCGGGAGTGGGCCAACTACCGCAGCCACGTCACGCCGTTCGAGCTCAAGACGTATCTCTCGCTGTAATCCTTGGCGGCGGTCGGCCCGGCGCCGTGCGATACCGTCGTGGTCGTGAGCCAACCCGCCACGCAGCGCCCGAAATTGCCCAGCGTCGGCCGGCTCGGGTTGGTCGACCCCCGCGCGAGCGCCCACCTGGCGCAACTGGGCTGGGACAGCGAAGAGGATCAAGACCACATCGACTTGCTGTGGTCGCTGTCGCGCGCGCCGGATGCCGACGCCGCGCTGAGCGCGATAATCCGGCTGGCCGAGGCGCTCGGCGACGGATGGGATGAGCTCAACACCGCGCTGCTGACCGATCGCGGGTTACGCGGCCGGCTGCTGGGTGTGCTGGGCTCGTCGCTGGCGTTGGGGGACCACCTGGTCGCCCATCCGCAGTCCTGGCGCCTGCTGCAGGGCGAGGTCACACTGCCGTCGGCCGAGCAGCTACGCCAAACCTTCCTCGAAACCTCAAGCGGCGAAAGCATCGACGAGTTGCGCACGCTGTACCGCGATCGGCTGCTGGTGCTGGCCGCTCTCGACCTGGCGCCGGCCGTCGAGGACGAGCCGGTGTTGCCGTTCACCGCGGTCGGCGCTCATCTGGCCGACATGGCCGACGCCGCGCTGGCCGCGGCGCTGTCCGTCGCCGAGCGGACGGTGTGCGGCGACGACATGCCGCCGCTGCTGGCGGTCATCGCAATGGGCAAATGCGGTGCCCGCGAACTGAACTACGTCAGCGACGTCGACGTGATCTTTGTTGCCGAGCGCGCCGAGGCGGTGAGCACCCGGGTTGCCGGCGAGATGATGCGGGTGGCGTCGGAAGCCTTCTTCGAGGTGGACGCCAACCTGCGCCCGGAGGGTCGGCACGGTGAGCTGGTCCGCACCCTCGACTCACATATCGCCTACTACCAGCGCTGGGCCAAGACGTGGGAGTTCCAGGCACTGCTCAAGGCCCGGCCCGCCGCCGGCGACCCCGAATTGGGGGAGCGCTACATAGCGGCGTTGATGCCGATGGTGTGGAGTGCTTGCGAGCGTGAGGATTTCGTCGACGAGGTGCAGGCGATGCGGCGGCGCGTCGAGCAGCTGGTGCCGGCCGACGTGCGCAGCCGCGAGATCAAACTCGGCAGCGGCGGCCTGCGCGACGTGGAGTTCGCGGTGCAGCTGCTGCAGCTGGTGCATGGCCGCAGCGACGAGTCGCTGCACGTTGCGTCGACAGTGGATGCGCTGGCCGCGCTGGGGCGCGGCGGCTACGTCGGTCGCGACGACGCGGCGAATCTGACCGCCTCGTACGAGTTCCTTCGGTTGCTCGAACACCGGCTGCAGTTGCAGCGGCTCAAGCGCACCCACATGCTGCCGGCCCTCGAAGACGATGAGGCGCTGCGCTGGCTGGCCCGAGCGGCCCACATCCTGCCCGACGGGCGCCGCGACGCGCTGGGTGTGCTGCGCGAAGAACTCAAGCGCCACAACGTGCGAGTCTCACGGTTGCACGCCAAGCTGTTCTACCAGCCGCTGCTGGAATCGATCAGCCCGGCGGGCCTGGAGTTCTCCCACGGCATGACGCCGGAAGCCGCCGAGCGTCAGCTGGCCGCGCTCGGCTACGACGGGCCGCAGAGCGCGCTGACGCATTTGTCGGCGTTGATCAACCAGAGCGGGCGTCGCGGCCGGGTGCAGTCGGTACTGCTGCCCAAGTTGCTGGACTGGCTGTCGGGCACACCGGACCCCGACGGGGGCTTGCTGTCCTACCGCCGGCTGTCCGAGGCAATGGCGCCGCAGCGCTGGTATCTGTCGACGCTGCGGGACAGCAGCGCGGTGGCCAAGCGGCTGATGCGTGTGCTGGGCACTTCGGCCTATGTGCCGGATCTGCTGATGCGCGCGCCGGAGGTCATTCAGTCCTACGGCGACGGACCGTCGGGACCGAAGCTGCTGGAAACCGATCCCGACGCGGTCGCCGGCGCGCTGGTGGCCTCGGCGAGCCGGCACGCGGACCCGGTTCGCGCCATCGCCGCCGCACGTAGCCTGCGCCGGCGTGAGCTGGCCCGCGTCGCCTCTGCGGACCTGCTCGGCATGCTCGAGGTGACCGACGTGTGCGCCGCGCTCACGTCGGTGTGGGTGGCGGTGCTGCAGGCCGCACTGGACGCGGTGATCCGCGCGAATATTCCCGCGGATGGTCGGGCCCCCGCCAAGATTGCCGTGATCGGGATGGGCCGGCTGGGTGGCCGCGAATTGGGCTACGGCTCGGACGCCGACGTGATGTTCGTCTGCGAACCGGCTGCCGGCGTGGAGGATTCGGCCGCGGTGCGCTGGTCGGTGTCGGTGGCAGAGGGTGTCCGGGCTCTGCTGGGCACGCCCAGCGCCGATCCGCCGCTGGAGGTCGACGCCAATCTGCGCCCGGAGGGACGCAACGGTCCCCTGGTGCGCACGCTGGCCTCGTATGCCGCCTACTACGAGCAGTGGGCGCAGCCGTGGGAGGTGCAGGCCCTGCTGCGTGCGCATGCCGTGGCCGGCGACGCCGAACTGGGCCGGCGATTCCTCTTGATGGCCGACAAAACCCGGTACCCCGACGGGGGAGTGTCGGCCGAGGCGGTGCGCGAAATCCGGCGGATGAAGGCGCGCGTCGACGCCGAGCGGTTGCCGCGCGGCGCCGATCCCAACACCCACACCAAGCTGGGGCGCGGGGGATTGGCCGACATCGAATGGACCGTGCAGTTGCTGCAGCTGCGGCATGCGCACGCGGTCCCCGCGCTGCACAACACGTCGACGCTCGAAAGCCTGGACGCCATTGCCGCGGCGGAACTGATCGCCGCCGACGAGGTGGAGCTGCTCCGACAGGCATGGCTGACAGCGACCCGGGCCCGCAACGCGCTGGTGCTGGTGCGCGGCAAGCCCACCGACCAGCTGCCGGGACCCGGGCGCCAACTCAACGCGGTCGCGGTGGCCGCGGGTTGGGCTAACGGCGACGGCGGCGAGTTCCTGGACAACTACCTGCGGGTGACGCGTCGCGCAAAAGCGGTGGTGCGCAAGGTTTTCGGAGATTAGGGGTAGCATCGGGTGAACATCACATACGAGGTCATGGGCGCCGACGAGCATGACCGGCTAACGGCGCTGTACGGCCCGCTGACCGACGCCGTGCGCGAGCTCATCGACGCCACCATCCGCACCGAAGCCGACGAGGACACCATCCGTGACGCCCGCAGCGCGATCCAGGCGGTGGCTCAGCGGTTGCGCAGCCGCTGGGTCGACGAGCGGCCCGCTGTGCGCTACGCCGTGGACGGGCGCCCGCTGGCGTGGGGCAACGCCGTGATCGGTCTGCGCAACCCGATATCCCCGCCGCTGACCATCCACCACGACGGCGGGCGCTGCTGGAGCAAATTCAGCCTGGGCGCGGCGTACGAAGGACCACCCGGCCTGGTGCACGGCGGCGTCTGCGCCCTGGTGCTCGACCATGTGCTGGGGGAGGCGGCCAGTGAGGGCCTGACCAAGCCGCTGTTCACCGGAACCATTACGGTGAAGTACCTGCGTGGCACTCCGCTGGGCGAGCTGCGCGCCGAAGCGGCGGTCGAGCGCTCGGAAAGCGTCAAAACGTTTGTCCGCGGCCATATTTCCGATTCAGAGGGAATCACCGTCGAGGCCGAGGGGATCTTCGTTCAGCCGGCATGGGCGCGGGACGCCGGATGAAGTTCTACGTCAGCAGCGGGTTTTTGAAGACCGGCGAGATCGTCGAAATCGCCAAGGCCGCCGACGAACTGGGCTACGACGGGATCGGGATCCCCGACCACATCGTCAACCTCGAGACATTGAGCACGCCGTACCCGTACACCAAGGACGGACAGCGGCGCTGGCCGCCGTTCACCGACTGGCCCGACCCGTGGGTGCTGGTCGGTGCGCTTGCGCAAGTCACCAACCGGCTGCGGTTCGTCACCACCGTCTACATCCCGGCGATGCGCAACCCCTATTCGGCGGCCAAAGCCATTGGCACCGCGGCCTGCCTGGCCGGCGGACGGGTGGAGCTCGGCGTTGGGGTGGGCTGGTGCGCCGACGAATTCGCATTGATGGAGCAACGATTCGAGGACCGCGGCAAACGCACCGACGAGATGCTCGAGCTTCTTCGCGCCTTGTGGAGCCCGGGCTGGGTCGAGTTCGACGGCCGGTTCTACCAGACACCGCGGTTGGAGATGGAGCCGACGCCGCCCCGGGTGCCGATCTACGTCGGCGGGCTCAGCGACACCGCGTTGCGCCGCGCCGCCCGCCACGACGGCTGGATCGGTGACCTGATCCGCACCGACCGCGCGATCGAGGTGACCGGCCGGCTGCGTGCGCTGAGGGCCGAAAACGGTTTGACGATGGACGATTTCACTATTCTGACGCCGTTAACTGATGCCTTGACCGTTGCCGACTATCAACGTGCCGAGGATGCCGGCATCACCGGCATCCTCACCATGCCATGGATGTTCTACGCGGGGCCCGATGCCACGCTGGGCGAGAAAATCGACGGCATGCGGCGCTTCCGCAAGGACCTGGCGCTCGACGGGTAGCAGCGGCCGTTGCCCTGTTTGCTGGCTCTCGAAATGGGAACTTTAGCCATGCTAACCAGAGAGCGGCGGTCCATCGCCATCAACCACTGTAACCACTTGTGTCACTTTAGTTTTGCCTGTGGAATGTGGTGGCGCCTGTCCGGCGCCCGTGATACCATTCGAACATGCGTTCGAGTAGCCGTGAGGAGATCGTCGAGGCCTTCGACGCACTCGAATCTGCCATGAAGCGCGCCCTGGATCTGTCCTTCGAGGTGTTGACCACTCCGGAATGCCTGGCCATGTTGGAGCGCTGTGAAACCATCCGCCGGCGGTTGCCGGCGGTGGAGCATCCGCTGATCAACCAGCTGGCCGAACAGGCCAGCGAGACTGAGTTGGGCGGCACGCTGCGCTTCGCGCTGGCCGAGCGGTTGCGCATCACCCCGGCCGAGGCCAGTCGGCGCATTCACGAAGCCAAAGACCTCGGGCCGCGCCAGGCGATGACCGGCGAACCGTTGGCGCCGGTGTTGCCCGCGACCGCCGCCGCCCAGCGCGGCGGGCAGATCGGCGCCGGTCATGTGGCGGTGATCCGTGGTTTCATGCACCGGCTGCCCGGCTTCGTCGACGTCGAGACCCGCGCACACGCCGAGGCCCACCTGGCCGAGTTGGCCGGGCAGCATCGCCCCGACGACCTAGCCATGTTGGCCCAGCGGCTCACCGACTGCCTCAACCCCGACGGCGACTTTTCCGACGACGAGCGGGCGCGCCGACGCGGCCTGACCCTGGGCAAGCAAGGCCCCGATCTCATGTCGCAGCTGACCGGCTGGATCACCCCGGAGTTGCGCGCCACCCTCGAAGCCGTGTGGGCCAAACTCGCCGCCCCCGGCATGTGCAACCCCGCCGACACGGCACCCGTTGTCGACGGCACCCCTTGCGAGGAGACGGCCCGCCGCGACACCCGCAGCACCGCTCAACGCCAGCATGATGGGCTGCTGGCCGGGCTGCGCGCACTGCTGGCCTCCGGAAACCTCGGTCAGCACAACGGGCTACCGGCCAGCATCATCGTCACCACCAACCTGCAAGACATCGAAGCCGGCACCGGACACGGCCTCACCGGCGGCGGAACACTACTGCCGATGTCCGATGTGATCCGGATCGCCTCCCACGCCCACCACTACCTAGCCATCTTCGACAAAGGCAAAGCCCTGGCGCTGTACCACACCAAACGTTTAGCGTCGCCCGCCCAGCGGATTGTGTTATACGCGAAGGATCGCGGGTGCACGTTCCCGAATTGCCCGGTACCGGGCTATCACTGCGAGGCACATCACTGCACCCCCTACGCCCAATGCCACACCACCGACGTCAACGACCTCACCCTAGGCTGCGGCGGCCACCACCCCATCACCGAAGACGGCTGGACCACCCGGAAAAACGCGCGCGGCGACACCGAATGGATCCCACCCCCACACCTCGACCACGGCCAACCCCGCACCAACAACTACTGGCACCCCGACAAACTCCTCCGGCCAGACGACGACGAAGACGACCCCTGAGCGCGGTGACTCGCATGAGAGGTGCCATGTCTGGGTGACCCGTCACTGCTGCGTTAGCCTGCGCGCATGTCGCTCGCTGATGAACCGATCCGGCTCGGGTTGCCCGACGCGGGCGAGATGCTCACGTTGCAACGAGCTGCCTTCGTCACCGAGGCTCAACTGCACGATGACCCGGCGCTGCCCCCGCTGACGCAGACGCTCGCAGAGCTGCGTGACGAGTTGTCGTGTCCGTCGGTGTTCGCATACGGGTACAGAGTTGGCGGTCGCCTGGTGGCAGCGACCCGGCTGGAGGTGAACGGGTCTGCCGCGGAGCTTCGTCGCACCTCCGTCGCTCCCGACCAGCAGGGGCGCGGCCTCGGGACAAGGCTGCTAACGCGCGTCGAGCACTTGATCCCGGAATTGGTGACCGCCATCGAGCTGTTCACCGGAGAACGTAGCTCGGCAAATCTCCGCCTGTATTCCCGTCTCGGCTACGTCGAGACTCACCGGACGCCGGTTGGGTCGTACTTCCTCGTGCACATGCGCAAAGTTTTGCGTGCAAACGCCCTCGGCGGCACCCGCCCAGGCGACGACCGGACGATCAGCCTGTAGTCGCCACACGCGGTCAAAACCGTTCCCTTGCTCGCGCGTTTGCCCTAACGTTGCCAGCGTGGAGTCACACGGAACCCCCGAACTCGTGCCCGTCGAGGCATTGCGCTCAGGTGACCCGATCACCGACGTCCAAGGTGGCGGTCAGCACTACACGGTTCTCGAATCCAAAGCCATCGGCGAGGGCTGCGTCGTACTCGAACTCGAATCCAAGGCCAACGACCAGCTTCGAGTGATCGAGATGTCCTTCCCAGCCGGCTACCACATGGGCAGGTCGCCTCGCCGCATTCTGTGACCCCACCCGTCACACCGTTTCGCATCGACGTCGGCAGCGAAGTTCTGGACGACCTGCGGACCCGCTTGGCGCGTACACGGTGGCCCGACGCCGAGTGCGTCGACGACTGGAGCCAGGGCATGCCCTTGGCCTACGCCCGCGAGCTGGCCGACTACTGGGCCGACGGCTACGACTGGCGGGCACGCGAAGCCGCGCTGAACCGCTTCGACCAATTCGTCACCGAGATCGACGGACTCGACATCCATTTCATCCACCAGCGCTCCCCGCACGAGGACGCCCTGCCGTTGTTGATCACCCACGGCTGGCCCGGCTCGATCGTCGAGTTCCACAAGGTGATCGACCCGCTGGTCAATCCCGACCGCCCCGAGGACGCGTTCCACGTCGTCTGCCCGTCGCTTCCCGGATACGGGTTCTCCGGCAAGCCCACCCGCACAGGGTGGGGCGTCGACAAGATCGCGCAAGCGTGGGAGACGCTCATGGGCCGTCTCGGTTATGACCGTTACGGCGCGCAAGGCGGCGACTGGGGTGCCGCCGTCACCACCCAACTGGGCCGCAACGGCGGTCGTTGCTTCGCTATTCACCTGAACATGCCCATCGCTCGGCCGCCCGCAGACAGCGCCGAGTTCACCGACGACGAGCAACGGGCGTTGGCGGCCCTTGCGCAGCACCGCCGTTGGGGCACCGGCTATTCCAAGCAGCAGTCCACCCGGCCCCAGACGCTGGGCTATGGATTGGTCGATTCGCCAGTGGCACAACTGGCCTGGATCGTAGAGAAGTTCTGGGCCTGGATGGACTGCGACGGGCATCCCGAGAACGTGGTCACCCGCGACGAAATCCTCGACAACGTGATGCTGTACTGGGCGACCGGAAGCGGCGCCTCCTCGGCGCGCCTGTATTGGGAAAGCTACAACAATTTCGGCGGCGCCGGCCGCGTCGAGCTGCCCACCGGCGTCGCCGCATTTCCCAAGGAAATCCTGCCCACGCCGCGGCGCTGGTGTGAGGCCGTCTACAACATCACGCACTGGACGACGATGCCGCGCGGCGGAAACTTCGCCGCATTTGAGCAACCGAGCCTGTTCGTCGACGACGTCCGCGCGTTCTTCGCAACAGTCCGCTGAACAACGGGCTGCCCGGGATTCGGGTAGCCGGCTACCCTATTCCGCTCGGCGCAAGACCGGAATAGTCGACTATGGATACCGCCGGGACCGGCGGGGAGGTGCACTGTCATGACCCAACCATCTACTGCCCCAAGCAAGGTCAATCGGCTATTCGCAGTCGGCTACGGCGCCGTCTGCTATCTGGCGTTCGTGGCGTCCTTCCTGTACGCCATCGGCTTCGTCGGCGACCTGTGGGTCCCACGAAGCATCGATCACGCCGTGGCCGCCCCGATCGGGGAAGCGATCGTGGTGAATGTGTTGCTGCTCGGCGTCTTCGCCGCGCAGCACAGCGTGATGGCGCGACCGGCATTCAAGCGGTGGTGGACCCGCGTGGTGCCCCCGCCGCTGGAGCGCAGCACCTACGTTCTGCTGTCGAGTTTGGCGCTGGTCCTTCTGTACTGGCAGTGGCGATCAATGCCCACCGTGGTGTGGGACGTCAGAATGCCTGCGGCCCGGTTGGTGTTGTGGGCGTTGTTCTGGCTCGGCTGGGTGACCGTGTTCGTGTCGTCGTTCATGATCAGCCATCTCGATTTGTTCGGGCTGCGCCAGGTGCTCGCGGTGTGGCGTGGAAAACCGTTGAGCGACATCACTTTTCGCGCACCGCTGCTGTATCGGGTGGTGCGCCACCCGCTGATGGTCGGATTTATTGTCGCCTTTTGGGCGGCTCCCACGATGACGGCCGGTCACCTGCTGTTTGCGATCGCCACTACCGCCTACATCCTGATCGCGATTCAGCTGGAAGAGCACGACCTGATCGCCATGCTGGGGTCGCAATACCTGGACTACCGGCGACGGGTGCCGATGCTGCTGCCGTGGCCGCGTCCACAGGGATGACGAGCTGAGCGCTGTCACACCGACGTTCGGGTCGGGTCGAATTCGAGGACCTGCGTCAAGCGGATGTTGTTGCCCGACGGGTCACGAAACGATGTGTCGATGCCGTACGGCTGTGGAGTCGGCGGGTCGTTGAACACCACGCCGCGAGCCGACAACTCGTCGTAGCTGCGCTGGCAGTCATCGGTCTCGAGGAACAGGGTTCCGCCGGCGCCCTTCGCGACGAGCTCGGCCAGAGCGGCGCTGGCCTGTGCGTCGAGCATCGGCGGTCCCGGCACCGGCATCAGCACCAGGCCGACGTCGGACTGGCCCGGCGGCCCCACTACCAGCCAGCGGAACTGCCACGCCTCCATGGTGACGTCGGAGCGGATCTCCCAGCCCAGCGTTTTGGTGTAGAACTCGGCGGCCTCGTCTTGGTCGTGCACCCAGAACTGGGTGTTGGCGATCTTGATCACTGGTTCTCCTCACTGGCTGGTATGCGCAAGCCTAGGGAACCGTCCAGCGATCGTCTTCTCGAAAAGTGCGGTTCTGCGGGCGCGCATAGGCTTTCGCGACGCACAGAGGTATCCGGACAAGGCGGGCGGCGGGCGGCCACGCCGCTCGGTAGTCGGTCGGGGTCTGGCCGAAGATTCGCCGGAAGCTCGTCGTGAAGGAGCCGACACTCTCACAGCCGACTGCACAGCAGATCCGGGCAACCGGCCAATCCGTCGTGCGCAGTAACGCCGCTGCCCGTTCCAGTCGCCGTGTCAGCAGGTATTGGTGTGGTGTCTCGCCGAATGTCCGGGCGAACTCTCTGCTGAAGTGCGCCTTCGATAATCCTGCCGCGTGCGCGAGGTCGGCTACCGAAAGTGGCTCGAAGTAGCGGCTGTCCGCGAGGTCCTTGGCCCGCAGGAGATATCGGGCAACCGGCACGGCTGTGACGGTCATGCCCGCCGGCCGAGCCGACGATTTCGTCGTAAACGCGTCCAGGGCGCGCTCGTCGACCGCCAGCCCGTACCGGTGCGGCGACGGGTGTCGACCGCGTATGCGCCCCCGCCGATGAATACCAACAGCAGAAAACCGAAGCAGTACAACACCGCAAGCTCACCCTGGTTGACCATCGGCCAGAAGCCATGCGGGAAGTGCTGGCTGAAGTAGGCGTACGCCATCTCTCCGGACGCCACGAAGGCAGCGGCCCGGGTGAACAGGCCCACCAGGATCAGCCCGGCGGTCACCGCTTCTATCCAACCCGCGTAATAAAACGGCCACTCGCCGGTCGGGACGGTGGGCCCGATCGGCCAGCCGATCAGCTTCTGCAGGCCGTGGCATAAAAACAGCAGCCCGAACACCACACGGAAAACCGCCACCGCCACAGGCGAGTACGGGCTGAGCCTGGCCTCGAGGTTGCGCGTCGTCATGCGACGACGATACGGCTACACGTGATTAAACGTCGTAGTACAGCGCGAATTCGTAGGGGTGCGGCCGGACGTTGATCGGGTCGATCTCGTTCTCGCGCTTGTAGGCGATCCACGTCTCGATCAGGTCGGGCGTGAAAACGCCTCCCTCAGTGAGGTATTCGTGGTCCTCTTCGAGGCGGTCGATCACCGCGGCCAGCGAGGTGGGGGCCTGCGGGATGTTGGCGGCCTCTTCCGGCGGCAGCTCGTAGAGGTCCTTGTCCACCGGCGCCTGCGGCTCGATCTTCTTCTTGATTCCGTCGATACCGGCCATCATCATCGCCGAGAACGCCAGGTACGGGTTGCCCGACGAGTCGGGGCAGCGGAACTCGAGCCGCTTGGCCTTGGGGTTGTTGCCGGTGATCGGGATGCGCACACACGCCGAGCGGTTGCGCTGGCTGTACACCAGGTTGATCGGCGCCTCGTAGCCCGGCACCAGCCGCTTGTAGGAGTTGACCGTCGGGTTGGTGAACGCCAGCAGCGACGGGGCGTGGTGCAGGATGCCGCCGATGTAGTGGCGGGCGGTGTCCGACAAGCCGGCGTAGCCGACCTCGTCGTAGAACAGCGGGCCGCCGTCTTTCCACAGCGACTGGTGGGTGTGCATCCCGGAGCCGTTGTCGCCGAACAGCGGCTTGGGCATGAACGTCACCGTCTTGCCGTTCACCCATGCGGTGTTCTTGACGATGTACTTGAACAGCATCAGGTCGTCGGCCGCGTGCAGCAGCGTGTTGAACTTGTAGTTGATCTCGGCCTGGCCGCCGGAGCCCACCTCGTGGTGGCCCTTTTCCAGGACGAAGCCGGCGTTGATCAGGTTGGTCAGCATCTTGTCGCGGATGTCGACGTACTGGTCGTTGGGCGCGACGGGGAAGTAACCGCCCTTCGGGCGCACCTTGTAGCCGCGGTTGGCGCTGCCGTCGAACTCGGTCTTCACACCGGTGTTCCACCAGCCCGAGATCGCGTCGACCTCGTAGAACGCGCTGTTGGTCTGAGAGTTGAAGGAAACCGAGTCGAAGATGTAGAACTCGGCCTCGGCGCCGAAGTAGGCGGTGTCGGCGATGCCGGTGCTGACCAGGTAGCTCTCGGCCTTGCGGGCGACGTTGCGCGGGTCGCGCGAGTAGGCCTCACGGGTGAACGGGTCGTGCACGAAGAAGTTCAGGTTCAGCGTCTTGGCTTCGCGGAACGGGTCGATCTGCACCGTCTCGGGGTCGGGCAGCAGGATCATGTCGGATTCGTGGATCGACTGGAAGCCGCGGATCGACGAGCCGTCGAAGGCCAGCCCGTCCTCGAACACGCTCTGGTCGAACGCCGACGCCGGGATCGTGAAGTGCTGCATCACGCCGGGCAGATCACAGAAGCGGACGTCGACGTACTGAACCTTCTCGTCCTTGATGAGCTTGATGATGTCGTCGGCCGTCTTTTCGGACACCGAAGCGCTCTCCTTTACTGAGGGCATCGAATCTAATGCGGTCATTGAGGCGCTCTCCTTTACTGGCCGTGACGGGTGGCCCGATCAGACCGTAGGGAGGTGATGTTGCCCGGCAGTCAACCCCATGTTGCGCTGACGTTACGCGACTGGTCTGCGCCCGCTTATGGTGGGGCCATGGCCCGTGACATCGCATCGTGGCTGTCCGGCCCGGCGGGCTCGTCGTCCGGGTACCCGGGTGAAACCCTCGGCCTGCCCGAGCACGGCCCCGGTTCGCTGGCCCGGCTGGGCCGCCGGCTGGCCGCGCTGATGGTCGACTGGCTGGTGGCCTACGGGCTTGCCGCGCTGGGGATGACGCTGGGATTGATTGCGCCGAGCCTGCTGTCGACGGCGGTGCTGGTCGTCTGGTTGGTGCTCGGCGTGGTCGCGGTTCGGCTGTTCGAGTTCACACCGGGGCAGTTCGCGCTGGGGCTGCGGGTGATGTCGGTCGACGGGCGGCTGCACGTCGGACTCGGCCGGGCCGCGCTGCGCGGGCTGATCATCGCGTTGGTCATTCCGGCGTTGTTCGTCGACGCCGACGGCCGCGGATGGCAGGACCGAGCGACGGGCACTGCCGTCGTCCGCAGGTAGCTAGCGCCGTCGCACTGTCCGCTGCACGCCGCGCATCTTGGCGGCGCCGGGTACCGGTCCCTTCGGCATCGCGGCTGCCCCGGCCCGGGTGCCCAAGGCGCTGAGCCGGGATTCCAGCGAGTCCATCTGCTTGACGGTGATGTTCGCCGGCAGCCGGGTCAGATGCCGTTCCAGCTTGGCCAGCGGAACCTCGCCTTCGCCGTTGCCGACGACGATGTCGTAGATCGGCACCTCGCCCACCAACCGTGCGGTGCGCTTCTTTTCCTGGGCCAGCAGCGGCTTGACCCGCGCCGGCGACCCCTCGGCCACCAGGATGACGCCGGGGCGACCGATCACGCGGTGCACGGCGTCGAAGTGACCGGTAGCGGCCACGCCCGGGGTAACGCGCCATTTGCCGCGGAGGTTGTCCAGCGCCCATGCGGCGGCGCCGGTTTGGCCCTCCGCCTTGCGGTAGACCGACCGCTGGGCGCGCCGGCCGAAAATGATGAACGCCACGAGCGCACCGAGCACCACGCCCAGCGGAATCATCGTGATCATGGTGAACCCGCCGGCGGCCACCCCGACAGCCACCGAGACCCCGACGATCAGCACGAACGCGCCGATCATGTAGGGCAGCAGCCGCTTGTCCTCTTTGCGCTGCATGGTGAACGCCTGCCACAGCTGGCTGCGGCGCTCCTTGGCGGCGGCCTTGCGGGCCGCCTTCGCCTCGGCTCTGGCGGCCTTGTTCGCCGCGGTATTACGGGATTTCGCCATTGGTTCAGGATACGGTCGGGCGTGCCTGCACAGCCTGCTGGTAGAGCCGCCCGGCACGATACGACGACCGCACCAATGGTCCGGCCAGCACCCCGGCGAAGCCCAGGCCTTCGGCGTAGCGCGAGTACTCGACGAACTCGTCGGGAGGAACCCAGCGCTCGACCGGGTGATGCCGGGCCGACGGACGCAGGTATTGGGTGATCGTGACGATCTCGCAGCCCGCTGCATGGAGATCGTCCAGCGCGGTGCGCACCTCGTCGGGCGTCTCGCCCAACCCGAGAATCAGGTTGCTCTTGGTGACCAACCCGAATTCGCGGGCAGCGGTGAGCACGTCGAGGCTGCGCCGGTAGCGGAAGGCCGGCCGGATCCGCTTGAAAATCCGCGGTACGGTTTCGACGTTGTGCGCCAACACTTCCGGGCGTGATTCGAAAACCTCTCGCAGCCGGTCGGGGTCGCCGTTGAAGTCGGGGATCAGTAGTTCGACGCCGGTGTTCGGGTTGAGCGCCTTGATGGCGCGCACGGTCTCGGCGTAGAGCCACGCGCCGCCGTCGGGCAGGTCGTCGCGGGCCACCCCCGTGACGGTCGAGTACCGCAGTCCCATCGCCTGCACGCTCTCTGCGACACGCCGCGGCTCGTCGCGGTCCAGGGCGGCCGGCTTGCCGGTGTCGATCTGGCAGAAGTCGCAGCGACGGGTGCATTGATCGCCGCCGATCAGGAAAGTGGCCTCGCGGTCTTCCCAGCACTCGTAGATGTTGGGGCAGCCGGCTTCCTCGCACACGGTGTGCAGGCCTTCGCGCCGGACCAGGCTCTTCAACTCCCTGTATTCCGGGCCCATGCGCGCGCGGGTTTTGATCCACGGCGGCTTGCGCTCGATCGGCGTCGCCGCGTTGCGCACCTCCAGGCGCAGCAACTTCCGGCCTTCCGGAGCGACAGTCACAGTGGCGATGCTACGCGGGCCGACGGTTCCCAGCTCAGCGCCAGCCGCCCGTCGAGCGCGTCGCACACCGCGTCGGCGACCGCCGACCGGACGTCGCCGACGCCGACCCGGCGGCCCAGTTCCGCCGTTATCGACGTCACTCCGGCGTCGACGATGCCGCAGGGCACGATCCGGTCGAACGCCGCAAGATCGCAGTCGCAGTTGAGCGCGAAACCGTGCAGCGTCGTCGCCCGCGACACCCGAACGCCGATTGCGGCGACCTTGCGTGCGCGCCGGCCTGGCACCCACACTCCCGACCGGCCCTCGACGCGACCCACGTCCAGGCCCAGGTCAGTGCACACCTTGATCAGCGATTCCTCAAGGCGCCGAACGTAATTGACGACGTCCAGCGGCTCAGCCAGCCCGACGATCGGGTAGCCGACGAGCTGGCCCGGCCCATGCCAGGTGATCTTGCCGCCGCGGTCGGTGTCAACAACGGGCGTGCCGTCAATCGGCCGCTCGTGCGGCAGCGTGCGCCGCCCGGCGGTGTAGACCGACGGGTGCTCGAGCAGCAGCAGGGTGTCGCTTCCACCGGCCACTCGCTCGTCGGCCAGTTCGCGTTGCAGCCGCCACGCGGCCTCGTAGTCGATGCTGCCGAGTTGGCGGACCTCGATGGGCGCGCTGCTCGAGCGAATGGAGCTCACAAGCCGAGGCTACCGCCCGCCGACGATGCGGGCCGGAACGGCCTGAGGAGGAGGCGGGCAATCGGCCTAGGCGGCGGGGCGGGTGGTCGCGTAGCGCAGTGCCTCACCAATGGTGTTGTGGTGGAACTGGAAACCCGCGCGCTCCAGGGCGGTCGGGATGACGCGCTGGCCGCACAGCAAGCCCTCGTCGGCGAACTCGCCGAGCACGGCGCGCACCGCGAAGCCCGGCACGATCAGCGGCGTGGGCCGGTGCACCGCGCGGCCGAGGGCCGCGGTGAACTCGGCGTTGGTCACCGGTGCCGGCCCGGTGAGGTTCACCGGCCCGGATAGCTTGCGGTGGGCGATGACGAACTGCAGCGCCCGTACCTCGTCTTCGAGGCTGATCCATGACATGTACTGGCGACCGTTGCCCAGCCGGGCGCCCAGGCACAGCGAGAAGAGCGGGCGCATCCGGCGCAGCGCGCCGCCCGACGGGGCCAGCACCAGCCCGGTGCGGGCCAGCACCACCCGGGCGCCGGCCTGCTGGGCCGCCCCGGTGGCCGCTTCCCAGTCCTGACACAGCTGGGCCAGGAAACCCGTTCCGGCCGAATCGGTTTCGTCGACGGCCCGGTCCTTGGTATTGCCGTAGTAACCGACGGCACTGGCGTTGACCAGTACCCCGACCCCGGCGTCGGCGACCGCGCCCGACAGCACTTCGGTGGGCGTGATGCGGCTGTCGCGCAGGTGCTGCTTGAAGGCGCCCGACCAGCGCCGCTGGCCCACGTTGACGCCGCAGAGGTTCACCACCGCGTCGACGCCGCGCAGCGCCGAAGCGTCGAATTCGCCGGCTTCGGGATCCCAGCGCACCTCGGTGCCGTTCAACGGTGTTCTTCGCACGATGCGCAGCACGTGGTAGTCGGCGGCGCGCAGCGCGGCGACCAGGGCCGAACCGATCAGCCCGGACGAACCCGCGATCGCGATGACGGCCTTGGCCACGGTGTCACAACCCCAGGTCGGCCTCGAATGCTCCCTCTTCGAGCCGATGCTTGACCGTGGTCAGGAACCGTCCGGCGTCGGCGCCGTCGATCAGCCGGTGGTCGTACGTCAGCGGCAGGTAGCAGATCGAGCGAACCCCGATGGATTCGTTGCCGGTGTCGTCGACGACCACCCGCGGCCGCTTGACGATCGCCCCGGTGCCCAACATGGCGGCCTGCGGCGGTACCAGGATCGGCGTGTCCAGCAGCGCACCCTGGCTGCCGATGTTGGTGATCGTGAAGGTGCCACCGGACAGCTCGTCGGGTTTGAGGTCGCCGGAGCGGGCGCGTGCGGCGATGTCGGCGATCGCGCGCGCCAGCCCGGCCAGCGACAGGTCACCGGCGTTGTGGATGACGGGGGAGAGCAGACCCTGCTCGGTGTCGACGGCGAACCCGAGATGTTCGGCGTCGTAGTAGGTGATCTCCTTGGTGTCCTCGTTGTAGCTGGCGTTGATGTTGGGATGGATCTTGAGCGCGTCGATCACGGCGCGGGCGATGAACGGCAGGAAGGTCAGGTTCACGCCCTCGCGTTCGGCGAACGCGTTCTTGGCCCTGGCCCGCAACGCCACGATCTTGGTCATGTCGACCTCGTGGACCTGGGTCAGCTGCGCGGTGGCCTGCAGCGATTCGCGGGTCTTCTTGGCGGTGATCTGACGGATCCGGCTGGCTTTCTGTGTGGTGCCGCGCAGGTGCGCCAGCGCGGGCGCCGGGGTCGGGGCCGCCGGTGTGGGAGCAGCGGCGGCTGCCGCCGGCTGCGCCGTGGGCGCAGGAGGCGGCGCCTTCTTGGCTTCCGCCGCGGCCAGCACATCCTGCTTGCGGATGCGACCGCCGACGCCGGTGCCGGTCACTTCGTTGAGGTCAATGTTGTTGTCCGCGGCCAATTTTCGCACCAACGGCGTGACGTACGGGGTGGTTGGTGCTTGGGCGGCGGGCGCCGGCTCGGGTTTGGCTTCCGGTTGAGGGGCCGGCTCGGGTGCCGGCTTGGCCTCCGGCTGCGGGGCGGGTTCGGGTGTTGGCTCGGGCTGCGGCGCTGGCGGGGCTTGCGGCTCGGGGGCCGGCTTGGCGGCGGGCGCCGCGGCGCCGGTGCCGATCCTGGCCAGCTCGCCGCCCACCGAGACGGTGACGTCTTCGTCGGCGGTGATGCTGACCAGCGTGCCGGCCACCGGGGACGGGATCTCGGTGTCGACCTTGTCGGTGGACACCTCGACCAGCGGCTCGTCGACCTCCACCACGTCGCCGACCTTCTTCAGCCAGCGCGTCACCGTCCCCTCGGTGACCGACTCGCCGAGTTCGGGCATGAGCACGGGCGTGGTGGCACCGGTTGCGGCGGCCTCGCCGTCCGGTGACGCCGCCGCGGGCTGCGGCTCGGGCTCCGGCTCAGGCTGGGCCGTTGGCTGCGGCGCGGGTTGTTCGGGTTGCGCTTCGGGTGCTTGCCCGCCGGCGGGTTGTCCACCGTCACCCTCGGCGGCGTCGCCGATGATGGCCAGCTCGCCGCCGACCTCGACGGTGTCGTCCTCCTGGGCGATGATCTTGGTGAGCACACCGGCCGCCGGCGACGGGATTTCGGTGTCGACCTTGTCGGTGGACACCTCGAGCAGCGGCTCGTCGAGTTCGACCGTGTCGCCTTCTTGCTTGAGCCAGCGGGTGACCGTCCCCTCGGTGACGCTCTCACCGAGCGCCGGCATCTGGACTGAGAAGGCCATCTCTGTTGACTCCTCGATCGATCGGTCGGTCGGCACGGGTCGACCTCTGGCTTACCACAGCATCCTTTCACTGCGGTGCGACCGGCACTCACCCAGGGCAGAGTCGCCTCCCCGGCGCTTGACACCCCGGGCAGTGTCGAAACACGCTTGCTACCAACGGTATGAGCTACCGGCCGTCACAGTAAGTCTCGGGTGAGGAGTGCGATGGCAGCACCACAACGGTTCGTCGACAGCGCCGACGGTGTCCGCTTGGCGGTCTACGAAGAAGGCAACGCCGACGGACCCACGGTCGTGCTGGTACACGGCTGGCCGGACTCACACGTGCTGTGGGACGGAGTGGTCCCACAGCTGGCCGAGCGCTTCCGGGTCGTCCGCTACGACAACCGCGGAGTCGGCGGATCGTCGGCGCCCAAGCGGGTTTCGGCGTACACCATGGCCCGTTTCGCCGACGACTTCGCCGCCGTCGCCGACGCGTGCAGCCCCGGTCAGCCCGTGCATGTGCTGGCCCACGACTGGGGATCGGTGGGGGTGTGGGACTTTCTGAGCCGGTCCGGCGCGGACGAGCGAATCGTGTCGTTCACCTCGGTGTCCGGGCCGAGCCAGGACCACCTCGTCGACTACATCTTCACCGGCCTGCGGCGCCCGTACCGTCCGCGCGCGTTCGCGCGGGCGCTCAGCCAGGCGCTGCGGCTGAGCTACATGGCGGTCTTTTCGATACCGGTGCTGGCACCGCTGGCTGTCCGCGCCGCGTTGTCCGGCCCGCGATTCCGCCGCGCACTGACCACGGGCGTCCCCGCCGAGCAGGTCCGTCACTCGGACACTCTTGCCGCCGACGCGGCGAGATCGCTGAAAACCTACCGTGCCAACTATTTTCGGTCGTTCACTCGTCGCCGGCGCGACCACTACGTCGATGTCCCGGTGCAGCTCGTCGTCAACACCGAAGACCGCTACGTGCGGCCCTACGGCTATGACGCCACCGCGCGCTGGGTGCCGCGGCTGTGGCGCCGCGACATCAGGGCCGGGCACTGGTCGCCGATGTCGCACCCCCAGGTGCTGGCGACGGCGGTGCATGAGTTCGCCGACCTGACCGAGGGCAAACCGCCGTGCCGTGCTCTGCGGCGCGCGCAGGTGGGCCGTCGGCGCGACTACTTCACCGACATTTTGGTGTCGGTGACCGGGGCGGGCAGCGGCATCGGCCGGGCCACCGCCTATGCGTTCGCCCGCGAGGGCGCCGAGGTCGTCGTGAGCGACATCGACGACGCCGCGGTCAAGGACACCGCCGCCGAGATCGCCGCCCGCGGCGGCGTCGCGCACGCCTATCTGCTCGACGTCGCCGACGCCGCGGCCGTCGAGGCGTTCGCCGGGCAAGTCTGCGCCGAACACGGGGTGCCCGACATCGTCGTCAACAACGCGGGCATCGGGCAGGCCGGCCGGTTCCTGGACACCCCGCCCGAGCAATTCGAGCGGGTCCTCGACGTCAACTTCGGCGGCGTGGTCAACGGCTGCCGCGCGTTCGCCCGGCGGCTGGTCGAGCGCGGTGAGGGTGGACACATCGTCAACGTGTCGTCGATGGCGGCCTACGCGCCGTCACAGCAGTTGAACGCCTACTGCACGGCCAAGGCCGCCGTGTACATGTTCTCCGACTGTCTGCGCGCCGAACTGGACGCGGCCGGTGTCGGGCTGACCACGATCTGCCCCGGCGTCATCGACACCAACATCGTGCACACCACCCGATTCGACGCGCCGTCCGGACACCTCGAGCAGGTCGAGGGACGGCGGGCCCAGCTGGAGAAGATGTTTGCGCTGCGCCGCTACGGCCCGGACAAGGTGGCCGACGCCATCGTGGCGGCCGTCAAGAAAAACAAGGCGATCCGGCCGGTGGCACCGGAGGCCTATCTGCTCTACGGCTTGTCCCGAGTGGCGCCGCAGGCGCTGCGCAGCACCGCGCGCCGCCGGTTGGTGTAGCCCGCTGGCGCCGAATGGCCAGTTATGACACGGGTTTTCGCAATTCGCGTGCAATAAGTGGCCACTCGGCGGCGCTAACCGTTTTCGGCGATGTCCTCGAGCACGGCGATCATGGTGCGGGTCGGCACGCCGGTGCCGCCTTTGGGGGTGTATCCCCACGGGCTGCCGGTGTTGTAGGCGGGCCCGGCGACGTCGATGTGGGCCCACGCCACCCCGTCGGCGACGAATTCGCGCAGGTAGACTCCCGCCACCAGCATCCCGGCGAAGCGCTGACCGCTGACGTTGGCCAGGTCGGCCACCGTCGACTTCAGGTCGTCCTTGAGCTCGTCGGGCAGCGGCATCGGCCAGCCGTTCTCGCCGACCTGCTGGGAGATCGCGGCCACCCTGTCACGGAACTCGTCGCTGCCCATCACTCCGGGGGTGCGGCTGCCCAGCGCCACCGTCTGTGCGCCGGTCAAAGTCGACGTCTCGATCAGATAGTCCGGGTTGTCCTCGCAGGCGCGCACAATCGCGTCGGCCAGGATGAGCCGGCCCTCCGCGTCGGTGTTGAGCACTTCGACTGTCCTGCCGCCGTATTGGGTCAGCACGTCGCCGGGGCGTTGTGCCGTGGCAGACGGCATGTTCTCGGCCATCGGCACGGTGGCGATCACGTCGACCGGCAGCTTCAGCTGCGCGGCCAGCGTCGCGGTCGCGATGACCGCTGCGGCACCGCCCATGTCGGAGGTCATGTGGTGCATGTTGGCGGCCGGCTTGATCGAGATGCCGCCGGTGTCGAACGTGATGCCCTTGCCGACCAGCGCCACCTTCTTGGCATTCTTCTTGCCACTTCGATGCGTGAGCCGCACCAGCCGCGGTGGACGCGACGAGCCCTTGCCCACGCCGATCACCCCGCCGTAGCCGTCCTTGGCCAGCGCCTTGTCGTCGAGCACCTCGACCTCCAGGCCGGCGGACTCACCCAAAGCCTTGGCGCGCGAGGCGAATTCGGCCGGAAACAAGTGACTCGGCGGGGTGTTGACCAGATCGCGGGCGGTGGCGACGGCGGTTGCGACCGCCGCGGCGTGCGCGGCGTCCGATTTGGCGCCGGCGGCTGTCGAGAGCGCGGTGATCTTGCGCAGCCCCGGGTCCTTGGGCGCCGTCTTGTCGCTGCGGAAGGTGGTGAACCGGTAGCTGCCCAGGATCAGGCCCTCGACCGCGCTGGCGAGATTCAACTCGCCCAGTGTGGTGACGACGGCCTCGGCTCCATTCAGCGACCGGGCCGCCGTGCCGGCAGCGCGGCGGATCACGTCGGCCGGCCACTCGTCGCGCGGCTTACCCAGGCCGACGGTCATGACGCTGCCCGCCGGAAGCGACGAGACCACCAGCCGGTGGATTTGCTCGCTGCCGCCCTTGGCGCTCAGCGCCTGCAGTCCGGCCTCGATCTCGGCGATCGCATCGGCGCCCAGGAACGCCTCGGCCGCCGCGACCCTCGCCCCGGGCCGGTCCTCGTCACCCGTCGACACCACCGGCACGATCAGCACCGACTTGCCGATCCCACGGCTCGGTAGTGAGGAGGCGACGGTGACGGACGGCGACTGGTAACCGGGTTGGGTGCTCACGGCCAACCACCCTAATCACCGGATTGGACGTGCAGGTCATAGGCCGTCACGGGTGCGTCAAAACCCTTGAGCGTCAACGGCTCCTGCAGAGTCGCCGGCCAGTCCGGCAGCGCGTCGTGCACGGCTGCGCCGACGAGGATCTGCCCCGCTGATGCGGCCGCGACCAGTCGGGCGGCCAGGTTCACCGCATTGCCGAAGTAGTCGCCGTTGAGGGTCAGCATCTCGCCGTAACCGAGTCCGGCGCGCACCTGCAGCCCGACCTCACGTGCCAGCGGGTGATCGACGAGGTCGAGCGCCGTCTTAGCCAGCCGCTCCGGTGTCGAGTTCACCCACATCACGGCGTCGCCGATGAACTTCACCACCCTGCCGCCATCGGCGTGCACCACGTCGGAGACTGTCGCGGAAAAGCCGTTGAGCAAGGTCGACAACTCCGCGGGCGTGAGCATCTGGGTCAGCGCGGTGAAGCCGGACAGGTCCACGAAACCCACCCCGCACACCACGCTCGCCGACGGGCCCGGGACCACGCCCTCGATGAAGGTCCGCACACTGGTCAGATGGTGGCGATGGACGGCGTCCATCATCGCCCCGATGCGCGGGATGAATTCAGCGACCCCGCGAAAAGCCTGGGCGGTGGTGAGTTCATCCTGAGTCTCGCCAATCCAGATCTCGGGTGCGCCGGCGCGGATCATGGACGACAGGGCCTCGGCCAGCCGGGCGACACAGGCACCGATGACACGCAGAACTCCGGAGGCGGCGTCCTCGCCGAATCGGGCTCTCAATTCCACCCAGGTCGCCAGCGCGTCGACATCGGCCTGGCTCAACGTGGGAGTGTCGGAGTCCGCGACCGTGAGCCCGAGCATGGCCCAGGCGTGCTCGACGTCCTCGACCGGCAGACCCAGCGCGTCGGCGGTCGTTCGCAGGGTGTAGATCGGCGGGCCCGACCACTGCAGGACGTCACCGGCGAGTCCGAACAGGCGGCCGCGGCGCTCGGCGTCGACCATCTCCTCGGCGCTAAAGCCGAGGCTGTCCAGATATTCGATCAGGCCTGCTCGCTCGCGAGCGTTGGCAATACCGGCAGCTTCCAGGGCATCGAAATCCACCACCTGATTAGTGTGGAGCACCGTGACTGACGTGCAGCACGGACCGCTGGAAGACCGCCACCGCGAGCTGGGCGCCAGCTTCGCGGAGTTCGGCGGCTGGCTGATGCCGGTGTCGTATGCCGGCACCGTCAGCGAACACACCGCAACCCGCTCTGCCGTCGGCCTGTTCGACGTCAGCCACCTCGGCAAGGCGGTGGTGCGCGGACCTGGTGCCGCCGAATTCGTGAACTCCGCGCTGACCAACGACCTGCGTCGCATTGGACCCGGCAAGGCGCAATACACGTTGTGCTGCAACGAATCCGGGGGCGTGATCGACGACCTGATCGCCTACTATGTCGGCGACGACGAAATCTTCCTGGTGCCCAACGCCGCCAACACCGCCGCGGTGGTGGCCGCGCTTGCGGCTGCCGCTCCGAGCGGCGTGACTGTTACCGACGAGCACCGCTCGTATGCGGTGCTGGCGGTGCAGGGACCGCGGTCGGTCGACGTCCTCGACGAACTGGGGCTGCCCGCCGGGATGGACTACATGGCGTATGCCGACGCCTCGTTTTCCGGGGTGCCGGTGCGGGTGTGCCGCAGCGGATACACCGGCGAACACGGCTACGAGCTGCTGCCGCCCTGGGAGTCCGCGGCCGTGGTATTCGACGCGCTGATGGCGGCGGTCACTCGGGCGGGCGGGCAGCCGGCGGGTCTGGGCGCGCGCGACACGCTGCGCACCGAGATGGGCTATCCGCTGCACGGCCACGAATTGTCGGCCGACATTTCGCCGCTGCAGGGCGGCTGCGGCTGGGCGATCGGCTGGAAAAAGGAGGCGTTCTTCGGCCGCGAGGCGCTGTTGGCCGAGAAGGCCGCGGGCCCGTCGCGGCGGTTGCGCGGGCTGCGCGCGGTGGGCCGCGGTGTGTTGCGGGCCGGCCTGTCGGTCCTCGACGACGACCGCAAGGTCGGGGTCACCACGTCGGGAACCTTTTCTCCCACACTGCAAGTCGGCATCGCGCTGGCGCTGATCGACACCGACGCCGGCATCGACGACGGCCGGCATGTCACCGTCGACGTGCGGGGCCGCGCCGTCGAATGCGAAGTGGTGCGGCCGCCTTTTGTCGACACGAAAACCCGGTAGCGGGCGGCTATACAATCGCAGGATGACCAGCGGCCTTCTCGAGTTCACGGTTTCTCGCACCGCAAACCCGACGGCCGACGAGGTACGGGAATCGATCCTGCGCGACCCCGGCTTCGGTCGCTACCACACCGACCACATGGTCTCGATCGACTACACCGACGGCCAGGGGTGGCACGACGCGCGGGTCATCGGCTACGGCCCGATCGAGCTGGATCCGTCGGCGATCGTGCTGCACTACGCGCAGGAGGTTTTCGAGGGGCTCAAGGCCTACCGCTGGGCGGACGGGTCGATCGTGTCGTTTCGCCCGGACGCCAACGCCGCCCGGATGCGGTCGTCGGCGCGACGGATCGCGATCCCGGAACTGCCCGACGAGTTGTTCATCGAGTCGCTGCGGCAACTGATCGCCGTCGACAACGCCTGGGTGCCGCCAGCCGGCGGCGAAGAGTCGTTGTATCTGCGGCCGTTCGTGTTTGCCACCGAGCCGGGGCTGGGGGTTCGCCCCGCCAAGCAGTACCGCTATCTGGTGCTGGCCTCGCCGGCCGGCGCGTACTTCCCGCGCGGTCTGCGTCCGGTGACTGTCTGGGTGTCGACGGAATACGTGCGGGCCAGCCCGGGCGGCACCGGCGCGGCGAAATTCGGCGGCAACTACGCCGCCTCGCTGGTCGCCCAGGCCCAGGCCGCCGAAAACGGTTGTGAGCAGGTGGTGTGGCTCGACGCCGTCGAGCGCCGCTACATCGAGGAGATGGGCGGGATGAACATCTTCTTCGTGTTCGGCAGCGGCGGCTCGGCACGGCTGGTCACCCCGGAGCTGTCCGGCGCGCTGCTGCCCGGCATCACCCGGGATTCGTTGCTGCAGTTGGCAACTGACGCAGGCTTTGCCATCGAGGAACGCAAGATCGACGTCGACGAGTGGCAGAAGAAGGCCGCCGCCGGCGAGATCACCGAGGTGTTCGCGTGCGGCACCGCCGCCGTCATCACCCCGATCGCACATGTCCGCTACGGTGACACCGAATTCACCATCGGCGACGGCGAACCCGGCGAAATCACGATGGCGCTGCGCGACACGCTGACCGGAATCCAGCGCGGCACCTTCGCCGACACCCACGGGTGGATGACCCGCCTGGGCTAGCCGCCGTCAAGCGCGGCCAGCAGCACCGCGGTCACTGTCGTGGTCAGCTCGATCGCGGCGCCCAGCACGTCGCCGCTGATGCCGCCGAACCGGCGCACGCAATGCGCCCCCAATGCCACCGAGCAGCCCAGCGCCACCAGCACCGCCGTCGGCCCGCACCACAGTTGCGGGGTCGCCCACACCGACGCCACACCCAGCGCCGCAATCCAGCCCGCGATCACCACCGCTGACTGGGTGCCGGCGACGAGAGCGCCCAGCGAGCTGCCTTCGGCCGCCGGCACCGATCGGCGGCAGGCCAGCACCGCCGCGACCCGGCCTGCGGTGACCGCGACGACGATGCCTGCCGCATTCAGCGCCGAAAAGGCGAAGCCCTGCAGCGCGATCACCAGCACCACGGCCGCCACCCCGAACGGCCCAGTCGAGCCGTCGCGCATCACCGTCCGGGCGCGCTCGGGCGGCCCGTAGCAGCCCAGCCCGTCGGCGGTATCGGCAACCCCGTCGATGTGCAGGCCGCGGGTGGCGGCCAGCAGTGCGGTCACGGCCAGCAGTCCGGCCAGGGGGTTGCCCGCGCCGAACGCCAGCGACCCGCCCCACGTCACTGCGGCGGCCAGCCCGCCCAGCGCTGCGCCGACCACCGGCAGCGCGGTGATCGCGCCGCCGCCCAGCGGGCGTCCGCCGGTCCCGGGTATCACCGTAGCGAATCCGAAAGCTGTTGTAACCGAACGGATCACGATAACGCCCGGTTGGACACGCCGGCCGCGGCGAAGGTCGACATCGACGACAGCGCGGCCACCGCGGCCCGCAGCACCGGCAGGGCCAGCGTCGCACCGGTGCCTTCTCCCAGGCGCATCCGAAGATCGAGAATCGGGTCCAACTCCAGCGCGACCAACGCCAGCGTGTGCGCCGGTTCGGGGGAGCGGTGAGCGGCTTGCCACCATTGCCGTGCACCGGGTGCCAGGCGTTCGGCGATCAGCGCAGCGGCCGTCACCGCCAACCCGTCGAGCAGCAGCGGGGTGCGCCGAACCGCGGCTTGTGCGCAGAACCCGGCGATCGCAGCCAGATCCGCGCCGCCGCAGCACCGTAACAGCCCGATCGGATCGGATTTCACGGCGCGGGCCCGGAACAGCGCGTCGCGCACCGCCGCCGTTTTGCGCATCCAGCCGGCGTCGTCGATACCGGTGCCGTAGCCGACCGCCGCGACGGGTTCGGCACCCGTCAACGCTGCCACCAAAACCGTTGCGGCCGTGGTATTCCCGATGCCCATGTCGCCGGCGATCAGCAGATCGGCCCCGGCGTCCACCTCGTCGTCGGCGATCCGCCGGCCGGCATCGATTGCGGCTCCGGTTTCGGCGTCGGTCAGCGCATCCTCGATGGCGAGGTTACCACTGCCACGCCGGACCTTGTGTGCCCCAATGTGTTCCGCCATCGGTTCGGCATCGACAGCGATGTCGGCGACCCGCACTGTCGCGCCGGCGACATCGGCCATCGCATTGATGGCCGCCCCGCCACTTTCGATGTTGGCCACCATCTGGGCGGTGACCTCAGGCGGGTACGCCGATACGCCCGTCCGCGCGACGCCATGGTCACCGGCGAACACCACCACCCGCGGGCGCTCGAATTGCTTTGGTGGGCAATGGCCCTGGCATGACGCCACCCACACCGACAGATCTTCGAGGCGGCCTAGTGCACCCGTCGGCTTGGTCAACGTGTCCTGCCGGGCGCGGGCGGCCGCCGCGGTAGCCGCGTCGGGCGGCGACACCGGACCGAACGTCATCCGCTGCCCAGGGGCTTGATCTGCACGGGCTGCCCGGCCACCACCAGCACCACCCGATCGCACAGGTCAGCCAGTCGCTGGTTGACCGTGCCCAATTCGTCGGCGAACCGCCGGCCGGACGCCGAGGCAGGTACCACCGACAGGCCGACCTCCGGACTGACCAGCACCAGCGGTGAACCGAAAGCGGCGACCGCGGCGAGCATCTCGTCGACATCGGCCAATATCGATCCGTCCTCCCAGCCGCGGCGGTCGAGGACGGCGGCCAGCCAGCCGCCGACGTCGTCGACGAGCGTCGGTACGCTCGGTGACTCGCGCAATTGCGCTGCGATGTCGTCGCTTTCGACCGTCGACCAGTGCTCGGGCCTGCGGGCCCGATGCTCGGCGATGCGCTCCAACCAGCCCGCGTCGGCTTCGGCCACCGATCCGGTGGCCAGGTAGCGCACGGGCTCAACGGGTTCCAGGGCCTCGGCGATGGCGGCCTCCGCCCACTGGGACTTACCCGACTTGATGCCGCCGAGCACCAGCGTTCGCATGGCAGATCAGGTGACTTTGCTGCCGCGCTTGACCTGTGGCCGGGGCGCCCGCATGCGGCGCAGCTGAGAAGCCCGTCCGGCCGCGTAAAGGCCTAGCTTCCAACGGCTTTCGGTGTTGTCCGGGAACTTCTCGTCAACCAGCTTGCTGACTTTGCGGCCCAGGATGATGCCGTCGATGGCCATGAGCACCATCAACACCATCATCGCGGGCGACATGTAGAACTGCAGCTGCGGAACGGCGAACATGACGAACATCAGCCCCAGCGCCGACGGCATGAACAGTCCCAGCAGGTTACGGCGCGAGTCGACCACATCGCGGACGAACCGGCGTACCGGTCCCTGGTCGCGCGGCAACAGGTAGGCCTCGTCGCCGGCCATCATGCGCTCGCGGCGCTGGGACATCTGGGCCCGGCGCGCGGCGCTCTGCGCTTTGCGTTCTTCGCGGGACAGCTTGGGCCCGGCCAGTGATTTGCGCCGCGCGCGGGCCTCCGCGGCGGTCATCGGCGCCGGGGCGACCGGGCCGCGACGGCGATCACTTCGCTTGGGGGTGGGCCGGCCCTTCGGCGCGGTGGTGCGTGATCCGCGAGAAACGCTGGAGGTGGCGACGTCGTCGTCGGCCGCGGGCGTCTCCTCCGCGGTGGCGGTCTCGTCTTTCTTGCGGCCGAGCAACTTCACAGTCGCAAGGTTACTTCGCAAGGGTGAGGCGTTGTTGTGCGGCTTTGCGGGCCCAACATCACTGCTCTGGCGGCGACCCGCCGCACCCGGCTTCGCCGCGCTTGCGATCGCCGCTACATTCTCTGGAATGAGCAGCTCGGGGGCTGATCACAAGGCCCTGCGGATCCTGATCGCCCCCGATTCCTATGGCGACAGCATGACCGCCGTGCAGGCCGCCGCTGCCATCGCCGCGGGCTGGAACAGGGCCCGGCCCGGCGACCAGATCACCATCGCGCCGCAGTCCGACGGCGGCCCCGGGTTCGTCAGCGTGCTGGCGGATCGGCTGGGGGAGTTGCGTCGGCAGCGGGTAGCGGGTCCGTTGGACGGCGAGGTGGACGCCGAGTGGGTGTACGACCCCGGCACGGCCACGGCATACCTCGGGTGCGCGGAAGCTTGCGGTTTGGCCCTGCTCGGCGGGCCGCCGACTCCGCAGACCGCGCTGGCCGCCCACAGCCGCGGCGTCGGCCAACTCGTCGCCGCGGCACTGGACGCCGGTGCGGCGCGGATTGTGGTCGGCCTGGGCGGCAGCGCCAGCACCGACGGCGGCCGCGGCCTGGTCGACGAACTCGGCGGTCTGGACGCGGCGCGTCGCCGGCTGGCCGGGGTCGAGCTCGTCGCCGCCTCCGACGTCGAATACCCGCTGCTGGGGCCGTGGGGCGCCGCCCGCGTCTTCGGGCCGCAAAAGGGCGCCGACCCCCACACCGTCGCCGAGTTGGAGCAGCGGCTCGGCGAGTGGGCCGTCGAGCTCGACACCGCGGCCGGGCGCGAGGTGAGCGCCGAGCAGGGCGCCGGCGCGGCCGGCGGGATCGGCGCAGCGCTGCTCGCGTTGGGCGCCCGCTGCGAATCGGGCGCGGCGATCATCGCCGAGCACACCGGTCTGGCCGACGACATTGCCGCCGCCGACCTCATCGTCACCGGTGAGGGGCAGTTGGACGAGCAGTCTCTGCACGGCAAGGTCGTCGGGTCGCTGGCGGCCGCGGCGCGCTCGCGGCAGCTTCCGGTGCTGGTGCTGGCCGGTCAGGTCTGCCTCGACGGGTCCGCGCAGCGGTCGGCGGGCATTGTGGCCTACGCGATCGCCGACTATGCCGGTTCGGCGCGGCTGGCCCTGGTCGATGCCGTCAACCAGCTCATGGGCCTGGCCACCGCGGCGGCAGCGCAACTCGGGAATAGCGACATAACAAGGTACCGTTGAGGCAGTGGGCTTACGCCCAATCGATTGCACTGAGCAGATTAGGCATATAGGGAGAAGCAATGACTGTTCAGGACGAGTCAGCCGCCAAGACCCACGGCGTGATTCTGACCGACGCCGCGGCAGCCAAGGCGAAGTCACTGCTGGACCAGGAGGGCCGCGACGACCTGGCGTTGCGTATCGCCGTCCAGCCGGGTGGCTGCGCCGGATTGCGCTACAACCTGTTCTTCGACGACCGCTCCCTCGACGGCGACCTGACCGCGGAGTTCGGCGGCGTGACGCTGACGGTCGACCGGATGAGCGCGCCCTACGTGCAAGGCGCTTCGATCGATTTCGTCGACACGATCGAAAAGCAGGGCTTCACGATCGACAACCCGAACGCCACCGGCTCCTGCGCCTGCGGCGACTCCTTTAACTGATCTAGTACGTGCCCGCCGTGCGCAGCACGTAGGAGCACACCAGCACCTGGTTGTGCTGCAACAGCAGTTGCGCAATGCCCTGCACGTTGTCGCGCGGCCGGCCCCCGGCCGCGGGGGTGACCCGCATGGTGAACAACACCTGCGCCTGGTAGTTCGACCAGTAGACGATCTTGTCGATCGACGTCACCTGCGCGTTGGAGAACTGCTTGCGAAAGGCGTCGCTGGACAGTTTGGCCAGCGCCTGGTCGGATCGGCGGTCGCGGACCGCGTCGTAGATGCCGCACAGCGTGTTGCGGGCAATCGCCTCGGTATCGCGGTGTTGCAGGGCGTTCAGATAGCCCTGGATCGCCGTCTTGGCCGTCGGCTCGGAAAACACCCCGGCCGACGTGGATCCGCCTTGACGCACGCCGTAGACGATCGCCGTCGTCATCGCGGCGATCACCAGCAGGGCCACCAGCGCGCCGATGACCAGCCGCCTGCGACGCCGTTTGGGGTAGGGCACCGGCGGCGGCAACATCCCGGGGTAGGCGGCCGACGGCGGCGCGGCTTCGGTTGTTTCTCCCTGATCCGCCTCCGGCGGCGGCGCGTAGCCGTGCGGGTTGGGAATGGGCTGGCTCGGGTGCGGGTCGGTGAATGGCGGTCCGTCGGCGCCGACCCCGTGGTTCGGCGAGTACGGACCGGGCATTCGGGGCTTCTCCTAAGCTGGTTGACTCCGGCGACGCTGCTCTAGGCAGGCTAGCGCAATGGCGACTCCCGCCGCGCGTAAGCTTAGCTAGACCAGCTTCCTAATGAAGGGTGGATTTTTCGTGACGATCGCGGTGACCGGTTCGATTGCAACCGACCATCTGATGCGGTTTCCGGGCCGGTTTTCCGAACAACTGCTCGCCGACCACTTGCAAAAGGTTTCGTTGAGCTTCCTCGTCGACGACTTGGTGATCCATCGCGGGGGTGTCGCCGGAAACATGGCGTATGCGATCGGCGTGTTGGGCGGTGACGTGGCCCTGGTCGGCGCGGCCGGCGACGACTTCGGCGACTACCGCCAGTGGCTGGTGTCGCACGGTGTCAACTGCGACAACGTGCTGATCTCGGACACGGCGCACACCGCGCGGTTCGTCTGCACCACCGACTTGGAGATGGCCCAGATCGCGTCGTTCTATCCAGGCGCCATGTCGCAGGCCCGCGACATCTCGCTGGCCGACGTGGTGTCGCGCGTCGGCACGCCCGAGCTGGTGATCGTCGGCGCCAACGACCCGGAGGCCATGTTCTTGCACACCGAGGAGTGCCGCAAACTCGGTCTGGCCTTCGCCGCCGACCCGTCCCAGCAGCTGGCGCGGCTGTCCGGCGAAGAGATCCGCCGGCTCATCGGCGGCGCCACCTACCTGTTCACCAACGACTACGAATGGGATCTGTTGCTGTCCAAGACCGGCTGGACCGAGGCCGAGGTGATGGCGCAGGTCGGGCTGCGGGTTACGACGCTGGGCGCCAAGGGCGTCGACATCGTCGACCGCGACGGCACCACGATCCACGTCGGTGTGGTGCCCGAGACCAGCCAGGTCGACCCCACGGGTGTGGGCGACGCCTTCCGGGCCGGCTTTTTGACCGGCCGCAGCGCGGGCCTGGGCCTGGAGCGCTCGGCGCAGCTCGGGTCCCTGGTGGCGGTGCTGGTGCTCGAGTCGACCGGCACGCAGGAGTGGGACTGGGACCGCGAGGCGGCGGTGACCCGGCTGGCCGGTGCTTACGGCGACGACGCCGCCAAGGAGATCGCGGCCGCGCTGGCTTAGCGAGCCGCTATAACTGGACCGGGTAGTGCGGCTCGGCGATCTGCGGCACCACGGAATGCTCGACGAAGATCGCGTGCCACAGCATGAAGATCAACACTGTCCACAAGCGGCGGCTGTGATCGGTTGTGCCGCAACGGTGTTCGTCAAGCATCCGGCGGACGGCGGCGACGTTCACCAGGTGGCCGGCCTGCGAGGAATCCGTCATCGCATACGCCCACTCCAGCAGCTCGCCGGCGCGCAGCCAATGCCGGATCGGCACCGGGAAACCCAGCTTGGGCCGGTTGAGCACGTGCGCCGGGACGATGGGCTCCAGCGCGCGCCGCAGTGCGTACTTGGTCGTTCTGCGAGTGATCTTGGCCTGCACGGGAAGACGGGATGCCACGGCGAACACCTCGGGATCCAGAAACGGCACCCGCAGCTCCAACGAGTTGGCCATCGTCATCTTGTCGGCCTTGACCAGGATGTCGCCGCGCAGCCAGGTGAACAGGTCGATGTGCTGCATGCGGGCCACCGGATCCCAGCCCGCCGATTGCGCGTACACCGGCGCCGTCACGTCGGTGTGGGTCCACTCCGGGCGAAATCCGGGCAGCACGTCGCGCAGTTGGTCGTCGGAGAAGCTGCGGGCGTTGCCGTAGTAGCGCTCCTCGAGGGTCAGCGATCCACGGTGCAGCAGGCTCTTGCCGCGCATGCCGGTCGGCAGCGGTTTTGACACCTTGCCCACCCCGCGGCGCAGCGGCGCGGGCAGATAGTCGAAAGGCTTGAGCGACAACGGTTCCCGATAGATGGTGTAGCCGCCGAACAACTCGTCGGCGCCCTCGCCGGACAGCACCACCTTGACGTGTTTGCGGGCCTCGCGCGCCACGAAGAACAGCGGCACCAGCGCCGGGTCGGCCACGGGTTCGTCGAGATACCAGACGATTTCGGGCAGCGCGGCGACGAACTCGTCGGGGCTGACCACCTTGGCGACGTGCCGGGCGCCGATCGCCTCGGCCGAGGCGACGGCCACGTCGATCTCGGAGAAGCCCTCCCGCTCGAAGCCCGTGGTGAAGGTGATCAGCCGGGGATTGTGTCGGATAGCCAGCGCCGCGATCGCGGTGGAGTCGATGCCGCCGGACAAAAACGCGCCGACGGTGACGTCGGCCCGCATGTGCTTGGCCACCGAGTCCTCCAGCACCGCGGTGATCTCGTCGTAGCGGGCCTGCTCGGTGCCGCGGATGATCGGCGCGACGGCGAACCGCGGCACGAAGTAGCGCGTCGTTTCGGGCGCTGCGCCGGGCCGCACCCTCAGGTAGCAGCCGGATTCCAGCCGGCGCAGCCCGCGGTGCAGGGTCTCGGGCTCGGGCACATACTGCAGCACCGTGTAGTGCTGCACCGCTCGCTCGTCGATGCCGGTGTCGAAGCCGATCACGTCGGCCAGCTCCAGCAGGCATTTCTTTTCGCTGGCCACCGCCGTGCCGGCGGTCCCGGTTGCCACGAACAGCGGCTTGATGCCGAACGGGTCACGCGCGCAGAACAATTCGCCCGCAGCAGAGTCCCACAGCGCGAACGCGAACATGCCCCGCAGCCGGGTCAGCGCGTCGGTGCCCCAGTGGTGGTAGGCGGCGATGATGGCCTCGCCGTCCCCGTCGGTGGCGAAGACCGCGCCGTAGTCGGCGGCGAGTTCGGCGCGTAACTCCAGGTAGTTGTAGATCTCGCCGTTGAACACCAGCACGTAGCGGTCAGGGGATTCCGGCGGCCCCCACCGCAGCGGCTGGTGCGAGTGCGCGATGTCGATGATCGAGAGCCGGTTGAACCCGAACACAACCGTGTCGTCGGACCAGGTGCCCGGCTCGTCGGGGCCGCGGTGGCGCATCAGGTGCGACGCGTCGTCCACGGCGCTGGCCGCGTCGTGGGCAGCCGCGCCCACAAAAGCCAGCAGTCCGCACATCGCGCCCCAGTATGCCGCACCCCGCGGACCCGACGGACGCAGCCGCAAGCGAGTAGGGGAGGTCGCGCGGCTGCGCTAGGCCGCGTGGTCTACGCTGCGTAGTATTCGACTGCTGCAGGGAGCGGCCGGCCCCGTCGGCCCAGCTCGGGATACAGGAGGCGCCAAGGTGACACCTCGCGGGGCAGGCCGGTCTGCAGGCTCCCGTCGGTTCCGTCTGCCGTTGCTGGCCGGCGCGCTGGGCCTGCTGGCGGTCACCCTCAGCGGCTGCAGCTGGCAGCAGGTGCTGGGGCTGGGCTGGCCGAACGGCATCACCCACGAGGCCGAGAGCAACCGCGAGCTGTGGCTCGGCGCGGTGATCGCCTCGCTGGTGGTCGGGGTCATCGTGTGGGGCCTCATCTTCTGGGCCGCCGCGTTTCACCGCAAGAAGGCCACCGACACCGAACTGCCCCGGCAGTTCGGCTACAACATGCCGCTGGAGCTGGTGCTCACCGTGACACCGTTCCTGATCATCTCGGTGCTGTTCTATTTCACGGTCGTGGTGCAGGAGCGGATGCTGCACCTGGCATCGGACCCCGAGGTCGTCGTCGACGTCACCTCGTTCCAGTGGAACTGGAAGTTCGGCTACCAGAAGGTCGATTTCAAGGACGGAACGCTCAAATACGACGGTGCCGACCCGGCGCGCAAGGCGGCGATGGTCTCCAAGCCCGAAGGCAAGGACAAGCACGGCGAGGAGCTCGTCGGCCCCATCCGCGGCCACAACACCTCAGACCGCACCTACCTGAACTTCGACAAGGTCGAAACCGTGGGCACCAGCACCGAAATCCCGGTCCTGGTGCTGCCGGCGGGCAAGCGGATCGAGTTCCAACTGGCCTCCGCCGACGTGGTGCACGCGTTCTGGGTACCAGAGTTCCTGTTCAAGCGTGACGTCATGCCCGACCCCGAGGCCAACCACTCGGTGAACCGCTACCAGGTCGAGGAGATCACCAAGACCGGGGCGTTTGTCGGCCGGTGCGCCGAGATGTGCGGCACCTACCACTCGATGATGAACTTCGAGGTTCGAGTGGTGCAGCCCAACGACTTCAAGGCCTACCTGCAGCAGCGGATCGCGGGCAAGACGAACGCTCAAGCGCTGCAGGCGATCAACCAGCCGCCGGTGGCCCAAACCACCCACCCGTTCGAAACCCGCCGCGGCGAGCGGTCACCCCAAGCGAGTAAGTAGGAAAGCCAGGAACCAGCGATGCATATCGAAGCCAGGCTGTTCGAGTTCGTGGCCGCATTCTTTGTCGTGACCGCAGTGCTCTACGGCGTGCTGACGCAGCTGTTCGCGACCGGCGGGGTGGAATGGGCCGGCACCACCGCGCTGGTGCTGACCGGCGGCATGGCGCTGATCGTCGCCACGTTCTTCCGGTTCGTGGCCCGCCGGCTCGACACCCGCCCGGAGGACTACGAGGGCGCCGAGATCAGCGACGGCGCAGGGGAGTTGGGCTTCTTCAGCCCGCACAGCTGGTGGCCGGTGCTGGTGGCGTTGGCGGGCTCGGTGGCCGCCGTCGGCATCGCGCTGTGGTTGCCCTGGCTGATCGTCGCCGGCGTCGTGTTCATCCTCAGCTCGGCGGCCGGGCTGGTCTTCGAGTACTACCTCGGTCCCGAGAAGCACTAAGCGGCACCGACCAGTCACTGGCAAGGTCACAATCGGGGCATCAGTTGATCCGTGACCAGCTCGCCGAGAATGCCGTGCCTGTGCCGGTTGGGTAGGGTTTGCGAGGCACAATGAGGATTATCGGAGCGCGCACTCGACCACGCAGCCGCGGCGCTGCGTGCGTTGGTGATGTAGTCGGACAGGGCAGGCAAACATGAGCGGGCCGAATCCCCCAGGACCGGACTCGGACGAACTGGAACCCGGCGTCGAGCCCAGCGAAGACCACGAATTCGGCGACGAAGCCTACGACGGGGACCACGCCGACGACAGCGTCCAGACCAGCGAGACCGAAATCTATTCGCGGGCTTACTCAGCCCCAGAGTCCGAGCACTTCACCAGCGGTCCGTACGTGCCGGTCGATCTCGACCTCTACGACTACGACAGCTACGACGAGCCGGCCGAGGAAGAAGCATCCCCGCCGCGCTGGCCGTGGGTGGTGGGCGTCGCCGCGATCGTCGCGGCGATCGCTCTGGTGGTGTCGGTGTCGTTGTTGTTCGCCCGCACCGACACGAACAAACTGGCCACCCCCGAAACCGCTCCCACGTCCACACCGCCGATGCAGGACGAGATCATCGTCACCACGCCGCCACCGGCGCCGCCTCCGCCGCCGACCAGTGAGGCGCCCCGCCACCCCCGCCCCCGACCAGCGAGCCACCGCCGCCGCCCCCGCCGCAGACCGTGACGGTGACACCCGAACCGGCGCCGCCACCGGCTACCTCCACAGCGGCCCCACCGCCGCCGCCCACCACGACCACCCCGGCCGGCCCGCGGCAGGTCACCTACTCGGTGACCGGCACCAAAGCGCCCGGCGACATCATCTCGGTGACCTATGTCGACGCGTCGGGGCGTCGGCGCACCCAGCACAACGTCTACATCCCGTGGTCGATCACGGTCACGCCGATCTCTCAGTCGGAAGTGGGATCGGTGGAGGCATCCAGCCTGTTTCGGGTCAGCAGGCTGAATTGTTCGATCACCACCAGCGACGGCCAGGTCCTGTCGTCGAACGAAAACAACGCGCCGCAGACGAGCTGCTGATGGCCGACAGATATTCCACCGGCCCGCGTGGCTGGTCCACGGTGTCGCCGACCACCGGCGACCGCATCCTGATCGGTGCGTGCGCCGCGATCTGGCTGGTGCTGGTCGGCGTGAGCGTGGCCGCCGTCGTCGCACTGGCCGACCTGGGCCGCGGCTTTCACGAGAGCACCGGCAGCCCACACTCGTCGGCGGTGCTCTACGTCATCATCGTGGTCTCCGCGCTGGTCATATTGGCGGCGATCCCGGTGCTGCTGCGGGCCCGCCGCACCACTCGACCCGACGCCTCGCGATCAGTAGTGGTGCCGGCGCGCGGTGCAGGTGGCCAGCCGTTGCGGCCGGGGCAGCCGCCGTCACGCAGTGCCATCCAGCAGGCCCGCACCGAGCGGCTGACCACGCTGCGACCCGGGTTGCCGGACGCCGTGGTGGACCGCATCTGGCTGCGCGGCAGTGTTTCGCTGATGGCCGCGATGGGGGTGGCGCTGATCGCGGTCGCGACGGCGACCTATCTGATGGCCGTCGGGCATCAGGGGGCCGCGTGGAGCGCGTATGTGATCGCCGGGATCGTCACGGTCGCGATGCCGGTGATCCCGTGGCAACACGTACGACGGCTGCGCCGCACGCTCGGCCAGCACTAGCCGCGTGAAAGCATCACGGCCACAGCACTATTCGTGGCCGTAGGCCGGGGCTAGTGTTCGCCGTTGACCGAGCCGTTGGAGCTGTCCTGGTGCTCCCGCAGCGCGGTCAGAGCGCGCTGCTCGCCGGCGTGCGCCGCCTCGCGAAGCGCCGCGTCCTCCGACGGCGGGTCGGCGAACAGCAGGCTGCCCGAGCCGGGCGAGCCGGCCGAGCCGAGCTTGTTCATCTTGTTGGGCACCGGCGCCCCTTGGTATTCCAGCGGAATCGGGTGACCGTGGTCGTCGACGGGGCCCAGCGGCTGGTGCAGTTCGATGTAGGCGCCGTGCGGCAGTCGCTTGATGATCCCGGTTTCGATGCCGTGCTCGAGCACCGCGCGGTCGCTGCGCTGCAAGCCGATGCACCACCGGTAGGTGACGAAGTAAATGAGCGGCGGCAGCACCACCGCCGAGATGCGGCCGATCCACGTCGTCGCGTTCAGCGAGATGTGGAACTTCCACGCGATGATGTCGTTCATCGCGGAGAGCGTCAGCACCATGTAGAACGCGATCGCCATCGCGCCGATCGAGGTGCGCACCGGAACGTCACGCGGCCGCTGCAGCAGATTGTGGTGCGCGTAGTCGCCGGTGAGGCGCTTCTCCAGGAACGGGTAGATGGTCAGCAGCACGAAAACCAAGCCCATGATCAGCGCGACGCCGACCGCGCCGGGGATCGTGTGGTGCCAGAAGTAGAACTCCCAGGCCGGCCAAATGCGGGCCAGGCCTTCGGTCCACATCATGTAGAAGTCCGGCTGCGAACCTGCGGAAACCTGAGATGGCTTGTAGGGGCCCAGGTTCCAGATCGGGTTGATCTGCAACAGGCCGCCCATCAGCCCGAGAATGGCGGTGGTCAGCGCGAAGAAGGCGCCGGATTTGACCGCGAACACCGGCATCACCCGCACCCCGACGACGTTGCGCTCGGTGCAGCCCGGCCCGGGGAACTGGGTGTGCTTCTGGAACCACACCAGCGCCAGGTGCACGCCGATCAGCGCCAAGATGATGCCGGGAATCAGCAGGATGTGCAGCGCGTAGAGCCGGGGGATGAGGATGTTGCCGGGGAAGTCACCGCCGATCAGCGCCCAGTGCAGCCACGTCCCAATCACGGGCATTCCCAACGTGATTGACGACAGCGCGGCCCGCAGCCCGATACCCGACAGCAGGTCGTCGGGCAGCGAGTAGCCGAAGTAGCCCTCGAACATGGCCAGGATCAGCAGCAGTGAGCCGATGATCCAGTTGGCTTCGCGAGGCCGGCGGAACGCGCCGGTGAAGAAGATGCGCGCCAGGTGAACCATGATCGCGGCGGCGAACATCAAAGCGGCCCAGTGGTGGATCTGGCGGACGAACAGGCCGCCGCGGACCTCGAAGGAGATGTTGAGCGCGGACTCGTAGGCGCGCGACATTTCCACGCCGCGCAGCGGTTGGTAGACGCCGTTGTAGGTGACTTCGGTCATCGACGGGTCGAAGAACAGCGTCAGATAAACGCCGGTGATCAGCAGAACGATGAAGCTGTACAACGCGATCTCGCCGAGCAGGAACGACCAGTGCGTCGGGAAGACCTTGTTCAGCTGGCGCCGCACCGCGGCGGCCGGGTGATACCGGGTATCGATGTCCTGTGCTTGGCGGGCCAGGAGATTGCCAACATCAACTTTCGGACTCATGAGGTGCGCTCCCAAAATGCCGGTCCGACAGGCTCAATGAAGTCGCCGTTGGCGACCAGATATCCGTCGCTGTCAATCGTGATGGGCAGCTGCGCCAACGCGCGTGCTGCCGGCCCGAAGATCGGTTTGGCGTAATGCAATGCGTCGAACTGCGACTGGTGACACGGGCACAGGATGCGGTAGGACTGCTGCTCGTAAAGCGATGAGGGACAACCCAAGTGCGAGCAGACCTTGGTGAAGGCGAAGAACTCGCCGAAGTTGAAGCTTTCCTGGCCCTTGCGCTTGACCACCCGGGGCATGTCGCCCGGTTTGATGCGGATCAGCATCACGGGGTTGCGGACGCCCATCATGATTTCGCGCAGCCGTTCCCGGGACTCATGGCTGATGCCGTCCCCGTCGGATTCGCGCCAGGGGAAGACGGTTTCCATGCCGCCGGCGTCGATGTCCTCGGGGCGCATCCGGACGAACGGCGCGCCGAGGTGTTCGCCGGTGGCGCGGGCCAGATAGATGGTCTCGCCGTGATAGCGCGGCGTCCAGCCGGACGTCCACAGCACGGCTTTCTTACCGTCGGCGGTCTGCACCACCGGTTTCCACGGGTTCTTGATCAGACCGCCGGCAAACGCGACCAGGGTGCCGAGGCCGAACGCGCCCAGCCCGATGCCCAGCGACGCGCCAATCAGCTTGCGGCGCCGCAACGTCGAGCCCTCGAACGCGTCGGTCAGGTTGGCCACCACAGTCTTGCGGTGAAGCTCAGGCGAGTCGCCGTCGTGGCGTTCCTGAATCGAAATCTCTTCGGGGATGAACTTTTTCTGGAACAGCACGGCGCCGACGGCGATCGACAGGATCGACAACCCGAACGTGAGACCGTAGAGCGGCGTGGCCAGCGTGTACAGGAAGCTTCCCTCTGCCTCCTTGGGCTTGTACTCCCAGGGCCAGAACAAGAACACCAGGAGCAACGCCAACCCGAAAAAGCCGCCCAGCAACAACCAGCGGGCCACCTGGCGGTCGGCGCGCTTTTCGGCCCTGGTTCCCGCGACCGGCCAGCGCGATTCCTTATATACCGTTTCGACGCCGTCGAGCCGGCCGCCGAGCTCGACGAGCTCCTCACGCGACATCGCGTTCAGCTCGGCGTCGGTGGGCTGACCCGGCGCGCCTTTCTGACCGGGTGTGTCGGTGCCTTTCGGCTGGCTCACGATCGTGCCCCAATCCACAGTGCGGCGCCGATGACGGCGACCATCCCGATGATCCACATCGCCATGCCCTCGGGGGCCGGTCCGAAACCACCCAGGCCGTAGCCGCCGGGCTGGCGTTCCTCGTTGACGGCCTTCACGTAGGCGATGATGTCCTTCTTGGCTTCGAAGGACAGCTGGCGGTCGGAGAACTTCGGCATGTTCTGCGGCCCGGTCAGCATCGCGGTGAGGATCTGCTGCTCGGTGGCCGGCTCGAGGTCGGGCGCGTACTTGCCCGACGACAGCGCGCCGCCCTTGCCGGTGAAGTTGTGGCACGACGCGCAGTTGAGCCGGAACAGGTCGCCGCCGCGGCCCAGATCGTCTCCGCGCAGCGACTTTTGGGCGATGCTGCCGTCCGGGTTGCGCACCACGGTCGGGCCGCCGCCGTTGGCCTGCACGTAGGCGCCCAGCGCGTCGATCTGCCCGGCGTCGAAAATCGGGTCCTTGCGGGCCGCCTGCGCTTCGCCGCGCACGGCGGGCATCCGTCCGGTGGAGACCTGGAAGTACACCGCGGCCTCGCCGACGCCGATCAGGCTAGGGCCCCGGTCGGGCACGCCCTGCAGGTTGGCGCCGTGACAGGTGACGCAGGAGGTCTCGAACAGCTGCTTGCCGGTGCGCAGCAACGCCGAGGACGACTGGTCCGCCACCGCCACCTGAGGGGTGGGGGTCAGAACGGCGGCCAACCCGCCGGCCGCCGCCAGCGCCACCAAGAGCAGCAGGCCCGCGGACAGCCGACGGCGCAACCGCCTTCTCGGTTGGGATGACCTCTGTGTCTTCAACCGGACGGCCCCTCTCATCGGATGAAATAGATCGTGGCGAACAGCGCGATCCAGACGATGTCGACGAAGTGCCAGTAATAGGAGACGACGATCGACGCGGTCGCTTGGGCGGGGGTGAACTTACTCATCGTGGTGCGGGCCAGCAGGAAGATGAAGGCGATCAACCCGCCGATGACGTGCAGCCCGTGGAAACCGGTGGCCAGATAAAAGACGCTGCCGTAGGCGCTGCCCGGGATCGTGGTGCCGTGCCCGGTCAGGTGGTAGTACTCGTAGCCCTGTCCGAGGACGAAGAACAACCCCATCAGGAACGTCACGACATACCAGCGGCGCAGGCCGAACACGTCGCCCTTCTCGGCGGCGAACACGCCCATCTGGCACGTGAACGACGACGCGATCAGCACCAGCGTGACCGGGACGGCCTGATACAGGTTGAGGTGCGTCGGCTCGGGCGGCCAGTCGCCGCCGGCCTGAGCGCGCGCCGTGAAATACATTGCGAACAAGCCAGCAAAGAACATGAGTTCGCTGGAAAGCCACACAATGGTGCCGACACTGACCATGTTTGGTCGGTTCAGCGAATGCACGCGCGACGTGATGGCAGTACCCGAGGTCCCTACAGCACTCGTCACATCCGCAAGTATGACGCTTTGTAGTTGTCGAACTCCACCCGGGGGCGGCAATTCGCCGGCGGCGAGGCGCAGCTTGGCCGTATGGGACCATCGGCGAGTGGCGGTGTCGTGGTCCCAGGTGCTCGCGGGCCTGATGGCGGGCCAGAATCTGGCCCGCGGGCAGGCCGCCTGGGCGATGGAGCAGATCATGACCGGCGCCGCGGCGCCGTCGCAGATCGCCGCGTTCGCGGTGGCGTTGACGATGAAGGTCCCAACCGCCGCGGAGGTCGGTGAACTCGCCGAGGTGATGCTGCACCACGCGCGACGGCTGCCCACCGGCGACATCGATGCCGTCGATGTGGTGGGCACCGGCGGCGACGGCGTGTCCACCGTCAACCTGTCCACGATGGCCGCGATCGTGGTCGCGGCCGCCGGTGTGCCGGTGGTCAAGCACGGCAACCGGGCGGCCTCGTCGCTGGCCGGCGGCGCCGACACGCTCGAGGCGCTCGGGGTGCGCATCGATCTGGGGCCCGACGAGGTCGCCCGCAGCGTCGCCGAGCTCGGGATCGGGTTCTGCTTCGCGCCGGCCTTCCACCCGTCGTATCGGCACGCGTCGGCTGTGCGGCGCGAACTCGGCGTGCCGACGGTCTTCAATCTGCTTGGGCCACTGACCAATCCGGGGCAGCCGCGGGCCGGGCTGATCGGCTGCGCGTTCGCCGACCTCGCCGAGGTGATGGCGACGGTGTTCGCGGCGCGGCGCTCCAGCGTGCTGGTAGTGCACGGCGACGACGGGCTCGACGAGCTGACCACCACCACGACCAGCACGATCTGGCGGGTGCAGGCCGGCACGGTCGACAAGCTGACGTTCGATCCCGCCGGATTCGGTTTCGCCCGTGCGGATCTCGACGATCTGTTGGGCGGCGACGCACAGGCCAACGCCACGGAAGCGCGGGCGGTGTTGTCCGGCGCCAAGGGCCCGGTGCGCGACGCCGTCGTGCTCAACGCCGCCGGCGCGATCGTGGCCCATGCCGGGCTATCCAGCCGCGCCGAGTGGCTGCCGGCGTGGGAGGACGGGCTGCGCCGCGCCACCGAGGCGATCGATTCCGGTGCGGCCGAACAGCTGCTCGCGCGATGGGTGCGGTTCGGTCAGCAGCTCTGACTCGGCCTGCTTTGCGGCGGCCCGCGCCGAGCGGGCCGCCGCCGCCCACGCCGCCCAGCGGCCCGCCGAGTGCAGCGGCGAGCACCAGCCGGTGTCCCCGTCGACGCTGACGATGCGCACACCGGGGGCGTCCAGCCAGCGCGCGATCAGCGCGGTCTCCTCGATCAGCGCCCCGCCCAGCGGGGCGGGGCGCGGCAGGACCACCTGCCTGCCGGCCCGCAGAGCGTCCACGACCGGCATCGGCGGCACGCCGCGGGCGGCGGTGCCGGCCGCGGCGAGCTGCCCGTAGCGGACGACGGCGAGCTGCCAGCCGCCGCGCCCGTCCGGCGCGGCGGCCACCAGCTCGGGGAGCGCGGCCAGCGCCCGCAGGCGCTGGCCGCGCCAGAGCACCTCGACGGCGGTCATGGTGTGGTCGCGCAGCCGCGCCGCGGTCTCGTAGCGGCGCCGCCCGGCCAGTGCGGTGATCTGCTCGACGGCGGCGGCCAGCGCGGCATCGTCGCGGCCGTCGATCAACGCGGCGGCGCGCTGCACCGTCGGGGCGTACTGCTGGGCGGTCACGTCGCGGCCGGCCGGGCACGGCGACACTTCCCGGTCCGGGCAGGCCGGGCCGTGCGGCGCCGAGCGCGCCAGCCGCGTGGTGCAGGTGCGCACCCCGGTGAACCGGGCCAACAGGGCGGCGGTGTCGGCGGCGTCGGCGCGGGAGCGGAACGGGCCGATCGCTTGCTGGTGCCGGGGCGCGCGCACCACCGAGAATCGCGGAAATGCCTCGTCGCTCAACACAATCCACCACCAGCGGTGGGGGAATCTCGACCGCCGGTTGTACGGCGGGGCGTGCGCGGCCAGCATCCGCAGTTCGCGCACTCCGGCTTCCAGGGCGTGCGCGCATTCGATGTGGTCGACGCTCTCGGCCAGCGCGACCATCTCCTTGGTGCGGCTTCGCGGGTCGGCACCGTTGAAGTATTGAAATACCCTGCGCCGCAAGTCGATTGCGGTGCCGACGTAGAGCACCTCACCGGTGGGCCCGCGGAACAGGTAGACCCCCGGCCGGTGTGGCAGCCGCTCGGCCAGCACCCGTTTGCGGCGCTGGGCGTCGGTGACGCCGGGCAGGTACGAGCGCAGGTCGGTGTAGGTGTGCACGCCCTGGTTGCCGACCCGCTCGATCAGCGCGTGCAACACCTCGACGGTGGCGCGGGCGTCGTCGAGGGCCCGGTGTGTCGGCTGGTTGGCCACCGCGAACAGCCGGGCCAGGGCGGCCAGCCGCACGCTGGGCGCTTCCTCGCGGGTGAGCACACGCCGGGCCAGCCGGACCGTGCACAGCACCTGGGGCCGGGTCCACGGGATCCCGCACCGCTCGGCGGCGGCCCGCAGGAATCCGACGTCGAAGCGGGCGTTGTGGGCCACCAGCACCGCCCCACGGGAGAACTCGAGAAATGCCGGCAGCACCGCGCCGATGGTCGGGGCGTCGCACACCATCGCGGTGGTGATGCCGGTGAGCCGCACGATCTGCGGCGGGATGTCGCGCTGCGGGTCGACCAGCGTGGCGAACTCGCCCAGCACCTCGCCGCCGCGCACCTTGACCGCGCCGATCTCGGTGATGGCGTCGGTGGCGGCGCCGCCGGTGGTTTCCAGGTCGACGACCACGAACGTGGTCTGTCGCAGCGGCAACTCGGCGGCCCGCTCCACCTCGGCGAAGCTCAGCTGCCCGGGGACGCCCATGGCCGAGACGTTAAGCGTTTGCACCGACATGTCGGTGGCAGCCGATAACCTGCGGGCAGATCGGCTACTCGCAACGAAAGGACCAGGCAGATGGCACAAAGCAGGCCAGACGACCCGGGCGGGGTGACCATCGACTGCGACGATTGCGCGGTGCGCGGGCCCGGGTGCCGCGACTGCGTCGTCAGCGTGCTACTCGGGGTACCGGAGACTTTGCTGGACGACGAGCGGGCGGCGCTGGAGGTGCTCGCCGATGCCGGCATGGCGCCGAGGCTTAGGCTGGTGCCGATTCACCGTCAGCGCCCCGGGGTGGCCTGACGGCCCGAAGTCTTGCTGATTTCTTAATGTTCTGCTGTTGGACATTGCCTATACCGTTTCGTAACCTGTCTGAGACCTAAAGCAGATGTGGCGGTTTTGTCGACGGATAAGGACACGAAATCTTGGGGTCGGGGCTAGGCGATGGATGCTGGACTGAACGTGCCCTCAAGCGGTTTGCTGTTACCGCGATAGCTGGGTTCGTTGCTTTCTCCGGCATAGCCGCCGCCACTGTGCTGGCCGACCCGGCTGAAGACGCCGTGGCAAAGCTCAACGAGCTGTCCCGCCAAGCTGAGCAGACCACCGAGGCCATGCACAGCGCCCAGCTAGACCTCAACGAGAAGCTGGCCGCGCAGCGTGCCGCCGAAAAGAAGCACACCGACGACCAAGCCGCCGTGGAAGCCACGAAGTCGCGGTTGGCAACCTTCCAGTCCTCCGTCAACAAATTTGCTGCGGCCATGTACATGGGTGGCCGCACCGATGGCATGGATGCCATCCTGACCGCCGAGTCGCCGCAGAACCTGATCGGCAAGCTGGCCGTGCAGCGGGTGATCGCCAGCGAGATGAAAGCCCAGATGGCCAGTTACCGGGCCGCCGGCGAGCAGGCCGCCAAAGCCGAGCAGGCGTCGGCGAAATCGGCCGCCGACGCCAAGACGGCGGCCGAGCAAGCGGCGGCGGTCCGCGCCGGTCTGCAGGCCAAGCAAAGCAAGTTGCAGCTGCAGATCGCCGTCGTCAAGTCGCAGTACCAGTCGCTGACCCCGGGACAGCGCACCGCGCTGGCCGACCCCGGGCCGACGCCGCCGCCGGCGGCCACGCTGGCCGCGGCCGCTCCCGCACCCGAAGCGCTGCGCCCGGGCGGCGGCCCCGACGGTTCCGCGCCGGAGGCCTTGCCGGGCGGCGGGGGCGGTAGCGGCGAGGGCGCCATCGCTGTGCAGGCGGCCCTGACGCAGGTGGGCCAGCCCTACGCGTGGGGCGGTGCCTCGCCCGGCGGGTTCGACTGCTCCGGGCTGGTGATGTGGGCGTTCCAGCAGGCCGGCATCCCGCTGCCGCACTCCAGCCAGGCGCTGGCGCACGGCGGGCAGCCGGTGGCGCTGTCGGACCTGCAGCCCGGTGACGTGCTGACCTTCTACTCCGACGCGTCGCACGCCGGCATCTACGTCGGCGACGGGCTGATGGTGCATTCCTCTACTTACGGTCAGCCGGTGCGGGTGGTGCCGATGACCTCGTCCGGCCCGATCTACAACGCCCGCCGTTACTGAGTCGCGCCGCCGGCTGCTGGCGGGCATCCTTGTCGCCCAACTGATCCTCGCCGCGGCGGTGCTGATCCGTCCGTCGGCCCCGCCACAGGCCGGACACACCGTTCGGGTGGTCAACCTCGGCGGTTCCGGCAGCGAGCCTCTACTCGCCCGCGTCGCGGCGGAGATTCCCACGGCAGTCGATGCGGTGCAGACATTCTGGGGCGCCGACTGGCCGCGGGAAATCGTCGTGGTGGCCACCGGCTCGCAGCGGCAGTTCGAGGCCCAGGCCGGCGGCGGTCCCGCGGCGCAGTGGTCCGACATCGCGGCGGTGGCCGTTGCCGACCGGGTGGATCCGGCCCGGCGCGAAGCGGTCGGTCAGCGCATCGTGTTCGCCCCCGGCGCGGCCGCCATGAGCGATCCGGCGCTACGAATTGTGTTGCGCCACGAGCTTTTCCACTACGCGGCGCGGGCGGACACGGCGCTGGACGCGCCCCGCTGGCTCACCGAGGGCGTGGCCGACTTCGTGGCCCGCCCACCCGTCGCGGTGCCCGGCACTCGTCCGGCGGCCTTGCCGTCGGACGCCGAGCTGGACACTCCGGGGCCGGCGCGGTCGCTGGCCTACGACCGGGCGTGGTCGTTCGCCCGCTTCGTGGCCGACAGCTACGGTCCGGCGACGCTGCGCGCTTTCTACGTGGCCGCGTGCGGGGCCGGGCATGCCGACCTGCCGACCGCCGTGCACGACGTGCTCGGCACCGACCCGGCCGGGCTGCTGGAGCGCTGGCAGCACTGGCTGTCGCCGACCGGCTAGCCTATCCCGGTGTCCCGGGTCCTGCTGGTTACCAATGACTTTCCTCCTCGGCCCGGCGGCATTCAGTCCTATCTGGAGGAGCTCGTCACTCGGCTGGCCGCTGCCGGATCGCACACCGTGACGGTGTATGCGCCGCAGTGGAAGGGCGCCGACGCGTTCGACTCGCGCGTGGCCGGGTATCAGGTGGTGCGGCACCCCGGCACGCTGATGCTGCCCGGGCCCGCCGTAGACGCCCGGATGCGCCGGTTGATCGGCGAGCACGGTGTTGACACCGTCTGGTTCGGCGCGGCCGCGCCGCTGGCGCTGCTGGCCCGCCGCGCACGCCGGGCGGGTGCCAGCCGGGTGCTGGCCAGTACCCACGGTCATGAAGTCGGCTGGTCGATGCTGCCGGTGGCACGGTCGGTGCTGCGCCGCATCGGCGAGGACACCGACGTCGTCACCTTCGTCAGCCGCTACACCCGGGCCCGCTTCGCTTCGGCCTTCGGTCCCGCGGCGGCACTGGAGTACCTGCCTCCCGGGGTGGACACGGACCGGTTCCGGCCGGATGCGGCCGGCCGCGCCGAACTGCGTGCCCGCTACCGGCTGGGCCAGCGGCCCACGGTGGTGTGCCTGTCGCGGCTAGTGCCGCGCAAGGGGCAGGACATGCTGATCCGCGCTCTGCCGGCGATCCGGCGGCGGGTGGACGGCGCCGCGCTGGTGATCGCCGGCGGCGGGCCTTATCTGGCGTCGTTACGCCAGCTGGCCCATCGCTACGGGGTCAGCGACCACGTGACGTTCACCGGCGGCGTGCCCGCCGCGGAGCTGCCCGCCCACCACGCGATGGCCGACGTGTTCGCAATGCCGTGCCGCACCCGCGGCGCCGGGCTGGACGTCGAGGGGCTGGGCATCGTGTTCCTGGAGGCGTCGGCCACCGGCGTGCCGGTGATCGCCGGATGCTCGGGCGGGGCACCAGAAACCGTGCGGCACAACGAAACTGGGCTCGTAGTCGATGGCCGTTCGGAGCAGCAGGTCGCCGACGCCGTCACCGAGTTGCTGGCCGACCCGGACCGCGCCGCCGCGATGGGCGCCGCCGGGCGGGCCTGGGCGACGGCGCAGTGGCGCTGGGACACGCTGGCCGCGCGGCTGGCCGACCTGCTGTAGTCAGGCGTAGATCGCCTCGATATCGGTGGCGAACTTTTCGGCGACCACTTTGCGCTTAACCTTCATCGTCGGCGTCAGCTCACCGGTGTCCTCGGTGAAGTCGACGGGCAGGATGCGGAATTTGCGGATCGATTCCGCGTGCGAGACGGACTGATTGGCCTGCTTGACGGCGGCATCCACCTCGGCAACCAGATCGGGGTCGGTGGCCAGGTCGCCCACCGAGCTGCCCGACGCCTTGCTGTTGCGCTGCTTCCAGCCCTCGAACGCCTCGGGGTCGATGGTGATCAGCGCACCGATGAACGGCTTGGCGTCCCCGACCACCATGGCCTGGCTGATCAACGGGTGGGCCCGCAACTGGTCCTCGAGCACGGCGGGCGCCACGTTCTTGCCGCCCGCGGTGACGATGATCTCCTTCTTGCGGCCGGTGATCGTCAAGAACCCGTCGTCGTCGATGGCCCCGAGGTCGCCGGTCTTGAACCAGCCGTCGGCCATCGCCTCGGCGGTGGCCTGCTCGTTGCGCCAGTACTCCCGGAAGACCACCCCGCCGCGCACCAGAAGTTCCCCGTCGTCGGCAATCCGCATGCTGTTGCCGGGCAACAACTTCCCGACGGTGCCGATCTTCAGGTCGCCCACCCGGTTGACCGTGATGGCCGCGCTGGTCTCGGTCAGGCCGTAGCCCTCGTGGATGGTCAGGCCGACGCCGCGGTAGAAGTGGCCCAGCCGGGCGCCCAGCGGCCCGCCCCCGGAGATGGAGGCGCGGCAGTTGCCGCCCAGCGCCGCCCGCAGCTTGTGGTACACCAGCCGGTCGAACAGGGCGTGCTTGGCGCGCAGCAGCAGGCCGGGGCCGCCGCGGTCCTGGGCTTCGCTCCAGTCGACCGCGGTCTGGGCGGCCATCTGGAAAATCCGGCCCTTGCCGTCGTTTTCGGCGTTCTGGGCGGCGGTGTTGTACACCTTCTCGAAGACCCGTGGCACCGAGACCACGATCGTCGGCTTGAACACCGAGAACATCGGCACCAGATTCTTGATGTCGCTGGTGAACCCGACGGTGACCTTGTTGGTGAAGGCGGCCAGGGTGATCGCCCGGGCCAGCACGTGCGCCAGCGGCAAAAACACCAGCATCCGCTCGTCCTTGCCCAGCAGCGTCGGCAGCGACTCCTTGGCACCCCGGATCTCGTAGACCAGGTTGGAATGGGTGACCTGGCAGCCCTTGGGCCGGCCCGTGGTGCCGGAGGTGTAGATCAGCGTGGCCGGACCCTCGGCCCGCAACGCCTCGACCCGCCCGGTCAGTTCGGCCGGAGCCACCGACGCGCCTGCTTCGGCGAGCGCCTCGATCGCCTTGGGGCCGGAGCCGTCGATGTGCATCACCCGGCGCAGCGACGGCAGGTCGCCGGTGAGTTCGGTGACGATCTTTGCGTGGGCATCGGTTTCGGCCAGCACCAGCACCGCCCCCGAATCCTGCAGCACCCAACGCACCTGCTCGGCCGACGACGTCTCGTAGATCGGCACGGTGACCGCCCCGACCGCCAGGATCGCGAAGTCGAGGATGGCCCACTCGTAGCGGGTGGCCGAGAAGATGGCCACCCGATCACCGGCCTGCACCCCTTCTGCGATCAATCCGGATGCGGCCGAACGGATTTGGTCTGCCACCTCGGCGCAGGTGACGTCGGTCCAGGCGCCGTCTACCAGGCGTTGGAAGATCACGAAGTCGGGATCGTCGCGCTCATGCTCGAATACCGCAGCGACGACGTTGTCGCGCTCGCCCACGGTGAACGGGGCGGGAACACTGAATTCACGCACTCTTGTGACCTCGCTTGATGTAGGCGGCTGCGTACGGCTCAGCCTAGTAGGCGACGATGCAGGCCGGGCGACGATATGTGAAGCTAGCGCCGTGCACAGCATTCAAGTCGCCGACCAGACGTTTGTCGCCGCCGACGCCGCACGGGTCGGAGCGGCGGTTGCGGACCGGGGCAGCTGGCGTCGGTGGTGGCCTGATCTGCGGCTCGACGTCGTCGAGGACCGCGGCGCGTTGGGAATCCGCTGGGCGGTGACCGGGCCGCTCACCGGCACGATGGAGATCTGGCTCGAACCGGTGCTGGATGGGGTGCTGCTGCACTACTTCCTGCACGCCGAGCCCTCCGGCGCGGCGGCGTGGCAGCTGGCCCGGATGAACCTCGCCCGAATGACGCATCGCCGCCGGGTTGCGGGCAAGAATATGGCGTTCGAAGTCAAGGCGACGCTGGAGCGGTCGCGTCCCGTCGGGGTCGCGCCCGTGGCTTGACCCCCGGCCGGGGCGGCTCAGGGAGTACCGTTTCTGCGACAGACACTGGGGGTTAGCACCCGCGTGCGGGGGAGAGGGAAGCAGCCAGGTGGCGGAGAAGACGGCCCAGACGATCTACATCGACGCCGACCCCAGCACCGTGATGGACGTGATCGCCGACATCGGTTCCTATCCGGAGTGGGTCTCGGAATACAAGGAGGCCGAAGTCCTCGAGGAGGACGCCGACGGTTATCCGAAAGTCGCGCGCATGGTGCTCGACACCACGGTGCTCAAAGACACCCTGGTGTTCTCCTACGACTGGCCGAAAGACCGCGGCTCGGTACGCTGGTCACTGGTCTCCAGCTCTATACTGCGTTCCCTTGAGGGTGCATACTTGTTGTCGCCCAAGGGGTCTGGTACCGACGTGACGTACGAGCTCACGGTCGACCTGGCTATTCCGATGATCGGGTTGCTCAAGCGCAAGGCCGAGCGCAGGCTGACCGACACCGCGTTGAAGGATCTGAAGAAACGAGTCGAGGCTGAGTGAGTCGGCAACGCCCGTCCTGGCCCGGATCAGTCTCTTCGTCGGCAAGGGCGGGGTAGGAAAGTCCACCCTGGCGGCCGCCACGGCCGTCGCCGACGCGCGCGCCGGCCAGCGGGTGCTCGTGGTGTCCACCGATCAGGCGCATTCGCTTGGCGACGTGCTGGGCGTGGCGGTTCCGCCGACCGGTCAGCGCGACCCGGTCCGGATAACGGCCGACGCCGGCGGCGGCTTCCTGGACGCGCTGGCGCTGGACACCCTGGCGCTGCTGGAGGCGCGCTGGCGTGACGTCGTCGACGCGCTGAGTGGGCGTTTTCCCGAGTCGGAGCTGGATAGCGTTGCGCCCGAAGAGCTCTCGGCGCTGCCCGGCATCCAGGAAGTCCTCGGCCTGCATGAGGTCGGCGAGCTGGCCGCGGCCGGTCGGTGGGACCACGTCGTCGTCGACTGCGCCTCCACCGCCGACGCGCTGCGGATGTTGACGCTGCCGGCCACTTTCGCGCTCTACGTGGAGCGCGCGTGGCCGCGCCACCGCAGACTCTCCGGTGCCACCGACGACCGCTCGGCGGCGGTGGTGGAGCTGCTGGAACGCATCAGCGCCAGCGTCGAACGGCTCACGGCACTGCTCACCGACCCGGCGCTGGTCGGCGCGCATCTGGTGCTGACCGCGGAACGGGTGGTGGCCGCCGAGGCGGTGCGTACGCTGGGCTCGTTGGCGCTGATGGGCGTGCGCGTCGAGGAGTTGATCGTCAATCAGATTCTGCTGCAAGACGATTCATATGAATACCGCAACCTGCCCGAGCATCCGGCCTTCGACTGGTACGCCGAGCGCATCGGCGAGCAGCGCGCCGTGCTGGACGAACTGGACGCCACCATCGGCGACGTGGCGCTGGTGCTCACCCCGCACCTGGCCGGCGAGCCGATTGGCCCCAAAGCGCTGGCCGAACTGCTCGACAGCGCCCGCCGGCGCGACGGATCCGCGCCGCCGGGGCCGTTGCGTCCCGTCGTGGATCTCGAATCCGGATCAGGCCTACAGTCGGTGTACCGATTGCGGCTAGAGTTGCCGCAAGTCGATTCCGGCGCGCTCAGCCTGGGCCGGGTCGACGACGACCTGATCATCAGCGCCGGCGGCATGCGGCGCCGAGTCCGGTTGGCGTCCGTACTGCGGCGGTGCACGGTGCTGGACGCCCATCTTCGAGGTAGTGAGCTGACGGTGCGTTTTCGACCCAATCCGGAGGTGTGGCCGACGTGACCGCCGGCGACGATGCAGAGCGGCGCGATGAGGAGGAGCGGCGGAAGTGACCGGCGTGCACCCCGACATCGGTCCAGAATTGCGCAAACTGGCGCAGACCATCCTGGACGGCATCGACCCCGCGGTGCGCGCGGCGGCGATGCGCGCCTCGGGCGGCGGTCCCGGAACCGGCAAATGCCAGCAGGTGTGGTGCCCGGTCTGCGCGCTGGCCGCGCTGGTCACCGGTGAACAACATCCACTGCTGACCGTTATCGCCGAGCACAGCGTCGCGCTGCTGGCAGTCATCCGCGCGATCATCGCCGAGGTCGACGGATCGATGACACCTCCGCCGCCGGAAGGCCCGCCCGGTGGCGGCGTTGCCGCGGAGCCTGCGCCCGAGACCGCCGCGAAAAGTCGCTACGAGCCCATCACGATCACCGTCGAGGAGTAGTGGCGATCGCAAGCGCGGCCAAGCCGGGCGCCGCGGGTCGCCACCGACAAGCTGAGCGCCGCGCTGTGGTCGCATCCACCCTCGATCGGTACAGTTGGCGCAGAATACTATCCGGCGCGGGTGAGAGGGAGGGGCCATGTGGTACTGGCTTTTCAAGTACATCTTCATGGGCCCGCTGCTCGCCCTGTTGGGACGGCCGAAAGTCGAAGGACTGGAAAACATCCCGCAATCTGGGCCGGCGATCCTGGCCAGTAACCACCTGGCGGTCGCCGACAGCTTCTATCTGCCGCTGGTGGTGCGACGCCGCATCACCTTCTTGGCCAAGGCGGAATATTTCACCGGCACCGGCCTGAAGGGATGGTTCCTGCGCTGGTTCTACAGCACCACCGGTCAGGTTCCGATCGACCGCACCGACGCCGACACCGCGGATGCGGCATTGCGGACCGCCGAGCGACTGCTCAAGGAGGGCAAGCTGCTCGGCATGTACCCCGAGGGCACCCGCTCACCCGACGGGCGGCTGTACAAGGGCAAGACCGGGCTGGCCCGCCTGGCGCTGCACACCGGCGTCCCGGTTATCCCCGTGGCGATGATCGGCACCAACACGGTTAATCCGCCCGGCAGCAAGATGTGGCGGTTCGGCCGGGTGACCGTGCGGTTCGGCAAGCCGATGGAGTTCTCCCGGTTCGAGGGGCTGGCCGGCAACCGCTTCATCGAGCGGGCCGTCACCGACGAGGTGATCTACGAGCTGATGCGGCTTTCGGGCCAGGAATACGTCGACATCTACGCCGCCACCGTCAAGGACCGCGGCAACGGATCGGCGCCGGCGAACGAACCGCCGGCCCGCATCCCGGAGACCGCCGCGGGTTAGTCAGCCGACGGGCGCGGGCTCTCGCGTCGTCAATACCCGCGGCGCCGTCCGCGCCGCGACGGCAACTCCGGCCGTCAGGATGGTCGCCAGCGCCCACCACACATAGGACACCCCGACGAGCTGGCGCCAGCCGGCCGCCGTCGTCTCGTGGTGTTTGGGCATCAGGTCGATCGGCGTCCACACCATCACCGCCACCCCCGCAGCGCTGACCACGCCCAGCGCCCGGCTGCGGCGGCGCCACGCCAGCACACCCGTCACCAACACCGCCGGCAGCATCCACACCCAGTGGTGCGACCACGACACCGGCGAAACCACCAACCCGAACAGGGCAATACAGATCACCGCCAGAGTCGGTTCGCCGGCGGCCAGCACCCGCCGCGCCGCCCAGACCGTCAGCGCCAGCACGAGCAGGCACCCGGCCACCCACAGCACGAAGCGTTCGTGCTCACCGAGCCCCAGCCGCGCGAGCGCGCCGGCGACGTTCTGGTTGGTGTTCAGCGAGGCGGCGCCGATGCGGTCGGTCTTGGCCACGGTGTCCGTCCAGTACTCCCACGAGTCGCGCCACGCCAGCGCAAACGCGGCCAGCGTTGCCGCCAGGAACGACGCCAGCGCGGTCAGCGCGGAGCGGCCGTCGCGCCGGAGCAGGAAATACAGCAAGAAGACCGCCGGCGTGAGTTTGAGCGCAATACCCAGGCCCAGCATCAGCCCGCGCGGCCAGGGGGTGCGACGCGGCAGGCAATCGGCGAGCACCAGCGTCATCAGCACGACGTTGATCTGCCCGAACGCGAAGTTCGACCTGATCGGCTCCAGCCAGATCGCCGCCGCCGCCACGACGACCACGGCCAGCCAGGATCGCCGCAGCCAGGCCGGCCCGGGCACCACCTGCGAGCTGTCCCACACGTCGAGGCGGGTCAGCACGATCATCATCGAGGTGATCAAGAGCGCGACCGTCGTCAGCGTGATCGCCACGCTGGCGGCCGGCAGCCCCAACCAGGCGAACGGGCAGAACGCGATGGCCGCCAGCGGGGGATAGGTGAACGGCAGGTCCAGCCCGCTCGGCGTGTGGAACTTCGTGTCGCCGGCGTACAGCGGACGGCCGTCCAGCCAGGCCTGACCGCCCATGCGGTACACGTCGATGTCGATGCGGTACTGCGCGTGCCAGATCAGCTGCCAGGTCGCGTAGCCGAACAGCGCGGCGGCGACCAGCACCAACAACACCCAGACGGCGACCTGCCTGACGGCAACTCGCCCGCGCATACTGCCCACGTCGGGCGACTGCCGTCTACTCATGTCGCAGACAGCCTATCGGTGAGTGTGGCGCCACGCGGTATTGCAACCGGCGATACGTGCCAAGTGGGCGTACTTTTCTTAAGGTGCTCGACTGGTTGCGGCATGACATCATCGACCGCGGTCGATTGCCCTTGTTGTGCTGCCTGGTCGCGTTCATCCTGACGTTTTTTGTGACGCGCACGTTCGTGCGCTACATCCGTCACCGCGCCGACCGCGGCGCCCCGCCGAAATGGTGGGAGCCGCGCAACATCCACATCGGCTCGATGCACATCCACCACGTGGTCGTCGGAGTGGTCTTGGTGATGCTGTCCGGGGTTTCCCTGGTGACATTGGCCCTCGAGGGCAACCAGGCCGAATTGACCACGGCGGCAATCTTTTTCGGTATCGGCGCAGCGCTGGTGCTCGACGAGTACGCGCTGATCCTGCACCTGTCCGACGTGTATTGGGAGGAGGACGGGCGCACGTCGGTGGACGCGGTGTTCGCCGCCGTCGCGGTCGGCGGACTGCTGGTATTGGGTTTGCACCCGCTGATGTTCTTCCTGTCCTTCTGGCAGGACACCCACTCACCATTGCTGCACGCCGCGGTGATCGCCGGGCTGGTGCTCACCCCGCCGCTGGCGATCATCGTGTTGCTCAAGGGGAAAGTCTGGACCGGTCTGATCGGCATGTTCTTCGTGGTGCTGTTGGTCATCGGTGCGATCCGGCTGTCGCGTCCGCACGCGCCCTGGGCACGGTGGCGCTACACCAATCAGCAGGACAAGATGCGGCGGGCGGTGCAGCGGGAACGCCAGCTGCGCCGGCCGGTGATACGCGCCAAGCTGTGGGTGCAGAGCACCATCGCCGGCACGCCGAGCCTTCCCGACGAGCGCACCGTGGATGCGGCGCTGGACCTCGAAGTCCATGCCGCGCCGCCGCCCACCGGTCCACTGCGCGTCCTGGTGCCCGGCGGCCGCGGCTAGGCTTCCGCGTCGTGCGGTACTTCTACGACACGGAATTCATCGAGGACGGCCGCACCATCGACCTGATCTCCATCGGGGTGGCCGCCGAGGACGGCCGCGAATACTACGCCGTATCCACCGAATTCGACCCGCAGCGCGCGGGCAGCTGGGTGCGCACCCATGTGCTGCCGAAGCTGCCGCCTCCCGCGTCGCCGCTGTGGCGGCCCCGCGCCCGGATTCGTTCGGACCTGGAGAGCTTCCTCGGCGTCGGGACCGACGAGCCGATCGAGCTGTGGGCCTGGGTCGGCGCCTACGACCATGTCGCGTTATGTCAGTTATGGGGTCCGATGACCGAGCTGCCCGCGGCGATTCCCCGGTTCACTCGGGAGCTGCGTCAGCTATGGGAGGACCGCGGCCGGCCGCGGATGCCGCGACGCCCGCCGGATGTGCACGACGCTCTGGTCGACGCGCGCGATCAGCTGCGGCGTTTCCGGCTGATCACGGCCGACGCCGATGCGGGCCGCGGGGCGGCCCGCTGGGCGGCCCGCTGAGAAGTCGGCCAGTCAAACACGGCCGAGGGTTAGCGTTCGTCCTGATCAAAGGGCTGCGGCGGCCGGTTACCATGGACCGGTGAGCTGGACCATTGACCTACCGATCGACCAGTTGCCGTCGCTGCCTCCGCTGCCGGAGGATCTGCGGGCCCGGCTGGACGCCGCGTTGGCCAAGCCGGCGGCGCAGCAGCCGAGTTGGCCGGCCGACCAGGCCAAGGCCATACGGACGCTCCTGGAGGCCGTGCCGCCGATAACGGTGCCCTGGGAAATCGTGCGGCTGCAGGAGATGCTGGCCCAGGTCGCACGTGGTGAGGCGTTTTTGTTGCAGGGCGGGGATTGCGCGGAGACGTTCGTCGACAACACCGAGCCGCACATCCGGGGAAACATTCGCGCTCTGCTGCAAATGGCGGTGGTGCTGACTTATGGCGCCAGCGTGCCGGTGGTCAAGGTGGCCCGCATCGCCGGCCAGTACGCCAAGCCGCGCTCCGCCGATGTCGACGCGCTGGGTTTGCGGTCCTATCGCGGCGACATGATCAACGGATTCGCCCCGGACGCGGCCGCTCGCGAACACGACCCGTCGCGGCTGGTCCGTGCCTACGCCAACGCCGGCGCCGCGATGAACTTGGTGCGCGCGCTGACGTCGTCGGGGCTGGCGTCGCTGCATCTGGTGCATGACTGGAACCGCGAATTCGTCCGCACCTCACCGGCGGGCGCCCGCTACGAGGCGCTGGCCGCCGAGATCGACCGCGGCTTGAAGTTCATGAGCGCCTGCGGGGTGGAGGACCGCAACCTGCAGACCGCCGAGATCTACGCCAGCCACGAAGCGTTGGTGCTCGACTACGAGCGGGCGATGCTGCGGCTGTCCAATGTCGAGGACGGCGAGCCGCAGCTGTACGACCTCTCGGCGCATTACCTGTGGATCGGCGACCGCACGCGGCAACTCGACGGCGCGCATGTCGCGTTCGCGGAGGTGATCTCCAACCCGATCGGCGTCAAGATCGGCCCGACGACCACTCCCGAGCTGGCGGTGGAATACGTCGAGCGGCTCGACCCGCACAACAAGCCGGGCCGGCTGACGCTGGTGAGCAGGCTGGGCAACAACAAGGTTCGCGACCTGCTGCCGCCGATCATCGAGAAGGTACAGGCCACCGGTCACCAGGTGATCTGGCAGTGCGACCCGATGCACGGCAACACCCACGAGTCGTCCACCGGATACAAGACACGGCACTTCGACCGCATCGTCGACGAGGTGCAGGGCTTCTTCGAGGTGCACCGCGCGCTGGGCACCTACCCGGGTGGCATCCACGTCGAGATCACCGGCGAGAACGTCACCGAGTGCCTCGGTGGCGCGCAAGACATTTCGGACACCGACCTGGCCGGCCGCTACGAGACGGCCTGCGACCCGCGGCTCAACACCCAGCAGTCGCTGGAGCTGGCGTTCCTGGTCGCCGAGATGCTGCGCGACTAGGGCCTGCCCCAGGCCGAGTGTGGAGTTGTTGTACGTTTATCGCGAAATAGCGTGACACAAGCGCACATTCGGCGCTCAGAGCAGTCCCGCCAGGTTGCTGCCGATCGTCCACGCCGCGGCGGCGACCATGCCGGTGATGGCCAGCACCACCGCTATCCAGATCAGCACCATGCGCTGAGCGTGCTGGCGGGCCCAGACGAACTCGCTGATCTCGATTCCCGCGAATTGCCTTGGAGTTTCCGAGTATTCCGGTTCATCCGACCAGTCGCGAGGGAGTTTGCGGGTCGGGTGCCGTACGTGCTCGGTCGGTTGGCCGGTCCGGCTGCGGCGCACCGCCTCTGACCGGCGCTGGGCCGAGTTGCGGGGCGCGGGCACCCGGAACTCCGGCAGTTCCAGCTCGTCGGCAAGCATGTCCAGCGCAGTGCCCATCTCGAGTGCGTCCGCGAATCGGCGGGCGGGGTCGCGGGCCGTAGCCCGCGCCACGAACGTGTCGAATTGTGTTGGCACACCCGCGATTCGCGCGCTCGGCGGCGGCACGTCGGTGTCGAGTCGCTGATAGGCGACCGACAGCGCGGAGTCGCCGGTAAACGGGGTTTGCCCGGTCAGCAGCTCGTAGGTCACGATGCCCAGCGCGTACACATCGCTGCGGGAGGTGGCTTTGCCGTCGCGGACCTGCTCGGGCGACAGGTAGGCGGCGGTCCCGAGAATGACGCTGGCCGAGGTGATTCCGGCTGCCGCGACCGCGCGGACCAATCCGAAGTCGGCGATCTTGACTTCGCCGTCGTCGGAGATCAACACGTTCTCGGGCTTGACGTCACGGTGCACCAGTCCGGCGTGATGCGCGACGGCCAGCGCGCCCAGTACCGGGCGCAGCACCGCGGCAACGGCGTGCGGCGGCATCGGGCCGCGTTCGGCGAGCAGCTCGCGCAGGGTGCCGCCCTCGATCAGCTCCATCACCAGGAACGGGTGGCGCGCGTCGAGGCCCTGGTCATAGACCGCGACCAGCCCGGGATCCTTGAGCCGGGCGACGCTGCGGGCTTCCAGCCGAAACCGGGTGAGGAATTGCTCGTCGCCGGCGTAGCGCGAGTCCATCACCTTCAGCGCGACCGGTCGGTCCAGCCGTTCGTCGACGCCGCGGTACACCGTCGACGTGCCGCCGGTGGCGATCTTGGCCGCAACGCGGTAGCGCCCTTCGAGCAACGCGCCGACCAAGGGATCCGTCACGGCCTCATCGTAGGCGTCGTCGCGAATTCAGCCCGAAACCTGTACTCAGCGCGCCGGAATCGGCTCTAGACTGGGCGCGATGAGCAGCATTCCGGCCGGCGACGACGTTCTGGACCCCGACGAACCCACCTACGACCTGTCCGACGTCGCCAAGCTTCTGGGTGTGCCCGTGACCAAGGTGCACCAGCAGCTGCGGGAGGGCCACCTGGTGGCTGTGCGCCGCGCCGGCGACGTGGTGGTGCCGCGGGTGTTCTTCACCGAATCCGGCCAGGTGGTGAAAAGCCTGCCCGGTCTGCTGATGGTGTTGCACGACGGCGGTTACCGCGACACCGAGATCGTGCGCTGGCTGTTCACCCCCGATCCGTCGCTGACGATCACCCGCGACGGCACCCGTGACGCCATCACCAATGCGCGTCCCGTCGACGCGTTACATGCCCACCAGGCCCGCGAAGTGCTGCGCCGGGCACAAGCTATGGCGTACTGAGGCTTTCGGCCTCTTCGACGTGGGCCCCGGGCGCCCGATACAGCGTGTACCACGCAATCAGCGCGCAGCCGCTGGCGATGATGACGTGGACCCACGAGTACATGCCATGGGCCCCATCGGGTTTGAAGATGACCATGACCCAGGTGGAAAACCCGGCGATCGCCGCGATCGCCCGTCGCGACTGGGCCAGCGGGGCTACCACCGCCAGCGGCCAGGTGTAGTACCAGGGCAACGCGGCGGGCACGAACAACACCACGACTAGCATGGCCCACGCGATCCCGGTGAGCGCCTCGCGGTCGTCGTGGCGGAATCGCCACCACAGCAGCGGCAACGCCACGGCGATGATCACGATCCCGGCCGCCCGGGTGACTTGGAGCACCGCGTAGAAGTTGACCGGGAAGAACAACCCGCCGATCGCGTGGACCAGGTTGGCCACCGCCGTCGGCACCGTCAACCAGTTGATGATCTTGACCGAACCGGCCAGCGCGGTCAGCCAGCCCAGGCCTACTCGCGCCACCGCGGACAACACCGCGAAGACCGCCACGAAGATCAGCACCGACGTCGCGGTGGCCGCCGCGAAGGCGCGCAGCGACCGGTATCCCCGTCGGGCGCTGAGATCACGCATCCATACCCAGACCAAAAACGGCAATGCGATCCCGGCGGTGGCTTTGACCGCCACCGCGACGGCGACCAGCGTGATGCCCGCAACGTGGTGACGGTCGAGGGTCAGCGCGATGCCGGCCATCATCAGACCCACCATCAGCATCTCGTTGTGCACCCCGCCCATCAGGTGGATGATCACCAGCGGATTGAGTACGCAGATCCACAGCGCGGTGGGCGCATCGGCGCCCAGATGGCGCGCTATTCGCGGTGTGGCCCAGATCAACATCGCCAACCCGGGCAGCATGCACAGGCGCAGCACCATGGTTCCCGCGATCACATGATTGCCGACCAGCATGGTGACCAGCTTCGCGATCAGGATGAACGCGGGACCATAGGGCGCCGTGGTGATGGTCCAGATGGGACTGACGTTGTCCAACAAGGGATTCGGGTTGTCCACCGGGCCGACGGCATACGGGTCCAGGCCGTCGCGAAGCAGCGCGCCCTGAGCCAGATAGGAATAGGTGTCCCGGCTGAAAACCGGTACCGACAGCAGCAACGGCGCCAGCCAGAAGCCGGTGGTGGCGACCATCGTGTATTCGGTTGCTACGCCCGCGATTACCCTGCGCCCCAGCCGAAGCCAGGCGATCAACATCAGCGCGACGCCTAGCCACAGCAGCACGGAGGACAGCACCAGGCCGTGGCCGAAGCGCAACCAGGACAGGTGCAGCGACTCCAGTAGCGGATCGTGCGGTTTGGTGCTGCCCGCGCCGAGTCCGCCCGCGGTGATGAGCACGGCGCCGCCACCACCCAGCAGTGCCGGCCGGGCCTCAGGAGACGCGGCGAATTCGCGGAGCCGCGAAAGATATTGCGTGGCAACAGGTGTCGGAGTGGACATCTGGATCAGGCGGATCGTTTGGCGGTCAGCCTGGCCAGGTCGGACAGCCCTGCTTTGGCCGGCGCGTTGATGGGCGCGGCAGCCAAGGCGGCCAACGCACGCCCGGTCAGTGTGTCGATTTGCTCCTCCACCGCGGCCAGTGCGCCCACCCCTTCGATCACGGCGCGCACGTCGCGCACCTGCGGGTCGGTCAGATCGGTGCCGATCGATGACCGTAATAGGTTGGCCGCCAACGGATCCGACTTGTCGGCCAGTTCGATTGCGGTGCCCAGCAATACGGTGCGCTTGCCCGACCTCAAGTCGTCACCGGAGGGCTTGCCGGTTACCGCCGGATCGCCGAACACGCCGAGCACATCGTCGCGCAGCTGAAACGCCAGCCCTAGGTCGGTGCCGACCTCGTGGAACAGGGTGTGCACGTCGGGGCGGTCCGCGGCCGCGGCGGCGCCCAGCTGCAACGGTCGCGACACCGTGTACGAGGCGGTCTTGTAGGTGTTGACGGTCATTGCCGAGGCAATCGACTCGGCGGCGCTGGCCTCGCCGACGATGTCCAGGTATTGACCGCCCAGCAACTCGGTGCGGATGTCGGCCCAGACCTGCCGGACGCGGCGGCGCGCATCGGTGGGCAGATCGACCCCGGCGACGATGTCGTCGGCCCAGGCCAGGGCCAAGTCGCCGAGCAAGATTGCCGCTGACATCCCGAATCGCTCCGACGAGCCCTGCCACTCCCGGTCACGGTGCAGCGCGGTGAATTTCACGTGTGTGGTGGGCCGGCCGCGGCGGGTGGCCGACCCGTCGATCACGTCGTCGTGCACCAGCGCCGAGGCGTGCAACAACTCCAGCGCCGAAAACAGCAGCAGCACTTGCGCATCCGGGTCTGTGGACGCCACCGCGCGCCAGCCCCAGTACGCAAAGGCCGGGCGCAGCCGCTTGCCCCCGCCGAGCACGAACTCCTCCAGCGCCGCAACGAGCGCGTCGTACTCGGGTCCGATATGGGCAGCGTCCGTGCGGCGAGCGCGCAGATAGGCCCGCAACTGCTCGGTGATGGCGTCGGCGAACTCGACGGTTGCCGCTGCTTCGACGCTCAGCGCGACGCCCCTTTCTCTCGAGCCGCCCTGGGCCGACAGTCTATGTCGCCCGGCGCCTATGCTGTCGTGATGACCTGCGCCAGGTCGCCCGGCGTCTGCGACGACGCGGCGGGGCGAGGCGCCGGCGGTCGGCCTGCCGCGGCGGGAAACCTAGCCATCCGATGAGGAGCAGCCTTGTGAGTCTGAACACCATTGCGCTCGAGCTGGTGCCGCCGAACGTGGATCGCGGTTCGCAGCAGGCGGTCGACGACGCCCGCAAGGTGCTGCAGTTCTCCGCGGATGTCGGGCTCGGCGGACGGATCGGCCACGTGATGATTCCGGGGTTGATCGCCGAGGAGGACGACCGGCCCGTCGAGATGAAGCCGAAGCTGGACGTGCTGGACTTCTGGTCGATTATCAAACCGGAATTGCCGGGGGTGCACGGATTGTGCAGTCAGGTCACCGCGTTCTCGGACGAGGCCACGCTGCGCCGGCGGCTCACCGATCTGGTCGGCGCCGGGATCGAGGGCATTGTCTTCGTGGGTGTTCCGCGCACGATGCAAGACGGTGAGGGCTCCGGGGTGGCGCCGACCGACGCGCTGTCGATCTATCGCGATCTGGTGGCCAACCGGGGCGTGATCTTGATTCCGACGCGGGAGGGCGAAGCCGGTCGCTTCAACTTCAAATGCGAGCAGGGTGCGACGTTCGCGCAGACCCAGCTGCTGTACTCCGATGCGATCGTGCGGTTTCTGGCCGACTTCGCCAAGGAAACCGACCACCGGCCCGAGATCCTCCTGTCGTTCGGCTTCGTGCCGAAGGTCGAGAACCGGGTGGGGTTCATCAATTGGCTCATCCAGGACCCGGGCAACGCCGCCGTCGCCGAGGAGCAGGCATTCGTCAAGACGCTGGCCGGCAGCGAGCCGGCGGAGCGGCGCAAGCTGATGCTCGACCTCTACAAGCGGGTGATCGACGGTGTGGCCGACCTGGGTTACCCGCTCAGCATCCACCTCGAGGCCACCTACGGCGTTACCGCGGCGGCTTTCGAGACGTTCGCCGAGCTGCTGGACTACTGGGCGCCGGGGGTTTAGTCGGGCGGCCCGTCGCCCGGCTCGGCGAAGCGGGGGGAGCGGTCGCGGCTGTACCACGCCAGCCCCGCGACTATCCCAGCGACCGCCAGGGACGCCAGGCCGAGCCACAACGCCGCGCCGCGGAACGAACGGGTGCTGGGGTCGGTGTAGCGGGCCTGGGCCGTCATTGTGCTGACCACGCCCGGCTTGAGCTTCCACGCCACGATGTCGGGGTCCACCCGCTCACCGTTGGTGGACGTCACCGCGCCGGGGAAGGCGACGCTCAGCTCGACGTCGGCGTCGGGATCGGTCAGCGACGTCAGGTCCGCCCGGCCTTCCAGGATCACCAGGTCGCCGGCTCGGCGCAGTGTCAGGTTCACGCCCTGGGCGTCGGGGTTCATGTTGGCCAGCTGCGGAAGCTCGGCGAAGGTCAAATCGGAGAACACCGCCTGCGATCCCACGTAGCCGTCGCGGTCGTATTTGGAGATCGCCACTTTTTGGCTGAACGGGATGTTGGGGTCCAGCTGGGGTCCGGCGTCCTTGTCGTTGCGTGGTTTGGCGGCGGCGACGATCTCTCCGGACACCGTGTCGTCGGGGGAGATGGTCAGCGACGCCTTGACCCGCAGGCAGCCGGTGGCGAGCGGCACCACCACCAGCAACAGGGCCGCGGCAAGCAGGCGTCGGGATGTCAGTCGTCGGGCGAGGGCCTGGATGCCGCGGGCATGCACCAGGTCATCGTGCCAGACCCGTTGCTACAGCGGCAGCGTGCGGCCCAATATCGCGAATGCCCGTGGGTCCCCGGCGAAGTGGTAGCCGCGGATGATGTCGACGAAGCCGAGCCGTCGATACAAGCGCCACGCCCGGTTGGCCTCGCCGTTGGTTTCCGGCGTCGACAACAGGACGTTCGCCTCGCCTCGCCCGGCCAGCAGCCGCCGCGCCAACGCCTCGCCCAGGCCGCGGCCTTGCGCGCGTGGGTGGATATGCAATTCGGTCAACTCGAAGTAGCTGGTCATCAGCCGGGAGATCTCCGGACGCGGCAGACCGAGGCGCTGCAGTCCCGACACCACTTGTTGCTGCCACCACTGGTCGGGTGCGCCGCAGTAGCCGTAGGCCACGCCCAGTAGCGGCGCGTTGCTGAGTTGTTCGGCCGACGGGGTGCCGCCGGGTTCGACGTCAACCTCCACCGCGGCGACGGCCTGCCAGCCGTGGCGCCGAATGTGTTCCAGCCACATAGCGGCGCGCTGGTTTTCAGTGCCGGGGGGATAACGCATGGCGTCGACGTACACGCCCAAGGCGTCATCCAGACGGCGCTGCATATCGTGCGGCGACAGATCGATGAGGAATGTCGCCAACTCGCGGTGTCCTCCTCGGACGGTCAGTGGTGTCGTGCTTCCATCGCCCATTATCTTCACCGGCGGTCTCGGTGCGGACCGGCAATCTGACGTCGTTACAATCTGCTGACGAACCAGTGGTACGGCGCAGATCGACCTCGTATCATCGAAAGTTAGTTGCCCATATAACGGGTATCCTCACGTCACAGCTTGTCGGCAAGGAGGGACGAATGCCACTCTCCGATCATGAGCAGCGCATGCTCGACCAGATCGAGAGCGCTCTGTACGCCGAAGATCCCAAGTTCGCCTCCAGCGTTCGCGGCGGTGGATTGCGCGCACCCACGGCGCGGCGGCGGTTGCAGGGTGCGGCGCTGTTCGTAATCGGTTTGGGCATGCTGGTTTCCGGAGTGGCGTTCAAAGCCACCTGGATCGGAACCTTGCCGATCCTTTCGGTTCTGGGTTTCTTGATCATGTTCGGCGGCGTCGTCTACGCCATCACCGGGCCGCGGCTGTCGGCCAAGCCCGATCTCCCGGGGCCGCGCCAGCGCCGCATCAAGGGCACCGGTAGTTCATTCACCAGCCGGATGGAAGATCGGTTCCGGCGCCGCTTCGACGAGTAAGCGTCAAGTCGACCATGGGGCAGCCGCCGGCTGCCCCTTTTTCGTTGCGCCGAGACCGCGGCGTCAGCGCGAGCTGGTGGACAATCCCACGCTGCAGGCAGGCTCGGTGCCGTCGACGCAGCTCGGGCTCCCCACAACGCCCCACTTCGCCTAAATCGCCAGTGACCTGGGAATTTCTCAACTCCTTTGACTGATCCACGTCGCCGTCATCTGGTTGTCGTGGTGTGGGGGCAAGTAAATCACCCATCCGTAACCCACAAAATGGGGCGAAGTGGGGGATTGTGGGGTATGGTGGCAGAAGTCGTGGGGAGAGGCGGAGCGAAGGCTCCGCCCCGTGGCGGGAGGTGGCCAGATGTTCTTGGGCACCTACACGCCCAAGCTCGACGACAAGGGGCGGCTGACGCTGCCCGCGAAGTTCCGCGACGCGCTGGCAGGAGGGTTGATGGTCACCAAGAGCCAAGACCACAGCCTGGCTGTCTACCCGCGCGCGGAGTTCGAGCAACTGGCCCGCCGGGCCAGCAAGGTGTCCCGAAGCAATCCGGAGGCGCGGGCATTCCTGCGCAACCTCGCCGCGGGCACCGACGAGCAGCATCCCGACGCTCAAGGCCGAATCACGCTGTCGGCCGATCATCGCCGCTACGCCAACCTGTCGAAGGACTGCGTGGTGATCGGATCGGTCGACTACCTCGAGATCTGGGATGCACAGGCCTGGCACGACTACCAACAGACCCACGAAGAGAACTTCTCCGCGGCCAGCGATGAAGCACTCGGCGACATCATCTGAGGCGAATGCCCGTGCACCGTGGCCTCTGCCCGAACCGACCCTGACGTACTTCCCCAACGCCAGGTTCGTGCTCTCGGACAGGGACCTCGATGTGCGGGCGATCGCAAGCGCGGCGAAGCCGGGCGCGGCGGGTCGCCCGCAGACGGGCCGGGCGATCGCAAGCGCGGCGAAGCCGGGCGCGGCGGGTCGCCCGCGGTCTGGCGGGGCGATCGCAAGCCGGCCCATCCTCCGGGGAGGTGATGCCGTGCCTGATGCCACAGGCGATTTCGGCCATGTGCCCGTGTTGGCCGAACGCTGTGTCGCGTTGCTCACCCCGGCGCTGACCCGCCGCCACCCCGACGGATCGGGCGCACTTCTGGTCGACGCCACTGTCGGCGCCGGTGGGCATGCGGAACGATTTCTGACAGCGCTGCCGGGCCTCCGCCTGGTCGGGCTCGACCGCGACCCGACCGCGCTGGACATCGCCCGCGATCGGCTGGCGCGCTTCGCCGGCCGGGTCACGCTGGTGCACACCCGCTATGACGGCATCGCCACAGCTCTCACCGAATCTGGTTACGCTGCAACAGGTTCGGTGGACGCAATCCTTTTCGATCTCGGCGTTTCGTCCATGCAGCTCGACCGGCCTGAGCGAGGCTTCTCGTACGCTCAGGACGCGCCATTGGACATGCGGATGGACCCCGGGTCGCCCCTGAGCGCAGCCGACATCGTCAACAGCTACGACGAGGCCGCGCTGGCCGATATTCTGCGCCGCTACGGTGAGGAGCGGTTCGCGCGTCGCATCGCCGCACAGATGGTCCGCCGCCGCGCGGCCACACCGTTCACCACGACGGGTGAGTTGGTTGAGCTTGTCTACCAGGCGATTCCGGCGCCTGCCCGGCGTACCGGCGGACACCCGGCCAAGCGCACGTTCCAGGCGCTGCGCATCGCGGTCAACAGCGAACTGGATTCGCTGACTGCCGCGTTACCGGCCGCGCTGGACGCCGTGGCGGTCGGTGGGCGCATCGTGGTACTGGCCTATCAGTCGTTGGAGGACCGCATCGTCAAGCGGGCGTTCGCCAACGCCACCGCGTCGCGTACCCCCACCGACCTGCCGGTTGAACTCCCCGGCCATGCAGCGCAATTCACGTCGTTGACCCGTGGCGCCGAACGCGCCGACGACGCCGAGATTCTGCGCAACCCGCGCAGTGCGGCGGTGCGGCTGCGGGCCGTAGAAAGACTGCAGTCAGGGAGGGGGCATTGATGAAGCCCAAACGCGAAGCGTCACAACGCTCCCGCGACGACGATCGTCGCCGCGGGCAGGACAAGGCCCCTCGCCGCAAGGCCGGGCGCCGACCGGTCGAGCCGGCGTCGGGGCGGCGGCCCCGTGCCGGAAAGGCCTCGGCCCCGGCCCGCGAGCCACGAGCACCGAGGTCCGGACCGCAGACGACGCCCATACCCCGGCCCGCCGAGCGGCCGGCCCGGCCCAAGAGCACCAGCCAGGCCAAAGCCCGCGCAAAGGCGCGGAAGGCGAAGGCGCCCAAGGTCATTCGCCCTCCGTTGCGAGAGCGCCTGCTGAATCGGCTGGCGTCGATCGACCTGCGGCCGCGCACGCTGGCGGCCAAAGTGCCGTTCGTGGTGCTGATCATCGGCTCGCTGGGCGCCGGGCTGGGCGTCACGCTGTGGCTGTCCACCGACTCCGCCGAGCGGTCCTATGAGTTGGGCAGTGCCCGCAAGACCACGCAGCTGTTGCAGCAGCAGAAGGAGGCGCTCGAGCGCGACGTGCTGCAGGCGCAGGCCGCGCCGGCGCTGGCGGAGGCTGCCCGCGGCCTGGGCATGATCCCGACGAAGGACACCGCCCACCTGATCCAGGATCCTGGCGGCAACTGGGTTGTCGTCGGCACGCCAAAGCCGGCCGAGGGCGCGCCGCCGCCGCCGCTGAACACCAAGCTGCCGGACGAGAAGCCGACTCCGCCGCCGGCCCGGCCCAATTCGGTGGAGGTGCCGATGCGGGTGACGCCCGTGGTCCCGAGTCTCCCGGGCCAAGCCGGTCCGGAGGTCGTGATCCGCGACCCCAGTGGCGCGACGACACTTGGGAGTCCGCATTTACCGCCACAGGACATGCCGCCGGTGCCCGGCGCACCCCCTGCACCCGGCGTGGCTCCGGCGCCGGGTCCACTGCCCGTGCCAGGCCCGCCGCCCGTCGTACCCGTGGCCCCCGAGCTGGTGCCCCCTGCCGGCGCGGCCGGTCCGCCGGCTGCCGTGCCCGCTGTTCCCGTCGCACCGCCCGCCGCGCCGCCGCCGACCAATGGCGAGCAGTTCGGTCCACTGACGACCGTCACGACCCCGGGCGCGGCCCGGTGAAGGGCAAAAAGCGCTCGCCGCAGTCGGTACCGCGCGGCCATGACGTCCGGAAGCCAAGGCGGGCAATCGAAGCCAAGAAGGCTTCGTCGAGCCACTCGGCACGCCAACGTCGTACTCGCCAGGCCGCCGAATTGGGTGTGCGCGGCGCGTCATTCGTCTTTCGGCATCGCGCCGGCAATGCGGTCATCTTTGTGGCGCTGATTGTCGCGGCCGTCCAGCTGTTCTACCTTCAGGTGCCGCGTGCCGCGGGCCTGCGGGCCGAGGCGGCGGGCCAACTCAAGGTCACCGACGTCGAAAAAGCAGTGCGCGGCAGCATCGTCGACCGCAACAACGACCAGCTCGCGTTCACCATCGAGGCTCGCGCGCTGACCTTCCAACCGCGCAAGATCCGCAAGCAACTGGCCGAGGCCAAACAGAAAGACGCCAAGGCGCCGGATCCCCAACAGCGGTTGCGCGATATTGCCAAAGACGTTGCGGCGCGGCTGAATAACAAACCCGACAACGCGACGGTGCTGAAGAAGCTGCAAAGCGACGAGACGTTCGTCTATCTGGCCCGCGCTGTCGACCCGGCCATTGCCACCGCGATCACGACAAAATTCCCGGAAGTGGGTGCCGAGCGCCAGGATTTGCGTCAGTATCCCGGCGGCTCGCTGGCCGCCAACATCGTCGGCGGCATCGACTGGGACGGGCACGGTCTGCTGGGCCTGGAGGACTCGCTGGACGCGGTGCTGGCGGGGACCGACGGGTCGGTCACTTATGACCGCGGCTCCGACGGCGTGGTGATCCCCGGCAGCTACCGCAACCAGCACAAGGCCGTCAACGGTTCGACGGTGCAGCTGACCATCGACGACGACATCCAGTTCTACGTCCAGCAGCAGGTGCAGCAGGCGAAGAACCTCTCCGGCGCCCACAACGTCTCCGCTGTGGTGCTCGACGCCAAAACCGGTGAGGTGCTGGCGATGTCGAACGACAACACGTTCGACCCGTCGCAAGACATCGGGCGCCAGGGCGACAAGCAGATGGGCAACCTGCCGGTGTCGTCGCCGTTCGAGCCGGGCTCGGTGAACAAGGTGATCACCGCGTCGTCGGTCATCGAATACGGCCTGTCCAACCCCGACGAGGTGCTACAGGTACCGGGCTCCATCCACATGGGCGGTGTTACCGTGCACGACGCCTGGAACCACGGCGTAACGCCCTACACCACCACCGGCATTTTCGGGAAATCGTCGAACGTGGGCACGCTGATGCTGGCCCAGCGCGTCGGCCCGGACCGCTGGTTCGACATGCTGCGCAAGTTCGGGCTGGGGCAGCGCACCGGCGTCGGGCTGCCCGGTGAGAGTGCGGGGCTGGTGCCGCCGATCGACCAGTGGTCGGGCAGCACCTTCTCCAACCTGCCTATCGGGCAAGGGCTTTCGATGACCCTGCTGCAGATGACCGGCATGTATCAGACGATCGCCAACGACGGCTTGCGCATGCCGCCGCGCATCATCAAGGCGACAATCGCTCCGGACGGCACCCGCACCGAAGAGCCGCGGCCGCAAGGTGTTCGGGTGGTGTCGCCGGAGACCGCGCAAACCGTGCGCAACATGTTGCGCGCCGTGGTGCAGCACGACCCGATGGGCACCCAGCAGGGCACCGGGCCGGCGGCCGCGATCGAGGGCTACCAGATCTCCGGGAAAACCGGGACGGCACAGCAGATCAACCCGGCATGCGGCTGCTATTTCGACGACGTGTACTGGATCACCTTCGCCGGCATGGCCACCACCGACAATCCGCGCTACGTCGTCGGGATCATGATGGACAACCCGCAGCGCTCCTCGGACGGTGCACCCGGACACACGGCGGCTCCGCTGTTCCACAACATCGCCGGCTGGCTGCTGCAGCGCGAAAACGTTCCGCTGTCGCCCGATCCCGGCCCGCCGCTGACCCTGCAGGCCTGACAGCCGCCGGGGCCGTCTCCGCGATTCGTGACGTCGCCGGACAGATAAGGTGTCATGGCCGTTAACGGCGTTGATACGACGTCGTAAACAGGCAGCGGACGGAGGTGATGACGGTGCCCACTGCGCTGCGGCCCAGCGCCGGGGCCGGCGTGTCGTTGCCGGCGCTGGCAGCCCAGATCGGCGCCGTGTCCGCGGAGGGCAGCGTGGTGCCCGACGTACGGGTCACCGGGGTGACACTGCGAGCACAGGACGTGTCGGCGGGGGATCTGTTCGCGGCGTTGCCTGGTGCGACAACGCACGGCGCGCGCTATGCCGGCGACGCGGTCGAGCGCGGCGCGGTGGCGGTTCTCACCGATCCCGACGGAGTCGCCGAGATGACCACGGCGGTGCCGGTGCTGATTCACCCGTCGCCGCGCACGGTGCTCGGCGAACTCGCCGCCACCATCTACGGGCACCCGTCCGAGCGGCTTGCCGTGGTCGGCGTCACCGGCACATCCGGCAAGACCACCACGACCTACCTGATCGAGGCCGGTCTGCGGGCGGCCGGGAGGACTGTGGGACTGATCGGGACCATCGGCATCCGCATCGACGGCGCCGACGTTCCCAGCGCCCTGACCACCCCGGAGGCGCCCGCACTGCAGGCCCAGCTCGCGGCGATGGCCGAGCGCGGCGTGGACACCGTGGTGATGGAGGTGTCCAGTCACGCGCTGAGCCTGGGCCGCGTCGACGGCGTGCGCTTCGCGGTGGGCGGCTTCACCAACCTGTCCCGCGACCACCTCGACTTCCACCCGACTATGACCGACTATTTCGAGGCGAAGGCGCGGTTGTTCGACCCGTCCTCGCCGCTGCACGCCCACACCGCGGTGGTCTGTGTGGACGACGATGCCGGCCGCGCGATGGCCGACCGCGCCGACGCCGCGATCACCGTCAGCGCCGAGGGCGCGGCCGCGGACTGGCGCGCCGAAGACATCACGGCCGACGCCGGCGGCCACGACTTCACCGCCGTCGACCCCGCCGGTGTGCATCACCGGGTGCGTATCGGCTTGCCGGGCCGCTACAACGTCGCCAATACGCTTGTCGCACTGGCCATTCTGGATGTGCTGGGGGTGTCGCCGGAGCAGGCGGCGACCGGGCTGCGCGACATCCGGGTGCCCGGGCGGCTTGAACAGATCGACCGTGGCCAGGACTTTCTGGCGCTGGTCGACTACGCCCACAAGCCGGGCGCGCTGAGCGCGGTGCTGATGTCGCTGCGTCGCCCCGGCAGCCGGCTGGCCGTTGTGTTCGGGGCCGGCGGCGAGCGCGACCCGGGTAAGCGCGCGCCGATGGGCAGGATCGCCGCCCAGCTCGCCGACCTCGTCGTCGTCACCGACGACAATCCCCGCGGCGAGGATCCGGCCGCGATCCGTCGCGAAATCCTTTCCGGCGCAACCGAAGGCGCCGCAGAGGTGGTCGAAATCGGCGACCGCCGGGCGGCCATCCGGCACGCGGTCGCGTGGGCGGGCCCCGACGACGTCGTCCTGGTCACCGGCAAAGGCCACGAAACCGGGCAGAGCGGCGGCGGGCAGACCCGCCCGTTCGACGACCGGGTCGAGCTCGCCGCCGCCTTGGAGGAGCGGCGCCGGTGATCGACATGACCGTCGCCGAGATCGCCGAGATCGTCGGCGGCGAACTGGCCGACATCTCGGCCACAGACGCCGCCGGCCTGCACGTCACCGGGACCGTCGAATTCGACTCTCGCAAAATCACGCCCGGCGGGTTGTTCCTGGCGCTGCCGGGCGCGCGGGCCGACGGCCACGACCACGCCGCGGCGGCGGTGGCGGCCGGTGCGGTGGCTGTGCTGGCCGCCCGGCCGGTCGGAGTGCCGGCTATCGTCGTGACGCCCGACGCGCGCAGCGCGTCTAAAGCCGGGGTTCTCGAGCACGACACCGACGGATCGGGCGCCGCGGTGCTGGCCGCGCTGGCCCAGCTGGCCGCTGCGGTCGCGAAAAAGCTGGTTGCCGACGGGCTGACCATCGTCGGGATCACCGGCTCGTCGGGCAAGACCTCGACCAAGGATCTGCTGGCCGCGGTGCTCGCCCCGCTCGGCGAGGTGGTGGCGCCGCCCGGGTCGTTCAACAACGAGCTCGGCCATCCGTGGACCGTGCTGCGCGCCACCGAAAGCACCGACTATCTGATCCTCGAGCTCTCGGCGCGCCATCCCGGCAACATCGCCGCGTTGGCCGCGATCGCCCCACCCGCGATCGGGGTGGTACTCAACGTCGGCACCGCACATCTCGGCGAGTTCGGTTCCCGCGAGGCCATCGCGAACACGAAAGCCGAACTGCCGCAAGCTGTTCCAGAATCCGGGGTAGTCGTCCTCAACGTGGACGACCCGGCGGTGGCGGCGATGGCCGACAAAACCGCCGCCCGGGTGGTGCGGGTGAGCCGCAGTGAACCCGCCGACCTGTGGGCCGGCGCGGTCAGCCTCGACGAACTGGCCCGCCCGCAGTTCAGGCTGCACGCCGGACAACAGGCCGTCGACGTCGGGCTGGCCGTGCACGGCGACCATCAAGTCGGCAACGCCTTGTGCGCGGCGGCGGTCGCCTTGGAATGCGGCGCCAGCCTGGATCAAGTGGCGGCCGCGCTGGCCGCCGCGGGCCCGGTGTCGCAGCACCGGATGCGGGTGACCACCCGCGCCGACGGCGTCACCGTGATCGACGACGCCTACAACGCCAACCCCGACTCGATGCGGGCCGGTCTGCAGGCGCTGGCGTGGATGGCCCGCGGCGGACGGCGCAGCTGGGCGGTGCTGGGCGAGATGGCCGAACTCGGCGACGACACGATTGGTGAGCATGATCGCGTCGGCCGGTTGGCGGTGCGCTTAGATGTGTCTCGACTCATTGTCGTGGGAACCGGGAGGTCGATGAACGCCATGCACCACGGCGCGGTCATGGAGGGCTCGTGGGGAGGCGAGGCCACCATCGTCGCCGACGCCGACGCGGCCCTGGCGCTGTTGCGGGCCGAACTGCAGCCGGGGGACGTGGTGCTGGTGAAGGCGTCCAACGCCGCCGGGCTGGGCGCCCTGGCCGACGCGCTGATCGGTGCCCGATGATCGAAATCCTCATCGCCGTCGCGATTGCGCTGACGGTGTCGATTGTGCTGACCCCGTTGCTGATCCGGCTGTTCACCCGGCAGGGCTTCGGCCACGAGATTCGCGAGGACGGCCCACCGAGCCACAAGACCAAGCGCGGCACACCTTCGATGGGCGGGGTCGCGATCCTGGCCGGCATCTGGGCGGGTTATCTGGGCACCCACATCGCGGGCATGGCTTTCGACGGCGACGGCCCGTCGGCGTCGGGGCTGCTGGTGTTGTTCTTGGCCACCGCGCTGGGCGGCGTCGGGTTCGTCGACGACCTGATCAAGATCCGCCGGTCCCGCAACCTCGGGCTGAACAAGACCGCCAAGACCGTCGGGCAGATCACCGCCGCCGTGCTGTTCGGCGTGCTGGTGCTGGGTTTCCGCAACAACGACGGCCTCACTCCGGGCAGCGCCGAGCTGTCGTACGTACGTGAAATCGCCACTGTCACACTGGCTCCCGCACTGTTTGTACTGTTTTGCGTGGTGATGGTCAGCGCCTGGTCGAACGCCGTGAACTTCACCGACGGCCTGGACGGGCTGGCCGGGGGAGCCATGGCGATGGTCTGCGCCGCCTATGTGCTGATCACGTTCTGGCAGTACCGCAACGCCTGCGCCACCGCGCCGGGGCTGGGCTGCTACAACGTGCGCGACCCGCTGGACCTGGCGCTGATCGCGGCGGCGACGGCGGGCGCCTGCATCGGGTTTCTGTGGTGGAATGCCGCGCCCGCCAAGATCTTCATGGGCGACACCGGATCGCTGGCGCTGGGCGGCATCATCGCCGGGCTGTCGGTGACCAGTCGCACCGAGCTCCTCGCGGTGGTGCTCGGCTCGCTGTTCGTCGCCGAGATCGTCTCGGTGGTCTTGCAGATCCTGGCGTTTCGCACCACCGGTCGCCGGGTGTTCCGGATGGCGCCGTTCCACCACCATTTCGAGCTGGTCGGCTGGGCCGAAACCACGGTGATCATCCGGTTTTGGCTGCTGACCGCGATCAGCTGCGGGCTGGGTGTGGCGCTGTTCTACAGCGAATGGCTCGCCGCGACCGGTGGCTGAGATGACCCTGCACCCGTTGGCGCCCGGCACACAGGTGTTGGTCACCGGCGGCGGAATCACCGGGCAGTCGGTGCTCAGCGCACTCGACGAGCTGGGCGCGACGGCGACGTTGTGCGACGACAACCCGGCTGTGGCGGCCCTGACCCCGTCGGCTGCCGCCGAGCACATCACCGACTACGGCCTGGTGATCACCAGCCCGGGGTTCCCGCCGACCGCGCCGGTGCTGGCGGCGGCCGCGGCGGCGGGCGTGCCGGTCTGGGGCGACGTGGAACTGGCCTGGCGACTCGACGCGTCGGGCCACTACGGGCCGCCGCGCCGCTGGCTGGCCGTCACCGGCACCAACGGCAAGACCACGACCACGTCGATGCTGCATGCGATGCTCACCGCGGCGGGCCTGGACGCCCGGCTGTGCGGCAACATCGGCAATCCCGTGCTGGACGCGCTGCGGGAGCCGGCCGACCTGCTGGCCGTCGAGCTGTCGAGCTTCCAGCTGCACTGGGCGCCGTCACTACGCCCCGAAGCCGGTGTCGTGCTCAACGTCGCCGAGGACCACCTGGACTGGCACGGCAGCATGGCCGACTACGCCGCCGCCAAGGCGCGCGTCCTGCACGGCCGGGTGGCGGTCGTCGGGCTCGATGATCACCGCGCCGCGGCGCTGCTGGACACCGCGACCGCGCCGGTACGGGTCGGCTTCCGGCTCGGCGAACCCGGCCCCGGCGAACTCGGCGTGCGCGACGAGCAGCTCGTCGATCGCGCCTTCGCCGACAGTTTGGCCCTGGCCCCGGTGTCGTCGATACCCGTGCCCGGGCCGGTGGGGGTGCTCGACGCGCTGGCCGCGGCGGCGCTGGCCCGCAGCGTCGGCGTTCCCCCCGACGCGATCCGCGAGGCGCTAGCGAGCTTCCGGGTGGGACGGCACCGCGCCGAGCTAATCGCCGTCGTCGACGGGATCAGCTACGTCGACGACTCGAAGGCCACCAACCCGCACGCCGCCGAGGCGTCCGTGCTGGCCTACCCGCGGGTGGTGTGGATCGCCGGAGGCCTGCTCAAGGGCGCGTCGGTCGACGACGCCGTGGTCAGGATGGCGCCGCGGCTGGTCGGGGCGGTGCTGATCGGCCGCGACCGGGCCAAGGTTGCCGAGGCGTTATCGCGACACGCGCCGGATGTCCCCGTCGTGGAGCTTGTGACAGGCGAGGATGCTGATATGCATGCGACTGCTGAGTCTCCTGTGACTCCTGTGACAAGAGTTGTTGTGCCCGGCGAGCCGTCCGGCAGTCGCGTGATGGCCGCGGCCGTGGCCGCTGCCCGCGACCTCGCCGCGCCCGGCGACACCGTGCTGCTGGCCCCCGCCGGAGCATCCTTCGACCAGTTCAGCGGCTATGCCGACCGTGGCGACGCGTTCGCCGCCGCGGTGCGCGCCACGACCCGGTAGGCGGTGGTGACCAGCGCGCTGGCCCGGTTGCTGCACCGGGATCGCAAGGGTGGGGAAGCGGCCGAGGCGCCGGCCACCACCGCCGTTATGCCCAGGACTCGCTTCGGCAGCTGGCTGGGCCGGCCGATGACGTCGTTTCATCTGATCATCGCGGTGGCCGCGCTGCTGACCACGCTCGGGCTGATCATGGTGCTCTCCGCCTCGGGCGTCCGCTCCTACGACGTCGACGGATCGGCTTGGCTGATCTTCGGCCGCCAGGTGCTGTGGACGGTGATCGGCCTGGTGGCCTGCTATCTGGCGCTGCGGGTGCCGGTCCGGTTGATGCGACGGATGGCGTTTACCGGCTTCGCGATCACGATCGTGTTGTTGGTGTTGGTGCTCGTCCCCGGAATCGGCACCGTCGCCAACGGCTCCAGCAAGTGGTTCGTGGTGGCCGGCTTCTCGATGCAGCCATCCGAGCTGACCAAGATCGCTTTCGCGATCTGGGGGGCGCACCTGCTCGCGGCTCGGCGCATGGAGCGGGCCACACTGCGGGAGATGCTGATCCCGCTGGTGCCGGCCGCGGTGATCGCGCTGGCACTGATCGTCGCCCAGCCCGACCTCGGCCAGACGGTATCGCTGGGCATCATCCTGCTGGCCCTGCTCTGGTATGCCGGTCTGCCGCTGCGGGTGTTCTGCAGCTCGCTGCTCGCGGTCGTCGTCTCCGCGGCGATCCTGGCCATGTCGGAGGGCTATCGGTCCGAGCGGGTGCGGTCCTGGCTGGATCCCGGGCAGGATCCGCAGGACTCCGGCTATCAGGCCCGGCAGGCGAAGTTTGCGCTGGCCAACGGCGGCATCTTCGGCCATGGTCTTGGCCAGGGCACGGCGAAGTGGAATTACCTGCCCAACGCCCACAACGACTTCATCTTCGCGATCATCGGCGAGGAACTCGGCTTCGTCGGTGCCTGCGGGCTGTTGGCCTTGTTCGGATTGTTCGCCTACACCGGGATGCGCATCGCGCGACGCTCCGCCGACCCCTTCTTGCGGCTGCTGACCGCCACCACCACGATGTGGGTGCTCGGCCAATCCTTCATCAACGTCGGCTATGTGATCGGTCTGCTGCCCGTTACCGGGATTCAGTTGCCGCTGATTTCGGCGGGTGGAACATCAACGGCGACAACACTTCTCATGATCGGAATGATGGCCAATGCGGCGCGTCACGAACCCGAGGCGGTCGCCGCGCTGCGTGCCGGGCGCGACGACCGGATGAACCGGCTGCTGCGGCTGCCGTTGCCGGAGCCATACTCGCCGACCCGGGTGGAGGCGCTGCGCGACCGGCTGCGCGCTCGCCCGCAAAGCCCGCCGCCGCCGGCTTGGCCGGCCCGCGCCCGCACCGCCGACCGGCCCGCCCGGCGGTCTGGGGGTACCGCGCGGACCCGGGGGCGGCATGATGGAGGTGGTGATCGCCAGCGCGGCGCAGCCGGGCGCAGCGGGTCGCCACAGCACAACCGTGGTGATCGCCAGCGCGGCGCAACTGGGCGCGGCGGTGGGGCGCCGCCATGGCATGAACAGCGGCACGCACGCGGCGGGCGTGCTCGCGCACTGGAAGGTCAGCGTTACGGGTGAGGGACTCGGTCACAGAGCCGACCAGCGGGGTGAACGCCAACTCCCGGCCGGGCGGCACGTCGTTGTCGGTGGTGCTTGCCGGCGGCGGCACGGCCGGCCACGTCGAGCCCGCGATGGCCGTCGCTGATGCCCTGGTGGCGCTGGATCCACAGGTCCGCATCACTGCGCTGGGCACCCCGCGCGGCCTGGAAACCCGGCTGGTTCCCGAGCGTGGCTACCACCTCGAGCTGATCACCCCGGTTCCCTTGCCTCGCAAGCCGACTGGAGACCTGCTCCGGCTGCCGCCGAGGGTAATGCGCGCGGTCCGGCAAACCCGTGCCGTGCTCGACGGCGTCGCCGCCGACGTCGTGGTCGGGTTCGGCGGATACGTAGCGCTGCCGGCCTACCTGGCCGCTCGGCGGCGTCGTGTCCCGGTGGTCATCCACGAGGCCAACGCCAGCGCGGGGCTGGCGAACCGGGTCGGGGCCCGCTCCGCGCAACGCGTGCTGTCCGCGGTGCCCGATTGCGGGCTCCCGCGCGCCGAAGTGGTCGGCGTGCCGGTCCGCTCGGCGATCACCTCGCTGGACCGTGCGGCGCTGCGGTCGACGGCGCGGGCGCACTTCGGCTTCGCCGACGACGCGCGGGTGCTGCTCGTGTTCGGCGGCTCGCAGGGCGCGGCGTCGATCAACCGGGCCGTCGCCGCGGCCGCCGCGGACTTGGCCGCGGCCGGCGTGTCCGTGCTGCACGCCTACGGCGCCAAGAACACCCTCGACTTGCGCGCTCCGGCGCCAGGCGATCCGCCTTATGTGGCCGTGCCGTATCTGGACCGGATGGAATTGGCTTATGCCGCCGCCGATCTGGCGATCTGCCGGTCGGGGGCGATGACCGTGGCCGAAGTGTCGGCGGTCGGCCTGCCGGCGGTCTACGTGCCGCTGCCGATCGGCAACGGCGAGCAGCGGCTCAACGCGCTGCCGGTGGTCAACGCCGGCGGCGGCATGCTGGTCGCCGACGCCGAGCTGACGCCGGGCTTCGTTGCCGAGCAGGTAGCCGGGCTGCTCACCGACACGCCGCGGCTGGCGGCGATGACGACGGCCGCGGCGCGGGTGGGGCACCGCGACGCGGCCGAGCAGGTCGCACGTGTCGCGCTGGACGTGGCGTGCGCCGTGCGGCGGGAGCGGCGATGACCGCCGAGCCGTTGCCCCGCGAGCTGCAGCGTGTCCACATGGTCGGCATCGGGGGAGCCGGCATGTCGGGCATCGCCCGCATCCTGCTCGATCGCGGGGGGATGGTCTCGGGGTCGGATGCCAAGGAGTCGCGTGGAGTGCGCGCGCTGCGGGCCCGCGGTGCAGTGATCCGGATCGGCCACGACGCGTCGTCGCTGGACCTGCTGCCGGGCGGCGCCACCGCGGTGATCACCACGCACGCCGCGATCCCGAAAACCAACCCGGAGCTCGTCGAGGCCCGTCGGCGCGGCATCCCGGTGGTGTTGCGCCCGGCGGTGCTGGCCAAGCTGATGGCCGGGCGCACCACGCTGATGGTGACCGGCACGCACGGTAAGACCACGACGACGTCGATGCTCATCGTCGCGCTGCAGCACTGCGGCAAAGACCCGTCGTTCGCGGTCGGCGGCGAGATGGGGGAGGCCGGCACCAACGCCCACCACGGCAGCGGCGACTATTTCATCGCCGAGGCCGACGAGAGCGACGGATCGCTGCTGGAATACACCCCGAACGTCGCCGTGGTCACCAACATCGAATCGGACCACTTGGACTTCTTCGGCAGCGCCGACGCCTACGCGGCGGTGTTCGACTCGTTCGTGGAACGGCTCGCGCCGGGCGGTGCGCTGGTGGTCTGCACCGACGACCCAGGCGCGGCGGCATTGGCCGAACGCACTGCGGCGCTGGGGATTCGGGTGCTGCGCTACGGCTCGTCGGGCGACCAGTTGGCCGGCACGCTGCTGTCCTGGGAGCAGCAGGGCACCGGTGCGGTGGCGCATATCGAGCTGGCCGGCGAAACCCGCCCGTGGGTGATGCGGCTGTCGGTGCCCGGCCGGCACATGGCGCTCAACGCGCTGGGCGCGCTGCTGGCCGCCGTCGAGATCGGTGCTGCGCCGGATTGCGTGCTCGACGGGCTGGCCGGCTTCGAAGGAGTGCGTCGGCGCTTCGAGTTGATCGGCACCGCGGCGTCGGTGCGGGTGTTCGACGACTACGCGCATCACCCGACTGAGATCAGCGCGACGCTGGCCGCGGTCCGCACCCTGCTCGAGCAGAGCGGCAGCGGTCGGTCGGTGGCGGTGTTCCAGCCCCATTTATACTCCCGCACAAGGGATTTCGCGGCGCAGTTCGGCCGGGCGCTCGACGCGGCCGACGAGGTTTTCGTGCTTGACGTCTACGCGGCGCGCGAACAGCCGCTGGCGGGCGTCAGCGGCGCCAGCGTGGCCGAGCACGTCAGCGTGCCGGTGCACTACGTACCCGACTTCTCCGCGGTCGCCGAAGCGGTGGCCGCGGCCGCCGGGCCGGGCGACGTCGTCGTCACCATGGGCGCAGGCGACGTGACCATGCTGGGGCCAGAGATCCTCGCCGCGCTGCGGGTGCGCGCCAACCGCAGCACGCCGGGGCAGCCGGGGATGTTGTTGTGACCGAGCCGAACGATGCGCCGGCCGAGGTCGTGACCGAACCGATCTTCGCGGCCGGGCCGCCGCCGGAGGGGCCTCCCCCCGGGGAATTCGAGGGGCCCCGTCGGCGGGCTCGCCGGGAACGCGCCGAGCGCCGTGCGGCGCAGGCCCGCGCGCGGGCGATCGAGCAAGCCCGCCGCGAAGCCAAACGCCGGGCCCGCGGAGGCGACGGCGAGTCGAAACCCGTTCCGCGAGGGGCGGTTCGGGGGCTGAAGATGGCGCTGGCGACCATCCTGTTGTCGGTGCTCGTCGTCGGGCTGGGACTGATTCTGTATTTCACGCCGGTGATGTCGGCGCGCAGCATCGTCGTCACCGGAACGGGGGTGGTCACCCGCGAGGAGGTGCTCGACGCTGCCAAGGTGCGGCCGGGCACGCCGTTGCTTCAGATCGACACCGGCGCAGTCGCCGACCGGGTGGCGGCCATCCGCCGGGTGGCCAGCGCGCGGGTCCAGCGCCAGTACCCGTCGGCGCTGCGGATCACCATCGCTGAGCGAATCCCGGTGGTGGTCAAGGATTTTCCCGACGGTCCGCATCTCTACGACCGCGACGGCGTCGACTTCGCGACCGCGCCGCCGCCGCCCGCGTTGGCCTACCTCGACGTCGACAACCCCGGCCCGAGCGACCCCGCGACCAAGGCCGCCCTGGAGGTGCTGACCGCGCTGCGACCCGAGGTGGCCGGACAGGTCGGTCGGGTAGCGGCGCCGTCGGTTTCCTCGATCACGCTGACCCTGACCGACGGTCGCACGGTGATCTGGGGGACCACCGACCGCACCGAGGAGAAGGCCGAGAAGCTGGCGGCGCTGCTGACCCAGCCCGGGCACACCTACGACGTGTCCAGCCCCGACTTGCCGACGGTCAAGTAGGCGCCGAACCGCCCAAAAATTTGCGTGCGCCGCGTCGGCGCGCCTGCGCGGATAGCGCGCGCCGTGCCCATACCGTTCTGTTTGCGCGGAACTACTTGACATAACTCTAACCCTTTACTTGAGGTTTAGGTTTGCCAGGCGGTGACGCCACCAGGCCAAAGTCCCACAGGGAGGAAGACGGAATGATGACCCCCCCGCATAACTACCTGGCCGTCATCAAAGTCGTGGGTATCGGGGGCGGCGGTGTCAACGCCGTCAACCGGATGATCGAGCAGGGGCTCAAGGGCGTGGAGTTCATCGCCATCAACACCGACGCCCAGGCGCTGTTGATGAGCGATGCCGACGTCAAGCTCGACGTCGGGCGCGACTCCACCCGCGGCTTGGGCGCCGGCGCCGACCCCGAGGTCGGGCGTAAGGCCGCCGAGGACGCCAAGGACGAGATCGAGGAGCTGCTGCGCGGGGCCGACATGGTGTTCGTCACCGCCGGCGAAGGCGGCGGCACCGGAACGGGCGGGGCACCCGTCGTCGCCAGCATCGCTCGCAAGCTGGGCGCGCTGACCGTCGGCGTCGTCACCCGGCCGTTCTCCTTCGAGGGCAAGCGGCGTGGCCTGCAGGCCGAGACCGGCATCACCACGCTGCGGGAAAGCTGCGACACCCTGATCGTGATTCCCAACGACCGGCTGCTGCAGATGGGCGATGCCGCGGTGTCGCTGATGGACGCCTTCCGCAGCGCCGACGAGGTGCTGCTCAATGGCGTGCAGGGCATCACCGACCTGATCACCACGCCGGGGCTGATCAACGTCGACTTCGCCGACGTCAAGGGCATCATGTCCGGCGCCGGCACCGCGCTGATGGGCATCGGCTCGGCCCGCGGCGACGGCCGGGCGCTCAAGGCCGCCGAGATCGCGATCAACTCGCCGCTGCTCGAGCAGTCGATGGAGGGCGCCCGCGGTGTGCTGATGTCGATCGCCGGCGGCAGCGACCTGGGTCTGTTCGAAATCAACGAGGCCGCCTCGCTGGTGCAGGACGCGGCCCACCAGGACGCCAACATCATCTTCGGCACGGTCATCGACGACTCGCTGGGCGACGAAGTCCGGGTGACGGTGATCGCGGCCGGGTTCGACGCCGCCGGGCCGGGCCGCAAGCCGATCGTCGGCAGCGGCCAGGGCCAAACGATCGCGCCCGGGAAGGCCGGCAAGGTGGCCTCGCCGCTGTTCGAGCCCGCGGACGCGGTCAGTGTGCCGCTGCAGACCAACGGCTCAACCTTGGACATCGGCGGGGAGGACGACGAGGACGTCGACGTGCCGCCGTTCATGCGGCGCTAGCCCCTCGCCGCCGCACGGATACTGGGCACGTGAGCGTTCGCATCCGGCGGGTGACGACCACCCGGGCGGGCGGTGTCTCTGCGCCGCCGTACGACAGCTTCAACCTCGGCGACCACGTGGGCGACGACCCCGCTGCGGTGGCGGCCAACAGGACCAGGTTGGGCGCGGCCATCGGGCACCCGCTGGTTTGGATGAACCAGGTCCACGGCGACCGGGTCGAGGTCGTCGACGGTCCACGCGACAGTGCGGTCGACGCGACCGATGCACTGGTCACCGCGAAGCCTCACCTGGCGCTGGCGGTGCTCTCCGCCGACTGTGTGCCGGTGCTGATGGCCGATGCACGCGCCGGGGTGGTGGCCGCGGTGCACGCCGGTCGCGTCGGGGCGGCCGCCGGCGTGGTGGCCCGCACCCTGGAGACGATGCTGGCCGTCGGCGCGCACACCGAAGACATTTCCGCTCTGCTCGGGCCCGCGGTCAGCGGCCGCAACTACGAGGTGCCCGCCGCGATGGCCGACGAGGTGGAAGCGACGCTGCCGGGAAGTCGCACCACCACCGCGGCCGGTACCCCTGGTTTGGACCTTCGCGCCGGAATCGTCTGCCAGCTCAAGGATTTGGGGGTGAGCGCCATCGACGTCGACCCGCGTTGCACGGTCGAGGACACCAGCCTGTTCAGCCATCGCCGCGGCGCGCCGACCGGGCGGATGGCGTCGGTGGTGTGGATCGAATGACCGCCGTGCTGCGCAACCGGGAATCCGAATTGGCCGACGCCTTGAGCGCACTGCGCAGGCGCCTTGCGGCGGCCGCCGAGGCAGCCGGACGCAATGTCGACGAAATTGAACTTCTGCCGATTACCAAATTCTTTCCGGCAACCGATGTGGCGATTTTGTCGCGATTGGGATGCGCGGCGTTCGGCGAATCCCGGGAACAGGAAGCGTCGGCGAAGGTGCGACAACTCCAGGAGTTGCTGGGGCCCGCCTCGGCCGCGGTGCGCTGGCACATGGTGGGCCAGATCCAGCGCAACAAGGCCCGGTCGCTGGCCACGTGGGCGCACACCGCCCACTCGGTCAGCAGCACCCGGGTGGTGACGGCGCTCGAGCGGGCGGTGGGCGCGGCGCTGCAGGAGGGTCGACGCGAACATCCGCTGCGGGTATACGTGCAGGTCAGCCTGGACGGCGACGTGTTGCGCGGCGGCGTCGACATCTCCCAGCCCGACGCCGTCGACGAAATCTGTACCCGGGTCGAGGCCGCCGATGCGCTGGAATTCGTCGGGTTGATGGCCATCCCGCCGCTGGACTGGGATGCCGAGACCGCGTTCGCGCGGCTGCAATCCGAGCACCGTCGGGTCCGACAGTCGCACCCGAACGCGATCGGATTGTCGGCCGGGATGTCAAACGACCTGGAAGCGGCTGTCAAACATGGTTCGACCTGTGTGCGTGTCGGTACCGCGTTAATGGGCCGCCGACCGTTACGGTCACCGTGAACTAGTCACTCCAGTCACATCTTCATCACAGACACCGAATCTTCAGCCGCCAAGAAGGGGTCCCGAGATGAGCACACTCCACAAGGTCAAGGCCTACTTCGGTATGGCGCCGATGGAGGACTACGACGACGAGTACTACGACGACGACCGTGCTCCCACCCAGCACGGCTACTCGCGCCGCCGGTTCGGCGACGACGGGTACGACCGCTACGAGGGGCGCGACTACGACGACCCCCGCGGTGAGCCCGCCGACTACCCGCCGGGCAGCTACCGCGGCGGCTACGGCGACGACCACCGCTTCCGGTCCCGCGACTACGAGCGCACCGAGCTGGCCCGGCCGCGGTTCGGCGCGCTGCGAGGGTCGACGCGCGGCGCTCTGGCGATGGACCCGCGCCGGATGGCCATGCTGTTCGAAGAGGGCAGCCCGCTGTCGAAGATCACCACGCTGCGGCCCAAGGACTACAGCGAAGCCCGCACCATCGGCGAGCGCTTCCGCGACGGCACCCCGGTGATCATGGATCTGGTGTCGATGGACAACGCCGACGCCAAGAGGCTGGTCGACTTCGCGGCAGGGCTGGCCTTCGCGCTGCGGGGCTCGTTCGACAAGGTCGCGACCAAGGTGTTTCTGCTCTCGCCCGCCGACGTCGACGTGACTCCGGAGGAACGTCGCCGGATCGCCGAAACCGGTTTCTACGCCTACCAGTAACCGGGCCCGCTAGCCCTGGCCGGGTAGGCTGACACTCACCGCGCCGGCCACCGTCGGCGCAGTCGTGAATGTCACATCCTCATCAGTAAGGTCGGGCTCTCGTTGGCGGTGTTCTTCAAAATCCTGGGCTTTGCGCTGTTCATCTTCTGGCTCCTGCTGATCGCCCGGGTGGTCATCGAGTTCATCCGGTCGTTCAGCCGCGACTGGCGGCCCCGTGGCGCCACCGTGGTGGTCCTGGAACTCATCATGTCGCTCACCGATCCGCCGGTGAAGCTGCTGCGCCGGCTGATCCCGCAGCTCACCATCGGCGCCGTCCGCTTCGACCTGTCGATCATGGTGCTACTGCTGGTGGCGTTCATCGGCATGCAACTGGCCTTCAGCGCCGCCGTCTGACCCGGCGCTCTGCGAGTAAGACCGTTTGCGGCAGCAGCATTTTGGATTCTTAAGGCAGTGATTTCGACTGCTCTTAAAGTTTGAAATTCGGTCTTAATTATCGGGCGAATCGGCAACCGGCGGGTCTGGTGTGACAGGATGGGCGGCAGTTGCAGTACGGCTACGACACTGTTCATGCCGATCTACACTTTCCAGATCGGTTTGACCGTCCAGACTCGAGGGGGCAAACAATGCCGCTTACACCAGCCGATGTCCACAATGTGGCCTTCAGCAAGCCGCCGATCGGCAAGCGCGGCTACAACGAAGACGAGGTCGACGCCTTCCTCGACCTGGTGGAAAACGAGCTGACCCGCCTCATCGAGGAGAACTCCGATCTGCGTCAGCGGGTCGCCGAGCTGGACCAGGAACTGGCTGCCGCCCGCGCCGGCGGGGGTGGCAGCGCACAGCCCAGCCAGGCGATGCCGCTCTACGAACCGGAGCCGGAGCCCGCGCCCGCCCCGGCGCCGCAGCCTGCGCCGGCGGCCGCCGCATCGGTCAGCGAGGACCAGGCCATCAAGGCCGCCCGAGTACTCAGCCTGGCGCAAGACACTGCAGACCGGCTGACCGGCACCGCCAAGGCCGAGGCCGACAAACTGCTGGCCGACGCCCGCACCAACGCCGACCAGATCCTGTCCGAAGCCCGCCGCGAGGCGGAAACCACCGTGGCCGAGGCGCGGCAGCGGGCCGACGCGATGCTGGCCGACGCGCAAACCCGCTCGGAAGCCCAGTTGCGGCAGGCCCAGGAGAAGGCCGACGCGCTGCAGGCCGACGCCGAGCGCAAGCACTCCGAGATCATGGGCACCATCAACCAGCAGCGCACCGTGCTGGAGGGCCGACTCGAGCAATTGCGCACCTTCGAACGCGAATACCGCACCCGGCTCAAGACGTACCTGGAGTCGCAGCTCGAGGAACTTGGCCAGCGCGGCTCGGCGGCGCCCGTCGACTCCAGCGCCACCAACGATGCCGGAGGGTTCAACCAGTTCAATCGGGGCAATAACTAACAGATCGAAGGTGCCGGGCCCGACGGGCGGTAGCGTGCTTGGCAGTCTTTGGTGTCTTGCCCCGTCGGCTGGAGGTTGAGCGATGCTGATTATCGCGCTGGTGCTAGCGGTGATAGGCCTTGCCGCTTTGGTGTTCGCCGTCGTCACCAGCAACGAGTTGGTGGCCTGGGTATGCATCGCCGCCAGCGTGCTCGGCGTGGTGCTGCTGATCATCGATGCCCTGCAGGAACGCCAGCGTCGCGAAACGGGCGCCCCCGCCAACAAATCGGCAGACGCTCCCAAGCCGCTTCCCGAGGAAGCGGGCGCCGACTACGACTACGCGGACTATCCCGAGGATGCCTCCGGTGAGGCGAGCACTGCCGGCGCCGACGAAGAGACCGGGGTGCCGGCCGAGCACGACCGCGGCAGCGGCGGCGACGACCGTTAGGTCGGGGTGGCCAGCAGTTCGCGAACCTCGTCGTCGGTCACTTGATGAAAGTCGACGAAAACCTGTCCCACCGCTTCGAAATCCGGCGGCATCGTCGCGCAGACCACGTCGTCGGCCTCCTGCGCCAGCTGCTGACACGCTGAGGGCGGTCCGACCGGAACCGCGACGACGATCGCCTCGGGGCCCAACTCCCGCAATGCTCGCACGGCGGCCAACATGCTGGCGCCGGTAGCGATGCCGTCGTCCACCAGAATCACCGTTTTGCCATGAGGGTCGGCGAGCGGCCGTCCGCCGCGGTAAGCCTGCTCGCGCCGGGTCAGTTCGGTGGTCTCGCGGTCGATCACCGCGCGGACCTGCTCCTCGCTGATGCGCAGGCTCGACACCACATTGTCGTTCATCACGACGCCACCGCCGCTGGCGAGGGCGCCCATCGCCAGCTCGGACCATTGCGGCACGCCAAGCTTGCGGACCAGGAAGACGTCCAGCGGGGCGTGCAGCGCCGACGCGACTTCCCACGCCACCGGAACACCGCCACGGGCCAGGCCGAACACCAGCAGGTCGTGGTTCCCGCGGTACGACGCCAGCTCCTCGGCCAGCACCCGGCCGGCTTCCCGGCGATCACTGAACGTGCGCCGGGATGCTCGCCGCAAAAAGCCGCTCGGTCGATTCATTCGTCGTATCCGCCGTTGTCACGCCGGCCCTACCAGCCTACGGCTTCCCGCCCGGCATCTGAACGAAACCGCAGCGTGGCTTTTGAAGACAGCACATCAGGGCAATGCGAAGCGGCAAGACGGCCAGTGCAATTCGTTTCCGTGGCGTGTGCTCCATGCGGGTCGGGCAGTCGGGCTAGGGGGCGAGTTGGGCGGGGGCGACTCGGCACCCGGCGGCTTGGGCTCCGGCGTGCATGCGTCGGTCCCAAACGGCGACGATCAGGCCGGGATCGCCGACTGCCAACGCGCTGGCCAGATGGACAGTGCTGTTCGACCGTTGCGGTGAGCTCGACTGGGCGGGTAGCGGCCCAGAAGTTCTCCCAGTCACGCTCGATGTCGGCGAGCTCGGATTTGGTTAGGTCGTGATTGCGGGCCGCTGCGGCGAGCGCGGCGCGGACTTCAGGGTAGGCCAGGCGGCTGGACAATGCGGCGTCGCAGCCGTCCCATGGCGCTGAGGCCAGCGAGCTCCCAGTCTCGGTGGTGAGAAGTTTGACGAAGGCGCTGGCGTCGAAGTAGACGAGCGGCACTGGTCAGCGCCGCTGGTCGCTGACCCGGTCAGACACCGGCCGTCGCGGTCGGGGCCTGGAACGGCTCGCAGCGACGGGCCGCTGCGCGGTGGCCTTGCCGATCACGCCTTCAGTCGTGAGGCGCTCCAAAGTGCCTGCGCTGTCCAGCGCGGTCAGCCGCGCGACGGGAATCCCGCGGTCGGTGATGACGACCTCGCCACCGGCCCGAGCTCGATCGAGCCAATCGCTGAGGTGCGCGCGCAACTCGGTCACGGATACATCCATACTGTGAACGGTATATTCCCTGCACCCGTGATTTGTACATGTCACTACCGAGCGCGGCAATGACCCGGACAATCGATGTCATGCTGGCTCATCGCCTTGGTCCAAGATGCATCCGAAGATGTTGCGGCGGAAGCTGTTTGCCGTCCTAGTGGGACGTTGTTGTCGCCTCAATCGCGTGTGCTCCACGCGGGTCGGGCGACCCGCTCGTCGCCACCCGCCATCGCCTCGGAATGGAATGCGAACATTCCATTCCTCTCGGCTCAGTTGGGTGTGATCGCGGCTTCGCCGCTCAACACGCTCCATCGGCTCGGATATGAATGCGAGCATTCATATCGCTCGCCTCAATCGCGTGTCCGAGGGGGGACTTGAACCCCCACGCCCAGTAATAGGGCACTAGCACCTCAAGCTAGCGCGTCTGCCATTCCGCCACTCGGACCGACCTAAGTTGGCAGCCAAGGCTATCGGATAGGGAAGGCCCGACCCAAACCCGGCGACCCGTGTCAATGGTAGGAAAGGTGACTATGACCGTCGCAACCGGCGTTGGGCCTGACCCCGTCGACGACGTCGTCGAAGTCGTCAGCAGGCTGATCCGGTTCGACACCAGCAACACCGGCGAGCTGGACACCACCAAGGGCGAGGCCGAATGTGCCCAGTGGGTGGCCGCCCAGCTGGAAGATGTTGGCTACCAGGTTGAATACCTGGAGTCGGGCGCGCCCGGACGCGGCAATGTGTTCGCCCGGCTGGCCGGCGCCGACAGTTCGCGCGGTGCGCTGCTGATCCATGGTCATCTCGACGTGGTGCCCGCGGAGGCGGCCGACTGGAGCGTGCATCCGTTCTCCGGCGCGGTCGAGGACGGCTATGTCTGGGGCCGCGGAGCCGTCGACATGAAAGACATGGTGGGCATGATGATCGTGGTCGCCCGCCAGTTTCGCCGCGCCGGGATCGTGCCGCCCCGCGACCTGGTATTCGCTTTTTTGGCCGACGAGGAGAACGGGGGCAGATATGGCTCGCACTGGCTGGTCGACAACCGCCCCGACCTGTTCGACGGCGTCACCGAGGCGGTCGGCGAGGTCGGCGGGTTCTCGCTGACGGTGCCCCGCCGCGACGGCGGGGAGCGGCGGCTCTACCTGATCGAAACAGCCGAGAAGGGCCTGCAGTGGATGCGGCTGACCGCCCGCGGCCGCGCCGGACACGGCTCGATGGTGCACGACCACAACGCCGTCACCGCGCTTGCCGAGGCGGTCGCCCGGTTGGGCCGTCACCGGTTTCCGTTGGTGCCCACCGATACCGTCATGCAGTTCTTGACCGCGATCGGTGAGGAGGCCGGGCACAGCTTCGACGCCGATTCCCCCGACTTGGAGGGAGCGATCGAGAAGCTGGGGCCGATTGCCCGCATCGTGAAGGCCACGCTGCGTGACACCGCAAACCCCACGATGCTCAAGGCCGGTTACAAGGCCAATGTGGTGCCGGCGATCGCCGAGGCCATGGTGGACTGTCGCGTGCTGCCTGGCCGCCAGGCCGCGTTCGAGGCCGAGATCGACGAGCTGATCGGGCCCGACGTCACCCGCGAATGGGTGACCGACCTGCCGTCGTATGAGACGAGTTTCGACGGCGACCTGGTCGACGCGATGAACTCCGCGCTGCTGGCGGTGGATCCCGACGCCCGCACGGTGCCGTATATGCTGTCCGGCGGGACTGATGCAAAGGCCTTCGCGCGCTTGGGAATTCGCTGTTTCGGGTTCACCCCGTTGCGGTTGCCACCGGAATTGGATTTCTCCGCGCTGTTCCACGGCGTCGACGAACGGGTACCCGTCGAGGCGTTGAGGTTTGGCGCCGACGTGATGTCGCGCTTTTTGACACACTGCTAGCCGCAAAGACGAGAGGACTGATCATGATCACACCGCCCGACCCGTACGCGACGCTGCCCAAGCTGCCGTCGTTTCAGCTGCAGTCGAAGTCGATCACCGACGGGCAGCCGCTCGCGACGGCCCAGATCAGCGGCATCATGGGCGCCGGCGGCGAGGATGCCAGCCCGCACCTGAGCTGGTCGGGCTTCCCGGAGGAGACCCGCAGCTTCGCGGTCACCGTCTACGACCCCGACGCGCCCACCCTTTCCGGCTTCTGGCACTGGGCGGTCGCGAACCTGCCGGCGACGGTCACCGAGCTGCCCGAGGGCGTCGGCGACGGCCGCGAGTTGCCGGGCGGCGCGCTGACCTTGGTGAACGACGCCGGCATGCGCCGCTACGTGGGCGCCGCGCCGCCGCCGGGGCACGGGCCGCACCGCTACTACGTCAGCGTGCACGCGGTGGACGTGGAGAAGCTCGACCTCAGCGAGGACGCCAGCCCGGCGTTCCTGGGATTCAACCTCTTCCAGCACGCGATCGCGCGCGCGGTCATCTACGGCACCTACGAGCAGAGGTAGTCCCGGCTCGGCACCGCTAATCCGACCCCACCGCCTCGCTCAGCGCCGCGAACCCGCCCTCGCGCAGCCGGCGGGCGATCCCGTCGTGAATGTGCTTGGCCCACAAGCCCCCGCCGTAGATGAAACCGGTATAGCCCTGCAGCAGCGAGGCGCCCGCGGTGATGCGTTCCCAAGCGTCGTCGGCGGTCTCGATGCCGCCGACGCTGATCAGCACCAGCCGGTCACCGACCCGGGCGTAGAGCCGGCGCAGCACCTCGACGGACCGCCGCGCCAGCGGCGGCCCGGAGATCCCGCCCAAGCCGAGCGCCTCGACGCCCGGCGTCAAAAGGCCGTCGCGCGAGACGGTGGTGTTGGTGGCGACGATCCCGGCGAGGCCCAAATCGACCGCTAGGTCGGCGATTTCGTCGATATCGGAGTCGGCCAAATCCGGCGCGATCTTGACCAGCACCGGCGTCGAGGTCTCCTCCAGCACAGCGGACAGGATGGGGCGCAGCGATTCGACCGCCTGCAGGTCGCGCAGCCCGGGCGTGTTCGGCGAGCTCACGTTGACCACCAGGTACGACGCCAGCGGGCCGACCAGCCGGGCGCTGGCCCGGTAGTCGTCGGCGGCCTGTTCGACCGGTGTCGACTTGGTTTTGCCGATGTTGACCCCGATCGGCACGTCGGGCGCTTGGCGCGCCAGCCGGGTCGCCAGCTTGCCCGCACCCTCGTTGTTGAAGCCCATCCGGTTGAGCAGAGCCCGATCTGCGGGCAGCCGGAACATCCGGGGCGGCGGGTTGCCCGGTTGCGGTTGGGCGGTGACGGTGCCCACCTCGGCGTAGCCGAATCCCAGCGCTCCCCACGTCTTGAGCCCGACACCGTCTTTGTCGAAACCGGCCGCCAGCCCGAGCGGTCCGGGGAAGCGCACCCCGAATACCGTGCTGGCCAGTATCGGGTCGGTCGGAGCCAGCAACCGGTGCAGCGGTTGTCGCAGCGGCGCGCCGGCGGTCACACCGCGCAGTCCCGCGAACACGATCGTGTGGATGCGCTCGGGCGGCACCAGAAACAGCGCCCGGCGAAGCGCGCCGTACACCGTCAGAGCGCGGGCTGGTCGGGGCGCCCGCCCTGTTCGATGCGAGTTTTCTTGCGCCGCAACAAGACTCGTCGGCTGCCGTCGGTGTAGAGCCGGACCCGTGTCAACTCCCAGCCGCGATACTCCGCTTCGATGGACAGCCGGGTGGAGGCGCTGACCCGGGTCACGTCCGGCGGGAGCCGCAGCGGCGCCCACTCGTATTCGTCGGACATTTCGGCGTCCCAGCCTGCCGGCAACCGGCCGCGCCGCGCCGCGCTCAACGAGGGCCCGCCGCGTGCTCGATGACCTGAACTCCGGCACCCGAACCCGACACCACATACAGCGTGTCCGACGTGTCGTCGAACGCCAGCGTGTTGGGTTGCCGCACGGTTGGGTAACGTACCTTTTCGACGGGGATTCCGGTGGACAGATCGTAACCAATTACCAAATTCGCAGCGGTTTGCGACACCCAGGCCAGTCGGCGCGACCCGGCCACACCGTACGGCGACTGCTTGACCGGGTAGGCCTGCCGCAAAATCAGCGGGTCGACGCCGTAGACCAGCAGCTGGCCGCCGCGGGTGTCGGTCACCAGCACCCGGCCCAGCGGATCGGCGGCCAGCATGGTGGCACCCTGCCCGGCCCGCAATGCCTGCCCCACCGTTCCGTCGGCGTCGACGGTGGTGACCAACGTCTGCCCCCGATCCAGCGTGATCACTGTATTGCCTTGTGCCACAAGGGAATCGATGCGGCCGACGATCTTGGACCGGTTGGCGACCGTTGTCCCGGAGGACAGCGTGTAGACCGTGCCGTCGGCGGTACCCAGCACCAGCTTGTGATCGGCCCGGCGGGCGATGGCCGTGAAATCGATGTCCCGTGCCTCGCCGATCTCGGCTCGGGAGACATGGCCAGCGGACAGGTCGACGGCAAAATAGCCGCCCCGGGTGGACAGATAAGCGTTGCCCGCGCCGTCGCCGGTCAACGCGCTCGCCGGGCCGGGCAGGGCGATCACCCGCGACGGCGTTTGCCCAGCGCCCAGCACGGTGACTGACCCCGACCCCAGTAAGACCAGCGCCGCGGTGCGCTGATCGAAGATCGCCGCGTGGGGGCTGCCGCCCATTGCCCGCACAGCGCCGGCCGGAACCGTCGACACCGGTGGGGACTCGGCGGGCCGCGCGGGCTGGATCGTCGGCGGTGCTGCGTCCAGGGTCTTCGGCGAGCAGCCGAGCACCAGCCCCGCGAAAACCAGCAGGCCAGCGACGTGGCGGTGAACTGCGGGTTTACAAAAACTGGGCAAGGGGTAACTCTCGAGGTATGCGACGGGTAGCCGGATTGAATTCCAAGTCTAGGGAAGATCCCTGGTCGGGACGCGGCGCCGTCGCGGCTGCGACAAGTCGTTGGAGAGGTATGGTCGCCGCATGACCGTCGCCGAAGACCGTCAGTACGCCGACTCGGATTTCGTCATCGAGGACATGTGGACCGGCGTGTTTCCGGCCAGGGCGTTCGCCAGTGGATTCGGGCATGTCGGGGACGGCCGCAGTTTCGCCTTCCGCGTCGAGCGGCGGTGGCTGCTGGTCGAGGTCTACCGGCCGCGCCTTTCCGGGCCGGTCCCGCAGCCCGAGGACGTGATCGCCAAGTCCAAGCGAAGCGTCGTCGACATCGACATCACCGACGAGCGCAGTCTTGCCGCGGCGGTGCGTGACTCCGTCGCGGTCGCCGAGCCCGTCTAGCCTCGCCGCAGTCACCAGGTACGGTCGTCGTCGTGTCTGCGACGGCGGCGATGTCTTGGTGGCAGGTAATCGTTTTGGCCGTGGTGCAGGGACTGACCGAGTTTCTTCCGGTGTCCTCTTCGGGTCACCTGGCGATCGTGTCGCGGCTGATGTTCGACTGTGACGCCGGCGCCTCGTTCACCGCCGTCACCCAGCTGGGCACCGAGGCCGCGGTGCTGGTGTATTTCGCCCGCGACATCGTGCGCATCGTCAGGGCATGGTTCAACGGCTTGGTGGTCAAGTCGCACCGCGGCGCCGACTACCGGCTTGGCTGGTATGTGATCATCGGCACGATCCCGATCTGCGTGCTGGGCCTGGTGTTCACCGACGAGATCCGCTCCGGGGTGCGCAACCTGTGGGTGATTGCGACCGCGTTGGTGGCGTTTTCGGCGGTGATCGCGGCCGCCGAGCACCTCGGGCGACAGACCCGCCACATCGACCAGCTCACTTGGCGCGACGCCATTGTCGTCGGCGTAGCGCAGACGCTGGCGCTGGTTCCCGGGGTTTCCCGGTCCGGTGCCACGATCAGCGCCGGGCTGTTCCTCGGCCTGGAGCGCGAGCTGGCCGCCCGGTTCGGCTTTCTGCTGGCCATCCCGGCGGTGTTCGCCTCGGGGCTGTTTTCGCTGCCGGACGCCTTCCACCCGGTGAGTGAAGGGATGAGCGCCACGGGCCCGCAGCTGTTGGCGGCCACCGTCATTGCGTTCGTTGTCGGACTCTCCGCGGTGGCCTGGTTTCTGCGGTTCCTGGTGCGCCACAACATGTACTGGTTCGTCGGTTACCGGATAATCGCCGGGGTGACCGTGCTCATCCTGCTGGCAACCGGGGTTGTGGCGGCCCTATGACCGTCATCCTGTTGCGGCACGGGCGTTCCACCTCCAACACCGCACATGTGCTGGCCGGCCGTTCCGAGGGCGTCGACCTCGACGACAAGGGCCGCGAGCAAGCCGCCGGCCTGATCGACCGGCTCGCCGAGCTGCCGATCCGGGCGGTGGTGTGCTCCCCGCTTCTGCGCTGCCGGCGCACGATCGAACCGCTGGCCGCGGCGCTGGGTCTGCAGCCCGTCGTCGACGAACGCCTTTCCGAGGTCGACTACGGCGAATGGACCGGCCGCAAGATCGCCGACCTGACCAAGGAGCCGCTGTGGGCGGTGGTGCAGGCGCATCCCAGCGCGGCGGTGTTCCCGGGTGGGGAGGGTTTGGCGCAGGTGCAGACTCGTGCGGTGGCCGCGGTGCGCGACCACGACCGGCGGCTGGCCGACGAGCACGGCGGCGACGCGCTGTGGCTGGCCTGCACCCACGGCGACGTGATCAAGGCCGTCGTCGCCGACGCGCTGGGCCTGCACCTCGACGGGTTCCAGCGTGTCACCGCCGATCCCGCGTCGATGAGTGTGATCCGCTACACGCAGCTGCGCCCGTTCGTGATGCACGTCAACCACACCGGCGCCCGGCTGACGTCCGCGCTGACCGCGCCGCCCTCATCGGACGGCGAAGCACCGCCGAGCGACGCGGTGGTCGGCGGCTCGACCGACTGAAGGCATTACGGCACAGCGGCAACTGCCGGTATTTTGGGAGTTGCCATGCCTCGCGCAATTCACGTCTTCCGCACACCCGACCGCTTCGTCGCCGGGACTGTCGGCCAGCCCGGCAACCGGACGTTCTACCTGCAGGCGGTCGGTGACTCGCGCGTGGTGTCGGTGGTGCTGGAGAAGCAGCAAGTCGCGGTGCTCGCCGAGCGCATCGGCGCGCTGCTGCTCGAGGTCAACCGTCGCTTCGGCACCCCGGTGCCGCCGGAGACCACCGAGGTCGAGGATCTCAGCCCGTTGATCACCCCGGTCGACGCCGAGTTCCGGGTCGGCACAATGGGCCTCGGCTGGGATTCCGAGGCGCAGACCGTGGTGGTGGAGTTGCTGGCCGTCACCGACACCGAGTTCGACGCGTCGGTGGTGCTCGACGACACCGACGAGGGTCCCGACGCCGTGCGGGTGTTCCTGACGCCGGAGTCGGCGCGGCAGTTCGCAACTCGCACCAACCTCGTCATCTCCGCGGGTCGCCCGCCCTGCCCGCTGTGTGACGAACCGCTGGACCCGGACGGACACATCTGTGCGCGCACTAACGGCTACCGGCGTAGCGCGTTGCTCGGGTCTGACGATGACGTCGAGGGCTGACGATCGTGAGGTGTTGCGGCGCGGCGAGCTGACCGTCCTCGGACGCATCCGCTCTGCCAGCAACGCCACCTTCCTGTGCGAAGCGACGCTGGGGGAGCGCAGCGTGCACTGCGTCTACAAGCCGGTCGCCGGCGAGCAGCCGCTGTGGGATTTCCCCGACGGCACGCTGGCCGGCCGCGAACTCGGCGCCTACCTGGTTTCGACACAGCTGGGCTGGAACATCGTGCCGTACACCATCATTCGTTACGGGCCGGCCGGCCCCGGCATGCTGCAGCGCTGGGTCGACCAGCCCGGCGACACACCGGGGTCAGAACCGGCGCCGGGCCCGGATCTGGTCGACCTCGTCCCGGCCGACCATTTGCCGCCCGGTTACCTGCCGGTGCTGCGGGCGTACGACTATGCCGGCGACGAAGTCACCCTGGTGCACGCCGACGACATCCGGCTGTGGCGGATGGCGGTGTTCGACATCCTGGTCAACAACGCCGACCGCAAGGGCGGCCACGTCCTGCGCGGCGTCGACGGCGACGTCTACGGCGTCGACCACGGGGTGTGCCTGCACGTGCAGGACAAACTGCGCACGGTGCTATGGGGCTGGGCCGGCAAGCCCGTCGACGACGACACGCTGGACGCGATCACCCGCCTGGTCGACGCCCTGAACGGACCGCTCTGCGACGAGCTGGCCGAGCACATCACCGCCGGCGAGATCGCGGCGCTGCGGCTGCGCGCCCGCGCGCTGCTGGACAACCCGGTGATGCCCAGCCCGGACCGGCATCGTCCTATTCCCTGGCCGGCGTTCTGATATGCCGCGGTCATTCGAGGCGTCGGCGGAGTCCCCGGCGGGGGTCGACGAGATCCTGGCGGCGTTCGGCGACGAGAGTTACTGGCGGGCAAGGCTCGCCGCCGCCGAGGACGCCGCCAAGCTCGAGTCGCTGATCGTCGATCCGGCCGGCCGCGTGCAAGTCGGAGTCACGATCAGCCTCGTCCGCGCCCAGCTGCCCAAGCCGATTGCCCAGTTGCCGCGCGGGGATCTGCGGATGGTGCACAACGAGGTGTGGAGCCGGATCGGCGACGATCAGGTGCGCGGGGAAGTCGACGTGGCCGTTCGCGGCCTGCGGATGTCCGCGTTCGCGCAGGCGTTGCTGGTGCCGGTGCACACCGGTTCCCAGCTAAGAGTCACCGTGACCTTAGCGGTCAAAATCCCATTGGTCGGACGGCAGATCGAAAACATGATCGGCGACCAACTCAGCGAAGGGATCACCGCGACGCTGGGCTTCACCAGCGACTGGATTGCGGAAAACCGCTAAGCATTGGCAATACTGGACCGGGTGAGCCCGAAGTTGACCGATGCGGCGCTGGCTGCCGACTTGGCCGCCGAGGCCGGGCGGCTGCTGCTGGCAGTGCGCGACGAGGTCGGCTTCGACTATCCGTGGCGACTCGGCGACGCCGGCGACGCCTACGCCAACACGCTGCTGCTGCGACGGCTGCGCGCCGAGCGGCCGGGCGACGCGGTGCTCTCCGAAGAGGCCTACGACGACCTGAACCGGCTGCGGGCCGACCGGGTATGGATCGTCGACCCGGTTGACGGCACCCGCGAGTTCTCCACGCCCGGCCGCGACGACTGGGCCGTGCACGTGGCGTTGTGGCGGCGCGACGGCGGGCCGCACGGGGCCATCACCGACGCCGCCGTCGCGCTGCCCGCGATGGGGGAGCTGTACCGCAGCGACACCGTCCGCGCCGGCACAGCAGCCCATTCCGGGCCGATCCGGATCACCGCCAGCTCCACGCGGCCGCCGGCGGTGCTCTACCGGCTGGTCAAGCTGCTCGACGTCGAGGTGGTGCCGATCGGTTCGGCCGGAGCCAAAGCGATGTCGGTGGTGCGCGGCGACGTCGACGCCTACGTCCACGCCGGCGGGCAGTGGGAGTGGGACTCGGCGGCGCCGGCGGGGGTAGTGCTGGCGGCCGGTTTGCATGCGTCGCGGCTGGACGGCTCCGAGCTGATCTACAACCGGCCCGATCCGTATCTGCCCGATTTCCTGATGTGCCGCCCGGACCTCGCCGACGTGCTGCTGGCGGCGATCGCAAGCGCGGCGTAGCCGACGCTTAAAGTCGACGGTATGCAGTCCTGGCCCTCGGTACCGTTGCCGGCGCTGCCGGGACGCGGCCCGGAGCTACGGCTCTACGACACTTCCGACCGCCAGGTACGCCCGGTGGCCGCTGGGCCCACCGCCAGCATGTACGTCTGCGGGATCACCCCGTACGACGCCACCCACCTCGGCCATGCCGCCACCTATCTGGCGTTCGACCTGATTCAGCGGCTATGGCTGGATCTCGGGCATGAGGTGCACTACGTGCAGAACGTCACCGACGTCGACGACCCGCTGTTCGAGCGCGCGGACCGCGACGGGGTCGACTGGCGTGACCTCGCCGCCCGCGAGGTCAGGTTGTTTCGCGACGACATGGCGGCGCTGCGGGTGCTGCCGCCGCGTGAGTATGTCGCGGCGACCGAGGCCATCGAAGAAGTAATTGAGCTCGTCGAAAAGATGCTGGCGTCGGGGGCGGCCTACGTCGTCGACGGCGACTACCCGGACGTCTACTTCCGCGCCGACGCCACACTGCAATTCGGCTACGAGTCGGGCTACGACCGCGACACCATGCTGGCCTTGTTCGCCGAGCGCGGTGGCGACCCGGACCGGGCCGGCAAGACCGATCCGCTGGATGCGCTGATGTGGCATGCGGCGCGGCCGGGGGAGCCGAGCTGGGATTCGCCGTTCGGCCCCGGCCGGCCGGGCTGGCATGTGGAGTGCGCGGCGATCGCGCTCAGCCGCATCGGCACCGGCCTGGACATCCAGGGCGGCGGCACCGACCTGATCTTCCCGCATCACGAGTTCACCGCCGCGCACGCCGAATGTGTCAGCGGCGAGCGGCGATTCGCCCGCCACTACGTGCATGCCGGCATGATCGGCTGGGACGGCCACAAGATGTCCAAGAGTCGCGGCAACCTGGTGCTGGTGTCGGCGCTGCGCGCGCAGGGCGTCGAGCCGTCGGCGATCCGGCTGGGTCTGCTGGCGGGGCACTACCGCGCCGACCGCTACTGGAACACCGAGCTGCTCGACGACGCCACCGCGCGGCTGCACCGGTGGCGTGCCGCGACGGCGCTGCCCGCCGGCCCGGACGCCGCCGACACCATCGTCCGGCTGCGCCGCTATCTGGCCGACGATTTGGATACCCCGAAAGCCCTTGCCGCCGTTGATGGTTGGGTCACCGATGCGCTCGACTACGGCGGCCACGACGACACCGCGCCGCAGGCAGTAGCGACCGCGGTGGACGCCCTACTGGGCGTGCAGCTTTAGCGCGAGCGTGCGCGTCTGTACAGCGACACGCCGGGTTGGACGGCATTCTGTGCACGCTCGCGCCGGTGGTAATTCCACCAGTTTCCGTCCGTTACCCGACGACGACCGTCGTAGGCTTTGCGTGTGCGCGTGGGTCGGCATGCCATCGGTGTGATTGTCAGCATTGGGTCGGTTGGCATGGCGGCGACGGGATGTACCGACAAGATCAGCGGAACACCGGTGGCAGACACGAACGGTGGTCCGCTGACTTCGCAGATCACAACGACATCGACCGTGCCAACGGGCAAGCCGGTCGGCACCGCGGTGATGAAGGTCAGTGGGGGCAATGGCCCTGTGACGATCCGCTACCGGATCAACGGAGGCTCGCAGCAGACGGAGAGCAACGTCATGCTGCCTTGGGAGAGGCAGTACACCGTCTCCGAGGAAGTGGAGTCGGAGGTAACCGCCGACGGCGGGGACACGATTCTGGTCTGCAGCATCATCATGGATGGTGACAAGCTGGCGTCCTTCAAGAACGAACCGCGGCCCACATGTAGCTTCGCCTACTACGGCTGATCCCCTAATCCGCGCGGTCGCCGCGAGTGATGTCAGCAGCGTTGAAATTGCCGGCGCAGTTCGTTTTCCAGTGGAGACGATGTGTGGCGCGGATCGGGACGGTCGCACCCACCGAGGGTGAATTCGATCTGGTCCACATAGGCCATCAGGCGAAACGAGATCGGCAAGCCGAGACCCGGCAATAGAGGCGTCACGGTGTGGGCGATGTGTTCGAATCGCTGTTGCTCGTCGCGTCCGGATGCAACGTCGATCTCCACCCGGGTCGGCGCTACTTCGGGGTGGACTTCGATGGTGTCGGTGGTAGCCTGCGCGCCGTCGTCCGGACCGATCTGGTTGAGGATCTGCTGCCATAGTTCGCGTCGACGTTGATCCGGGAAGGGGCCGCGCACTGCATATGTCCGCGGTTGACCGAACCGATTCGCGGCTGGGCTGTTGACTTGCCAGGTCGCGCGGGCCAGTTCTGAGTGAGCATGGATGAGGTCGGCGATGGCCGCGTCCGTGACGGATGGGGGCAAGTAGACGGTGATGCTTCGCGAGCTGGGCGGGCCGCCCCAGGAGGGCTGATTGAGTAGGACTCCCGTCGTCGCCGGTGACTGACCGACTTGAAGCCACAAGGCCAGGCTGTCAGCGACTTGGCTGCTTGACGGACCTCCGCGGCCGGTGCGGCTGAACTGATACGTGAAGGTGGCACTCGAACCGGGCGCCGTGGTATTGGCGTCGCTGCTGGCCTTATACGTAACCGCGAGCTCGACATGGAACTCGGCGAAGTCGGCTGCCCGCATGCGGTCGACGAATGTTCGCCCCACGTCCGCAGCTTGCGTGTCAGAAGCGTTGTCGGCGAGGGCAACATACAGCTTGAAATGGGCGCCGCCGTCGAAGCTGGTGTGGTAATCGACTTCAGCGGAGGTGACGCCGGGCATCGCGCGGATCGCGTCGCCGATGGTGTTGGCCGCGCCGCGGCGGTCCGGAAATCCACACCCACTCATGGTGGCGATGACAACGGCGGCAGCGATCAATAGCCGCACCGCGACGTGGGCTAGCCTGTGTGTTTCGGCGCGATCCGCATGCCGGTTGCCGACATGCGCTGCAAGACTATTCATCGGTGGCGAGACACCCATCTCTGATATGTCGTGTGGCAAATATACCTACCGTCCGTTTGCCGACGACTCACTAATTTCGGGATAGGTAGCGAGCTTCGCCTCGTCGAACGTGGGAGATATGGATGAAAAGTGGGCTGCTTCTGTGTATTTCCCCACGCTCGGCGCCACTATGATCAGCGGTCGTGGCGAGTTTTGAGTTGGTCGACATCGACTACGACCAGACTGGTTTCGGTGAACTACATGCTGTGCCCGAGCTGAAAAGGCAGCTGCCCCGGACCGCTCGACTTGCCCGACGGTTCGCAGGACCGGACCGCGACGACTATTTCTCTGCGATCTTCACACATCCGGTCAAGTATCATCCGTCGGACCAATTCGACTGGGACAGAACACAACCAGAGTTTGCCGCTACCGATGATGCGGGGCAGTTTCTGTGGGTGCCGGCGATCGTGATCGCCAGTCTGCAAGCAGGAACGCAGATTCACGCCAGGATGAAAAATTTCCCGGTGTACGTGGCGTACATCATCGACAACACCGCCGGACTCGACGATCAGCTTGACTTCGCCAAATGTGACTCGATCGGTTGGGGCGCCATCACCGCCGTTGATGATCCGCCGGACGTCGAATCACGTTCGGGGTAAGTGGCCTCCGCCGTTCTGCTCTATCTCAGGTCGGGATATAGAAACAGGTCACGACGACGACCACGCTGAACGCGACGCCGATGATTCCCAGGCCGACCAGCGACAGATAACCGGAATCCAGTCCCCACCACAGCATCCAGAAACCGGCCGGGATCATGACCGCAAGACCGACCCAACGGCGAATCTTGCTGGCTCGGCTCTCTTTCGCGGCATGCCGAGGATGGTTCCTGCTGGCGCGCCGCCGGGAGCCCGGTTCACGGTGGTCGCGCCATGCGACCACGATCATCCAGATGGCGCCATCGATGAGCATGACACCCGTGACCGGTAGGGAACGGCTTGCGCGAAATCCTGGCGGTCCAGGGTTGAACGCCACGAGCACGCCGCCAATCACTGACACCGCACACAACAGAAGACGGAGAATCGCCGGCGCCACAGTGAGTATCCTCGCACCCCCACGGCAGCAAAGAGTGCGGCGCCGAACGTGCAACTGTTGCGAAATCCGTGCCGAATTTCGCAACAGTTGCACGTGCGGCGGTATGAGCCCTATCGCCCGTAGCCCGGACGTCGGCGTCGCAGGTAACGCTCGAACTCGGCGGCCAGCGCGTCGCCGTCGATCTTGCCCAGCGCCTCATGCATGTCGACCTCGGCGTCGCCGCGCTGCTCCAACGACTGCACATACTCGGCGATCTCGTCGTCCTCGGCGGTCATCTCGCTGACCGCCTGCTCCCACTCCTCGGCCTGGGCCGGCAAATCGCCCAGCGGCACCTCGATGTCGAGCACATCCTCCACACGGCGCAGCAGCGCCACCGTGGCCTTCGGGTTGGGCGGCTGCGACACGTAGTGCGGCACCGCCGCCCAGAACGTCACCGCCGGGATCCCCGCGGCCACGCAGGCGTCCTGGAACACCCCGGCGATGCCGGTTGGGCCCTCGTAGCGGGTCTCCTGCAGCCCGAAGCGGCGCGCCGACTCCGGGGAGTACGCCGCGCCGGAGACCGGCACCGGCCGGGTGTGCGGCGTGTCGGCCAGCAATGCGCCCAGGATCACCACCGTGTCGACGTTGAGCTTGTCGGCGACGGCCAGCAGTTCCGCGCAGAACGTGCGCCAGCGCATGTTGGGCTCCACGCCGTTCATCAGCACGATGTCGCGGTCGCTGCCGGGCGGTCGGCAATGCGAGATCCGCATCGACGGCCACACCAGCTCCCGCGTCACGCCGTCGACCTGGCGGATCACCGGCCGGTTGACCTGGTAGTCGTAGTAGGCCTCGTCGTCGATCTCGACGATCGGCTCGGCCTCCCAGATGGCGTCCAGATGCTCCACCGCATCGCTGGCCGCATCGCCCGCGTCGTTCCAGCCCTCGAACGCGGCCACGACGATCGTGTTGTGCAGTTCGGGCAGCCTGCTATCCGGCGAGGTCACGAACTCAGCCTAAGGCCTGTGGGAAGGTGGCGACGTGGCGACAAACCGAGCCAATTTGATAGACGGGCTATGCTTATGGGGATGACTTCCACCGGGTCGAGCTGAACCGGGGCGTCCAGACGTCGGGTAGCGACGTAAACTTCTCACCGTCGAGAGGCGTTGCAACGGATACGGGTATCCGCCACGCTCGGCAGAGTCAAGGACGCCTTCCGCTACGGAAGGAACGTACGTGAACACTCATCCGCCGAACATCCGCCCCGACTGCACCGCCGAGCTGACGGCTACCCTGCGCCAGCGGATCATGGTGATCGACGGCGCGATGGGCACGGCGATCCAGCGCGACCGGCCGGACGAGGCCGGCTACCGCGGCGACAGGTTCACCGAATGGCCGACCGCTCTTCAGGGCAACAATGACCTGCTCACGCTGACGCAGCCGCAGATCATCGAGGGGATCCACCGCGAGTACCTCGAGGCGGGCGCCGACATCATCGAGACCAACACGTTCAACTCGAACGCGATCTCGCTCTCCGACTACGACATGGCCGACCTGGCCTACGAGCTCAACTACGCCGGCGCCGCCCTGGCCCGCAAGGCCGCCGACGAGTACAGCACCCCGGACAAGCCCCGCTTCGTCGCCGGCGCCATCGGGCCCACGACGCGCACCGCGTCGATCTCGCCGGACGTCAATGACCCCGGTGCCCGCAACGTCTCCTACGACCAGCTGGCCGCCGCCTACCTCGAAGCCGCCAACGGCCTGGTCGACGGGGGTGCCGACCTCCTCATCGTCGAGACCATCTTCGACACGCTCAACGCCAAGGCCGCGGTGTTCGCCGTCGAGACGCTGTTCGAGGACCGCGGACGCCGCTGGCCGGTGATCATCTCGGGCACCATCACCGACGCCTCCGGGCGGACGTTGTCCGGTCAGGTCACCGAGGCGTTCTGGAATTCGATCAGGCACGCGAAGCCTATTGCGGTGGGCCTCAACTGTGCGCTGGGCGCGCCGGAGATGAGGCCGTATATCGCCGAGATGGCGCGGATCGCAGACACTTTCGTCTCCTGCTATCCAAATGCCGGTCTGCCCAACGCCTTCGGCGAGTACGACGAGACGCCCGAGCGCCAGGCCGGCTACATCGCCGACTTCGCCGAGGCGCGCCTGGTCAACATCGTCGGCGGCTGCTGCGGAACCGCGCCGCCGCACATCGCCGAGATCGCAAGGGTCGTCGAGGGCAAGCCGCCGCGCGAGGTGCCGAAAATCGAAGTGGCCACCCGGCTTTCGGGCCTGGAGCCGCTCAACATCACCGAAGACTCCCTGTTCGTGAACATCGGCGAGCGCACCAACATCACCGGCTCCGCCCGGTTCCGCAACCTGATCAAGGCCGAGGACTACGACACCGCGCTGTCAGTCGCCCTGCAGCAGGTCGAGGCCGGTGCGCAGGTCATCGACATCAACATGGACGAGGGCATGATCGACGGCGTCGCCGCGATGGACCGGTTCACCAAGCTGATCGCGGCCGAGCCGGACATCAGCCGCGTCCCGGTGATGATCGACTCCTCCAAGTGGGAGGTCATCGCAGCCGGGCTGAAGAACGTACAGGGCAAGCCGATCGTCAACTCGATCTCGATGAAGGAGGGCGAGGAGAAGTTCATCCGCGAGGCACGGCTATGCCGCAAATACGGCGCCGCCGTCGTCGTGATGGCCTTCGACGAGCAGGGCCAGGCCGACAACCTGGAGCGCCGCAAGCAGATCTGCGGGCGCGCCTACCGGATCCTGACCGAAGAGGTCGGCTTCCCTCCCGAGGACATCATCTTCGACCCGAACTGCTTCGCGCTGGCCACCGGAATCGAGGAGCACGCGACCTACGGGATCGACTTCATCGAAGCCTGCGCCTGGATCAAGGAGAACCTTCCGGGGGTGCACATCTCCGGCGGCATCTCCAACGTCTCGTTCTCGTTCCGCGGCAACAATCCCGTCCGCGAGGCCATCCACGCGGTGTTCCTGTTCCACGCCATCAAGGCCGGCCTGGACATGGGCATCGTCAACGCCGGCGCGCTGGTGCCCTACGACTCGATCGACCCCGAGCTGCGCGAGCGCATCGAGGACGTCGTGCTGAACCGCCGCCCGGACGCGGCCGAACGGCTCCTGGAAATCGCCGAGCGGTTCAACCGCTCCGAGAAGTCCGACGACGCGGCGGCGGCCGAGTGGCGCGGCCTGCCGGTCCGCGAGCGGATCACCCACGCCCTGGTCAAGGGCATCGACGCCCATGTCGACGAGGACACCGAGGAGTTGCGGGCCGAGATCGCCGCCGCGGGTGGGCGCCCGATCGAGGTGATCGAGGGTCCGCTGATGGACGGCATGAACGTCGTCGGCGATCTGTTCGGCTCGGGCAAGATGTTTTTGCCCCAGGTCGTGAAGTCGGCGCGGGTGATGAAGAAGGCCGTCGCCTACCTGCTGCCGTTCATCGAGGCGGAGAAGCAGCCGGGTGACTCCAAGGACACCAACGGCACGATCGTGATGGCGACCGTGAAGGGCGACGTCCACGACATCGGCAAGAACATCGTCGGAGTTGTGTTGCAGTGCAACAACTTCGAAGTGATCGACCTCGGGGTGATGGTGCCCGCCGAGAAGATCCTGGCCGCGGCGAACGAGCACGACGCCGACATCATCGGCCTCTCCGGCCTCATCACGCCCTCATTGGACGAGATGGTCAACTTCGCCGCCGAAATGGAACGCGAGGGGATGGAGATCCCGCTGCTGATCGGTGGCGCGACCACTTCGCGCGCCCACACGGCGGTGAAGATATCGCCGCGGCGTAGCGGTCCGGTGGTGTGGGTCAAGGACGCGTCCCGCTCGGTGCCGGTGGCCGCCGCGCTGCTGGACCCCAAGCAGCGTCCGGCCCTGCTGGAAGCCACCGAGAAGGACTACGCATCGCTGCGTGAACGGCACTCGCAAAAGAACGAGCGGCCGATGCTGACGCTGGAGAAAGCCCGCGCGAACCGGACGCCGATCGAGTGGGACGGCTACACACCGCCGGCGCCCGCAATGGGTCTGGGAATACGGGAGTTTCACGACTACGACCTCGCCGAGTTGCGCGAGTACATCGACTGGCAGCCGTTCTTCAACGCCTGGGAGATGAAGGGCCGCTTCCCCGACATCCTCAACAACCCCGCCACGGGCGAGGCCGCCCGCAAGCTGTACGACGACGCCCAGGAGATGCTCGACACGCTGATCAAGGAGAAGTGGCTGACCGCCAACGGGGCGATCGGCTTCTTCCCAGCGAACGCGGTCGGGGACGACATCGAGGTGTACACCGACGACACCCGCACCGAGGTGCTGACCAGGTTGCACAATCTGCGCCAGCAGGGCGCGCACCGCGAAGGCATCCCGAACCGGTCGCTGGGCGACTACGTCGCCCCCAAAGAAACGGGTCTGGCCGACTACGTCGGCGCCTTCGCCGTCACCGCGGGGCTGGGCAGCCAGGAGAAGATCGCGGAGTTCAAGGCCGCCCTCGACGACTACAGCGCGATCCTGCTGGAGTCGATCGCCGACCGGCTGGCCGAGGCGTTCGCCGAACGGATGCACCAACGGGTCCGCAAGGAGTTCTGGGGATACCAGCCGGACGAGCAGTTGGACAACGACGCACTCATCGACGAGAAGTACGTGGGAATCCGCCCGGCGCCCGGCTACCCGGCCTGCCCTGAGCACACCGAGAAGGCGACGCTCTGGAAGCTGCTAGACGTCAAGGAGCGGACCGGCATCGAGCTGACCGATTCCATGGCGATGTGGCCCGGCGCCGCCGTCAGCGGCTGGTACTTCTCGCACCCGCAGTCGCAGTACTTCGTGATCGGCCGGATGGCCCAGGACCAGGTCGCCGACTACGCGAAGCGCAAGGGCTGGACGCTAAAGGAAGCCGAGCGCTGGCTGAGCTCCAACCTCGCCTACAACCCGGAGGACTGAGGCCGGCGGGTATGCATGCGACGTGGTGGCTTCCCCCGACGGCAGCGCTGCGGAATGTGCGTGCCACCTTGGGACTGCTCGCCGATTCGCGCGGGCTCAGTCGCATCCGTTTTCTCGGCGTGGCCGAGCGGATCGGTTTGATAGCGGCACTGCGCAAGCCGGCGACCGTCGACCAACTCGGCCGCACCCTCAGCATCGGTGACGTCGACTTACTCACAGAATTACTCGACGTCGGTGTCGCGCTCGGCGAGCTGCGGTGCCGCAAGGGTCGATACCGGCTGAAAGGCAACCGAATACGCGCTTTGGCCTCGTCAGACGGTGAAGGTCTTCGCGGGTTTACCGCGGAGCTGGCCGACTACCGCGGCGACGTCTACCGCGACCTGCCGTCGCGGCTCCAGACCGGCGAACGTGGCTCGTACCTCGACGAATACGACGAGGTGGTCGCACGAGGTTCACGGCTCGTCGAACCATTCATCGCCCGCTTCGTCCGCCGGATCGTCGGAGAGCAATCCCCACGCGCGATGCTTGAAATCGGTTGCGGCACAGGTATATACGTCAAGCATGCGGCGGAGACGTGCCCTCAACTATCGGCGATCGCCATCGACCTGTCCGAGCGCGTCGTCGCGCTTGCGTCCGCCAACTTGGCCGCGTGGGGACTGGAAGACCGGTGCACCGTGCTGCATGCCGACATTCGGGACTCGAACCTCGCGGAGCTCGCCGGCCCGTTCGACCTGATCACCCTGCACAACAACATCTACTACTTCCCCCCGGCAGAGTGGCGGGCCTTGCTCACGGATCTGCGACGACGCCTGGCGCCCACCGGTCGGCTGGTACTGACCTCGATGTTCGCCGGAAAGTCGCTCAACGCAGCCGAATTCGACCTGGTGTTGAGGTCGACCGCGGGCTGCTGGCCACTGCCGCAACGCGCTGAACTCGTCGACGCGCTCACCGACGCCGGCTACCGCACAGTCGCGTTGCACCGGCTGCTCGCCACCGATCCGCTCTTCGGCGTCGTCGCCGAGCGCTAGCCGCGGCCCAGGCGCGTCAAATACGCCTCCGCCGCGGCCCGTGACTCGGGATCGCCGAGCGCGGTGACCAGCGAGTCGGCGTCGTTCCAGGCGCGGGCGGTGCCGACCATGCCCTCGGTCACGGCGTTGGTATGCCGCTTCGTGGCGGTCAGGGTCAGCGCCGACTTGTCGACCAGCACCCCGACCAGCTCGTCGACCGCGGCGTCAAGCTCGGCGGCGGGAACCACGCTGTTCAGGAAGCCCGCCGTCAACGCCTCCGCGGCGCCGAACGGGCGGCAGGTCATCACCAACTCCTTGGTCCGGGCCGGGCCGATCTCGCGCACCAGCCGGGGGATGCCGCCCCACGCCAGCGGGATGCCCAGGTCGACCTCGGGAATCGAGAAGCGGGTGTCGTCGGCGGCGATCCGAAGGTCGCAGGCCGCGGCCAGGACTACCGCGCCCCCGACGCAGTGGCCGTGGATCCGCGCGACGGTCACCGCCCCCATCGCCTCGATCGCATCGGCCATCCGCCGCCCGGCGTCGGCCGCCTCACGCGGTGGCGGGCCACCCTCGGCGGCGAACGACGCGAGATCGGCCCCGGCGCTGAACGCCCGTCCCCGCCCGGAGATCACCACCACCTTCACACCGGACCGGGTGTCGAGCTCGCGTGCGGCGTCCACCAACTCGGTCAAGGTGGTGGTAGACAGTGGGTTCAGCTTGTCCGGCCGGTTCAGTGTGATAGCGGCGCGGGCGCCGTCGACGGTCACCTCGATCTCGGAGAAGTTCATGCCACACCGTACGTTGGATTCTCGTGGGAAATGACCTGACCGGCCGCGCAGTTCGATTTGCGTCGGTGGCCGCGATCGGTGGGCTGCTGTTCGGCTACGACGTTTCGGTGACCAACGGCGCGGTGAGAGCGCTGCAGGCCGACTTCCAGATCGGCAACGTCGTCCTCGGGTTTGCGGCGGCCTCGGGCCTGCTCGGGGCGGCGGTGGGAGCGACGACCGCCGGACGCGTCGCCGACCGCACCGGCCGGCTGGCGATGATGAGGCTGGCCGCCGCGCTGTTCTTCGCCTGTGGGCTGGGCACCGGCCTGGCGAGCAACATCTGGATGTTCATCGCCTTTCACAGCGTGGGGGGTCTCGGCATCGGGGTCGCGTCCGCGATCGGGCCGGCCTACATCGCCGAGATATCGCCGCCGGACGTCCGCGGCCGGCTCGGTTCGTTGCAGCAGCTCGCGATCGTGTCCGGAATCTTTTTGTCGCTGGCGGTGAATTGGCTGCCGTTTCACATCGCGGGCGGCTCTCGCGGCGAACTGTGGCTGGGCATGGCCGCCTGGCGCTGGACATTCCTCGGGGAAATGATTCCAGCGCTGGTCTACGGTTTGCTGGCTTTCACCATCCCCGAATCGCCGCGCTATCTCGTTGCCGCACACCGGCTTGCCGAAGCCCGCCGAGTGTTATCGCTGCTGCTCGACGAACGCGACGTGGATTCGACCGTGACTCGGATCGCCGAGACGCTGCAGCGCGAAACGCCGCCGTCGTGGCGTGACCTGCGCAAGCCGACCGGCGGCCTGTACGGCATCGTCTGGGTGGGGCTGGGGGTGGCGTGCTTTCAGCAACTCGTCGGCATCACCGTGATCTTCTTCTACTCCGATGTGCTTTGGGAGCACGTCGGATTCGGCGAGGGGTGGTCGTTCACGATCGCCCTGGCCACGTCGGTGGTCAACGTGGCCATTACCCTGATCGCCTTCGCGTTGATCGACAAGGTCGGCCGCAAGCCGTTGCTGTTGGCGGGTTCGGCGGGCATGGCCGTGATGCTGGCCACGATGACCATTGTCTTCGCCAGCGCGCCGATCGTCGCCGGCGAGCCGCACCTCGCCGGCGCGTCGGCCGTGGTTGCCTTGATCGCCGCGAACCTGTTCGTCGTGGCGTTCGGTGTGTCGTGGGGACCGATCCTGTGGGTACTGCTGGGCGAAATGTTCCCCAATCGCATCCGGGCCGAGGCGGCGGGCCTGGCGGCCACCGCGCAGTGGATCACCAACGCCACCATCGCCGTGACCTTCCCGGCACTGCGGCACATGCTCGGCTTCGCCTATAGCTTCTACACGCTGTGCGCGGTCCTGTCGTTCGTGTTCGTGTGGCGTTGGGTCCGCGAGACCAATGGCGTCGCGCTGGAAGACATGCACGCCGAGTTACTGCACGACGGCTAACTTCTTCCCGCGACCGGGCGTGTTTGTACGCCGACACGCGGCGCAGCGCGTCATTTTGTGCACGCTCGCGGGGGAGGTGGGCGTGAAACCGCCGTGACTTTGCTGACCGCCGCATGAAACAATCGCTGGCCGTGAAGACGTTCGAAGATCTGTTCGCCGAACTCGGCGAGCGCGCCCGCACCAGGCCGGCCGGCAGCAGCACGGTCGCCGCGCTGGACAGCGGAGTGCATGCCGTCGGCAAGAAGATCCTCGAAGAGGCCGGCGAAGTGTGGTTGGCGGCCGAACACGAACCCGACGACGCCCTCGCCGAGGAGATCAGCCAATTGCTGTACTGGACGCAGGTACTGATGATCGCGCGCGGACTGACGCTCGACGACGTGTATCGGAAGCTGTGATGCTGCGCGTGGCCGTTCCCAACAAGGGAGCGCTCAGTGAGCCGGCCGTCGAGATCCTCGCCGAGGCTGGTTACCGTCGTCGCACCGATCCCAAGGACCTGACCGTCCTCGACCCCGTCAACAACGTCGAGTTCTTCTTTCTGCGGCCCAAAGACATCGCCATCTATGTCGGGTCGGGGGAGCTCGACTTCGGAATCACTGGGCGGGATTTGGCCCGCGAATCCGAGGCGCCGGTGGCCGAACGGCTGTCGCTGGGCTTCGGGTCGTCGAGTTTCCGCTACGCCGCCCCCGCGGGCCGGGACTGGACCACCGCCGACCTGGCGGGCCGGCGGATCGCCACCGCCTACCCCAATCTGGTGCGAAAAGACTTGGCCGCCAAGGGAATCGAGGCCACAGTGATCCGGCTCGACGGCGCGGTGGAGATCTCGGTGCAACTTGGCGTGGCGGACGCGATCGCCGACGTGGTGGGCTCGGGCCGCACCCTGAGCCTGCATGACTTGGTGGCCTTCGGCGAGCCCCTGTGTGACTCGGAGGCGGTGCTCATCGAGCGGGCCGACGCCGGCGGGCATCCCAGTCCCGCGCGCGACCAGCTGGTTGCCCGAGTGCAGGGCGTGGTGTTCGGTCAGCAGTATCTGATGCTGGACTACGACTGCCCGCGTTCGGTCCTCGACAACGCCACGGCGATCACGCCGGGGCTGGAGTCCCCGACGATCGCCCCGCTCGCCGACCCGGATTGGGTGGCGGTTCGCGCGCTGGTGCCACGCCGCGACGTCAACGCGATCATGGACGAACTCGCCGCGATCGGGGCCAAGGCGATCCTGGCCTCCGACATCAGGTTCTGCCGATTCTGATCTGTTCCGGTGTCGACGACGGCGCTGTGTTAGCGTCCCGCTAGTTCCCCATTAGGAGGGCCGCCGTGACGCATTTCCTTGTCCTGCTGCTCGCTCTGCTGATCGGCGTCGTCGCCGGCTTGCGCTCGCTGACGGCCCCCGCCGTAGTCGCGTGGGCGGCGCTGCTGGACTGGATCAACATGGACGGCACGTGGGCCTCCTGGGTCGGGCACCCGGTGACGGTCGCGGTGCTGAGCGTTCTGGCGATCCTCGAATTGGTGGCCGACAAGCATCCCAAGACACCGAGTCGCACGGCCGCGATCGGGTTCATCGCGCGGATCGTCTTGGGCGCGTTCGCCGGTGCGGTCATCGGCACCGCATGGGGCTACACCTGGAGCGCGCTCGGCACCGGCGCCGTCGGCGCCGTCCTGGGCACTCTCGGTGGCTACGAGGCCCGCACCCGGCTGGCCACCGCCCACGGCCACGACCTGCCCGTCGCGCTGCTCGAAGACGCGGTTGCGGTGCTCGGCGGATTCGCCATCGCCGTGACGACAGCTGTGCTGTGACAACCCATTTCGATGCGATCATAGTAGGCGCCGGTCAGGCCGGACCGCCGCTGGCCGGCCGGCTGACCGCCGCGGGACAGCGCGTCGCGGTCGTCGAGCGCAAGCTGATCGGCGGCACCTGCGTCAACACCGGCTGCATCCCCACCAAGACGTTGGTGGCCAGCGCGCACGCGGCCCACCTCGCGCGTCGCGGTGCCGACTACGGCGTCGGCACCGGATCGATCAGCGTGGACATGGCAAAAGTCAAGGCGCGCAAAGACGACATCATGCTCAAGGACCGCAAGGGCGTCGAGGACTGGCTGGCCGGCATGCAGGGCTGCACGGTTGTCCGCGGCCATGCCTGCTTCACCGACCCGCACACACTGCGAGTCGGCGACCAACTCCTGCACGCCGACCGCATCTTTCTCAACCTCGGTGGCCGCGCCGTCGTCCCGGACATCGCCGGGCTTTCCGACGTCGACTTCCTCACCAACACCTCGATCCTCGACCTCGATGTGCTGCCCGACCACCTGGTGATCATCGGCGGCAGCTACATTGCGCTCGAATTCGCCCAGATGTACCGCCGGTTCGGCGCCGCGGTGACGGTCGTCGAGAAGGGGCCGCGGTTGGCCTCCCGCGAGGACGACGACGTCTCGGCCGCAATCCGGACGATTCTGGAGAACGAAGGCATCGACGTCGTCGTCAATGCCGACGGCATCCGAATAACCAAACAGGGCAATGGGTTTGACGTGACGCCGCGAAACGGCGCGAAACCGATCGCCGGTAGCCATCTACTGGTCGCGGTGGGGCGCCGACCCAACACCGACGACATCGGACTCGAGCATGCCGGCGTGCAGACCGACGCCCGCGGATACATCACCGTCGACGACGGGCTCAAGACCAATGTGGATCACATCTGGGCGATGGGCGACTGTAACGGCAAGGGCGCGTTCACCCACACCTCCTACAACGATTTCGAGATCGTCGCGGCCAACCTGCTCGACGGCGACCCGCGACGGGTCAGTGACCGCATCGCCACCTACGCGCTCTACATCGACCCACCCTTGGGACGCGCCGGCATGACGGTCGAGCAGGTGCGCGCCTCGGGCCGCCCAGCGCTGCTCGGCCAGCGGCCGATGACCAGAGTCGGGCGGGCGGTGGAAAAGGGTGAGACACAAGGCTTTATGAAAGTCGTCGTCGACGCCGACACGAAACAGATTCTGGGAGCGGCCATCCTCGGCGTTGGCGGCGACGAGATCATCCACGCCATCCTCGATGTGATGTCCGCCAGGGCGCCCTACACCACGCTGTCGCGCACCATGCACATCCACCCCACGGTCAGCGAGCTGATACCCACGATGCTGCAGGAGATGTCGCCGCTGCAGTGATCACAGGCGCTGCACCAGAAGTGTTTGCGCTGACGTTCCGATGAATCCGGAGCGGTCGAAGATCTCCGCGGTGGTAACCCCGATCCCGTCGGGTCCGATGGAGCCGCGCGCCCGCAACGCGAAGTCGCTGCCGCGCGGCGCCCGGTGCAGATGCACGACGGTGTCGGTGTTCATGAACGTGAACCGTTCCGGGTGCAGCGCGGCGCCGACACCGTTGGCGGAGTCGACGACCATGGCCAGGTTCTGCAACGAAGTGGTGTCCTCGGTGTCCACCACATGCACTAGCGGGCGCAACCACCACACCGCCGCGCCGGCCGCGTCGTCGGGCTGCGGGCGCCAATCGATGGACTTCAGGTATCCGCCGACGTTCCACCAATACGACGGCTGCGGTTGGGCCGGGCCCTCCACTATCGGCGGGTAGCGGTCGGCGGCCACGTCGGCGGTGTCGCTGGTGGCCAGCGCCCACACACTGAGCCGCGCCACCGGGCGGTCGCCGGCCCGCATTTCGGCCGCCAGCAACGAGATTCGCTTGCCGGGCCGCTCGACCCACGCCCGCACCGACACCGGCGTCACCGGAATGATTCCCAGGATGTCGAGGCTCAACCGCGCGATCCGAAGCGGCGAATCGGCCAGCCGTTCTTCGACGGCTTTGGTCAGCAGCGCCAGCGGTGGTGAGCCGTGCTGAAGCTCGGGCGCCCAATTGCTGCGGGTGAAGTCGGTGGAGTCGAATTCCATGACGTCGCCGTCGGCTCCGAGCCGGCGGTAGTGGCAACCGATCACGCCGCGGGGTCCGCGCGATGCAGGACCGCGTCCGCATCGCCTTCGTCGGGATGGTCCGGCCAGCCCGGGTAGGGCGGCGGCGTTCCCCCGTAAACCGGGCAGTGCGCCCGGTGCGGGCACCAGTCGCACAGCCGCGACGGGCGGGGCCGGAAATCGCCTGTGGCACCGGCTGATTGGATCGCACGCCAGATCGCGATCAGCGTCTTCTCGAAGCGCAGCAGCTCTTCTTCGTCGGGGGAGTAGTCCAGCAGTTGGCCATCGGCCAGGTAGACCAGACGCAGCCGGGTGGGCAGCACGCCGCGCGAGCGCAGCAGCGCCACCGCGTAGAACTTCATCTGAAACAGCGCCTTGAACTCGGCTAGCGCGCGGGCTTCCGGCGGCGCCTTGCCGGTCTTGTAATCCACCACGCGCAGTTCGCCGGTGGGTGCGACGTCGATCCGGTCGATGAACCCGCGCAGCAGCGTGCCGTCGGCCAGCTCGACCTCGACGCGCTGTTCGCAGCTTTGCGGATCGAAGCGGGTGGGGTCCTCCAACCGGTAATACCCGGACAGCAACGCCCGGGCCTCGTCGAGCAGTTCGCTCAACTGCGGAGCATCCAATTGCGCGGCCAGCGTGGGCTCTTCGGCCAGCAGCTGCTCCCACGCGGGGCCCACCAGCGCGCGGGCGGTGTCGGGGACGCGCTGCTCGGCCGGCAAACCGTAAAGCTGTTCGAGCGCGGCGTGCACCAGCGAACCCCGCAGTTGCGCGGTGGACGGCGGCTCCGGCAGCCGGTCGATCGCGCGGAACCGATACAGCAGCGGGCACTGTTTGAAATCGGCCGCCCGCGACGGCGACAGAGCCGGTTTTGAAGCCGGCCGCGACCGTTCACCGTCCATACACCGGAGCCTAGGGCCGACCCCCGACAACCCCGCGCATCGGTCCCGGCGCGTCTGCTGGCAGGCTTGATGGCTGTGTCCGCAAGCGGTCCGTTCAGCGTTGGTGATCGCGTTCAGCTGACCGACGCCAAGGGCCGGCACTACACGATGCTGCTGAGCCCGGGCGGCGAATTCCACACGCACCGCGGCGCGATCGCGCACGACTTCGTGATCGGGCTGCCCGAAGGCAGTGTCGTGAAATCCACCAACGGCGACCCGTTCCTGGTGCTGCGCCCGTTGCTGGTCGACTACGTGATGTCGATGCCCCGCGGCGCCCAGGTCGTCTATCCGAAGGACGCCGCGCAGATCGTGCACGAGGGCGACATCTTTCCCGGCGCGCGGGTGCTGGAGGCCGGCGCCGGGTCGGGCGCACTGACCTGTTCGCTGCTGCGCGCGGTCGGATCGGCGGGCCGGGTGATCTCCTACGAGGTGCGCGCCGACCACGCCGAGCACGCGCGCCGCAACGTGGAAACGTTCGTCGGCGAGACGCCGGACAACTGGCGGCTGGTCACTGCCGACCTCGCCGACTGCGACCTGCCCGACGGCTCGATCGACCGGGTGGTGCTCGACATGCTGGCGCCGTGGGACGTGCTCGGCGCCGTGTCGCGGGTATTGATCCCGGGCGGTGTGCTGATGGTCTACGTCGCCACCGTCACCCAGCTGTCGAAGGCGGTGGAGGCGCTGCGCGATCAGCAGTGCTGGACCGAGCCGCGAGCGTGGGAGACGCTGCAGCGCGGCTGGAACGTTGTCGGGCTGGCGGTGCGCCCGCAGCACAACATGCGCGGCCATACCGCCTTCCTGATTTCGGCGCGGCGGCTGGCGCCCGGCACTGTGACGCCGACTCCGTTGCGCCGCAAGCGTTTAGCGCCCGAAGGCTAGTCGTCGCTGCGCTGCAGCCCGCGGCGCACCGACAGCAGTTCGAACTCGGGATGTGCGGCTACCAGGCGTTCGGCCGCGTCGAGCACCTCGACGGTATGCGCGCGGTCAGCGGACGCCATCGCCACCCCGATTCCGGCACGCCGGTACAGCTCCTGCGACCCCGTCTCGGCGACCGACACGCTGAGCTTGCGTTGCAACTCCGCGATCACCGGGCGGATCACCGACCGCTTCTGCTTCAGCGAGCGCACGTCACCGAGCAGCACGTCGAACTCCAGCCAGCCGATCCACATGGCGTCGTCACGGAGTCGGGGTCGGCGGCGCCCCGCTTGGCGCAGTGCCGAAGGCGAGCAGTGTCTCCGCGGTGCGCTGCGAGAGCTGCCAGCCACCCTGGTACGGCTTGAACTCCATCGGAAACGAGAACCCTGGCGTACCGCGACGGGGCGTGCTGACGTTGACGGTGGCCACCACGTCGGCCGGATCCCGGTCCGACCAGGCGATGTCGCGCGCCTCGAAGGTCATCGGCGCGTAGCCGCCACTGAGCAGTGCGTTGGCGAATTTGTCCAGAGCCGCGGCGTTGTCGGGGGTTGCACCCTCGACGGGGTTGAGCTTCTCACCACCGGGCACCCCCGGGTCGGCAAGTCGGTACAGCACGTCGGTGAGCGCCTCGGGCGCCGGCAACGGAGCGGTCTGCGGGGCCGCCGTCGTGGCCGGTGCGGCTTCCGGCGACGACGTGGACGGGGCGGGAGAGCTCGAATCGCCGCTCGAACACCCCGGCAGCCCGAGCGCCGCCACGATCGCGGCGACGCTCACGGCTGCCCGCAGGTGCCTGGAGACCGGCACAGCACCAGTAGCGGTCAGCCCGCGGACTGGATTTGCTGCACCAGCGTCATCGCCGAGGCGCGGGACAGCTTCCAGCTGCCCTGGTTCACGAACGTGATGTTCTGCGTGGTCGGGGCCAACGTGGGACCCGAGGCGGTGATGTCCGCCGACGCCGCACCCGGCCCGGCGGGCGCGATGTTGGCCACCTGGAACGTCAGCGGCAGGGAGCCGTGCTGGGCGGCCTGCTGCAGTTTGCGGTCGGCGATGCGCCCCTCGACGCCGCCGACGCCACCCTCCACCAGATAGCCTTTGCTCGCGAACGGAACGCTCGGGTTCTGCAAGCCGTTGAGGACGTTGATCAACTGGTCGGGAGTCGGCACATCCGCGGCGGGATCGAGCGGCATCGGCGCCCCGAATACCACAGGCTGCACTTGCGGGGCGGCCGGGGCAACGGATGCAATAGATGTCACACCGGCGGCCGCCGCACCGATCGCGGCGACGGCTGCAGCAGCTGTGGCTAGGGATTTCACGGTCACGAATGTCCTCTCGGATAGGCCAGATCGGTGACATGTTAACGCCGTTGCCAGCGCGCCCTATTTCTAGTTCCCGCATGAATCCCAAATCGCCGGTAGCGTTGAAGTATCCGCCGTGCCACATTCCGGTGCGGGAAAGGAGCGCAACATGGGTGAGTCAGAGCGTGAAGCGTTCGGAGTCCCTCGCGAACACGACTTGTCCAGCGACGATGCGGCCGAGCTGGAGGAGTTGCGGCGCGAGGCCTCGATACTGCGCGAGCAGCTGGAGACCGCTGTAGGCCCGCAGAGTGCTGCGCGCAACGCCCGCGATGTGCACCAGCTCGAGGCACGCATCGACTCCCTTGCGGCGCGTAATTCCAAGCTGATGGAAACCCTCAAGGAAGCGCGCCAGCAGCTGTTGGCGCTGCGCGAGGAGGTGGACCGGCTGGGGCAGCCGCCGAGCGGGTACGGCGTGCTGTTGGCCACCCACGACGACGACACCGTCGACGTGTTCACCTCGGGCCGCAAGATGCGGTTGACGTGCTCGCCGAACATCGACGTCGACTCGCTGAAGAAGGGCCAGACGGTTCGGCTCAACGAGGCTTTAACTGTCGTCGAGGCCGGCACCTATGAGTCGGTCGGCGAGATCTCGACGTTGCGGGAGATCCTCGCCGACGGCCACCGGGCGCTGGTGGTCGGGCACGCCGACGAGGAACGCATCGTCTGGCTCGCCGAGCCGTTGGTGGCCGCCGACCTGCCCGAGGGCATCCCCGATGCCCTCAACGACGACACCCGGCCGCGCAAGCTGCGGCCCGGCGACTCGCTGCTGGTGGACACCAAGGCCGGGTATGCGTTCGAGCGCATCCCCAAGGCCGAGGTCGAGGATCTGGTGCTCGAGGAAGTGCCGGACGTCAGCTACGAGGACATCGGTGGCCTGACGCGTCAGATCGAGCAGATCCGTGACGCGGTGGAGTTGCCGTTCCTGCACAAGGAGCTCTACAAGGAGTACGCGCTGCGCCCGCCCAAGGGTGTGCTGCTCTACGGCCCGCCCGGCTGCGGTAAAACGTTGATCGCCAAGGCGGTTGCCAACTCGCTGGCCAAGAAGATGGCCGAGGTCCGCGGAGACGACGCGCGCGAGGCGAAGTCCTACTTCCTCAACATCAAGGGCCCCGAGCTGCTGAACAAGTTCGTCGGGGAGACCGAGCGGCACATCCGGCTGATCTTCCAGCGGGCCCGCGAGAAGGCGTCCGAGGGCACCCCGGTGATCGTGTTCTTCGACGAGATGGACTCGATCTTCCGCACCCGCGGCACCGGTGTCTCCTCCGACGTCGAGACGACGGTGGTTCCCCAGTTGCTGTCCGAAATCGACGGCGTGGAGGGCCTGGAGAACGTCATCGTGATCGGCGCGTCGAACCGTGAGGACATGATCGACCCGGCGATCCTGCGGCCCGGCCGCCTGGACGTCAAGATCAAGATCGAGCGGCCGGATGCCGAAGCGGCGCAGGACATCTTCTCCAAGTACCTCACCGAAGAGCTGCCGGTGCACGCCGACGATCTCGCCGAGTTCGGCGGCGACCGCTCGGCATGCATCAAGGCGATGATCGAAAAGGTCGTCGACCGGATGTACGCCGAGATCGACGACAACCGGTTCCTGGAGGTCACCTACGCCAACGGGGACAAAGAAGTCATGTACTTCAAGGACTTCAACTCCGGGGCCATGATCCAGAATGTCGTCGACCGGGCGAAGAAGAACGCGATCAAGTCGGTGCTGGAAACGGGCCAACCCGGTCTGCGCATTCAGCATCTGCTGGATTCGATCGTCGACGAGTTCGCCGAGAACGAGGACCTGCCCAACACCACCAATCCCGATGACTGGGCACGGATCTCGGGCAAGAAGGGGGAGCGGATCGTCTACATCCGCACCCTGGTCACTGGCAAGAGCAGCAGCGCCAGCAGGGCAATCGACACCGAATCCAACCTCGGTCAGTACCTGTAGCTTTCAGCCGTCGTCGCGAGCGTGCGTGGTTGTACGCCGACACGCCGCGAAAGCCGGACAACCGCGCACGGTCGCGCCAAAAGCCGTTCGCCTAGTCTTTAGGTCATGCAACGGATCATCGGGACCGAGGTCGAGTACGGCATCTCGTCGCCGTCGGACCCGACCGCGAACCCGATCCTCACCTCGACGCAGGCGGTGCTGGCCTATGCCGCCGCCGCGGGGATTCAGCGCGCCAAGCGCACGCGCTGGGACTACGAGGTGGAGTCGCCGCTGCGCGACGCGCGCGGCTTCGACCTGAGCCGTTCGGCCGGCCCGCCGCCGGTGGTCGACGCCGACGAGGTGGGCGCGGCCAACATGATCTTGACCAATGGCGCGCGGCTCTACGTCGATCACGCCCACCCGGAATACTCGGCGCCCGAGTGCACCGACCCGCTCGACGCGGTGATCTGGGACAAGGCCGGCGAGCGGGTGATGGAAGCCGCCGCGCGACACGTCGCCAGCGTGCCCGGGGCCGCCAAGCTGCAGCTGTACAAGAACAACGTCGACGGCAAGGGCGCCTCCTACGGCTCGCACGAGAACTACCTGATGAGCCGCCAGACCCCGTTCTCGGCGGTCATCGCCGGGCTGACGCCGTTTCTGGTGTCCCGCCAGGTGGTCACCGGCTCCGGGCGGGTCGGTATCGGGCCCGCCGGCGACGAGCCGGGCTTTCAGCTGTCCCAGCGCGCCGACTACATCGAGGTCGAGGTCGGGCTGGAGACCACGCTCAAGCGCGGCATCATCAACACCCGCGACGAGCCCCACGCCGACGCCGACCGGTACCGCCGGCTGCACGTGATCATCGGCGACGCCAACCTCGCCGAGACGTCGACGTACCTGAAGCTGGGCACCACCGCGCTGGTCCTCGATTTGATCGAGGAAGGTATCGACTTGACCGACCTGGCGCTCGCGCGACCGGTGCACGCCGTGCACGCGATCAGCCGCGACCCGTCGCTGCGCATCGCCGTGGCGCTGGCCGACGGCCGGGAGCTGACCGCCCTTGCGCTGCAACGGGTTTACCTGGACCGGGTGGCCAAGCTGGTCGACACCCGCGACCCCGATCCCCGCGCCAACGACATCGTGGAGACCTGGGCGCACGTGCTCGACCTGCTCGAGCGCGACCCGATGGAGTGCGCCGACCTGCTGGACTGGCCGGCCAAGCTGCGAATCCTCGAAGGCTTCCGGCACCGGGAGAACCTGAGCTGGTCGGCGCCGCGGCTGCATCTGGTCGACCTGCAGTACTCCGACGTCCGGCTGGACAAGGGCCTGTACAACCGGCTGGTGGCGCGCGGCTCGATGAAGCGGCTGGTGACCGAGCAGCAGGTGCTCAACGCGGTGGACAACCCGCCGACCGACACCCGCGCCTACTTTCGCGGGGAGTGCCTGCGCCGGTTCGGCGCCGACATCGCGGCGGCCAGCTGGGACTCGGTCATTTTCGACCTCGGCGGCGACTCGCTGGTGCGCATCCCGACGCTGGAGCCGCTGCGCGGCAGCAAGGCGCACGTCGGGGCGCTGCTGGACTCGGTGGACAGCGCGGCGGAGCTGGTGGAACAACTCACCACCTGAGCGCCCGTCCGGCGACGATGAAGGCTGGAAACAGCCTGAAAAGGAGCCGGACAATCAGGCCCAGCGTCGGAAAAGACCGGACGTCGACCGGTAGGGTAGAGAGACCGGCGGGCGTGTAATGCGCCGCCGATGACATAGCAGGAGGCAGCGATGGCTCAGGAGCAGACCAAGCGCGGCGGTGGCGGCGGCGACGATGACGACCTGACCGCCAGCACAGCCGCGGGCCAGGAGCGTCGCGAGAAGCTCACCGAGGAAACCGACGACCTGCTCGACGAGATCGACGACGTTCTGGAAGAGAACGCCGAGGACTTCGTCCGCGCGTACGTCCAAAAGGGCGGCCAGTGACCTGGCCGTTTCGCGATCGCCTGGCCACCAACTCAGCACTCCCCGGAATCCCCGCTAATCCTGTAGACCTGTCCTCGTTCGCTGACTTCCTGCGTCGCCAGGCACCCGAGTTACTGCCGGTCGGGGGCGCCGGTAGCGCCGAACCCGCCGCCGGCAATCAGCTGCCCCATGGCACCACGATCGTCGCGCTGAAGTACCCGGGCGGGGTCGTCATCGCCGGGGACCGGCGCTCGACGCAGGGCAACATGATTGCGGGCCGCGACGTGCAGAAGGTGTACATCACCGACGACTACACCGCCACCGGCATCGCCGGCACCGCGGCCATTGCGGTCGAGTTCGCCCGGCTCTACGCGGTCGAACTCGAGCACTACGAAAAGCTGGAAGGCGTCCCGCTGACCTTCGCCGGCAAGGTCAACCGGCTGGCCATCATGGTGCGCGGCAACCTGGGCGCGGCCATGCAGGGCCTCGTGGCGCTGCCGCTGCTGGTGGGTTATGACCTCGACGATCCCGATCCGGAGAAAGCGGGCCGCATCGTGTCGTTCGACGCGGCCGGCGGCTGGAACCTCGAGGAGGAGGGCTACAAGTCCGTCGGCTCGGGGTCGATCTTCGCCAATTCGTCGATGAAGAAGCTGTATTCGCAGGTGACCGATGGCGATTCGGCGCTGCGGGTGGCCGTCGAGGCGCTCTACGACGCGGCCGACGACGACTCGGCCACCGGCGGCCCGGACCTGGTCCGCGGCATCTACCCGACCGCGGTCACCATCGGCGCCGACGGCGCGGCCGAGGTGCCGGAGCCGCGCATCGCCGAGCTGGCCCGCGAGGTCATCGAAAGCCGTTCTCGCGCAGACACTTTCGGTCCCGACGCCGAGCGGGGTGACTCGTGAGCTTTCCGTACTTCATCTCGCCCGAGCAGGCGATGCGCGAACGCAGCGAGCTCGCGCGCAAGGGCATCGCCCGGGGTCGCAGCGTGGTGGCGCTGGCCTACGCCGGCGGCGTGCTGTTCGTCGCGGAGAACCCGTCGCGGTCGCTTCAGAAGATCAGCGAGCTCTACGACCGGGTTGGGTTCGCCGCCGCGGGCAAGTTCAACGAGTTCGACAACTTGCGCCGCGGCGGAATCCAATTCGCCGACACCCGCGGCTACGCCTACGACCGCCGCGACGTCACGGGCCGCCAGCTGGCCAACGTTTACGCGCAGACGCTGGGCACCATCTTCACCGAGCAGGCCAAGCCCTACGAGGTCGAGCTGTGCGTGGCCGAGGTCGCCCATTACGGCGAGACCAAACCCCCTGAGCTGTATCGGATCACCTACGACGGGTCGATCAACGACGAGCCGCATTTCGTGGTGATGGGCGGCACCACGGAGCCGATCGCCAACGCGCTCAAGGACTCCTACGCCGAGAACGCCGACCTGGCCGACGCCGTGCGGATCGCGGTGAATGCGCTGCGGGCGGGCAGCAGCAACGGCGGCGACCAGCCCAGCCTCGGGGTGTCCATGCTGGAGGTGGCCATTTTGGACGCGAACCGGCCGCGGCGCGCGTTCCGCCGGATCACGGGGTCGGCGCTGGAGGCGCTGCTGCCCAAACCCGGTGCGTCCTCGGGCAAGTCGGGTTCGGGCAAGTCGAAGACGGACGGTTAGTCGCCCGGCCGGATCTGCCTTGATGCGGCCGTGTTGCCGGAACTGACAATCGCGGCTATCCTGCTGCAGCACCTCGTTAGGCGAGGCTTCTGGATGAACACAGGCCACTGATCTGACGACGTCGAGAGACGCCCAAGATCAGGACAGATCTCCCCGGCTTAAGGGGTGATCCCAAGTGGCTTCCCGGGTTTCCGCGGATACGTCGTCCAGTGCCAAAGCTCAACGTGTGAGGGCATTGTCGCCGCTCCACCGCCTGCGCGGGATCCCTCTTTGTGCGCGTCGTGACCGACATCGAGCGTGGAAGGCAGGTGTTTCCCATGACCAGCATGATCGACGTCCCCCGGACCGGGTTGGCCGGATCAGTCAGCTCAGCCGATGGGCTGCGCCTGACCCCGTATGAGGCGATGGTGGCGGACCTGTTGTTCGTCAGCGGCGAGCTGGAGATGGCGGGCATCCCGTTCCTGCTGATCCGCGGCGCCGACGGCCGCCCTGCGCTCATCGTGGACATCGCGCTGCGCGCACGGGTGGCCGAGGCTCTGATGGCCGCATGCCTGGAAGCCCCGTTGCGCGCCAAGATCTTCGACGGAACGGGACGCCGGTCGGTGGACCTCGCCGACAGTCTGCTCTCGACGGACCCCGACCCGCGGTTGCTGCGGGTATTCCGGCAGCGTCAATGTCCGCGTTCCGGCGTGCGCTACGGCGCCTCGGCAGGAGTGGAGCTGCAGTTCTGGGTGTTCGACGGCCAGCAAGCGATCTGTCCGATCGAGAACTCGTTGACCCGGAAGGCGCTGCCGCTCAGCGACGTTGAGTACACGAGCGTCGAATTGCACGGCCGCACCTGGTCGACGATCGACGGGATGTTCACGCCGCACGCCGGCGACATCACTTTCGACATCGACATGGTGTTCTCCTGGGTGGACGGCAACGACCCGGAGTTCCGTTCCCGCCGCGCAGCGGCGATGGCCAATCATGTTGTGGGCGAAGGTGATGACGCCGACGCGCGGATCCGTCAGATCGACGAGCTCAAGTACGCGCTGCGGTCGGTGCACGCCTTCGCGCCCTGGGTGCGACGGATCTTCATCGCCACCGACTCGCGGGTGCCGGAATGGCTTGCGCCGCACCCGAAGATCACCATCGTGCGCGCCGAGGAGCACTTCACCGACCTGTCGGCGCTACCGGTGTACAACAGCCACGCGGTCGAGACCCAGCTGCACCACATCCCCGGCCTGGCAGAGCATTTCCTGTACTCCAACGACGACATGTTCTTCGGCCGGCCGCTCTCGCCGACCATGTTCTTCTCGCCCGGCGGGGTGACGAAGTTCATCGAGGCGGGCACCCGGATCGGACTCGGGGTCAACCACCCGGAGCGCAGTGGCTTCGAGAACGCCGCCCGAGTGAACCGGCAGCTGCTGTGGGAAAAGTTCGGGAAGATCATCACCCGTCACCTGGAGCACACCGCCGCTCCGCTGCGCAAAAGTGTGCTGGCCGAACTGGAGCGAGAGTTCGCGGAGGACTTCGCCCGCACGCAGGCGAGCCGCTTTCGGTCGAGCACCGACATCTCGGTGACCAACTCGCTGTACCACTACTACTCGCTGCTGACCGGGCGCGCCGTACAAAACGAATCGGCGAAGGTGCTCTACGTGGACACCACGCTGCGGTCGGGGTTGGCGAAACTCCCGAAGCTGCTCAAGAAACGCAAGTTCGACTTCTTCTGCCTCAACGACGGCAGCTTCCCGGAGGTGAGCGCCGACGAACGGGCTCGGCTGGTCGGGGAATTCCTGGAGAGCTACTTCCCGGTCCCGGCGCCATGGGAACAGGTGGCCGGCGAGGAATGACGCTATCGTCGCGCGAATTGCGGCGCGAGACGCGGAATGCGGGCTGCCGGAAGGATGCTCGTCCGGGCATCGGCGAGTTCGCGCTGCACGGCGTCGGGCGCGACGAACCGGCCGACAGTGGGGCCGGCCGCCAGCGGCACGACGGTGTGAACCACGGTGTCGGGGTAGCAGTGCACCAGGTTGAACGCCTGCGCAGCATCGCGACCCCGGGTGCCGGCAGTCAGCAGGTCTTGGGTGTAGCAGCTGGCCGAGGCCACCGACACCGGAATGCCGGCGAACGTGGCCGTGGTCGAGTAGTGCAGGTGGCCGGCCAGGATGCTGCGGACGTCGGTGCCGCGCAGAACCTCGCCCAGCGGGGTTTGGTCGCGCAACTCCACCATCACGGCGAGATCCTGGACGCTGGGAATCGGCGGGTGATGCATTGCCAGGATGGTGCCGAACGGCGCGGGCTCGGCGAGCTGCTCGGACAGCCACCGCAGCTGCTGCGGTGCGATTTCGCCGTGATGGCAGCCGGGCACCGAGGTATCCAACACGATGACTCGCAGACCGGCGATGTGGTGCACCCGATCCATCGGCGCCATCGTCGGCGCCTCACGCAGCAGGTGCTGCCGTAGTGCCGCCCGGTTGTCGTGGTTGCCCATCACCCAGATGACTTGAGCCTCAAGACGATCCGCCAACGGTTCGACCAATTCGCCCAGCTTGCGGTATGCATCGGGCTGGCCGGTGTCGGCGAGGTCGCCGGTGAAGATCAACGCGTCGGGGCGGGTTTGCGACTCCTCGAGCCGGTCGAGCAGCTCCGATAATCGGGCGTCTGCGTCGACATCTCCGTAGAGGTCGTCGCCGCCGGCGACTAGATGGGTGTCACTGATGTGTGCGATGACATGATCCGGCCGCGGGTGCTCCGCGACCCTGGGTCTGTCCACAGGACTCCAAAGACCTCTCTGACGACGGTGCTCGCGAGGACGAGCAGCACCCGACTTTACCGGAGCGGCTCGCCGGGCACGCTGATCTCGATGCCACAAGCGCGCCTCCCGCCCCCGCATGGCGGGATACCAGTACGCTCGAATCGTGCAGCGGCGAATCATGGGCATCGAGACCGAGTTCGGTGTCACCTGCACGTTTCACGGCCATCGCCGCCTGAGCCCCGACGAGGTCGCGCGCTACCTGTTCCGCCGGGTGGTGTCGTGGGGCCGCAGCTCGAACGTCTTCCTGCGCAACGGCGCGCGGCTGTACCTGGACGTGGGCAGCCACCCCGAATACGCCACCGCCGAATGCGACAGCCTGGTGCAGCTGGTCACCCACGACCGCGCCGGGGAACGGGTGCTGGAGGACCTGCTGGTCGACGCCGAGCAGCGGCTCGCCGACGAGGGCATCGGCGGCGACATCTACCTGTTCAAGAACAACACCGATTCGGCCGGCAACTCCTACGGCTGCCACGAGAATTACTTGATCGTGCGGGCCGGCGAGTTCTCCCGGATCTCCGACGTGCTGCTGCCCTTCCTGGTCACCCGTCAGCTGATCTGCGGGGCCGGCAAGGTGCTGCAAACCCCGAAAGCGGCCACGTTCTGCCTCTCCCAACGCGCCGAGCACATCTGGGAGGGCGTCTCCAGCGCCACCACACGGTCACGCCCGATCATCAACACCCGCGACGAGCCGCACGCCGACGCCGAAAAATACCGGCGCCTGCACGTCATCGTCGGCGACTCCAACATGTGCGAGACCACCACCATGCTCAAGGTGGGCACCGCGGCGCTGGTGCTGGAGATGATCGAAGCCGGGGTGGCGTTCCGCGACTTCTCGCTGGACAACCCGATCCGGGCCATCCGCGAGGTCAGCCACGACATCACCGGCCGTCGCCCGGTGCGGCTGGCCGGCGGGCGGCAGGCCAGCGCGCTGGACATCCAGCGCGAGTACTACGCCCGCGCCGTCGAGCACCTGCAGACCCGCGAGCCCAACGCGCAGATCGAGCAGGTCGTCGACCTGTGGGGCCGTCAGCTCGACGCCGTCGAGAGCCAGGACTTCGCCAAGGTCGACACCGAGATCGACTGGGTGATCAAGCGCAAGCTGTTCCAGCGCTACCAGGACCGCTACGACATGGAGCTGTCCGACCCCAAGATCGCGCAACTCGACCTTGCCTATCACGACATCAAGCGCGGCCGCGGCGTGTTCGATCTGCTGCAGCGCAAGGGCCTGGCGGCCCGGATCACCACCGACGAGGAAATCGAGGACGCCGTCGACCAGCCGCCGCAGACCACCCGGGCCCGGCTGCGCGGCGAATTCATCAGCGCCGCACAGGCCGCCGGCCGTGACTTCACCGTCGACTGGGTGCACCTCAAACTCAACGACCAGGCCCAGCGCACCGTGCTGTGCAAAGACCCGTTCCGGTCGGTCGACGAGCGGGTCAAACGGCTGATCGCCAGCATGTAATTCGCCCGACGACGATGCAGAGCACGTAGTGCGATGAGGAGGAGTCGGGCAATTAAGGTGGGCCCGTGGCGACCTCCAAAGTCGAACGGCTGATGAACCTTGTCATCGCGTTGCTGTCGGCGCGCGGGTACCTCACCGCCGAGAAGATCCGGTCCAGCGTCGCCGGCTACGGCGACAGCCCCAGCGACGAAGCGTTCTCGCGGATGTTCGAGCGCGACAAGAACGAGCTGCGCGACCTCGGCATCCCGCTGGAGACCGGCAAGGTGTCGTCGTTCGACCCGGTGGAGGGCTACCGCATCAACCGCGACACATACGCGCTGCCGCCCGTCGAGCTGACCCCCGAGGAGGCCGCCGCGGTGGCGGTCGCCACGCAGCTGTGGGAGTCGCCCGAGCTGGTCACCGCCACGCAGGGCGCGCTGCTCAAGCTGCGCGCCGCCGGCGTGGACGTCGACCCCGATGCTCCGGTGACCATCGCATCGCCGGCCAGACTGGGCGGAGTCCGCGGCTCGGAGGACAGCCTGGGTGCCCTGCTGTCGGCGATCGACGCCGGCCGGGCCGTGCAGTTCCCGCACCGCCCGTCGCGCACCGAGCCGTACACACTTCGCACCGTCGAGCCGTGGGGTGTGGTCACCGAAAAAGGCCGCTGGTATCTGGTCGGGCACGACCGCGACCGCGACGCCACCCGCGTGTTTCGGCTGTCGCGGATCGGCGACCCGGTCACACCGATCGGCCCGCCCGGCGCGGTCAGCCGGCCCGAAGGGGTGAACCTGCGCGCGGTCGTGGCCGAGACGGTGTCCGACACGCCGACCGGTGTGCAGGGGCGGGTGTGGCTGGCCGAGGGCCGTTGCACCGCGCTGCGGCGCGCCGGAAAGGCCGTGGGCCCAAGACAATTGGCGGGCCGGGACGGCGACGTGATCGAACTCGAGATCGGATCCACTGACCGGCTGGCGCGCGAGATCGCCGGCTACGGCGCCGACGCCGTGGTGCTGGAACCGGAGTCGCTGCGCGACGACGTGCTCGCGCGGCTGAGGGCACAGGTATGACCCCCGTGTCGACGCGGCTGGTGCGGCTGCTCAACATGGTGCCGTACTTCCAGGCCAACCCGCGGATCACGCGCGCCGAGGCGGCCGCCGACCTGGGCGTGTCGCTCGAGCAGCTCGACGAAGACCTCAAACAGCTGTGGGTGTGTGGCCTGCCGGGGTACTACCCGGGTGACCTGATCGACTTCGACTTCTCCGGCGACACCATCGAGGTGACGTTCTCGGCGGGCGTGGACAAGCCGCTGCGGCTGTCCTCGCCGGAGGCCACCGTGCTGCTGGTGGCGCTGCGGGCGCTGGCCGACATCCCCGGTGTGGTCGACCCGGAGGCGGCCCGCAGCGCGATCGCCAAGATCGAAACCGCGGCCGGTGTCGCCGCGCGCGGTTCTGGGGCCGTCGACGAGCCGGCGCCGGCCGAGAGCGAGGCCGCGGCCGCCGTGCGCACCGCGGTGCGCACCAACCGCGCGTGTGCGATCGACTATTACGCCGCCTCGCACGACACGCTGTCCACCCGGGTCGTCGACCCGATCCGGGTGGTGCTGGTCGGCGACCACAGCTACCTGGAAGCCTGGTCGCGGGAGGCCGAGGGGGTGCGGCTGTTCCGGTTCGACCGCATCGTCGACGCGCAGGTGCTCGACGAGCCGTCGGCGCCGCCGGAACCCGCGTTGCAGGCCCCGCCGGACACCTCGCTGTTCGACGCCGACCCGTCGCTGCCGTCGGCCACACTGCGGCTGGCGCCGTCGGCGTCGTGGATGTTCGACTACTACCCGATGCGGCTACTGCGCGAGCTGCCCGACGGCTACTGCGAGGCGGCGATGACTTACGCCTCCGACGACTGGATGACCCGCCTGGTGCTGGGGCTGGGGCCGGCGGTGCGGGTGCTGGCGCCCGAGTCGCTGGCCCGGCGGGTACGCGAGGCCGCCGCCGCGGCGCTGGAGGCCTACCAGGCCGCGGCGCGGTAGCATCGGGTGAACGTCTGGAGGTAACCAAAGTGGGCAGTCTTAGTCCGTGGCACTGGCTGATCCTCGCCGTCGTGGTCGTGGTGCTCTTCGGTGCCAAGCGGCTCCCCGACGCGGCGCGTTCGCTAGGCAAGTCGTTGCGAATCTTCAAGTCTGAGGTCCGTGAACTGCAGAACGAGAGCAAGTCGGAATCTCCTACCGGCCCCACATCGGTGCAGTCGGAGCGGGTCGAGCCGCCGGCGACCGACGGACGGTCGAGCTAGCCTGCCGTCGACCCCCGCGTGCGGACACTCCGCACGTGCTGTCTGACTGACCGTGCGCACCACCGGAATCCTGCGGAAGCTCGACCCGCGCATGCGGCGCAGCCGCACCAACCCAGACGGCACGATGTCGCTCGTCGAGCACCTGACCGAGTTGCGCACCCGGCTGCTCATCTCGCTGGGCACCATCGTGCTCACCACGGCGCTGGGATTCGTGTGGTACTCGCATTCGCTGTTCGGGCTGGAAAGCCTCGGCGAGTGGCTGCGCCACCCCTACTGCGCGCTGCCGGCCTCGGCCCGCGCGGACATCAGCGCCGACGGGCAGTGCCGGCTGCTGGCCACCGCGCCGTTCGACCAATTCATGTTGCGGCTCAAGGTCGGGCTGACCGCCGGCATCGTGCTGGCCTGCCCGATGTGGCTCTACCAGCTGTGGGCATTCATCACGCCGGGCCTCTACCGCAAGGAGCGCCGCTTCGCGGTGGCGTTCGTGATTCCGGCCGCGGTGCTGTTCGTCGCCGGCGCGGTCCTGGCTTACCTGGTGTTGTCCAAGGCGTTGCACTTCCTGTTGACCGTCGGAAGCGACGTGCAGGTGACCGCGTTGTCCGGCGACCGGTATTTCGGCTTTTTGATCAACTTGCTGCTGGTGTTCGGGGTCAGCTTCGAATTCCCGCTGCTGATCGTGATGCTGAACCTGGCCGGTGTGCTGAGCTACGCGCGCCTGCGGTCGTGGCGGCGCGGCCTGATCTTCGCGATGTTCTGCTTTGCGGCCATCTTCACGCCCGGGTCCGACCCGTTCTCGATGATGGCGCTCGGGCTGGCGCTGACCCTGCTGCTGGAGTTGGCGATCCAGATCGCCCGCGTGCACGACAAACGCAAGGCGAAGCGTGAAGCGCTGACCGCGATCCCCGACGACGAAGCCTCAACCATCGAGCCGCCGTCGGCGGTGACGGCGCCGTCGAGCATCGCCGGACCCCATGACGACGTCACCTGACCCCCTTTGCCGCCCGCGCGGGGCGGGGACCCGATGAGCGAGTTGGCGCGGTTCACCGCCGAGCTGCCGTTCGGACTCGACCCCTTCCAACAGCAGGCCTGCGCGGCGCTGGAACGCGGTCACGGGGTGCTGGTATGCGCACCGACGGGCGCCGGCAAGACCGTGGTCGGCGAGTTCGCGGTGCACCTGGCGCTGGCCGCCGCCGGCAAATGCTTTTACACCACGCCGCTCAAGGCGCTGAGCAACCAGAAGCACACCGACTTCGTCGCCCGCTACGGCAAGGACCGCATCGGGTTGCTCACCGGCGACCTGTCGGTCAACGCCAACGCGCCGGTGGTGGTGATGACCACCGAAGTGCTGCGCAACATGCTCTACGCCGATTCTCCGCTGCTGCAAGGGCTTTCGCACGTGGTGATGGACGAGGTGCATTTCCTTGCCGACCGGATGCGCGGTGCGGTGTGGGAAGAGGTCATCCTGCATCTGCCCGACGAGGTGCGCCTGGTGAGCCTGTCGGCGACGGTGAGCAACGCCGAGGAGTTCGGCGGCTGGATCCAAACCGTGCGCGGCGACACGGCGGTGGTGGTCGACGAACACCGCCCGGTGCCGCTGTGGCAGCACATGCTGGTCGGCAAACGCCTTTTCGACCTGTTCGACTACGACGCGGCCGGGCGTGAGCCCAAAGTCGACCCAAACCTGGTGCGCCACATCGCGAATCGCCGCGAGGCGGATCGCTTGGCCGACTGGCGACCGCGCCGTGGTCCCGGGCGTCCCACCATGTACCGGCCGCCGTCGCGGCCCGACGTGATCCGTGCGCTGGACTCCGACGGTCTGCTGCCGGCGATCACGTTCGTGTTCTCCCGCGCCGGGTGTGATGCCGCCGTCGCGCAGTGCCTGCGCTCGTCGTTGCGGCTGACCACCGACGAGGACCGGGCCCGGATCGCGGAGGTGATCGACCACCGCTGCGGCGATCTGGCCGACGCCGACTTGGACGTGCTCGGCTACTACGAGTGGCGCGAGGGCCTGCTGCGTGGTCTGGCCGCCCACCACGCCGGGATGCTGCCGATCTTCCGTCACACCGTCGAGGAGCTGTTCACCGCCGGACTGATCAAGGCCGTATTCGCCACTGAGACACTGGCTTTGGGCATCAACATGCCGGCGCGGACCGTGGTGCTGGAGCGGCTGGTCAAGTTCAACGGCGAGCAGCATGTGCCGCTGACACCGGGGGAGTACACCCAGCTGACCGGCCGGGCCGGCCGGCGCGGCATCGACGTCGAAGGCCACGCAGTGGTGATCTGGCATCCCGACATCGAACCGGCGGAAGTCGCCGGGCTGGCATCGACCCGGACGTTCCCGCTGCGCAGTTCGTTTGCGCCGTCGTACAACATGACGATCAACCTGGTGCACCGCATGGGCCCACGACAGGCGCACCGGCTGCTGGAGCAGTCGTTCGCGCAGTACCAAGCCGACCGGTCCGTGGTAGGGCTAGTCCGCGGCATCGAGCGCGGCGAGCGGATGCTCGACGACATCGCCGCCGAGCTCGGCGGAAAGGACGCGCCGATTCTCGACTATGCCCGGCTGCGCGAACAGATTTCGCAACGAGAACGCGCGCAGGCCCGCGCGTCGCGGCTGCAGCGGCGGCAGGCCGCCAACGACGCGCTGGCCGCGCTGCGCCGCGGCGACATCATCACGATCCCGCACGGCCGTCGTAATGGGTTGGCAGTGGTGCTGGAATCCGATAAGGACAGCTCCGACCCGCGGCCCTTGGTGCTTACCGAACATCGCTGGGCGGGCCGGATTTCGTCGGCGGACTACTCGGGCGCGTCGACGCCGGTCGGGTCGATGACGTTGCCCAAGCGGGTCGAGCACCGCCAGCCACGGGTCCGCCGCGATCTGGCGTCGGCATTGCGATCGGCGGCGGCGGGGTTGGCGATCCCGTCTGCCCGCGGCCGCCGCCGGGCCTCGCCATCCGACGACCCGGACGTCGATCCCGAATTGTCAGCGCTGCGCCAGCAGTTGCGGCACCATCCCGCCCACCACGCGCCCGACCGGGAAGCCCGGATGCGGGTCGCCGAGCGGTATCTGCGCATCGAACGCGACAACGCGCAGCTGCAAAAGAAGGTGGCCGCCGCCACCAATTCGCTGGCCCGCACCTTCGACCGGATCGTCGGGTTGCTCACCGAGCGCGGCTTCATCAGAGTTGTTGACGACGATCCGCGGGTCACCGACGACGGCCGACTGCTGGCCCGCATCTACAGCGAAAGCGACCTGCTGGTCGCCGAATGCCTGCGCACCGGCGCGTGGACCGGTCTGCGACCCGCCGAACTGGCCGCGGTGCTCTCGTCGGTGCTCTACGAGTCGCGCGGCGACGGCGGTTCCGGGCCGTCGCGGGAGGCGTTGCCGGCGCCGTTGAGCCAGGCGCTGCATCGGACGCGACGGCTCTCGGCGGCGTTGCGCGCCGACGAGCAGCGGCATCGCATCGCGCTGAGTCGCGAACCCGACGACGGGTTCGTCGCCGCGATCTACCGGTGGGCCGGCAGCGGGGATCTGGCCTCGGCGTTGATGGCTGCGGACGCCGACGGCAGCGGCTCCCCGCTGTCGGCCGGGGATTTCGTGCGCTGGTGCCGTCAGGTCCTCGACCTGCTCGACCAGGTCCGCAACGCCGCCCCGCAACCAGACCTCAGCGTCACCGCGAAACAGGCGATCGACGCCGTTCGGCGTGGCGTCGTCGCAGTTGACGCCGGGTAGGCTGAGGCCGCAGCTACGGTTGCATAGCCAGCACCGCGACTGAGAGGACCGGAAACACGATGAGCGGACCGCAGGGATCTGACCCGAACCAGCCGTGGCAGCCACCGCAGGGCGAGGATCAGCAGTCCGAGCAGCCGACGCAGCAGGCATCGCCCTGGCAACAGCCGTCCGGCGAGCAGCCGACGTGGCAGGCGCCGGCGTATACGCCCACCGAGTACCAGCAGTACCAGCAACCCGGGCAGTACTATCCGCCGTCTCAGCCCTATGCGCAGCCGCCGGCCTACCCGCAGCCCGAGCAGTACGGCGCCCAAACCGGCCAGTACCCGCAGCAGCCGGGTCAGTACCCGGGCCAATACGGACAGCCGGGGCAATACGGCCAGTACCCACCGGGACAGTACGGCCAGTACCCGCAGCAGCCCGGCCAGTACGGGCCGCCGCCGACCGGCGCCAAGCGTTCGCGGGCGGTGATCGGGACGGTCATCGGCGTGTTCGCCGCGATCGTGGTGGGCGTCGTTCTGGTGCTGGGTTTTTGGGCGCCGGGGTTCTTCGTCACCACCAAGCTGGACATCAACAAGGCGCAGGCCGGCGTGCGGCAGATCCTGACCGACGAGACCAACGGCTACGGCGCCAAGAACGTCAAGGACGTCAAATGCAACGACGGTCAAAACCCCGTCGTGAAGAAGGGCGGCACCTTCGACTGCAGCGTCAGCATCGACGGCAGCAAGCGGCAGGTGACGGTGACCTTCCAGGACAACAAGGGCACCTACGAGGTGGGCCGGCCGAAGTAGCTCACCCTGGCAACGAATCCAGCGCTTTCTGCAGCCGCGCGATCGACGACCCGACACCGTAACGCGTCGCGAGGTCGGCCACCCGCGGCGGATCGGCGGCCGTCAGCGGCAGCGCGTCGGATGGTGTTGACAGCGCGACAGGTACGTTGAGGGCCACCCGCACCACCGGGCCGGCGGCCTCGACGTAGTCGGCGGCGTCGCGCAGTTTGCGCCGAAGTCCTTTGGACAGCGACGATTTCGGGTCGTCGACGGCCTTCAGGATCGTTGCCAGCGAGCCGTGCTGGGACAATAGCGTTGCGGCCGTCTTCTCGCCGATCCCCGGCACGCCCGGAAGGCCGTCGGAGGGATCCCCGCGCAGCAATGCCAATTCGGCGTAACCCTCGCCGGCCCGGTCCACCGGGATCCCGTAACGGTCGGCGACCTCGGCGGGGCCCAGCAGCGTCGCATTGGTCAGGCCGCGGCCGAGGTAGAGCACCCGGACCGGGACCGGGTCGTCGCCAACCACCTGCAGCAGGTCCCGATCTCCGCTGACGACGACGACGGGGTCGCGGCGTTCGGCGGCGGCGAGCGTGCCGATCACGTCGTCGGCTTCGAAACCCACCGCGCCGGCCGTGCAGATGCCGAACGCATCGAGGATTTCTTCGATGATCTCCACCTGCGGCGACAACTCGTCAGGCACTTCCTCGACATCGACTTGGCCGTCGGGGTTTTCCTGCTCCACGCGGTGGGCTTTGTACGACGGGATGGCGTCCACCCGGAACTGCGGGCGCCAGTCCAGATCCAGGCACACCACCAGCCGGCGGGGCCGTTGCCGGGTGATCACCAGCGCCATCGAGTCCAGAAAGCCGCGGACGGCGTTCACCGGCCGGCCGTCGGGCGACGTGATCGATGTCGGCACCCCGTAGTAGGAGCGAAACCACATGCTGGCGCCGTCGAGCAGAAGCAGGGGTGCGGGCATGCCCGATATCCTGCCAGCGTGGCCGCGCACCGATTCCCCGCAGACGTCTACGCCCGCCGGCTCGCCGCCGCGGCGGCCGCCACCGCTGAGGCCGGGCTGGCCGGCCTGGTGATCACACCGGGCTACGACCTGCGGTATCTGATCGGTTCGCGGGCGCAGACGTTCGAGCGGCTCACCGCGCTGGTGGTGCCCGCGTCCGGCGACCCGACGGTGGTGGTGCCCCGCCTGGAGCTGGCCGCGCTGAAGGAGTCCGCGGCAGCGGATCTGGGCCTGGCGGTGGCCGATTGGGTCGACGGCGACGACCCCTACCGGCTGGTCGCCGCAGCGCTGGGCGGCACACCGGTGGCGACCGCGGTCACCGATGCGATGCCGGCCCTGCATCTGCTCCCGCTTGCCGACATCCTCGGCGTGGTGCCGGTATTGGCCACCGGCGTGCTGCGCGAGCTGCGAATGATCAAAGACGCGGCCGAGATCGACGCGCTGCGCAAGGCGGGCGCGGCCATCGACCGGGTGCACGCCCGGGTGCCGGATTTCCTGGTGCCCGGCCGAACCGAGGCCGACGTTGCCGCCGACATCGCGAAAGCCATTGTCGACGAAGGACATTCGGAGGTGGCGTTCGTCATCGTGGGCTCCGGACCGCACGGCGCCGACCCGCATCACGAATGCTCGACCCGCGAATTGCGCGCCGGCGACATCGTCGTCGTCGACATCGGCGGCAGCTACGAGCCGGGCTATCATTCCGACTCGACGCGAACCTACAGCCTCGGCGAGCCCAGTGCCGAAGTGGCGCAACACTATTCGGTGCTGCAACACGCGCAGCGGGCGGCGGTCGACGCGGTGCGCCCGGGGGTGACCGCCGAACAGGTGGACGCCGCCGCCCGCGACGTGCTGTCCGCAGCCGGGCTCGGCGAGTATTTCGTGCACCGCACGGGCCACGGCATCGGCTTGTCGGTGCACGAGGAGCCTTACATCGTCGCGGGCAACGACCTGCAGCTCACCGCGGGCATGGCGTTCTCGGTCGAGCCCGGCATCTATTTCCCGGGCCAGTGGGGGGCACGCATCGAGGACATCGTCGTCGTCACCGACAACGGCGCCGAGCCCGTCAACCACCGCCCGCATGAGTTGATCGTGGTGCCGATCGCCTGATCAGCGCCGCGTAACCGTCTACGCTCAGGCGATGACCAATCACGACCGTGCAGCCGCCCGTCGGGAGATCGCCGACGCTCTGCTCAACGCCCTCGAACGCCGGCACGAGGTGCTCGACGCAATTGTGGACGCCGACGACCGGAAGGCCGCCGTCGAAGCGATCGTCGCCCTGTTGGGCACCTCGCATCGGGGCGCCGAGGCCGTGATCGGGATGTCGCTGGAGCAGCTCACCGAGGATTCGCGCAAGAAGATCGCCGCCGAGCTCGAGGATCTGAACAGCCAACTGAGCTTCACGCTGAAGGAGCGGCCGGCCAGCTCGGGCGAAACCCTGGTGCTTCGACCGTTCGCCGGCGAATCCGATCGCGACATCTTCGCTGCGCGGACCCAGGAGGTCGGTACCCACGGCGACGGCTCGGCCGGCCCCGCGGACAACCTCGACGACGAGATCCGCTCGGCGATGGCCCGAATCGACGCTGAGGAGGCGGCGTGGTTCGTCGCGGTCGACGGCGACGAGAAGGTCGGCATGGTGTTCGGCGAACTCATCGGCCACGAAGTGCACGTGCGGATCTGGATTCGGCCCGATTGCCGGCACCGCGGCTACGGGACTGCCGCGCTGGCCAAGTCGCGACCGGAGATGGCCGCGTATTTCCCGGCGGTGCCACTGGTCATTCGCGCGCCGGGCGCCAGGGACGCGCGCACCGGCTAAGGACGGGCCGGCAGACGGACGCTCAGCTTTTGCCGCGGTCCAGCAGATCCGAAGACCCCAGCACCCGCTCCACCTGCACCTCGATGACTACCCGTCGCGGGTTGACCCGCGGCGTGCGGTACCGCTGGGCATAGCGCAGCTCGGCGTCGCGGACGGCGTCGACGTCGCTGTTCACCTTGGCCTTGCCCTCCAGCGACAGCCACCGGGCGCCGTCGACCTGGCTCAGCACCGCGACCCCGCCGCGCTCCGCATTGACCGCCTTCTGCGAGCCGCCGGTGGTGATCACCCGCGCGATGTGCGTCTTGGGGTCGAAGGTGAAACCCACCGCCACCACATGCGGCGAATTGTCGGCGCGCAGCGTGGTCAACATGGCCAGATGGCGTTCGGTGAGAAACGCCAGCGCGTCCTGGGTGAGCCGGGTGGTGGTATTCGCCATCGCTGCTCACGCTAGCGCAGGCCATAATCGCAGCCGTGGACGACACGGGTGGCCGGCCAGTGGTGATTTTCGGTGGCCGCAGCGAGATCGGTGTCGAGCTCGCCCTGCGGCTGGCACCCGGCGCGACGGTGGTGCTGGCGGCGCGCAAAGCCGACCAGCTCGCCGATCAGGTGTCGATGGTGCGCGCCGCCGGGGCAGTGGCCGTGCACACCTGCGAGTTCGACGCCGACGACCTGGACACCCACGGACCGCTGGTCGCCTCGATCATCGACGCACACGGGCCGATCGGCACCGCAGTGCTGGCGTTCGGGATCCTCGGCGATCAGGCCCGCGCCGAGACCGACGCCGCGCACGCGGTGGCGATCGTGCACACCGACTACGTCGCGCAGGTCAGCTTGCTGACCCACCTTGCCGCGGCCATGCGGGCCGCCCGAGGCGGTTCGCTGGTGGTGTTCTCGTCGATCGCCGGGGCGCGGGTGCGCCGCGCCAACTACGTGTACGGCTCGGCCAAGGCGGGTCTGGACGGCTTCGCCAGTGGACTGGCCGACGCACTGCACGGCACCGGGGTGCGGCTGCTGATTGTTCGGCCCGGCTTCGTGATCGGCAGGATGACGCAGGGCATGACACCCGCCCCGCTGCCGACCACCCCGGCGCGGGTCGCCGACGCGACCGCGCGTGCGCTGGCCAAGGGCCGACGCTCGGTGTGGGCGCCGCGGGCATTGGGGCCGGCGTCTATGGTGATGCGGATGCTGCCGCAGTTCGTTTGGCGTCGGATGCCGCGATGATCCGCGCCGGCGCCGATATACAGTGCAGCGATGGGGTGGGGGTACTCCCCTACCTGCGGTGTGGGCCCACCCGCTGCGGGGGAAAGCGGCGCCAATGATTGTCGTGGTCGGCATCGGCGCCGACGGGATGGCCGGGCTGTCGGAGGCGTCGTCGTCTGAATTGCGCAGGGCCGCAGTAATTTACGGGTCGAGGCGGCAACTCGATCTGCTCGACGACTCCGTACCGGCGGAGCGTCGGGAGTGGCCGTCGCCGTTGCTGCCCGCGTTGCGCGGCTTGCCCGACGAACCGACCGACGTGCACGTGCTGGCCAGCGGTGACCCGCTGCTGCACGGCATCGGCGGCACGCTGATCCGGTTGTTCGGGGCCGAGTCGGTCACCGTCATGCCGCATGTGTCGGCCGTGACACTGGCGTGCGCGCGAATGGGATGGAGCGTGCAGGACACCGAGGTGATCAGCCTGGTCAACGCCGCCCCGCACACCGCGGTGCGCCGCGGTGGACGGGCGATCGTGCTGTCACGCGACGCCGGCACGCCGGCGGCGCTGGCCGACCTGCTCACCGAATATGGCCGCGGCGACTCGGAATTCAGTGTGCTCGAACAGCTGGGCGGGCCGGGGGAGCGTTGCCGGCACAGCACGGCCTGCGGCTGGGCGGCCGGCCCACCCGACGACGTCGACGGCATCAACGTCATCGCGGTCCGCTACCTGCCCGACGAACAGATGTCAGCCGCGCTACCCGAGGATGCGTTCAGCCACGACGGGCAGATCACCAAGCAGGGGATCCGCGCGGTGACGTTGTCGGCGCTGGCGCCGCGGCCCGGTCAGCGGCTGTGGGACGTCGGGTCGGGTTCGGGAAGTATCGCGGTGGAATGGGCGCGCAGCGGGAAAGGTTGCAGTGCAGTCGCTTTCGAGCGCGATGAGGCCCGTCGCGGGCGCATCATTCGCAACGCGGCGGCTTTCGGGGCCGACATCGACGTGCGCGGTGCGGCGCCGGAGGCGTTCGCCGGCGCCGCGGCGCCGTCGGCGGTGTTCATTGGCGGCGGCCTGACCCAGCGCGGCGTGCTCGAAGCCTGCCTGGAAAACCTGCCCTCCGGCGGACGGCTGGTCGCCAATGCCGTCACCGCGGAGGCGGAAGCTGTTCTGTTGCAAGCGCATTCCATTCTCGGCGGGGAGCTCCAGCGCTTCCAGCACTATCGGGGCGAGCCGCTGGGCAGTTTCACGGGTTGGCGTCCAGCGCTGCCTGTCACCCAATGGGCGATGGTCAAGCCATGACGGTGTATTTCATCGGGGCCGGCCCGGGTGCCGCGGATCTGATCACCGTGCGCGGGCAGCGGCTGCTGAGCCGTTGCCCGGTCTGCCTGTACGCCGGCTCGATCATGCCCGACGACCTGTTGGCGTTGTGCCCGTCCGACGCGCGGGTGGTCGACACCGGCCCGCTGACGCTGGACCAGATCGTCGCCGAGCTCGCTTCTGCCGACGCAGCCGGCCAGGACGTCGCGCGGCTGCATTGCGGTGACCCGTCGCTCTACAGTGCGCTAGCCGAGCAGTGCCGGCGCCTCGACACCCTGGGAATCGAGTACGAAATCGTGCCCGGCGTCCCGGCTTTCGCCGCCGCCGCGGCCGCGCTGGGCCGCGAGCTGACCGTGCCCGGGGTGGCGCAGACGGTGACGCTGACCCGGGTCGCCACGTTGTCGACGGCGATGCCGCCCGGGGAGGACCTCGCAACGCTGGCGCGTTCGGGCGGTACTTTGGTGCTGCACCTGGCCGCCGCGCAGATCGACGCGATCGTCCCGCAGCTGCTGGCCGGCGGCTATCGCGCCGAAACACCCACGGCTGTCGTCGCTTTCGCGAGTTGGCCTCAGCAGACAGTGCTCCGGGGAACGCTGGCCGACATCGCCGAGCAGATGCACAACGCCGCAATCACCAAGACCGCCGTGATTTTCGTCGGCGACGTGCTGGCCGCCGCGGGGTTCACCGACAGCTACCTGTATTCGACTGGCCGTGTGCGGGGAAGCAGGCACTGATGCGGGTGTTGCTGCTCGGCGGCACCGGCGAGGCCCGCGCGTTGGCGGCCCGGCTGCACCCGGACATCGAGGTGATCAGCTCGCTGGCGGGTCGTGTGCCCGATCCGGCGCTGCCCGTCGGGCCGGTGCGCATCGGTGGCTTCGGCGGCATCGACGGCCTGCGAAAGTGGTTGCGCGACGAGAGAATCGACGCCGTCGTCGACGCCACCCACCCCTTCGCGGCGACCATCACCGCAAACGCCGCGTCAGCGTGCCGCCAGTTGGGGCTGCCATATCTGGTGCTGGCCCGTCCGGCGTGGGAACCAGGTGATGCCATCGTGGTGGCGTCGGATACCGAGGCAGCTGAAGTGATTGTGCGTCACGGGTTTTCGCGGGTATTCCTCACCACTGGCAGGTCGGGGGTCAAAGCTTTCGCCGACGCCGACGCCTGGTTTTTGATCCGCGCGGTCACCGCACCCGACGGCGATCTGTTGCCGCGTCGCCACCAGTTGGTGTTGTCCCGCGGGCCGTATCGCTACGAGGGGGAGTACACGCTGCTGCGTGAGCACCGCATCGATGCGCTCGTGACCAAGAACAGCGGGGGACAGATGACCCGGGCGAAGCTTGACGCCGCCGCGGCACTGGACATCCCGGTGGTGATGGTGGAGCGCCCGCCGTTACCAGCCGGGGTAGCGACAGTGGCCACCGTCGACGAAGCGGCTGAATGGGTTGCTAACGCGGGCTAGTGGGTTTGCAGCCGGTACACGTCACTACGGCGTGCGATGTGCAGAATCGCGATCCGGCGGTTGCGGTCGTCGATGAGGTAGATGACGCGGTAGTCGCCGCGACGAGCCGAGCGCAGACCCGCAAGGTCGTTACGCAGCGGTTTGCCCAACCTGTGGGGGTTCTCGACGAGAGAGCCGAAGATGAATTCGACGCACGCGGCGGCCGCTTTCTCGGGTAAGCGCTTAAGGTCACACGCAGCGGTCGCCGTGATGGCGACGTGGTAGTGATCGTCGTCGCTCACCGGGCGGTGTAGCGGCTGCGGATCTCGTCATTGCTGACAAAATGTCCGGCTGCCACATCCGCGAAACCCTGTTGAATCGCATCCACGGCGCCCGGTGTGCGCAACACCTCGAGTGTTTCTTCGATGGACGCGAGTTCGTCAGCAGAAATCAGTACCGCGGCGGGATGCCCATGCCGCGTGATCGTGACGCGCTCGTGCGTCCGCTCAACGTCGGCGACGTATTCCGAAAGATGATTGCGTGCCTCACCCAGTGGAACAGTCGCCATGGGGCGAGTATAGCCAAAAGTATGTACAAATGGTCCACAGAGTTTTCCCAGCGTAGGGCAGTGCGGGGTGTCACCATAACCGGGTGAGCGGCAACGGGGGGCTCGCGATGGCCGAGGCGGTTCCATGACGGCCGCGGATTCGGCCTGCCCTGCTTGCGGCACAGCGCTGAGCGTCAACGCAAAGTTCTGTCATGAGTGCGGGTCGCCGCTGACTGCTCGGACTGGCGCCGCGGAGTACAAGCAAGTGACGGTGTTGTTCGCCGATGTGGTGCGATCAATGGATATCGCTGCTGCCGTGGGCGCCGAGCGGCTCCGCGAGATCATGACCGCGCTCGTCCATCGTGCGTCGACGGTCGTGCGGCGCTACGGCGGCACCGTCGACAAATTCACCGGCGACGGGATCATGGCGATCTTCGGGGCCCCGGTGTCCTTGGAGGACCATGCTGTTCGTGCCTGTGCAGCTGCCCTGGAAATCCAGGGAGAAGCCAGGCACTTAGCCGCCGAGGTGGAGGCGAAAGATGCTCTGGCGCTGCAGCTGCGAATAGGTCTGAACTCCGGCGAGGTGATTGCCGGTGAGATCGGTTCGGGTGCTATGGGTTACACCGCGGTGGGAGTTCACGTCGGTATGGCTCAGCGGATGGAATCCGCGGCGCCTCCCGGCGGCGTGATGCTCAGTGCGTCCACTGCGCGGCTCGCCGAGAACGTCGCCGTCCTCGCGGACCCAGAACTGGTAACCATCAAGGGCGCCGCCGATCCGGTGTCGGCACGCCGACTTGTGGCACTGGCGGCACCCCGCGAGCGTATTGGTCCGCACGCCTCGACACTGGTGGGCCGCGAGTGGGAACTTGCCGCTCTGACGGCGATGCTGAATCGTTCGACAACAGGCCATGGCTGTGTCGCCGCGGTAGTCGGTCCGCCCGGCATCGGCAAGAGCCGCATCGTCGCCGAAACGAGCTCCGTTGCGGATAGCCAGGGCGTGCAAGTCTTTTGGACATACTGCGAGTCTCATACCAGCGAGGTCGCATTCCACGCGGTGACCCGGCTACTGCGGGCGGTGTTGGGAACGGCGGATCTCGACGATGCGACGGCGCGGGCCACGGTTCGAAGCCAACTGCCGGATGCCGATCCCGCGGATCTTGTACTCCTCGACGACCTGCTCGGCATCCGCGATCCTGCAACCGATCTGGCTGATATCGCGCCCGATGCTCGTCGGCGCAGGCTGACGGCGCTGATGATTACGGCCGCGTTGACCCGCTCGACACCGCGTGTCTACGTTATCGAGGACGCGCACTGGATCGATCAGGCGAGCGAATCCATGCTTGCCGATTTCCTCGCGGTGGTTCCGCGGACTCGCTCACTGGTACTGATCACATACCGGCCCGAATACAGCGGCGAGCTCACTAGGGCCCCGGCCGGGCAAGTGATTGCGCTTGCCCCACTGGACGATTCGCAAACTTTGGTGTTGATCGAGGAGTTACTGGGGTCGGACCCTTCGGTTGCCGCACTGGCCGACCAGATCGCTGAGCGGGTCGCCGGAAACCCGTTTTTCGCCGAGCAGATCATCCGTGATCTTGCCGATCGAGGCGTGGTCACCGGCGGGCCCGGGGCATATGTATGTGTGGATGAGCACGGCGAAGTGCACGTGCCGGCCAGCCTGCATGCGGCCATAGCCGCGCGGATCGACCGCCTGGACGCGACAGCGAAACGCACCCTGAACGCAGCCGCGGTGATCGGGTCGTTCGATGCGGAGCTTCTCACCACGGTGGGCGCTGATCCGAACCTCGAAACGCTGGTCAAGGCAGAGCTTGTCGACCAGGTCAAGTTCAGCCCGTGCGCCGAGTATGCATTTCGCCATCCGCTCATCCGCTCGGTGGCCTACGAATCACAGCTCAAATCGGACCGTGCCGAGTTGCACCGAAAGTTGGCCGCAGCCATCGAGCAGACCGACGAAAATGCGTCACTGATTGCCGAGCATCTTGAAGCCGCCGGGGACCTACACGAAGCGTTCAGTTGGCACATGCGTGCCGGCACGTGGTTGCGGGCGTACCGCGACATTGCTGCGGCCTGGACCAGCTGGCAGCGAGCACGCCGGATAGCCGACCGGCTGCCCGCCGACGATCCCGATCGCGCCGCAATGCGCATCGCACCCCGGGCCCGGCTGTGCGCAACCGCCTGGCGCGCAGGAGGCGACATCGCCGACACCGGATTCGACGAACTCCGGACCATGGCTGCCGAGGCTGATGACAAAGTGTCACTTGCAATCGGTATGGCCGGCCAAATACAGGCACTCACTGGCCACGAGCGCTTTCACGAAGCGTCGCAGCTGTCCGGCGAACTCGAACCATTGCTGGAGTCGATTGCCGACCCATCGCTGACGGTCGCACTGCTGTGGATGGCATTGACCCCAAAAATGAGAGTGGGCGAGGTAACCGAATGCGTGCGGTTGGCGCAGCGCGTGATTGACCTGGCCGACGGCGATTTCCACATGGGAGATCTCATCATCGAAACCCCGCTGATATGGGCGCTGATGACACAAGCCGTCGCACGGGCGTGTCTGGGGCAGCCGGCATGGAAGCACCAAATGCAACAGGCTGCGGCAATATGCCGCGAGGTCCAGCCCGGCGGCCGCGCCGTATTCGACTTGCTCGTCTACAACTTCGGGACACTGCATGGGCTGCTGCGCAACGACACCCCGCTCCTGCAGGACTCCGCGGAGACGCTCAACCGGGCGGAACAGCGCGGCGACGATTTCGCGTTGACGGCTGCCCGCCTTCTGCGTGGCCTCATCCTTGCTCAATCGGAAGAGCCGCAACGTAGCGATGGCTTCCACCTACTCGCCATGGCTCGTCATGCCATCTTGGAGAAGCGTTTCATGATGGGCGAGGTGCATGCGATCGAATTGGAAACTGCAAAGCAAAGGGCACGTACGGGAGATCATGACGGAGCTACCGAGATTCTGCGTGCCCTGGTCGACCACGAAATCGCCACTGGCTCACTGATTTATCGAGGAGCAGCAGTTGCCGCTTTAGTCGAGACATTGTTGCAACGCGGTACCCAAGCCGACCTACAGGAAGCGCAGTCGGCGATCGAGCGGTTGGCGGCGGTGCCCGTCGAGCCCGGTTTCGTGCTCTATGACGTGGCACTGCTACGACTGCGTGCGCTACTGGCAAAGGCCCGCGGCGACGACGGTACCTATCGCGATTTCGTCGATCGCTACCGGGCCATGGCCACATCGCTTGGCTTCGAAGGCCATATCGCAGTGGCCGAGGCGATGTAGTGGATACCAAACCCGGCCGGCTGCATTTGGCGGTGTGCCGACGCTTCGGTGACCCGGTCCGGTCGGCCGACGGGAAGTGGGACCGCCCAACCCCGTGCAACGCCTGGGACGCGCGCGGAGTGCTCGAGCATGTGATCGGCTTTCACGACGTGTTGCTGCTTCGGCCGCTCGGACTGAAGCCGCAGCGTCCCCGCCACGACCCACAGCGGCGCTGGGAGTTGACCGTCGACCGGTTGAAGGAGGCGTTGGACCGTGAGTGGGTCATCGACGTGCCATTGCCACACCTCACCCGAGACGTGCTGGTGCACACTTGGGATCTGGCGCGTGCAGTCGGCGCCGACGACCGGCTCGATCCCGGCTGGTGCACAATGTTTTTCGAGGGGCTGCCCGAAAACTCCAGTGGATCAGGGATGTTCGCCGCCCCTGTCGCCGTCGACGACGACGCGGACATCCAGTCGAAGCTGCTGGCCCGCCTTGGTCGCGACCCGTCCTGGCAACCGCCGAATGGCCACTTATGACACGCTATTTCGCAAAAAGCGTGTCATAAGTGGCCATTCGGTGGCCTAAGAAGGATATCGGCGCGGGGTGAACACGCGATCCGCATACCACTGCGTTTGCGACGAGCCGACGATCAGCAGACAGCGCATGTCGACGTCGGCCGGGTCCAGATCGGCCAACCGCACCACCGTCACCCGCTCGTCCGGTCCGGACACGTCGCGGCCGATCACCACCGGGGTGCCGGGATCGCGATGCTCCAGCAGCAGATCCCGCATCGCCGCGACCTGCCAGGTCCGGCTCTTCGACGCCGGGTTGTAGATCGCCAGCACCATGTCGGCGGCGGCCGCGGCGGAAAGCCGTGTGGCGATGACGTCCCACGGCTTGAGCCGGTCCGACAGCGAGATCACCGCGTAGTCGTGACCCAGCGGCGCGCCGACCCGGCTGGCCACCGCCTGCGCCGCGGTCATCGCCGGAATCACCCGCACCGACACGCCCGGCCACTGCTTGGCCTCCTCCAGCACAGCGGTCGCCATCGCGAACACACCGGGATCACCCGACGACACCACCGCCACCGCGCGGCCCTGCTCCGCCAAAGTGCACGCCAGTCGGGCCCGCATGACCTCGTCGGTGTTGTCGCTGGCATGACGGCGCTGCCCGTCCCGGACCGGTACGCGATCCAGATACGGGCCGTAGCCGATCAGGTCGGTCGCCGCGGCCAGCTCGCGGCGGCATTCCGGCGTCATCCAGTCGAACCGCCCGGGGCCCAGACCCACCACCGCCACGCCGCCGCACCGTGACTCGCGGCGTCGCCCGCCCGGCACCATGGCCAGCGAGAAATAGGGCACGCTGGTCTCGTCGACCGTACCGGCGGGCAATACCCGTTGGCTCGCAGTGCTGGCCCGCTCCACGTACAACGCATCGTCGAGTTGCCCCGACATCGAAAGCGCTTCTCGGACAGCAGGATACGAGCGGCCCAGCTTCAAGACCACCGCGGCGTCGGCCTCGGAAAGCCGGCGGGCCAGCTCGGGGACCGGCAGCGTGCCCGGCAGCACCGAGAGCACCTCGTCGCCTGCCACCAGCGGTGTCCCGATCGCCGCCGACGCCGCGCTCACCGACGTCACCCCCGGCACGATCACCGCGTCGAACCGCTCGGTCAACCGGGTGTGCAGATGCATGTAGGAGCTGTAGAACAGCGGATCGCCCTCGGCCAGCAGCGCCACGTCGCGCCCGGCGTCCAGGTGCGCGGCGATCCGGGCCGTGGCTTCGGCGTAGAAATCCTCGATCGCCCCGGCATACCCGCCGGGATGATCGGTGGTCTCGGTGGTGACCGGATAAACCAGGTGTTCCTCAATCTGGCCGGGCCGCAGGTAAGCCGAGGCGATCCCGCGGGCGATGCTGCGGCCGTGCCGCGCACTGTGATAGGCCACCACGTCCGCCTGCCCGATCACCCGCGCGGCCTTGACGGTCACCAGCTCAGGATCGCCGGGTCCCAGACCGACGCCGAAAAGCGTGCCCCGCCTAGGCATTACCGGCCGCGATCGCGTTGACGGCGGCGGCGGCCATCGCGCTACCGCCGCGACGGCCCCGCACCACCAGATACGACATGCCGCGCGGACGCTCGATCAGCTCCTGCTTGGACTGCGCAGACCCGACGAAGCCGACCGGCCCGCCCAGCACCGCGGCCGGCACCGGCGCGCCCTCGTCGACGAGCTCGAGTAACCGAAACAGCGCGGTGGGCGCGTTGCCGATCGCGACCACCGCCCCGCCCAGTCGATCCGCCCACAGCTCCACTCCGGCAGCCGAGCGCGTCGTCGCCCGCTCGGCGGCAAGCTTCGCGGCGCGGGGGTCGGCCACCAGCGACACGACCGGTCCGGGCGCCTTGGTGATCCCGGCGGCCACCATCGACGAGTCGCACAGCACCGGGGCGCCGCCGGCCAGCGCTGCGCCGGCCCGGGCGACCACGTCGTCGGTATAGGCCACATGCTCGGCCAGGTCGACTTGGCCGCAGGTGTGGATCAGCCGCACCACCACCTGTTCGACGTCGGCGGGGAACCGGGTCAGGTCCGCTTCGGCCCGGATGGTCGCGAACGACTGCCGGTAGATCTCGTGGGCGTCGCGCAGGTAGTCGAGCACCCGCTCACCTTAAGGCCTGGTCTGCAACCGGTAGCCGTCGCCAGTAGCGACCAGCACCTGGCCGACGGGCGGGCTGCCGCACGCCCGCTCACAGCCGACGAAATGCCGCCTGATGTCCGCCTCGCCCGCCTGCACTGCCGCGGCGGCGTCGGCGCGCACATCAGCGGCCGAATGCGCGCAGCCAGGGCTGCCGGTGCAGGCGCTGACCAAAAGCCACAGCGAGGCCTCGTCGAACACCAGGCCCAGCGGTGCCAGCACCCGCAGCGCCGCATCTGCCACCGCCTCGTCGAGGTCGCAGATCAGCACCGAGCGCCACGGCGTGACCACCAGCGGCGCCCCGATCGCGGCCAGATATTCCGCGACGCGGGCCGCCAAAACCCCCAGCGGCACGACGGCGCCCAGCGCCACCCGGCCGTCGTCCTGCGAAATCCAGCCCACTGGGGGTGTAGTGACGGGCGTGTGCCGCAAGCCGAGTCCGGAGCCAGGCACCAGCACCCGCGGATCAGCCAATTCGACTACGCGCCACGCCTTTCCGCGCGTCTCGACAAACCGCACCGCAACCGCGACCAGTCTGTCCACAACCTCGCCGGCCTCAAGCCGGACACCGGTGTCGCGGCCGGCCAGCAGCAGCGCCGCGCCGCCCTCGAGCACGTGCACGCCGACGTCGGCGCCCAACCCCGACACGTCGCCACGGCCGTCGTCGATGCTGAACCAGAACCGCCCCGGCAGCGACGCCAGCGCCGGTTGGGCCTGGATCGCGGCGTCCAGCTCGCTGACCCACCCGCGCACATCGGCCGCACCGCCCACCCGGCCGGACAACGCCGACGCGACGACGTTGCGGACCCGCTCGTGGGTCGCCGACGGCAGCAAGCCGGCCTCGGCCACCGCCTCGGCGACCGCCGCGGTATCGGTGATCCCGCGGATTTGCACGTTTCCGCGAGCGGTCAGCTCGAGTGTGCCTGAGCCGAACCTGCTGGACGCGGCGGCCAGCGCCGCCAACTGGGCGGCGCTGATCGTCCCGCCGGGCAGCCGCACCCGCGCCAGCGCGCCGTCGGCCGCCTGATGCACCTGCAGCGCACCCGGACAGGCATCGGTGTGGCGGGATCTCTGCACGTGTTCACGGTACGGGGTTGCTTTCAGGCCAGTGATCGAGATTGGCTCACCCAGCGGAAAACCCTTACCCGATCTGATCTTCGGCGCATAACGTCTGGGGCCGCAACCATGCGTTGCGTCGTATCTGCTTGTGCCCCAACCATGAGGACGTCGACACCGTGAGCATCGCAACAGCGCCGATCGGCACACGGGTGTGGGCGCGTCGCAAATGGGAAATTCTGCGCTTAGCGTCGCCCGTGGCGCTTGTGGTGCTCTGGCAGCTGGGTAGCGCCATCGGCGTCATACCCGAGGATGTGTTGCCCGCTCCCTCGCTGATCGCCGAGGCCGGCGTGGAACTGCTCGACAACGGGCAGCTCGCCGACGCGCTACAGGTGTCCGGAACGCGGGTCGTCGAGGGTCTGCTGCTGGGCGGGCTGGTCGGAATCGCCGTGGGCTCAGCGGTTGGCCTGTCCCGTTGGTTCGAGTCGACCGTCGACCCGCCCATGCAGATGCTGCGTGCGCTGCCGCATCTGGGACTGATCCCCCTGCTCATCCTGTGGTTCGGGATCGGCGAGCTGCCCAAAGTGCTGCTCGTTGCATTGGGTGCTGCTTTCCCGCTCTACCTCAACAGCTTTGCAGCGATTCGCCAGGTAGACCCGAAGCTGCTCGAAGCCGCTCAGGTGCTTGGCTTTTCGTTCTGGCAACGGTTCGGCCGGATCATCGTCCCCAGCGCAGCGCCCCTGGTGCTGGTGGGCTTGCGGCAATCGCTGGCGATCGCCTGGCTGACATTGGTTGTCGCCGAACAGATCAACGCCGACAAGGGGATCGGCTTTCTGATCAACAACGCCCGAGACTTCCTGCGCATCGACATCATCATCTTCGGACTGATCGTCTACGCGCTGCTTGGCATCGTCACCGACGCAATCGTCCGGGTCTTCGAACACCGCGCCCTGCGGTATCGACAGTGAAAGGCCAACTGTGACAGCTACTTTGACAGCCAGTCGGGAGGACACCGATGTCGCCGGACAGCTGCGTCACGTCGACAAGTGGTACGGCAACCGTCATGTACTCGTCGACGTCTCATTGCAGATCAGACGAGGCGAGATCGTTGCCCTTGTCGGGCGCAGTGGCTCGGGCAAGTCCACACTGCTGCGGGTGCTGGCCGGGCTGTCGACGGATCACACCGGCGAACGTATGACCGCCGGCGCGCCGGCGCTGGCGTTCCAGGAGCCGCGACTGTTTCCCTGGCGCGACGTGCGCACCAACGTCGGCTACGGGCTCACCCGGACCCGGCTGTCTGCGCCGCAGATTCGACAGCGCGCCGAGCGGGCACTTGCCGACGTCGGGCTCGCCGACCGCGCGGATGCATGGCCGCTGACACTCTCGGGCGGTCAGGCGCAACGGGTTTCGTTGGCCCGGGCACTGGTGGCCGAGCCACAGCTGTTGCTGCTCGACGAACCATTCGGTGCGCTCGATGCATTGACTCGGCTGACCATGCACGCCTTGCTCTTGGAGCTGTGGCGCCGTCACGGGTTTGGTGTCCTGTTGGTCACCCACGACGTCGACGAAGCCCTGGCGCTCGCCGATCGCGTGTTGGTCCTCGAGAACGGCCGGGTGATTCATGCATTGACCATCGACCATCCCCGCGCGTCGCATAACGAGCGGTATCGCGCCGAACTGCTTGGCCAGTTGGGGGTGCCGCCGCGGTGATGCCGAAGGTGTGGCACGTATTGCTCGTGCTGAGTTTGGTTGTCACCGGGTGTGTTTCGCGCCACGAGTCGAGGCGGCCACCGCGGGCAAGATCGACTTCGCGATCACCGGCAACACCCCGCCGATCTTCGGGGCCGCGAGCAACGCCAAGGTCAAGGCCGTCTCCGCCTACGGCGGCGGTGGTGCGGGCAATCGGATTCTGGTGCATGCCGATTCGCCGATCCGCTCGGTCGCGGACCTGCGCGGCAAGACGATCATCGTCGGCAAAGGCAGCTCGTCGCACGGCAACGTGCTCGCGCAGCTGGACAAGGCCGGCTTGCGGCCCTCCGACGTGAAGTTCGTATACCTGCAACCGGCGGACGCGCTGTCCGCCTTCGCGCAACACCAAGCCGAGGCATGGGCCATCTGGGACCCTTACACCGCGCAGGCCGAGCAGCAGATTCCGGTGCGCAGTATCGCCGAGGCCTAGGGAGTCACCAACGGGGACTGGATCGGCGTCGCCTCCGAACAGCGGCTGGCCGACCTGTTCGCGGCATCGGGCCAGATCCAGTCGTCGCCGAGGTTCGCCAACTGGGCAGACCGGCGGTTCAACGACGTCGTGCGACCCTATCTCGCCAGGCCGTAAGCACCGAATGCGGAAAAACATCCGGTAGATTGGACGATTCTTCTACAATCCGGAGCGCGGGAGCCCCCGTAACGGCACCAGGTAGAAGGGCTGACCATGGGGTTGCGGGATCACCAGGAAAGCCGGACTGCCGAGCACGCCCGCCGCGGCTACCACGCATGGGCAAATTCGCGCGGGCGGATTGGTCCGGGCGTACTCTGCCCCCAACAGCGCGTGGCTCAGGAGGCTCTGTATCCGGTGCAAACAGAGACCGCGTCGAAGTGGCCGCTAGTCGCCCGTGATGACGAGTTCCGCCAGGCAATGGCCGCACTCGGCGACGACTCGGAATTCCGGGGCGTCGCATTGGTCGGTGCCAGCGGGGTGGGCAAATCGACGCTCGGCCGCGCGCTCGCGGCGGCTGTCGAAGCGCGAGGGGAGACGGTGCGCTTCGTGCTGGGCACCGAAACGGGCCGCGAGGTGCCGTTGGGCGCATTCTCGCGCGCCGTCACCGTCGACGCGGCGCATGAGCCCGCCACGATGCTGGCCGCCGCGCACGCGACCCTGGAAAAGGATGCGAACCTCGTGGTCGTCGTCGACGACGCCCAGCTGCTCGACCCGCTGTCGGCCACGTTGGTGTATCAGCTCGCGGTCAACGGCAGCGCGCGCCTGGTCGTGACGATCCGGTCGGGCGAGCCGGTGCTCGACGCGGTGACGGCGCTGAGCAAAGAACGGCTGTTGCTGACCCTGCACATCGACGCGTTCACCCCCGAGCAGACCGGGGAGCTGGCGCGCCGAGTGCTGGGCGGTGTGGTCGAGCAGCGATTGGTCGACGAGCTCTACGCCCGCAGCGGCGGAAACCTGCTGTTGCTGCGGGGCCTGCTCAGTGCCGGCCGGGAGAACGGGGTGCTGGTCCACGCCGACGACGGCTGGCGGCTTCGCGGCCCGCTGCGCGCGGACCGCGAACTCTACGACTTGCTCGAGTTTCGGCTGCGATCCCTGACTCCCGAAGAGCTGGAAGCGGTGGAGATCTTGGCCACCGGAGAGCTGCTGGACTGGGAGATCCTGCGCGGGCTTTGCGACGCGGACGCGGTGGCCCGTCTGGAGCGTCGGGGCATGATCCAACTGCTCGCCGACGGATCCGAGACCGTTGTGCAGTTGAATCACCCCGTTCTGGGGGACGCCGCAATCCGGCTCGCCGGTGTGGTTCGCTCGCGGCAACTCAATGGTCTTCTGGCACAAGCACTTCAGAAACACCTGCGAGCCGGAGGGCGTCGTTCGCGACTGCCCGACCTGCGTGGCCAGATCCGGCTGGCGCAGTTCATGATGCGAAGCGACTTGGAGCCGGACCTCGACGTGATCATCACCGCCGCGGCAAGCGCGGTCACCATGTCGAACCTCGGCTACGGCGAAGAGTTGGCCCGATACGCACTGGACTGCGGCGGCGGTTTACGGGCCGCCATCGTGCTCGCCGACGCGTTGAGCTGGCAGGGGCGCGGTGACGAAGCCGAGGTGGTGCTGTCCGGGTTCGACCCCGACAGCGGCGACGAGCTGCTGACCATGCGGTGGGGTTGTCTGCGTGCGGCGAACCTGTTCTGGCAGTGCGGGCGAACCGACGCCGCCCAACGGGTGCTCGAAAACGTCAGGGGCCGCGTCGGTTCCGAGGCAAGCGGCGCGATGGCGATGGCCCTGCAGGTCTCGTTTGCGTTCTTCTCCGGTGACGTCGCGACCACCATCGAAGTGGGTCCGAGCCTGTGCGCATCCAGCGTGCTTCCGTTGGCGACGGTGTGGGCGGCGGTGCCGACGGCTTGTGCGTTGGCCGGCGTCGGCCGGTTCGGCGAGGTCGCGCCCATCGTCGACGCCGGATTGCGGGCCGCGACGTCCAGCGAGTCCGGGCCGCAGCGGTTCGCCCTCGGCTTGGCCGAGGTGATGGCGCACACGGCCGCCGGTGATCAGCAGGCGGCCGAAGCGGCGGCGGAACGGTACGCCGCGATGGCTGCCGGTGTGCCCGCGGCAGACGCCATGGTGGCCGCGATATTCGGGCTCGTGCACCTTGCCGGCGGCGAGCTGCCCGCCGCGTGCTCGGCATTTGCCGACTCGATATCCGGTTTGTCGCAAGGCTTTCCGTCGGCATGGATGATGCTGGTCACCGCCTGGCAGGCGCAGGCCGAAGGTGCGCGGGGAGACAGCGACGCGGCAGCCGCCGCGTTGGACAAATCCCGGCAAGCCTATGGCCCGCAGGTTGCGGTATTCCTGCCGGAGCTCGAGTTGGCGCGAGCCTGGGAGCGAGCGTGCGCCGGCGAAACCACTGCGGCCCAATCGCATGCGATACATGCGGCGCAGATTGCACGGCGATCCGGGTTGCCCACCGTCGAGATGCGGGCACTGCACACCGCCGTACGGTTCGGCGATCGCTCGCATGCCTCGCGGCTGGGCGAGCTCGCCAAGACGCTGAACACTCCGATGGCGGAGGCGATCGCGGCACATGCGCGCGGGCTTGCCGGCCACGACGGCGATCAGTTGGACTTCGCGGCAGACCGCTTCGCGGAGGTCGGTGCGCTGACGCTTGCCGCCGACGCGGCCGCGCAGGCGGCGCGTGAGCACGACCGCAGCGGCCGCCGCGGCAAGGAGCTGGAGTCGTCAACCCGGGCGCACTGGCTGGCCAGCCAGTACGAAATACGAACTCCGGCGGTCAAAGCCGCGGCACGCCCGCTTCCGATCACCGACCGTGAACGCGAGATCGCGATGTTGGTGGCGAGCGGCTTGTCCAACCGCCAGATCGCCGATCGGCTGTCGGTGTCGGTGCGAACGGTGGACGGGCACCTGTACCGCACGTTCGCCAAGCTGGGGATTGAGCGACGCGACCAGCTGGTGAACTTGCTCAATGGGGTCCGGTCCGCCAGGTAGTTATCCCGCAACCAATTCCGGCTCGGGGACCGCGGCCTCAAGTCGGGCCTGGCGCCGGCCTGTGGTGGCAACCCGCGCGATAACCGACGGCCGCAGCAACCGCGTCGGCGGGTCGACGAGGTTCATCACCCGCACGAATTCTTCGGTGACGACCGGATCGGATGCGGCGGCGGCAAGCACGTGCGCGGTGTACCAATTCGACAATCGCATGGACACCGAACGTCGTCCCTGGGCCTGAGGCAGGGCAAGGTCCGCACCCGAAGCCATCTTCCAGACCGACTTGATCGTCTTGGCGGCTGCGCGGAAAAACCGCCGGGGCAGATCGTGGTCTCCGCGAAGCAGGCAGTCGCGCAAGGCAATTGCCTCCAGGGCGGCCACCGACATGCCTTGTCCGTAGACCGGATTGAAGCTACAGATCGCGTCTCCGAAGACCAGCAGCCCGGCCGGGAAGTGCAGCATCTTGTCGTAGCGTCGCCACTTGCTGGCGGGGTAACGGTGATGGCACGGCTCGGACAGCGGCTCGGCCGCTTTCATCGCGGCGATCATCGGTGCCGGGGCGAACTGCTCGGCAAAGCTAATCATGCCGGCCGGATCGGCAGGGGGTTCGTGTCCGCTGAGACCGGCCAGCGTGAGCATCCAGGTGTCGTTTTCGTAGGCGAACAGCGCCCCGCCGGTCGGCCGGTCCGGCAACGGACCGATCAGAATCAGCTTTTCGTCGAGCGTGTTCGGCGGTATCCGCAACATCTGACTGACGTAGGCCACCTTGACCACGATGTGTTCCTCGGGCGGACGCCGATAGCCCAAATTCTCCAGGAACGCCGGTGTCCGCGCGGCACGGCCCGTCGCATCGACGACGAGATCGGCTTCCATGAAGACGTTCTCGCCGGTGTCGCGATCCGCCACCAGCGCGCCGGCCACTCGACCGGTCCCGTCGCCGAACAAGTTGACCACGTCGTGGCCGTCGAGCAGCGTCACGTTGGCGAACCGTCGCAACCGCGCCCGCACATGCGACTCCAGAAACGGCCTGCTGGCCAGGTATGAGGTCACCGCGCCCGGGTCGGCGAATCTGCCCGAGCGGTTCAGGTCATGGCCGGCGAAGCGAAGCCACACGCGTGTACCGTCGCCGCCCTCCAGGACGTTGGCGCCCGCGGTGACGAGCTCGTCGAGCAGTTCGGGAAACAGCTCGTCCAGAATGCGCGAGCCTGTGCTCAGCAGACCGTGAACGTGGCGGCTCTGCGGCACGCCGCGCCGGTGCACCGCGTCGTGTCGCAGAGTGTCGCGCTCCACCACCGTGACGGTGGAGTAGAAGTCGGCCAGAACGCGGGCGGCCAGCAACCCGCCCATGCTTGCGCCCAGGACGACGGCGTGATCGCCGACCTTGCCCATCGCGATCAGGCTTGCAGCTTCGCGAATTTGGCGCTGTCGGTGTGGATTTCACCGCGCACGACTTTGCCGTCGCCGTCGAACTTCAGCACGTTGACGAACGGCGATTCGGCGCTGCCTTTGTCATTGCCGAAACGGACGGTGCCGAGCACCACGACGTAGTCGCCGCCGTCGATGTATGTGTCCGGTTCGACGCTCACCGTGGACCAGTAGTCCGGCAGCCGGCCCATCATCTCGATGATGGCGTCGCGGCCGTGGATCTCCCCGCCGGGCGGAATCTCGTCGGAGGACACCCAGACCGCGTCTTGGGCGTAGGACTCCTTCAATGTGGCCAAATCCCCGCGGCTGAACGCTTCGTGTGCCGACCTGGCGGTATCGACGTTCGACATTTCGCTGGCCTCCCTGGTCGTGTTTCGGGTGCGCAGCACCCTGGTGACCAGTCGACTATTCCGCCGACGCGGCGAGCGCGAATAGGGTAGTCGGCTACCTCAATTCCCGATGGCGGGGGCGGACCGGCTTACGCGACGTAGGATCAGGCCAGCCCACGTCTGGAGATTCTGGTGGTTGACATCGCGGACAAACGCCCCTTGAAGATCGCGATCATCGGCGCCGGCATGTCGGGCCTGTGCATGGCGGTCAAGTTGCAACAGGCCGGCATCGACTCGTACACCATATTCGAGAAGGCCGACGACGTCGG